>NZ_JBJDQK010000007.1:4729-478847 GCF_044903445.1 Streptomyces sp. NPDC019890 | reverse complement strand
GGAACCTCGAACCTGCCGAAACAGGCCGGGGTATCAACATATCTGGCGTTGACTTTTGGCACGCTGTTGAGTTCTCAAGGAACGGACGCTTCCTTTGTACTCACCCACAGAACACTTTCCGGGGCTTTCCTCCGGGCGCTTCCCTTCGGTCTTGCGTTTCCAACCCTACCAGACTCTATTTCCGTTCCGTTTCCGGTGAGGAATTCGAATCCAGTGGCCGTTGGAGAGGCCTTTCGCCTTTCGGCGTGTTCACTACTTTAGCCGATTCCCGGACCGACTCATAATCGAGTCATAAGGCTTGAATTTCGGCATGCCGAAACCGCACCCGGTTGGGGTTCGTCGTAAGGAGTGGATGGCCACTTCGGGTTGCCGAATGGCATGGCCCGTTTCAAGCGGCTCGGGCTACGTTAGGCGTCCCGCTCTGCCGAGTCAAGTTGCCCTGCGCCGTGGGGCATGGGCCCGGTACGGGCTCACGGTGTGGTCGCCTTCGATCCAGAAGCGCCACGGGTGGTGGGCGCCGTCGCCCCCCACTCCCGTGCGGGGGCCACTGCGCACCAGGTCAGGGGCGGGCGGTGTACCGGTCAGTAGGGACAGCGGGGCGTCGTCCCCGAGGCAGAGGTCGGTGCCGTTCAGGGCGCGGTCGACGTCCAGGGCCGTGGCCAGGCGGGCCGGGCCTTTGGCCAGTTCCTTGTCGTAGCGGGCCGAGAGTCGACGTTTACGCGCGAGATCCGCGCCTACTTGGATCTCGCCGGCCCGCAGCAGGATCCCGCTCGCCGTGCCCTCCGAACCGCACACGACATTGAGGCAGTGCCACATGCCATAGGTGAAGTAGACGTACGCATGGCCCGGCGGGCCGAACATCACGTCGTTGCGTGCCGTGCGGCCGCGGTAGGCGTGGGAGCCGGGGTCGAGCTCGCCCGCGTACGCCTCCACTTCGGTAAGGCGCAACTCGATGGGTCCGTCGTCCGTGAGGCGTGCCAGGGTGCAGCCAAGGAGCTCGGGAGCGACCTCCAGTACTGGGCGGTCGAAGAACTCCCGGGGCAGCGGCGTACGGTCGGGGCTCTCGATCATGGCGTCCGAGGGTACCGGGGAACCGGCTACGGTCGTCGCGCGTATGTAGAGGTCAGAACCTAGAAGGAGTGAACATGGGCTTCAAGAAGCTGCTTGCCAGCTTGGGTGCCGGCGGTGCTTCCGTGGAGACGGAGCTGACCGAGGCGAACGTCGTGCCTGGCGGTGTTGTCCAGGGCGAGGTGCGCATCCAGGGCGGCTCGGTCGACCAGCAGATCGAGGGTCTCTCCGTCGGTCTGCAGGCGCGGGTCGAGGTCGAGGGTGGTGAGCAGGAGGTCAAGCAGGACATCGAGTTCACCAAGCAGCGGCTGGGCGGTGCGTTCGTGGTGAAGGCCGGGGCGGTGCACGTGGTGCCGTTCGGTCTTGAGATTCCGTGGGAGACCCCGGTCACCAGCATCGCGGGGCAGCAGCTGCGCGGGATGAACATCGGTGTGACGACGGAGCTGGAGATCGCGCGGGCCGTGGACTCGGGCGACCTGGACCCGATCAATGTGCACCCGCTGCCGTCGCAGCAGGCCATTCTCGACGCCTTCATCCAGCTGGGCTTCCGCTTCAAGAGCGCGGACATGGAGCGCGGGCACATCCGTGGGACGAGGCAGCGGCTGCCGTTCTACCAGGAGATCGAGTTCTTCCCGCCGCAGCAGTACCGCGGGCTGAACCAGGTCGAGCTGACCTTCGTCGCGGACGACCGCGAGATGGACGTCATCCTCGAGATGGACAAGAAGCCGGGGCTGTTCAGCGAGGGCAGTGACTCGTACAAGGCCTTCCAGGTGGGGCACCACAACTTCCAGTCGACCGATTGGGCTGCTTTCCTCAACCAGTGGCTCGCGGATGTCGGCGGGCGTCGCAACTGGCTCTAGGGCCACGGGGCTTGGAGCTTGGGGCAGGCGCCTCGGGGCTTGGGCCTCGGGCTCTAGGCTCGGATCCGGCAGGGCAGCAAAGCCAGGCAGCAGACAGCCGAATCGGAGGTTCAGACGTGACCGAGCTCAAGCAGGCGCCGCTTCCGCACGACTTTCATCCGGCGGTGCCGTCGTTCACGGTGGTGAGCGACGACATCGCGCCGGGGTCGGTGCTGAAGGACGCCCAGGTCTACGCGGCGGGCAACACCTCGCCGCAGCTGCGGTGGGAGGGTTTCCCGGCGCAGACCAAGAGCTTCGCCGTGACGTGCTTCGATCCTGATGCGCCCACGGGCAGCGGGTTCTGGCACTGGGTGCTCTTCGACATCCCGGCGTCGGTCACGGAGCTGCCCGCTGGTGCGGGCAGCGGAAAGTTCGAGGGGTTGCCCGAGGGCGCCGTTCAGGTCCGTAACGACTACGGGTCGAAGGACTTCGGCGGCGCCGCTCCCCCGGCCGGTGAGAACCACCGCTACGTCTTCACGGTGTACGCGGTGGACAGCGAGAAGCTGGGCCCCGACGCGGATGTGTCGCCCGCGGTCGTGGGCTTCAATCTGCGGTTCCACACTCTGGCGCGTGCGCAGCTCATCGGGGAGTACGAAGGTCCTTCGAGGAGCTGATCGTTCGTTTGTTGTTTGCCCTGCCCTGGTCTTGGAGAGATCAGGGCAGGGCATCTTTTATTGCGTTGTCCATCTCGGCGCGCCCGGCCAGAGTTGATCCAAGCCCACGGCCCGCAACGGGCTGGGCCGGCGAACGGGAGGTGGGCGAGATGCGTGACACGCTGGTGCTGAATGCGAGCTTCGAGCCGCTGTCGACGGTGACACTCAACCGTGCGGTGGTTCTGGTTCTGCAGGACAAGGCCGTCGTCGAGCAGGCCCACCCCGGACTCCGTATGCGTGCCGCGGCAGTCGATCTTCCGGTGCCCCAGGTGATCAGGCTCTGCCGCTATGTACGGGTGCCGTTCCGAAGACAGGCGCCCTGGTCGAGGCGGGGTGTGCTGGTACGGGACCAGCACCGGTGCGCGTACTGCGGGAAGCGCGCCACGACCGTGGACCACGTTGTGCCGAGGTCGCACGGCGGTGCGGACAGCTGGCTGAATACGGTCGCGTCCTGCGCCGAGGACAACCACCGCAAGGCTGACCGTACGCCGGAGCAGGCGGGTATGCCGCTGCTCCACCAACCGTTCGTACCCTCTCCGGCGGACGCGATGCTGCTCGGGATGCGGGCCGGTGAGCGCACGGAGCTGCCGCAGTGGCTGGCGGTCCAGCCCGCGGCGTAGCAGAGGGCTGATCGGCGAAGCCGGTCGGTGACGAAGCCCGCCCCCTTGGTGGGGGCGGGCCTTCGTGCGTCAGCGGAGCAGCAGCTGGACGATGGCGACCGTGCCGACCGCCACGATCAACACGCGCAGTGCCGTCGGCGGCAGGCGGAGGCCGATCCTGGCTCCGAGCTGGCCGCCGAGGGCGGAGCCGACCGCGAGCAGCACGACCGCCGTCCATTCGAAGTCCGCGACGAAGAGGAAGAAGAGCGCGGCGATGCTGTTGACGACGGCCGCGAGGACGTTCTTGACGGCGTTGAGGCGCTGCAGGGAGTCGTCGAGCAGCATGCCCATCAGGGAGAGGTAGATGATCCCCTGGGCGGCGGTGAAGTAGCCGCCGTAGACGCTGGCGAGCATCAGTCCGACGAACAGCAGCGGGCCGCCGTCGGGGTGCGTGGGGGTGCCGTTGCGCTCGCGGCGGCGCTGGACGGCCTTGGTGATGCGCGGCTGGAGGATCACCAGCACCAGGGCGAGCGCGACCAGTACCGGCACGATCGTCTCGAAGGCCGTGGAGGGCAGCATCAGCAGCAGTACGGCTCCGCTGATGCCGCCGATCGCGGCGGCGATGCTCAGGCGCAGGACACGGCTGCGCTGGCCGGTGAGTTCGGCGCGGTAGCCGATGGCTCCGCTGATCGAGCCGGGGATCAGGCCGAGTGCGTTGGAGACGGTGGCGGTGACCGGGGGCAGGCCGGTGGCGAGGAGCACCGGGAAGGTGATCAGCGTCCCCGAGCCGACGATGGTGTTGATGGTGCCGGCGCTGATGCCCGCGGCGAAGACGGCGAGCATCTCCCAGATGGTCACGCTGTGCCCCTCGATGATCGGTGCCGGATGCACCGATCATGCCTGAGAGGCCGACGGGTCAGTCGAGGGGGGGCTGTTCGCGGCGCTCCGTGCCCTTGCCGCCGCCGGATGTGCCGGAGCCGCCACCGCCCATGCCGGCCATCGGGTTGAAGCTGCCCATGGCGCCGGACAGGCCCTTGAGCGCGTCGCCGATTTCGCTGGGCACGATCCAGAGCTTGTTGGCGTCGCCCTCGGCGATCTTCGGGAGCATCTGGAGGTACTGGTAGGCGAGGAGCTTCTGGTCGGCGTCTCCGGCGTGGATGGACTCGAAGACCGTACGGATGGCCTGGGCCTCGCCCTCGGCGCGCAGCGCGGCCGCCTTGGCCTCACCTTCGGCGCGCAGGATCGCGGACTGCTTCTCACCCTCGGCGGTGAGGATCTGGGACTGCCTGATGCCTTCCGCGGTGAGGATCGCGGCGCGCTTGTCACGGTCGGCGCGCATCTGCTTCTCCATCGAGTCCTGGATGGAGGTGGGCGGCTCGATCGCCTTGAGCTCGACGCGGTTGACGCGGATTCCCCACTTGCCGGTGGCTTCGTCGAGGACGCCGCGCAGGGCCGCGTTGATCTCCTCGCGGGAGGTCAGGGTCCGCTCGAGGTCCATGCCACCGATGATGTTGCGCAGGGTGGTGACGGTGAGCTGCTCGATCGCCTGGATGTAGCTGGCGACTTCGTATGTCGCGGCCCGGGCGTCGGTCACCTGGTAATAGATGACGGTGTCGATGTTGACCACCAGGTTGTCCTGGGTGATCACCGGTTGGGGCGGGAAGGGGACGACCTGTTCACGCAGGTCGATGCGGTTGCGGATCGAGTCGATGAACGGAACGACGATGTTCAGGCCCGCGTTGAGGGTGCGGGTGTAGCGCCCGAAGCGTTCGACGATTGCGGCGCTGGCCTGTGGGATGACCTGGATCGTCTTGATCAGGGCGATGAAGACCAGCACCACCAGAATGATCAGGACGATGATGATCGGTTGCATCGTGTTCCCTGTGCCCTTCGCTGCCGGATGATTCTGATGATCGAGTTTCCCAGAACACGGGCTGGTGTGGGGGGCGTTCGGCTTTCATTGGTCACATGACCACGGCGGTGGCTCCGTCGATCTCCACGACGTCGACCTGCTGCCCCGCCTCGTACGACATATCCGCGTCGAGTGCGCGCGCGGACCAGATCTCGCCGGCCAGTTTGATGCGGCCGCCGCTGCCGTCGACCCGTTCGAGAACGACGGCCTGACGGCCCTTGAGCGCGTCGACTCCGCTCGCGAACTGGGGGCGTTGGGAGCGGTGCCGGGTCGCGATGGGACGTACGACGGCGATGAGCGCGACGGAAACCGCGGCGAAGACGAGCACTTGGGCGACCGTGCCACCGCCGAGCGCCGCGACGACGGCCGCGGCCACCGCTCCGGCGGACAGCATTCCGAATTCGGGCATCGCCGTCAGGACGAGCGGAATGCCCAGTCCGACCGCGCCGATCAGCCACCACACCCATGCGTCGATGTCCACGTGGTCATGGTAGGTCCGCCGGTCGCGGTGGGGACAGGGGGCGATGGCGGGGTCCGGATCCGGTCAGCAGGGCCGGCAACGAGCTCTCGGTCAGCCGAGCGGGAGGCCCTGTGCACTCCAGCGCTCGCCCTTGCGCTCGACGACGAGCGGAAGGCCGAAGCAGAGCGAGAGGTTACGGGAGGTCAGCTCGGTCTCCATGGGACCCGCGGCCAGCACCTTGCCCTGACGGATCATCAGGACGTGGGTGAAGCCGGGCGCGATCTCCTCGACATGGTGCGTGACCATGATCATGGAGGGGGCGTACGGGTCGCGGGCCAGCCGGCCGAGGCGGCGGACCAGGTCCTCGCGGCCGCCGAGGTCGAGACCGGCGGCGGGCTCGTCGAGGAGCAGCAGTTCGGGGTCGGTCATCATCGCGCGGGCGATGAGGGTGCGCTTGCGCTCGCCCTCGGAGAGTGTGCCGAACTTGCGGTCCAGGTACTCGGTCATGCCGAGCCGGTCGAGGAAGGCGCGGGCGCGCTCCTCGTCGACGGCGTCGTAGTCCTCGTGCCAGCTGGCGGTCATGCCGTACGCGGCGGTGAGGACCGTCTGGAGCACGGTCTGGCGCTTGGGCAGCTTCTCGGACATGGCGATGCCGGCCATGCCGATGCGCGGGCGGAGCTCGAAGACGTCCACGCCGCCGAGGCGCTCGCTGAGGATCTTCGCCGTGCCGCTGGTCGGGAAGAGATAGCTGGAGGCGATGTTGAGGAGAGTGGTCTTGCCCGCGCCGTTGGGGCCGAGGATGACCCAGCGCTCACCCTCCTTGACCGACCAGGAGACGTCGTCCACCAGAGCGCGTCCGTCGCGGACCACGGATACGTCCACCAGCTCCAGTACATCGCTCATGAGCGCGTTGTCTCCCCATGCAATCGTCTTGAGGTATTGGGGGCGGTTTATGCACCTGTGGGCACAGCTCCCAGGGAAAACCTACGCCACCGGTCGGGTGGCCCAGTCCCCCGGTCCGGTACCTAGGCTGGGTCCATGCTTTGCGAACCACGCTCAGGACGGCTGGCCGCATGGGGAAATGCCCTGTTGGCCGGATTTGTATCGCCGGATGACGCGGCGCTCGCCATTGTCGGCGAGGACGCGGTGCACCGGGTGGAGGGGCTGCCGGGTGAGGCGGGCCCGGTCGGGCTCACGCTTGCGCTGGGGCGGCTGCGGGCGCTCGGGGTGACCGGGTACCGGGTCGCGCTGCCCGCGCCGGGGCATCCGCTGGGGCTCAGCGGGCCGCCGGCGTTCAACGCGCGGGCGCTCGACGCGGAGGAGGCCGTTGTCGCGACGGGAGCGCCGTACGGGCTTGTGCCGGAGGTGCACGAGGCCGGGCCGGCGGGTGATGTACATGTCGAAGTCGTCTGGCACTGCCTGGCGGTACGGGAGGCGCCGCCCGCGGACGTGCCTTCGCTCGGGGAGGCGGAACGGGAACTCGCGGAGGCACTGCGGGACGCGACGGAGGTGCTGTCGCGCCTGGACGTGGCGGCGTCGGGTCCGGTGGCGGAGGCGGCGATCGACGCCTACCGGGCACGTGCGGAGCGGGGCTCCGCCGAGACGCTCGCGCCGGGGTATCCGCCGCGCGCGGTACGGGTGTTGGAACTGGCCCAGCGGATCGGACTGCTCATCTCGGTGGCGTACGAGAACGGCCACGGCGGGGCGGTGAGCGCGTCGGAAATCGCGGCGCGGGGTGAGGCGCTGCGTCCGGTGGAACGGGTGGCGAGGCGGGCCCAGGTGGCGGCGTACAACGCGTATGTGGAGGAACGGGAGCGGGGCCGCTGACGCGGGGTCCGGCGGCTGGGCCCTGGTCCAGCGACGGTGCGCCGGGCCCGGTGGTGCGGAACGGGGCAACCCCCAGGCTGGGCCTGGGGGTTGGGGTCACACCTCGGTGGGCATCCGTCAGCCGTTGTAGCCCTCGTTACCGAAGGCCGGGTTGAGCGCGCCGATCACGTTGACGGTGTTGCCGACGACGTTCACCGGGACGTGGACCGGGACCTGTACCAGGTTGCCGGAGACGACGCCCGGGGAGTTCGACGCCGAGCCGCCCGCGTACGCCCCACCGGTCGTGGCGGACGCGACGCCCGCGCCCGCGGCGACGATGCTGCCGGCGACCATGGTGAGGGCTGCGGCCTTCTTCAGGTTCTTCACTTCTCAGATCCTCCTGGGCTTCGCTGCGGCCGGCCGCCGCAGCACGCCATGGAGAACGCCGCCGAGTCGATCAGGATGCGCCGGACGAGTGACATACACCCGACAGTATGAATCTCGGGTCGGAATGGAACCGTCCGCTTGGCCCGTCGCCGGCCGGGACCAGCCCGCCCCAGCCGCGTCCTAGCCGGTCAGACCGTGGCGTACGGCCCACAGCGCCGCCTGTGTGCGATCCGCCAGATCCAGCTTCATCAGGATGTTCGAGACGTGGGTCTTGACGGTCTTCTCGGACAGCACCAGCGCCCGGGCGATCTCGCGGTTCGAACGCCCGTCGGCGATCAGGCCGAGCACCTCCCGCTCGCGTTCCGTAAGAGTGCTGCCGCGGCCCGTGCCGCTGCCCGGGTCGTCCTGCGAGAGAAGCGCGCCCGCGACCTCCGGCTGGAGCAGCACATGGCCCGCGTGCACGGAGCGGATCGCGCCGGCCAGCGCCTCGGGGTCGACGTCCTTGTAGACATAACCCGACGCGCCCGCGCGCAGGGCGGGGACCACGGTGCGCTGCTCGGTGAAGCTGGTGACGATCAACACCCGTGCAGGATTGGCCAGTTCGCGGAGCTTGCGGAGCGCCTCGATGCCGTCCATGCCGGGCATCTTGACGTCCATCAGGACGACGTCCGGCTTCAGCTCCTCGGCGCGGGCGACCCCTTCCGCCCCGTCCGCCGCCTCGCCGACGACCTCGATGTCGTCCTGGACCTCCAGGAAGGTGCGCAGGCCCCGGCGCACCACCTGATGGTCGTCGACCAGCAGCACGCGGATCATTGTCTTCTCAGCCACCGGGGACCTCCATCTCGATCGTGGTGCCCTTTCCGGGCGCGGACTGCACCGTGAGCTTTCCACCGACGCCGCTCGCCCGGTCGCGCATCGAGACGAGTCCCAGATGGCGACCGGCCCGGCGGATCGTCCGGGGCTCGAAGCCCTGGCCGTTGTCGGTGACGCTGAGGGCGACCCCCTGACCGCGGCGGATCAGGACCACGTCGACCTGGTCGGCACCGGAGTGCCGCAGCGCATTGTGCAGGGCCTCCTGGGCAACCCGCAGCAGGGCCTCCTCCTGGGCCGCGGGCAGGGCGCGGACGCCGCGGCTGTCGAAGGTGACCCGAGCGGTGTGCGCCCGGTCGAGGACCTGGATATGGGTTCGCAAGGTGTTGACCAAGCCGTCCTCGTCGAGGGCGGCGGGGCGCAACTCCACGACCGCGGCGCGCAGTTCGTCCGCGGCCTCGGCGGCGAGCATCGCGACCTGCTGCAGCTCGCCCTTGGCGCGGGCCGGGTCCCGGTCCACCAGAGCCGCCGCGGCCTGTGCGGTCAGCCGCAGCGAGAAGAGCTTCTGACTCACCGCGTCGTGCAGCTCATGGGCGAGACGGGAGCGTTCCTCGGCGATGGTGAGCTCCCGGCTGCGCTCGTAGAGCCGGGCATTGGTCAGGGCTATCGCCGCGTGCTGGGCCAGGATCGACAGCAGTTCCTCGTCGTCCTCCGTGAAGCCGCAGCCATCCCTGCCGGAAGAGGTCCTGGGGCAGCGCTTGTTCGCGAGGAAGAGCGCGCCGATCGTCTCGTCGCCGTCCTTGATGGGCAGGCCGAGGAAGTCGGACATGTCGGGGTGGGCGGACGGCCAGCCCTCGAAACGGGGGTCCTTGCGGACATCCGCGAGCCGCTCGGTCTTCGCGTCGCGGAGCATGGCCGCGAGGATGCCGTGCTGCCGCGGGAGCGGTCCGATCGCCTTCCACTGCGCGTCGCTGACGCCGTCGACCACGAACTGGGCGAAGCCGCCGTGATCGTCGGGGACGCCCAGCGCCGCGTACTCGGCGTCGAGCAGCTCGCGCGCCGAGGCGACGATCGTCTTCAGCACGTCACGCACCTCGAGATGCCTGCTCATCGCGAGAAGCGCGGTGCTCACGGCCGCGAGGCCGGAGCTGGGTCGATGGCTCATGAACTCACCGTACCGGCGGGTTGTGACAGTCCGTATCGGACCGGGGACGGCAGCCGCTTAGGGCTCGGGACGTAGGTCGAAGTGCCCTGGCCGGTGGGGTCCCGCGCACGAGGCGGCGGGTGGGCCGCGTTCCTAGGTTGGGATCACCGATGCGGACAAGGGGATGGACACCATGGCAGTTGCGGTGATCACGGGGGCTTCGAAGGGGCTGGGGCGCGCACTGGCTGCGGCCCTCGCCGAGCGGGGCTGGGATCTGGTGCTGGGCGCCAGAACCGCGGACGTGCTGGAGAAGAGCGCGCACGACATCGGTGCGCACGGGACGCGAGTGGTGGCGGTGACAGGGGATGTCACCGATGCCCGCCACCGTACGGAGCTGCTGGCGGCAGCCCGCGGGCTCGGCGGGCTCGACCTGCTGGTGAGCAATGCGAGCGCGCTGGGTGCGGAGCCGCTGGTGCGGCTGGACGCGCTGCCGCTCGAGGGGCTGCGGGCAGCGCTGGAGACGAATGTGGTCGCCGCCCTGGGACTCGTACAGGAGGCGCTGCCGCTGTTGCGGGCCGCGGAGGCGGGGACGGTGATCGCGGTCAGTTCGGACGCGGCGGCTGAGGCGTACGAGACCTGGGGAGGCTATGGGGCCTCGAAGGCGGCGCTCGACCATCTCGCGGCCGTCCTCGCGGTGGAGGAGCCGGAGCTGCGGGTGTGGACGGTCGACCCGGGCGACATGCAGACGGATCTGTACGCCGCCGCGGTCCCGGACGACGACGACCCGCGCCCTTCGCCGGAAACGGTGGTGCCGGGCTTTCTGCGCCTGCTGGACGAGCGTCCCGCGAGCGGCCGGTACACCGCTCCGGACCTGCTGAGGGCGTCCCGGTGACGGACACATCGGTGAGAGACACATCGGTGGGCGACGCATCAGTGGGAGACGCATCAGTGGGAGACGCATCAGTGAGCGATACATCCAGAGGAACAGCCGTGCTCGACGCCCTGCGCGTACCTGATGAGCTCTCCGCACGGGTGCCCGCCGAAGTACGCGGGGCGGGGCGGGACGACGTGCGGCTGATGGTCTCTCGCGGGACCGGCGTCTCGCACCACGCCTTCCGGGACCTTCCCGGGCAGCTGCGGGCCGGCGACGTCCTGGTGGTCAACACGTCCGCCACGCTGGCCGCCGCCGTGAACGGACGGGTGGGCGGCGAGGCCGTCGTCGTGCACTTCTCCACACGCGGCGACGACGGGCGGTGGGCGGTGGAGCTGCGCAGCCCGGACGGTTCGGGCAGCACCCTGCCGCGCTCCGGTGGTCCCGCGGGGGCCGTCGTACGCATACCCGGAGGTGAGCGGCTCGTACTGGAGGAGCCGATCGTCCCCGGTGCGCAGCGTCTGTGGTGGGCGTCGGTGTCCGTGGACGTGCCGGCGCTGCTGGGGCGGGTCGGCCGTCCGATCCGGTACGGATACACGGTGCGGGACCAGCCCCTGTCCGCGTACCAGACGGTCTTCGCGCTCCCCTGCCCCGACGGCTCGGGATCCGCGGAGATGCCGAGCGCCGCGCGGCCCTTCACGGCAGGGCTCGTTGCGGAGCTGGTGAGCCGCGGGGTGCAGTTCGCGCCGCTCACTCTGCACACGGGGGTGGCGTCGGCGGAGACGCACGAGCCGCCGTACCCCGAGCGCTTCGAGGTGCCCGCCTCGACGGCGTGGCTGGTGAATGCCGCGCGGGCGGGGGGCGGCAGGATCATCGCGGTGGGCACGACGGCCGTGCGCGCCCTGGAGTCGGTGGCAAGCGACAACGGTGTGGTGCGCGCGGCCTCGGGCTGGACGGATCTGGTCATCACTCCGGGGCGCGGGGTGCGCGCCGTGGACGGCCTGCTGACCGGACTGCACGAGCCGCAGGCCTCGCATCTGCTGATGCTGGAGGCCATCGCCGGGCGGGAGGCGCTGGGCCGCGCCTACGAGCAGGCTCTGGGCCATCTCTATCTCTGGCACGAGTTCGGCGACGTCCACCTCATCCTTCCGAATGAGAGCCCTCACTCTTTGCATTGCTGGCGCAACGGATGGTGAAACCGTTTCGCGCCCGATGTGAGCCCGGGCATAGGACGTACATCACTTACGAACGCCTCTAGTGGATACATAAAGGGCGCATGAGCGGGGACGGGGAGGGCGAAAGGGGGCTATTGGGACACCCTGATCCACTACTGCGGATAGTACGTCACACCTTTGCCAAGGCATTTTGCGGCCGCTAAGAATTGCCGACGTCGCCGCCGAGGAGCGCAGCGCCGCCCCGGCCTGATGCGACTTCCGCTATTCGAAGAGGTATGCCTGTATGTCCGCGTCCAGCACCCGCCTGACCAAGACCCACAAAGTCTCGATCGCCGGTATCGCCGCCGCCGCGGTCGCAGCACTCACTTTCTCGCTCGTCCCTGACAACGCCTCCGCCGAGGCCGAGGGCCTCGTCGCCAAGTCGGCTTCCGTGAAGACGCTGTCCGCCCAGGAGCGCGCGGCACTGGCGAAGGCCCACGCCCTGACCAAGGCTCACGCCGAGGCCGTCGCCCACGCCCAGTCCCACGCCCACACCGTGGCCAAGGCCAACGCGCACCTGAAGGCGAAGGCCCACGCCATAGCCAAGGCCAACGCGAAGGCCCGGGCGCACAACGCGGCCAAGGCCCACGACATCGCCCAGGCCAACAAGAAGGCCGCTGCCAAGGCCGCCGCGAAGAAGCGCGCCAAGGCGCTGGCCGCCAGCCGTGCCGCGGCCCGCAAGCCGATCTACGCGAACAACCTCGACGGCTGGATCCGCGAGGCGCTCGACATCATGAAGAAGCACAACATCCCGGGCTCCTACGAGGGCCTGCACCGCAACATCATTCGTGAGTCGGCCGGTAACCCGAACGCCATCAACGGCTGGGACATCAACGCGATCAACGGCACCCCGTCGATCGGCCTGCTGCAGGTCATCAAGCCGACGTTCGACGCCTACCACGTCGCGGGTACTGCCAACAGCCAGTACGACCCGGTCGCCAACATCGTCGCCGCGGCCAACTACGCCGCTGACAGGTACGGCTCGATCGACAACGTCAACAGCGCCTACTGAGCAGTCGGACGTCTCACGCCTGACACGTGACGTCTGACACGGAAGGGCGGCACCCCATGCGGGGTGCCGCCCTTCGGCGCGTTGCGGATCGTGCGGGTGATGCCGGTGATGCCTGTCGTGCCTACTTGCGCATGACCTCGGGCTCGTGGCGGCGCAGCAGCCGCGCGACCGCGATGCCGCAGAGGACGCCGATCACGAGCAGGATGGTGATGTTCATGCCCCACTGGCCCGCCGAGTGCTCCCACAGGGGGTCCAGGTCGGTGGGCTTGTTCGGGTCCCACGGCGGCATCAGGTGCGACAGGTCGAGCGTCGCGCCCGCACCCGCGATGGCCCAGCGGGACGGCATCAGCCAGGCGAACTGCTCCAGGCCGGGCGATCCGTAGACCTGGAAGAGGATGCCGGTGAAGACGACCTGGACGATGGCGAACATGACCAGCAGCGGCATGGTCTTCTCTGCGGTCTTCACCAGCGAGGAGATGACCAGGCCGAACATCATCGAGGTAAAGCCCAGCGCGATGACGACGAGGCAGATCTCGACGGCCGGCGGCATGATCAGGCCCTCTTCGGGCAGCTCGCGAGTGGCGAAGCCGATGCCGCAGATGATGACGCCCTGGATGGCCGTGATCACGCCGAGGACGATCACCTTGGACATCAGATACGCAGAGCGGGCCAGGCCGGTGGCCCGTTCCCGTTCGTAGATGACCCGTTCCTTGATCAGTTCTCGTACGGAGTTGGCCGCGCCCGAGAAGCACATGCCGACCGCGAGGATCAGCATGATCGTGCCCGCGTCGCCGTTGAACTTGCTCGGCGGCGTGGGCGGCGCGAGGCCGAACTTCGCCGGGATGACCACGCTGACCAGGCCGAGGACCGCGGGCAGGATGACCATCAGTCCCATGAAGCCCTTGTCGGACGCGATGACCGAGGAGTAGCGGCGGATCAGTGTCCACAGCTGTGAGCCCCAGCTCTGCGGCTTCGGCGGGCGCATCTGCTGCGGCGACGGCATGTTCACCGACTGCGCGGCGACGGCGTCGATGTCCGCCGCGTACATCTGGTAGTGCTGCGAACCGCGCCAGCGGCCCGCCCAGTCGTAGTCGCGGTAGTTCTCGAACGCCGAGAAGACATCGGCCCAGGTGCTGTAGCCGAAGAAGTTGAGCGCCTCCTCGGGCGGGCCGAAGTAGGCCACCGAGCCGCCGGGGGCCATGACGAGGAGCTTGTCGCAGAGCGCCAGCTCGGCGACGGAGTGGGTGACCACCAGGACCGTGCGGCCGTCGTCGGCGAGGCCGCGCAGCAGCTGCATGACGTCGCGGTCCATGCCGGGGTCGAGACCCGAGGTGGGCTCGTCCAGGAATATCAGCGACGGCTTGGTCAGCAGCTCCAGGGCGACGGAGACGCGCTTGCGCTGGCCGCCGGAGAGGGAGGTGACCTTCTTGTCCTTGTGGATGTCGAGCTTGAGCTCGCGCAGCACCTCGTCGATACGGGCCTCGCGCTCGGCCTCGGCGGTGTCGCCGGGGAAGCGGAGCTTGGCCGCGTACTTGAGCGCCTTACGGACCGTGAGCTCCTTGTGCAGGATGTCGTCCTGCGGAACCAGACCGATGCGCTGGCGCAGCTCGGCGAACTGCTTGTAGAGGCTGCGGTTGTCGTAGAGGACGTCGCCCTGGTTGGCGGGCCGGTAGCCGGTGAGGGCCTTGAGCAGGGTGGACTTGCCGGAGCCCGAGGGGCCGATGACGCCGATCAGCGACTTCTCCGGTACGCCGAAGGAGACGTCCCGCAGAATCTGCTTGCCGCCCTCGACCGTGACCGTGAGGTGGCGGGCGGAGAAGGAGACCTCGCCGGTGTCGACGAACTCCTCCAGCCGGTCGCCGACAAGGCGGAAGGTCGAGTGGCCGACGCCGACGATGTCGTTGGGGCCGATGAGTACGGTGCCGGACTTGGCGATCGGCTGACCGTTGACGTACGTGCCGTTGTGGGATCCGAGGTCACGGATCTGGAAGCGGCCGTCGGGGGTCGCGGTGAACTCGGCGTGCAGACGCGAGACTTGGAGGTCGGAGACGACCAGTTCGTTCTCGAGCGCACGGCCGATGCGCATCACGCGGCCGAGGTCCAGCTGGTGGAAGGTGGTCGGGCTGCGGTCCCCGTACACCGGCGGGGCCCCCGCGACACCGCCCGCGCCGCCCGGTCCCTGCTGGTGCGGGACCTGTGCCTGCGGCTGCCAGGCCTGCTGCGGCTGCCCGGCCTGGGGCTGCTGCCCGGCCTGGGGCTGCTGCCAGCTCTGGTTCGGCTGCTGCGCCGGAGCGTGGGCCTGCTGATTGGCTGCCTGCTGCTGGGGCACGGCGCCCTGGCCGCTGTATGCACCGGCGCCTGCCGCGGCACCGGAGAGGTTCAGCCGGGGGCCGTCGGTGGCATTGCCGAGGTGCACGGCGGAGCCGGGGCCGATCTCCATCTGGTGGATCCGCTGGCCCTGCACGTATGTGCCGTTGGTGCTGCCGTGGTCCTCGATCACCCAACTGCGGCCGCCCCAGCTGATGCTGGCGTGCCGCCACGAGACCCTGGCGTCGTCGATCACCAGGTCGCCCTGCGGATCACGTCCGAGGGTGTATGACCTGGACGGATCGAGGGTCCAGGTCCTTCCGTTCAATTCCAGTACGAGTTCCGGCACTCCATGCCCCACTAGTTGTCCCCCGACATACCCCCATCGCAGGGAGTCTAGGGATGGCGAACATCGTGAGGAACTATTTCAGGCCCGGTCGTGTATCCGAAAGTCGGGCCATGTGAAGACCGCGGCCGGGATGACCGTTGACGGAGGAGAAACACGCCCGGAGAGTAGTAAGCGCCCATGAGTGCGTACGGATCATGCGCGAGTGGGGGTAACTGGGTCAAACCCAGCAGGGATCGGGGGGTCCGATGGATGCGAGCGGCAGCACCGGCAAGGTGCCGTGGGGCGATGTGGTGCTGGCGTCGGTCGCCGCGGTGAGCTGGGCGCTGGTCGGGATGGCGGGCGCGGCGGCGCTCGGACTGCATCTGCTGGGCGCGGATTCGGCGGCTGCGCTCGGGCCGATGACCGCGGCGGCGGTGGTGCTCGCGGTGGGCGGATCGGTCACTCCGACAGGTGAAGTGTCCGCGTTCGGGCTGGAAGGTGCACAGGCGCGGACGGCCGTCGACATCACGCCACTTGGGGTGGGGCTGGTCGGGGCGCTGCTTCTTGCGTACTTCTTTCTACGTTCGCTGAGGCGCGCGGAGCCGTATGTCTCAGGGAGTGAACTCGCCGCGCGGGCGGCCGGGGTGGTGGTTCTGTTCGTCGCGACGGTCGGCGGGTTGGCGTGGGCAGGTCACGACGTGATCACGATCGACGGAGCGAAGCTCGGTCTTGACGATCTGCCGGGCCGGGGCGGGGGCGCAGGCGGCATCGAGGTGCCGGGGCTCGGCGACATCGGGGGGCTGCTGCCGGACCGGCTCGGGGATCTGGTGGACGCGAAGGCTGCGGTCGGGTTCAGCGTGAACACCGCGGATTCGCTGGCGGGTGCGCTGTTCTGGGTGCTCGGAGTGCTGGTGATTTCACTGCTCGCCTCGCGGCGTACGCCCCTGCCGCGCGGCGCGGTGTCGGCGGCGCTGAAGCGGAATGTACGGCCGGCGGCGTCCGCGGTCGTGGCGGTGCTGCTGGTCGCGGTGCTCGCGGGGTATGCGGCGGCGGGGTACGCGGCGGTGGGCGACGACAACCCCAAGCGCATTGCGGGCGCTGCGCTGCTCGGCGCTCCCAACGGGGTGTGGCTCGGGGTCCCCCTCGGTCTCTTCGTGCCGTGGGACGGCCGGGCGAAGGGTGAGCTGGCGAAGGTGCTGCCGGATCCGCTCGACGAGTTGTTACGGGTCTCGGCCGACGAGCCGGCGACGGTGGGCAGGCTGGCGGAACTGGACGGGCGGGTGTGGCTGCTGGCCGTCGCGGCGGCCCTGATGATGCTCTACGCGGGCGTGCTCACGGCGGCGCGCACGCCCCGGGCAGGGCTGGGGGCGCCGGCTTTCGCGGGGCGGTGCGCCGTGCGGCTGGCCGCGGTGACGGCGGTCGCGTTGCCGCTGCTGGTGTGGCTGACGGATGTCTCGGCGTCCGCGTCGCTGTCGGTACTGGGCTTCGACGCGTTCGGCGCGGGGATCGAGCTGCACGGGTCGCTGGGGGTGGCGCTGCTGCTGGGTGCGGTGTGGGGAGCGGGTGCGGGGGGTGTGGGGGCGCTGCTGGTGTGCGCGACGCGGGGTGAGCCGGCACCGGCGCCGGTCGCTGCGTCTGCGGCGGAGCTGCCGGGGCCGTACCGTCCGGCGCCGCCGTACCGCCCGTCGAACGATGCGACGAACCCGTATCTGCGGCTCCCTCCAGAAATCCACGGCGCCCCGACGATGGCAAGCCCGCTGGCTCCGCCCCCACCCTCGCCGCCGCCCCCGCCTGCGGCCCCGGAGGAGGGCCCGCCGCCACCGGGCAGGCCGCGGAGGGGCGGCTGAGGGGGCGGCGGAGCCAATGGGCTGGGGCCGGGGATTTTTCCCCCACCCCGCCCATTCCCTGAACCGGGGCTGCGCCCCGTACCCCAGGGGGTACGTGGGGGCTGACGCCCCCACACCCCGATGCGCCGGCTTCGCGGCGCAGCACGCCGGAGCCCGTGGGCCGACGGCCACGACGACGCCCGGGCGGGGGGGCGGCTCGCGCCGCGACACGGGCACGCCCCGGAGTCCAGGGCCCGGCCCAGGCCGCGCAGGCGAAGCCCCCAGGGACGGTCTGCGCCCCATCGCGCCGCGAAGCGGGCGCGCCCCGGCGCCGGGGGCGGCAGCCCCCGGAGCCGCCCCCAGGGGCCCGGGGCCCAGCCCCGGGGGTGTCCGGCTGGCGGGACAGGGGCGCTGCCCCGCCGCCCCGCCAGATACGGTGGAAGCACCATGAGCGCTTCGCAGACCTCCGACGTACGTACCCTTCTCGTCAAGATCTTCGGGAAGGACCGTCCCGGGATCACCGCCGGGCTCTTCGACACCCTCGCCGCCTACTCCGTCGATGTCGTCGACATCGAGCAGGTCGTCACCCGGGGCCGCATCGTCCTGTGCGCCCTCGTCACCGCCCCCACCGTCGGTGAGACCACCGAAGGGGACCTCCGCGCCACCGTCCACAGCTGGGCCGAGTCCATGAAGCTGCAGGCCGAGATCATCTCGGGCACCGGCGACAACCGCCCCCGCGGCAGCGGACGTTCGCACGTCACCGTCCTCGGGCACCCGCTGACCGCCGAGTCCACCGCCGCCATAGCGGCCAGGATCACCGCGACCGGCGGCAACATCGACCGGATCTTCCGGCTCGCCAAGTACCCGGTCACGGCCGTCGAATTCGCGGTGTCGGGTACGGAGACCGAGGCCCTGCGCACCGTACTGGCGACCGAGGCCGCCGGGATCGGTGTCGACATCGCGGTTGTGTCGGCCGGGCTGCACCGCCGGGCCCAGCGCCTGATCGTCATGGATGTGGACTCGACCCTCATCCAGGACGAAGTCATCGAGCTGTTCGCCGCACACGCGGGCTGCGAGGACAAGGTCGCCGAGGTCACCGCCGCCGCAATGCGCGGGGAGCTCGACTTCGAGCAGTCACTGCACGCCCGCGTCGCGCTGCTCAAGGGGCTCGACGCCTCGGTCGTCGACAAGGTGCGCGCCGAGGTCCGGCTGACTCCCGGCGCCCGTACCCTGATCCGTACCCTCAAGCGCCTCGGCTTCCAAGTCGGCGTCGTCTCCGGCGGGTTCACGCAGGTCACCGATGACCTCAAGGAACGCCTCGGTCTTGATTTCGCCTCGGCGAACACGCTGGAGATCGTGGACGGAAAGCTCACCGGCCGTGTCACCGGCGAGATCGTGGACCGCGCGGGCAAGGCCCGCCTGCTGCGCCGGTTCGCCGCCGAGGCAGGCGTACCGCTGGCCCAGACCGTCGCGATCGGCGACGGTGCGAATGATCTGGACATGCTCAATGCGGCCGGTCTCGGCGTTGCCTTCAACGCCAAGCCGGTCGTGCGCCGCGCCGCCCACACTGCGGTCAACGTGCCGTTCCTGGACACCGTCCTCTACCTGATGGGCATCACCCGCGAAGAGGTCGAGGCCGCGGACGGCGAGGGCGAAGAACACTGACCGGACACTGCTGACCCGACGCAGTACAAGGCCCCGGCGCGCAGACTTCGCGCCGGGGCCCGTTTTTGTCGGCCGGGGGTCCGGGGGTTGCCCCCGGAAGGACACAGTACGTACCGGACAGGGGTGTTACTCGTGCGGCGCCCAGTATTCGACCAGCGTGCCCATGTTGTGCTCGACGGACTTCCAGGAGCCGGTGAAGCTGACGACCGCGAACGCCGCAGCCGGGAAGCCGCTCTGGGTCATCCGCGCCAGCGTGTCGCCCTCGGCCTTGCCCGCAAGCGCGTCCGCGAGCGCGTGCACCCCGGGGTTGTGGCCGATCACAAGCAGATCGTTGACCTCGTCCGGGGTCTCGTTCAGCAGCGCGATCAGCTCGCCGAGAGAGGCTTCGTACAGCCGCTCCTCGTACACCGTCTTGGGGCGGTGCGGCAGCTCGTGCACCGCCAGCTTCCACGTCTCGCGCGTTCTGCTCGCGGTCGAGCACAGAGCCAGGTCGAAGGCGATACCGGAATCGGCCAGCCTGCGGCCGGCCACCGAGGCCTCCATGCGGCCGCGCTCCGCGAGCGGGCGGTCATGGTCGGACACCTGCGGCCAGTCGGCCTTCGCATGCCGGAGGAGCACAATCCTGCGGGATTCAGGGGATCCGGGGGCAGTCCCCGCGGAAGACACGGCGTCGCTCATGCACCCCAGCTTCGCATGAAATGCGCCAGCGGGCGCGGGGTGTTGACGGGCTCCCCCATGACGGGTGAATCACTCACCGGGACAGCGTCTGCTGGATACGCTCCAGGATCTGCCCCACCGCGGGCTCGCCGCCCGCGGCCTGCGCCTGGGCGGGGTCCGCGATCAGCAGGAGCAGCACGACGAAGGCGAGCATGGGCAGTGCCACGGCCCACCACGGCAGCCGGATGTCGACGCTGCCCGCGGCCTTACCGGTGGACGGGGTGTGCGTGTGGGCCGACATGGCCGCCTCCGGGGTTCCGTAGGTCTGCGGTCTGATGCTGCAAACCTACGGATCATGGGCAGCCCGGCCCATCCGGTGACCCACCCACTTCACCCTGAGCCTGACCCCCTAGGGGACGGTGGGGCCAGCACCACCATCAGGGCCGCGGAGCGCCGAACGCCCGCGTCAGGGCGAGGCGATGGACGCGATGATCGCGATCACGACCGTGACGGCGATCATGGCTCCGAAGACGTAGAGGAGCTTCTTCTGGCCATTTTGGGGGTTCGGGTCGAGCACAGGCATGCAACCAGTCTCGCACCTCAGCATTCGTCCTCGATCGTCCGGTCCCGCCCGGCCAGCACACCCACCGCGATCTGCGGCACGATCAGCCCCGCCATCAGGGCGATCGGCAGCTCCCAGCCGCCGCTGTGCTGGTAGAGCACGCCCACCAGCAGCGGACCCGGGATGGAGATCAGATAGCCGGTGGACTGCGCGAAGGCCGACAGCCGCACGACTCCGGCCCCGGTCCTGGACCGCATGCCGATCATGGTGAGGGCGAGCGGGAAGGCGCAGTTGGAGACGCCCAGCAGCAGCGCCCATGCCCAGGCTCCGGCGGCCGGTGCGAAGAACAGGCCCGTGTAGCCGGTCAGTCCGCACAGGCCGAGGGCGACGACGAGCGGACCCTGGGTCTTCATCCGGGTGGCCAGTCGCGGGATGACGAAGGCGAGTGGCACGCCCATCACCATGGTCACGGCGAGCAGCACCCCGGCCGTGCCCGCCGAGACCCCCGCGTCACGGAAGATCTGCGGCATCCAGCCCATGGTGATGTACGCGCCGGTGGCCTGGAGGCCGAAGAAGCAGCCGAGCGCCCATGCGGTGCGGCTGCGGGTGACCCGGGGCGCGGGGCTCTGCTCGGCGCCGGGGCGTGCGGCGCTTCGCGCATCCGCGCCGCGGTCACCGGCCAGGCCGATCCAGGGCAGCACGGCGAGGACGGCGAGGACCGCCCAGAGGCCGAGGCCGACCCGCCAACTACCGCCCAGGGCCTCGGTCATGGGCACGGTCGCGGCCGCGGCGACGGAGGTGCCGAGTGCCAGCGCCATCGAGTAGAGCCCCGTCATGGAGCCGACGCGATCGGGAAAGTACCGCTTGACGATCACCGGCATCAGGACGTTGCTGACGGCGATGCCCATGAGCGCGAGCGCGCTGGCGGCGAGAAAGCCCGCCGTGCCGCCCGCGAAGGGGCGGATCAGCAGGCCGGTCGCGATGGCGGCCATGCCTGCGCAGACGACGGCGCCGGGGCCGAAGCGGCGGGCGAGCCGCGGCGCGGCGATCCCGAAGACCGCGAAGCAGAGTGGCGGCACCGAGGTGAGTACGCCGGCCACGCTGCCGCTCATGTGCAGTCCGACCCGGGCCTCTTCGAGGAGTGCGCCGAGGCTGGTGATCGCGGGACGGAGGTTGAGTGCCGCGAGGACGATGCCGACGACGACGAGCCGGGTGAGCCAGAGCCGCGGGGCCGGGACACCCACGGCGGTACGGTCCGTTGCGGCGGGGCTCAGGGTGCGGGTCTGGGTCTCGGTCTGGGTCTCGTCGGGCATGAGAGCCATCATAGAATCATGGGATGATTGGTTGTCCAATCGTCCACGAGCCTTTCGCAAGGAGCACGATGTCGCTGACCTCCCCCCGGCGTTCGGGGCTCACCGACCAGGTGATCGCGCAGCTGCGGAACCAGATCACCTCGGGCGAGTGGCCGGTCGGTTCCCGTATCCCCACCGAACCGGAGCTGGTCGAGCAGCTCGGCGTGGCTCGTAACACCGTCCGCGAGGCCGTGCGCGCGCTCGCGCACAACGGGCTGCTGGACATCCGGCAGGGCTCGGGGACGTACGTCGTGGCCACGAGCGAACTGGCGGGCGTGATGCACCGCCGCTTCGCCGACGCCAGCCCCCGGCACATCGCCGAAGTGCGCTCGACGCTCGAGTCCTCGGCCGCCCGGCTGGCCGCGGAGCGGCGTACGGAAAAGGACCTGGGGCAGCTGGAGACGCTGCTCGCCCGGCGCGACGAGGCATGGCAGGCGGGCGACGCGGAGCAGTTCGTCGCCGCGGACTCGACCTTCCACATGGCCGTCGTGGCGGCCTCGCACAACGAGGTGCTCACCGAGCTCTACGCCGACCTGGGCGATCTGCTGCGGGACTGGCTGCGCGACGACGTGGGCCAGGAGCTGGGCCCGGAGAACGCCATGGACCACGCGCGGATGGTCGCGGCGATCCGGGCGGGCGACGGCGAGGCCGCGGCCGCGGAGGCGGCAAGCTACCCGTTCATGTGCCTGCGGCGTCCCGCTGGGGCTGGTGGCTGACCCACACCGAGCTGATCTCCTTCCAGCAGCGGTCGGTGAGCTCGACGTACCCGGCGGGGGCGATGTCGACGGGCGCGCTGTCCACGTCGATGTCCCACCAGCGGGCGCACTCGATGTGCAGCTGGACGCGGTCGGTGGCGGGGTAGGGGTTGTGGCAGTAGGCGGTGGCCCGGGAGCCGTCGATGACCGTACGGCAGTCGGCTTCGAAGGCCTGCGGCTTGGGCTCGGGCTTCGGCTTGTCGCGGTGCTGCTGCGAGACGGCGAGCGGCGCCGTCCAGAGCGTGACCGTCACCGCGGCCAGTACGGAGGCATAACGCCAGGTCGGACGCACAAGCGGGACCTCCTCGGCCGTACTGCGGCCGGGTGGGCCGCGGCTGCACCACAAGGGGGATTGCCTCTCCAGCGTCGCCGCCCGCGCGCCGCGGCGCGCGCTTTGGCGGCCGAACGGGCGATGCCCCGTTCCCCGCGCGCTGCGGGGAACGGGGCATCGTTGACGTACGCCGCCTCGGGCCTTGGACACTGTCGCGGCCGCACCGGACTCGGCCCGGCCGCCTTACGGTGCCGACGCCGAAGGCGTCCTACGCACCCATCATGTGTACGCCGCCGTCGACGTGGACGATCTCGCCCGTGGTCCGCGGGAAGAAGTCCGAGAGCAGACCCACGACACCGCGGCCGGCCGGCTCCGGGTCGGCCAGGTCCCAGCCGATCGGGGCCCGGTGGTTCCAGACGTCCGCGAGCTCCTCGAAGCCCGGGATCGACTTCGCGGCAATCGACTTGATCGGGCCGGCCGCGATCAGGTTGCAGCGGATGTTCCTGGCGCCCAGGTCGCGGGCGAGGTAGCGGTTGGTGGACTCGAGCGCCGCCTTGGCCACGCCCATCCAGTCGTACTTCGGCCAAGCGATGGTGGCGTCGAAGGTGAGACCGACGACCGAGCCGCCCCGCTCCATCAGCGGCAGGCAGGCCATGGTCAGCGACTTGTAGGAGTACGCGGAGACCTGCACCGCGGTCGACACGTCCTCCCAGCCCGCCTCCAGGAAGTTGAAGGCGCCCTGCGGGCCGAAGGCGATCGAGTGCACGATGCCGTCGAGGCCCGAGTCGTCGCTGGAGTGCTCGCGGATCTTGTCCGCGAGGGAGTCCAGGTGCTCCTGGTTGGTGACATCGAGTTCGATGACCGGGGCGGGCTTGGGCAGCCGCTTGGCGATGCGCTCGACGAGGGTGAGCCGCCCGAAGCCGGTGAGGATGACCTCCGCGCCCTCCTCCTGCGCCACCTTGGCCGCGTGGAAGGCGATGGACCCCTCGGTGAGGACGCCCGTGACGAGAATGCGCTTGCCGGCGAGGATTCCACTCATGGTGATCAGTGACCCATGCCCAATCCGCCGTCAACGGGGATGACGGCTCCAGTGATGTACGAGGCGTCGTCGGAGGCGAGGAAGCGCACCGCTGCGGCAATCTCCTCCGGCTGCGCATAGCGGCCGAGCGGCACCTGCGAGACGATGCCCGCGCGCTGCTCGTCCGTGAGCGCCTGAGTCATGTCGGTGTCGACAAAGCCGGGTGCGACGACGTTGAACGTGATGTTCCGCGAGCCCAGCTCACGGGCGAGGGAGCGGGCGAAGCCCACGAGACCGGCCTTGGAGGCGGCGTAGTTGGCCTGCCCCGCCGAGCCCAGCAGCCCGACCACTGAGGAGATCAGCACGACACGGCCCTTCTTGGCGCGCAGCATGCCGCGGTTGGCGCGCTTGACGACCCGGAAGGTGCCGGTGAGGTTGGTGTCGATGACGGAGACGAAGTCCTCCTCGGACATCCGCATCAGCAGCTGGTCCTTGGTGACACCGGCGTTGGCCACCAGCACCTCCACCGGACCGTGCTTGTCCTCGATCTCCTTGTAGGCCTGCTCCACCTGCTCGGCGTCGGTGATGTCGCACTTGACGGCCAGGAAGCCGGCCGGCGGCTCGCCGGAGCGGTACGTGATCGCGACCTTGTCGCCGGCATCTGCGAACGCGCGGGCGATGGCGAGGCCGATGCCCCGGTTTCCTCCGGTGACGAGAACCGAGCGGCTCAACGGATCACCCTTTCGATAGCGGTCTGGTACCTCGGAAACCTATCGGTCCTGTCCCTCTCGCGGAGAATCGGGCCCTGACAGCGCCTTCATCCAGTCACTGTCGGGTCCCTACAGAATGGCGCTGGGCAACCAGCCCTCCGGCGCGACATGATCAGGGCGACCCGTCTCGACGACAGGAGACATCCGTGCCTCATTCCATCGACGAAGCCTTCACAGCGCTGCCGCTGCGGGCCCTCGCCGACGCGGCACTCGCCCGGGCGCGTGCGCTCGGCGCCGAGCATGCCGACTTCCGCTTCGAGCGCGTACGCAGCGCGGCATGGCGGCTGCGCGATGCCAAGCCCGCCGGTTCATCGGACACCACGGACCTCGGGTACGCGGTCCGGGTGGTGCACGGCGGCGCCTGGGGGTTCGCCTCCGGGGTCGACATGACCATGGACGCGGCGGCCAGGGTCGCGGGCCAGGCGATCGCGATGGCCAAGCTCTCGGCGAAGGTGATCGCCGCGGCGGGCTCCGACGAGCGGGTGGAGCTGGCGGACGAGCCGGTGCACGCCGACCGCACCTGGATCTCCTCGTACGAGATCAATCCGTTCGGGGTGCCGGACGAGGAGAAGACCGCGCTGCTGACGGAGTGGAGCGTGCGGCTGCTGCGGGCGGAGGGGGTGGCGCACGTGGACGCGGCGCTGCTCACCGTCCAGGAGAACAAGTTCTACGCGGACACCGCGGGCACCGTCACCACGCAGCAGCGGGTTCGGCTGCATCCCTCGCTCACGGCCGTCGCCGTCGACGAGACGACGGGCGAATTCGACTCGATGCGCACGATCGCGCCGCCGGTGGGGCGCGGCTGGGAGTATCTGACCGGCACGGGCTGGGACTGGGAGTCCGAGCTGGAGCAGATCCCGCCGCTGCTGGCCGAGAAGATGCGTGCGCCGAGCGTCGAGGCCGGGCGGTACGACCTGGTGGTCGACCCGTCGAATCTCTGGCTGACCATCCATGAGTCGATCGGCCACGCCACCGAACTGGACCGGGCGCTGGGGTACGAGGCGGCGTATGCCGGGACGTCCTTCGCGACCTTCGACAAGCTGGGGAAGCTGGCGTACGGCTCCTCGATCATGAATGTGACGGGCGACCGGACCGCCGAGCACGGGCTTGCCACGATCGGCTACGACGACGAGGGCGTCGCGGCGCAGTCGTGGGACCTCGTGAAGGACGGCACGCTGGTGGGCTACCAGCTGGACCGGCGGATCGCGAAGCTGACAGGCCTCGGCCGGTCCAACGGCTGCGCGTACGCGGATTCGCCCGGCCATGTGCCGGTGCAGCGGATGGCGAACGTATCGCTGCAGCCGGAACCCGGTGGTCTGTCGACGGAGGATCTGATCGGCGGGGTGGAGCGCGGGATCTATGTGGTCGGCGACCGCTCGTGGTCGATCGACATGCAGCGCTACAACTTCCAGTTCACCGGGCAGCGCTTCTTCCGCATCGAGAACGGCAGGCTGGCGGGTCAGCTGCGGGATGTGGCGTACCAGGCGACGACGACGGACTTCTGGGGCTCGATGGACAAGGTGGGCGGCCCGCAGACGTATGTGCTGGGCGGCGCGTTCAACTGCGGCAAGGCCCAGCCGGGCCAGGTCGCGGCGGTCTCGCACGGTTGCCCGTCCGCGCTGTTCCGCGGCGTGAACATTCTGAACACGACGCAGGAGGCGGGCCGGTGAGCGGGCACCACGCAATCTTCCGGGGGTCCGGGGGGCGCCCCCCGGGCAAGCACAGTCTCAACACGACGCAGGAGGCCGGTCGATGAGCCGCAACAGCAAGCCGCACGAGATCGTCGAGCGGGCCCTGGAGCTGTCCACCGCCGACGGTTGCGTCGTCGTCGCCGACGAGCACTCCTCCGCCAATCTGCGCTGGGCCGGCAACGCCCTGACCACCAACGGCGTCACCCGCGGCCGCACCCTCACCGTCATCGCGACCATCGACGGCGCCGAAGGCACCGCATCCGGTGTCGTGTCGCGCTCCGCCGTCACCGCGGACGACCTGGAGCCGCTGGTTCGGGCCGCGGAGGCCGCCGCCCGCGGGGCCGACCCCGCCGAGGACGCCCAGCCGCTTGTCGAGGGGGTCCCCTCCTCCCCCGACTTCACGGACGCGCCCGCCGAGACCTCCTCCGCCGTCTTCGCGGACTTCGCGCCCGCGCTGGGCGAGGCCTTCGCCCGCGCCCGGGCCGGTGAGCGCGAGCTGTACGGCTTCGCCAACCACGAGTTCACCTCCACCTATCTCGGTACGTCGACGGGGCTGCGGCTCCGTCATGACCAGCCCAACGGCACGCTGGAGCTCAACGCCAAGTCGCCGGACCGCTCGCGTTCCGCCTGGGCGGGCCGCGCCACGCGGGACTTCAAGGATGTCGACCCCGGCCTGCTCGACGCGGAGCTCGCACAGCGGCTCGGCTGGGCGGAACGCCGGATCGATCTGCCCGCGGGCCGGTACGAGACGCTGCTGCCGCCCACCGCGGTGGCGGATCTGCTGATCTACCAGATGTGGTCGTCAACGGCCCGGGACGCGGCCGAGGGCCGGACGGTGTTCTCCAAGCCGGGCGGCGGCACCCGCGTCGGCGAGACCCTTTCGCCGCTGCCGCTGACCCTGCGCAGCGACCCGAACGAGCCGGGACTGGAGTCCGCGCCGTTCGTGATCGCGCACTCCTCCGGCGACGACGCGTCGGTCTTCGACAACGGTCTGCCGCTGTCGGCGACGGACTGGGTGCGCGGCGGAAAGCTGGAGCACCTGATCACCACCCGGCACAGCGCCGGTCTGACCGGGCTGCCGGTCGCCCCCGGGATCGGCAATCTGATCCTGGACGGCGGCGGTGAGCGTTCACTGGACGAGATGGTCTCGGCGACCGCCCGCGGGCTGCTGCTGACCTGCCTCTGGTACATCCGCGAGGTCGACCCGGCGACGCTGCTGCTGACCGGGCTGACCCGGGACGGCGTCTACCTCGTGGAGAACGGCGAGGTGGTCGGCGAGGTGAACAACTTCCGCTTCAACGAGTCGCCCGTCGACCTGCTGTCCCGGGCCACGGAGGCCGGCCGCACCGAAAAGACGCTGCCGCGCGAGTGGGGCGACTGGTTCACGCGGGCCGCGATGCCCGCGCTCCGGGTCCCGGATTTCAATATGAGTTCGGTCAGCCAGGGCGTATAACCTCGTACACAGTCCATTGGCACAGCGAAGGAGACGCGAGAGACGTGACGGACATCGTCGACGAACTGCAGTGGCGGGGGCTGATCGCCCTCTCCACTGACGAGGACGCATTGCGCAAGGCGTTCGCGGACGGTCCCGTCACGTTCTATTGCGGCTTCGACCCGACGGCGCCCAGCCTGCACCTCGGCAATCTTGTCCAGATCCTGACCATGCGCCGGATCCAGCTGGCGGGCAATCGTCCGCTGGGCCTGGTCGGCGGCGCCACCGGTCTGATCGGCGACCCGAAGCCGAACTCCGAGCGCACGCTCAACGCGCCGGAGGTCGTCGCAGGCTGGGTGGACCGGCTGCGCGGCCAGATCGAGCGGTTCCTCGACTTCGAGGGTCCGCACGCCGCGATCATGGTCAACAACCTGGACTGGACGTCGGGTCTGTCGGCGATCGACTTCCTGCGCGACATCGGGAAGTACTTCCGGGTCAACAAGATGATCGCGAAGGAGGCGGTCTCCCGGCGGCTGAACTCCGACGCGGGCATCAGCTACACCGAGTTCAGCTACCAGATCCTGCAGGGCATGGACTTCTTGGAGCTGTACCGGCGGTACGGCTGCGTCCTGCAGACCGGCGGCAGCGACCAGTGGGGCAATCTCACCGCGGGCACCGACCTGATCCACCGGGTCGAGCCGGAGGCCGCGGTGCATGCGCTGGCCACCCCGCTGATCACCAAGGCCGACGGCACGAAGTTCGGCAAGACGGAGACCGGCACGGTCTGGCTGGACGCTGAGCGGACCACTCCGTACGCCTTCTACCAGTTCTGGCTGAACGCGGACGACCGGGACGTCTCCAAGTTCCTGCGGATCTTCAGCTTCAAGTCCCGCGAGGAGATCGCGGAGCTGGAGAGGCTCACCGAGGAGCGGCCGCAGGCGCGTGCCGCGCAGCGGGCGCTCGCGGAAGAGCTGACGACGCTCGTCCACGGCGCGGACCAGTGCGCGGCGGTCGTCGGCGCGTCGAAGGCGCTCTTCGGGCAGGGCGAGCTGGCCGAGCTCGACGAGCCGACGCTGCGCGCGGCACTCTCCGAACTGCCGCACGCCAGGGTCGCCGAGCCGGCTCCGGTCGTGGACCTGTTCGCCGAGGTGGGTCTGGTGGCCAGCAAGTCGGCGGCCCGCCGCACGGTGAAGGAGGGCGGGGCCTACGTGAACAACGTCAAGGTCACGGCCGAGGACGCGGTGGTGGCCCCGGAGGATCTGCTGCACGGCCGCTGGCTCGTACTGCGCCGGGGCAAGAAGAACCTCGCCGCGGTCGAGGTCACGGGTTAGGCAAAACAGCGCGGCGGCCGGGCGGGCATCGTGCCCGGCCGGCCGCCGCCGCTCTGCGCGCGGGCGCCCTCAGGCTCTGCTTCTGCGGCGGCGTGAGGAGTTGTAGACCTTGTCCCCGAAGAGGACGAGGAGGACAGCCGCACCGAGCTGAAGGGCATGACGGCCCCAGTCGATGCCCCTGGTCTCCTCGATGCCCAGCCCCGATGCCATCCAGTTGCCGAGCAAGGCCCCACCGATGCCCAAGATGGTGGTCAGCCAGAGGGGCAGGTGCTGCTTGCCCGGGATGAGCGCCTTGGCGATCAGCCCGAGTACGAATCCCACGATGATCGCCCACAACCAGCCCATGGCTGCCTCCTCGTACGGCTCTGCGTGAGCAGTTACGCCTCAGTCTCGGCTTGTCCGCCATACAGCGCATGTCGGGCGGCGCCATACGCGCGAAGACGCAGCCCGCGCCCGCAACCCGGGCCCGACCCCCTCTCGTAGGTGTCGGAGCTGCGGCGTACCGTGGAAGCCGTCAGGACCGGGGAGTGTCCGACATGGAAACCTGGTGGTGGAACGTGATGCGGAAGCACGGCAATGCGGAGGTCTTCCGGATCACGGGAGCCCGGCAGGGCCTCGCCGATGATGTGCGCGGCCGACAGCGCCGCTATGTGATCTCCATGTCGGTGCGGACCCTGTCGGTGATCCTCGCCGCTGTCCTGTGGAATGTGGAACGCCCTGTGGCGATCGTGGCGCTGGTGCTCGGCGGAATTCTCCCGTACATCGCCGTCGTGATCGCCAACGCGGGCCGGGAAAGCGCTCCTTCGCTGCCCTCGACGTTCGTCACCGTACCTACTCCGCCGATGATCGCCCCCGCCTCGACCGCCCCCGCCGCGGAACCCGAGCCGGAAGCCGACGCCGGCCGACAGGAGCGTCAGCAGCGGGAACAAAGCTGATTCCACCGCGCCTGGGAAGCTCAGGAAAAGCTCAGATCAATCATGAAGTTCCGGTGCACCGCACCCCGCATGCCGTGACATACTTCGAAGCGCGCTCCGCATCCCCCGTCGGAGCGACGGACCGACGCCGGGCAGCTCCCCCCGTGGCTGCTCGGCGTCGCCATGTGGTGGCCTTCTCCGTACGGACGTAAGAGTGAGTGACGAGACCCCCATCTGCTCCGCGAAGGGCTGCCGCGCCGACGCGGTCTGGGTGCTCGCGTGGAACAACCCGAAGCTGCACACCCCCGAGCGCCGCAAGACGTGGCTCGCCTGTGACGATCACCGCGAGCATCTCTCCAACTTCCTTGGCCTGCGCGGCTTTCTGAAGGATGTGGTGACGCTCGAGGAGTGGGAGCGGGGCCACGGCTCCGGCTCAGCCGCGGATCACTGACGCTGGTCCGATGACGGTCAGCCGCCGTACTGACGCTGGTCCGGCCGACGCTCAGCCGCCGATCGCCGACATCGGGCGGTCGGGCTGCAGGAACGACGGATCGTCGAGGCCCGAGCCCGCCTTCTTGCCCCACATCGCCAGCTTCCAGATACGGGCTATCTCCTCGTCCGGAGCCTCGGAGCGCAGCGCCGCGCGCAGATCCGTCTCCTCGCGGGCGAACAGACACGAACGCACCTGACCGTCGGCGGTGAGCCTGGTGCGGTCGCAGGCCGCGCAGAAGGGGCGGGTGACGGAGGCGATGACCCCGACGCGGTGCGGTCCGCCGTCCACGATCCAGCGCTCGGCCGGCGCGGAGCCGCGCTCCCCCTCGCCCTCGGCGGTGAGCGTGAAGCGCGTACGCAGCGAAGCGAGGATGTCGCCTGCGGTGATCATCCCGTCGCGCTTCCAGCCGTGCTGCGCGTCGAGCGGCATCTGCTCGATGAAGCGCAGCTCGTAGTCGTTGGCCACGGCCCAGGCAAGCAGCTCGGGGGCCTCGTCGTCATTGAGGCCGGGCATCAGGACCGTATTGACCTTGACCGGGGTGAGGCCCGCGGCGCGGGCGGCCTCCAGGCCGTCCAGCACATCGTGGTGGCGGTCGCGACGGGTCAGGGTCTTGAAGACGTCGGGCCGCAGGGTGTCCAGCGAGACATTGACCCGGTCCAGGCCGGCGGCCTGCAGGGCGCTCGCCGTGCGCTTCAGTCCGATGCCGTTGGTGGTCAGGGACATCCTGGGGCGGGGCTCGAGCGCGGCGCAGCGCTCGACGATTCCGACCAGGCCGGGGCGGAGCAGCGGCTCTCCGCCGGTGAAGCGGACCTCGGTGACACCGAGGTCGGTGACGGCTATGCGGATCAGCCGGACGATCTCGTCGTCACTGAGCAGATCGGGTTTGGCGAGCCACTGCAGGCCTTCCTCGGGCATGCAGTACGTACAGCGCAGATTGCACCGGTCGGTAAGCGAAACGCGCAGGTCAGTGGCCACACGGCCATAGGTGTCGATGAGCACAGTGGGCCCCCTCCCCGGTTCAGCGGATCTTATTGCCTCCGAGCCTACGCCAGAGGTCCGACAACGGAGGGGGCCGATTGTCACGAGGAGCGGCACGGCCGCGTCGTAGGACTCTACGACGCGGCCGTGCCAGGCATGCCTGCGATGCCCGGTCAGTGGGCGGTCGGATGCCCGGTCAGTGGGCTCCGATCCCGGTGAGGGACTTGACCTCGAGCTCCGCGTACTTGCCCTTGTCGGGCTCCTCCTTGGACAGCAGGGTGCCGAGCCAGCCCAGCAGGAAGCCCAGCGGGATCGAGATGATGCCCGGGTTCTCCAGCGGGAACCAGTAGAAGTCCGCCCCCTTGAACATGGAGGTGGGCTTGCCGGAGACGACCGGTGAGAAGAGCACCAGCACGACGGCCGCGGTCAGACCGCCGTAGATCGACCACAGAGCGCCCTGCGTGGTGAACCTCTTCCAGAACAGGCTGTAGAGGATCGTCGGCAGGTTCGCCGATGCGGCGACCGCGAAGGCCAGAGCGACCAGGCCGGCGACGTTCAGATCGCGGGCGAGCGCGCCGAGCCCGATGGATACGACGCCGATGGCGACGGTCGCCCAGCGGGCCGCGCGGACCTCTTCCTTCTCGGTGGCCTTGCCCCTGCGGATGACGTTCGCGTAGATGTCGTGGGCGAAGGAGGACGAGGAGGCCAGGGTCAGGCCCGCGACCACCGCGAGGATGGTGGCGAAGGCGACCGCTGAGATCACCGCCAGCAGAATGGAACCGCCGGTGGATCCCGAGCCTCCGCCGATCTCCAGGGCCGCCAGTGGCGCGGCCGTATTGCCCGCTTTGTTGGAGGCGATGATGTCGCCGGGCTTGAGCAGGGCCGCGGCTCCGAAGCCGAGCACGATCGTCATCAGATAGAAGGCGCCGATGATGCCGATCGCCCAGTTCACCGACTTACGGGCGGCCTTCGCGGTCGGCACGGTGTAGAAGCGGATCAGGATGTGCGGCAGGCCCGCGGTGCCGAGCACCAGCGCGATGCCGAGCGAGATGAAGTCCAGCTTCGATGTGCCGGTCTTGCCGTACTTGAGTCCCGGCTCCAGGAAGGACGCGCCCTTGCCGCTGTTCTCGGCCGCCTTGCCGAGCAGGTCGGAGAGGTTGAAGTTGAACTTCAGCAGGATCAGGAAGGTGATGAGCACGGTGCCCGCGATGAGCAGGACCGCCTTGACCATCTGCACCCAAGTGGTGCCCTTCATGCCACCGATGGTGACGTACACGATCATCAGTACGCCGACCAGGGCGACGATCGCGACCTTGCCCGCGTCGCTGGTGATGCCGAGCAGCAGCGAGACCAGCACGCCCGCGCCCGCCATCTGCGCCAGCAGATAGAAGATCGAGACGACGATGGTGGAGGTGCCTGCGGCGGTGCGGACCGGGCGCTGGCGCATGCGGTACGCAAGGACGTCACCCATCGTGTAGCGGCCGGAGTTGCGCAGCGGTTCGGCGACCAGCAGCAGCGCGACCAGCCAGGCGACCAGGAAGCCGATGGAGTAGAGGAAGCCGTCGTAGCCGAAGAGGGCGATGGCGCCGGCGATGCCGAGGAAGGACGCGGCGGACATGTAGTCGCCGGAGACCGCGAGCCCGTTCTGGAAGCCGGTGAACTGGCGGCCGCCCGCGTAGAAGTCGGCGGCGTTCCTGGTCTGGCGGCCGGCCCACACGGTGATGAACAGGGTGGCGACGACGAAACACGCGAAGAGCGTGATGATCAGCGGCCGGTGCTCGCTCGCCCCGTCGGCGGCCAGCTGGACGGTGGGATACGCGGCGTGCGCGGCGCTCATGCGTCGTCCTCCATGCGGGACTTGATCGCCTCGGCCTTCGGGTCGAGCTTCGCGGCTGCATGACGCGAGTAGAGCCAGGCGATGAGGAAGGTGGTGGCGAACTGGGCGAGTCCGAAGACGAGGGCGACGTTGATGTTGCCGAAAAGCTTGGTGCCCATGAAGCCGCCGGCGTAGTTGGACAGCAGGACGTAGAGCAGGTACCAGGCGATGAACGCGACGGTCAGGGGGAAGGCGAAGGAGCGGTATGTGCGGCGCAGTTCGCCGAATTCCGCACTCTCCTGCACCTCGATGAACTGCTCTGTCGTGGGCTGAGCTGCACTGGTGTCCGTACCGCCTGGGGGCGACGGTGCATCGGTAGCCACGGAATCTCCTCGCGACGCGGGTGCGGTGGGGGTGGACAAGGGGGCCTCACTGGGGGAGTGGTTTTGATGTTGCTCCACCCCCTGACAACGGCACGGAGAGCACACCGGACCGGTTCAACATCGGCCTTTTTCTTCCCGGTTTTCTTCGGGTTTCTTCTCGAACTGATTGATGGGCGGCCATGATCGGCGATAGCTTCGCTGGTCATGTACCCGCCCATTTCATAGGGGTCTGGGCGGGACACGGATGATGTGGAGAACCCATGGCTCATCTGGGATCCAGACGGCGGCGCGCACTCGCACTTCCCGCCGGTCTGGCGCTCACGGCCTCGCTCGGCTTCCTTCCCGCGGGAGCCGCCTCGGCAGCCCCGGCGGACGAAGTGCCCGCCGCGGTGGCGACCGACGGTCCGAAGCTGTCGTACGTGGTGAACGTCAAGGGCGGTCATGGCACCGCCAAGTCGGTGAAGAAGGCGATAGCCAAGGCCGGCGGTTCGGTGGTGATCGCGTATGACCAGATAGGCGTCATCGTCGTCCACTCGCAGAACCCCGACTTCGCCAAGACGATCCGTCAGGTCAGGGGCGTCCAGTCGGCCGGTGCGACGCGCACGGCGCCGATCGCTCCGGCGGCGGACACGGCGATCGGCTCCGAGCGCCCGCTGACCGCCCAGGAGGCGAAGACCGCGGCGGCGCAGGCCACCGCCGGCCAGGACCCGCTCGAGCCGCTTCAGTGGGACCTGCCCGCCATCAAGGCGGACAAGGCTCACGAGAAGACGCTGGGCAGCCGGAAGGTCACGGTCGCGGTCATCGACACGGGTGTTGACGACACCCACCCCGACCTCGCGCCCAACTTCGACGCCAAGGCGTCGGCCAACTGTGTGACCGGCAAGCCGGACACCACTCCCGGCTCCTGGCGGCCGGCCGCCAATGAGAGTGACCACGGCACGCATGTCGCGGGCACGATCGCCGCGGCCAAGAACGGCGTCGGCGTCACCGGTGTCGCCCCGGGCGTCAAGGTCTCCGGCATAAAGGTGGCGACCACGGACGGCTTCTTCTACACCGAGGCGGTCGTCTGCGGCTTCGTCTGGGCCGCCGAGCACGGCGTCGATGTGACCAACAACAGCTACTACACCGACCCGTGGCTGTTCAACTGCAAGAACGACCTCGACCAGGGGGCTCTGGTCGAGGCACACCGCCGGGCCATCGGGTACGCGGAGCGCAAGGGCGTCGTGAACGTCGCCGCGGCCGGCAACTCCAAGATGGACCTCGCCGCCGACGAACTCCCCGACGCGACGAGCCCGAACGACACCACCCCCGTCGAGCGGGTCATCAACCCCCGTGAGTGCCTGGACATTCCCACCCAGATTCCCGGGGTCGTCACCGTCTCCGCGCTGGGTGCGAAGAACCTGAAGTCCTCGTACTCCAACTACGGTCTCGGCGTCATCGACATCTCCGCCCCGGGCGGTGACTCGACCCTCTTCCAGCGGCCGGACGCGCCGGCCGTCGACGGCCGGATCCTGTCCACGCTGCCGGGCGGCAAGTACGGCTACAAGGCCGGCACGTCGATGGCCTCGCCGCATGTCGCGGGCGTCGTCGCGCTGATCAAGTCGAAGCACCCGCACGCCTCGGCGGCGCAGGTGAAGGCGCTGCTGTACGCGGAGGCGGACGACACGGCCTGCACCAACCCGTACGACATCGACGCCGACGGCAAGGTCGACGCGGTGTGCGAGGGCCCCAAGGGCAAGAACGCCTTCTACGGGACGGGTGTCGCGGACGCGCTGGACGCGGTTCGCCGGTAACAGCAGGCGGAACAGTGCTGTTCGGGGCCGGACGCGGCGTTTCGCGTCCGGCCCTGTGCTGGTTCTACGGCTTGATGAGGACCTTGAGCGCGGTGCGCTCGTCCATCGCCCGGTAGCCCGCGGGGACGCCGTCGAGGCCGACCGACAGGTCGAAGACGGGCGACGGGTCGATCGTGCCGTCCAGGACGTCGGGCAGCAGCTCCGGTATGTAAGCGCGCACGGGCGCGACGCCACCGCGCAGGGCGATGTTGCGGTCGAACATGACGGAGAGGTCCAGGCCGGTGCCGCTGCCGTGCGGCACGCCGACATAGCCGATCGCGCCGCCGTCGCGGGTGATCTCGACGGCCGTGCGCATCGACTGCTCGGTGCCGACGGCCTCGATCACGGCGTGTGCGCCCTGACCGCCGGTGAGCTCGCGGACGGCCGCGACGGCCGCGTCGCCGCGCTCGGCGACGACATCGGTGGCCCCGAAGGTCTTGGCGATGTCGGTACGCGCCTGGTGGCGGCCGAGCGCGATGATCCGCTCGGCGCCGAGCCGCTTGGCGGCCAGCACACCGCACAGCCCGACCGCGCCGTCACCGACGACCGCGACGGTGGAGCCCCGGGTGACGCCGGCGCCGATCGCCGCGTGGTGCCCGGTGCCCATGACGTCGGAGAGCGCGAGCAGCGCGGTCAGCAGCCGGTCGTCGGACACGGCTTCGGCCGGGAGCTTGACGAGGGTGCCGTCGGCGAAGGGCACGCGTACGGCCTCGCCCTGGCCGCCGTCGTAGCCGACCGAGCCCCAGAAGCCGCCTTGCGGGCAGGACGTCTGCAGGTCCTCCGAGCAGAAGTCGCAGGTCCCGTCGGACCAGACGAACGGCGCGACGACCAGGTCTCCGGGCCGGAAGCCGGTGACCTCGGAGCCCGCCTCCTCGACCACGCCGAGGAACTCGTGGCCGATGCGCTGGCCCGGCCGCCGGGCCGACTCGCCGCGGTACGCCCACAGGTCACTGCCGCAGATGCAGGCGCGCAGGACGCGCAGCACCGCATCGGTGGGTTGCTGGATCGCCGGGTCGGGCACCTCCTCCACGCGGATGTCGTGCGGAGCGTGGATGACGGTGGCGCGCATGCTGCGGGTCCTTGCTGATCAGACGGATGTGCAGCCCTCCACGGTACGCCTGTGGGGAAGCGGTCGGCACTCCGGTGGCCGGCAGCAGGGGCCGCGCAGCGGGTGAGCATGATCCAGAAGTCGGGCATGGGTTGCCCCGCCGCCGAGTCGGACCTCAGACGCCCGCCGCGCCGAGCAGCGAGCCCGCTCCGTAGGTCACCGCCATCGCCAGTGCTCCCCCGCCCACGTTCCGCAGCACCGCGGGCCTCAGCGCCGCGGCGCCCAGGCGGGCGCTCCACCAGCCCGTCAGGGCCAGCGCCGCGAGCACCGACAGGACCGTGACCAGCAGGCGCAGGGACGAGGGCGGCAGGACGATCGCCAGCAGTGGCAGCAGCGCCCCCACCGTGAAGGCCAGGAAGCTCGCGCCCGCCGCGTGCCACGGGTTGGCCAGCTGGTCCGGGTCGATGCCGAGCTCCACGCGCGCGTGGGCGCGCAGTGCGTCCCGTTCGGTGAGCTGTTGCGCCGCCTCGCGGGCCACTTCCCGGGACAGGCCGCGGTCCACCAACAGCCCGGTCAGCTCCGCCAGTTCCTCCTCCGGCTGCTCGCGGAGCTCGCGCCGCTCCAGCGCCAGGGCCGCCTTCTCGGAGTCCCGCTGGGTGGAGACGGAGACGTACTCACCGGCCGCCATGGACAGGGACCCGGCCAGCAGTCCGGCGAGACCGGCGGTGAGCAGAGCGGCGCGCGAATCGGTGGCGCCGGCGACGCCGACGACGAGGCCCGCGGTGGAGACGATGCCGTCGTTGGCGCCGAGGACCGCGGCCCGGAGCCAGTTGAGGCGCGTGCCGAGGGCCCCGTCGTGGGCCTCGTCGTGGCGGTCGTGGGCCTCGTCGTGCGTCGATGGCTCAGTCATCCCGGGAGGGTAACTCCCTCTGTCACCAGACGCGCACCGACCCGCCTTTGGCGAACGCAGGGCTCGTCGCCTCCGGCGGAACGTCCGTCAGCGGCTCGGCGATCTCCTCGACCGTCGGACCCACCCTCGCCGCGATCGGGTCGAGGAGGCCGAGGTCGAAACCGTAGACGCGGGCGGCGTTGCCGCCGGTCATCGCCGCGACCTCGTGCCTCGGCAGGCCCGCGTAGGCGATGCGGAGGCCTTCGCGGGAGTACGGGGTCGTGCCTTCGTCGTGCGGATAGTCGCTGCCCCACATGATCTTGTCGAGGCCGATCCGGTCGCGCAGCGGCACCTCGTGCGGGCGCATGAAGCTCGCGCCGACGAAGCAGTTGTCGCGCCAGACCTCACTGGGGCCGCTGCCCATCGAAGCGGCAAGCCCCGCACCGAACTTGGACTCCGCGGTGGCGGCCTCGGTCGCAGCGGCCACCAGCCGGGCATGGTAGTAGTCCAGCATGTCGAGCACGCCCGGGATCCAGCCCGAGCCCTGTTCGGTGAGGACCAGCTTCAGGTCCGGGTGGCGGCGGAAGGCGCCGCCGAAGATCAGATGCCACAGGGCCCGGTGCGAGAACCACGTCGTCTCCACCATGAACACCGCACGGGCCGCCGGTTCCTCGCCGAGCGGCGGGGACGCCGATCCACCGTGGTGGTTGACGGGTACGCCGAGTTCGTCGCAGACCGCCCAGATCGGGTCGTACGTCTGCGCGTACAGCTCGGGAAGGCCGGAGCCCGGTGGCGTACCGGGCAGCAGGATGCCGCCCGTCAGTCCCGCCGACGCCACCCGGCGGATCTCGCGAACCGCCTCGTCGACGTCGTTGAGCAGGATCTGCGCCACGCCTGCCCGACGCCCCGGTGCGGCGGCGCAGAAGTCGGCGAGCCAGCGGTTGTGGGCGCGCAGACCGGCCCAGCGCTGCTCGTACTCCTCCTTCGACGGCGCCGGGGCCATGAGTGAGGCGCTGGGGAAGAACGGCGGGATGGTGTTGGGGAAGACGACTTCGGCCACGATGCCGTCGGCCTCCAGCTCGGCAATGCGCCGGTCGGAGTTCCAGTTGCGGTCCGCCGTGTCGGCGAGGAGATCCTCGTACGGATTGACGTACGTGGCAGCCCAGGCGTCGAAGTCGTCGTGGTACGCCTTCTCCAAGTACGGCTTGTAGTCCAGGAGATCGGCCCCGGCGTGGCAGTCGGCGGAGATGACGGTGTAGCGGTCCGCTTGGTCGGTCATGACGCCCCCAGGACCGGGAAGTCGTGGTCCGTCAGCCAGTGCCGGCCCACCTCTCGCGACCTCGCCCAGGACGCCTCCACGGCCGACTGGTCCGCCGACTGGCCGAGTTCGGCCGGTGTCGGTCCGATGCGACGGGCGATCGGGGCCAGCTTGCGGGTGTCGAAGCCGAAGACCTCGGCCGCTGCCAGGCCCAGCATGCGGCGGGTCTCGGCGACCGGGATGTCATGGAAGGTTCTCGCCAGCCACGCGCGCGTGTCGGGCCAGGTGCCTTCAGGATGCGGGAAGTCGCTGCCCCAGAGGATGTTGTCGACCCCGATCTCGTACCGCTGGGCGAGTTCGCGCCGCTTGGTGTTGGTGGCGCAGATGAAGACCTGGCGGTCCAGATACTCGCTCGGCGGCCGTTTCAGCTCGGCGAACGGCGAGAGCTTCTTGCCGCCGTGCGCGCCGAAATAGAGCCGGTCCATGAACCAGAGCAGATTCGGCAGCCACCAGCACCCGGACTCGGCAACGCCGAACCTCAGACCGGGATGCCGCTCGAAGACACCGGACCATAGCAGGAACCACAGCGGGCGGGCCGGCCACCAGGTGACCTCGGAGACATAGATCCCCAGGTGGTCGCCGTACTCATGGCGCGGTGCCGCACCGGAGTGGGTGACCATGGGCATGCCGGTCTCGGCGGCCGCGGCCCAGATCGGGTCGTAACGCCGGTCGTGGTACGGCGCCTTGTCCACCCACATCGAGGGGATCATCAGCGCCCCGAGCCCGGACTCCTTGGCCCGGTGGATCTCGGCGACGACCCGCTCGACCTCGCCCGTGACGGGCAGCAGGGCCACCCCGCAGTGCCGTTCGGGGTTGGCCGAGACGAACTCGGCGAGCCAGCGGTTGTGCGCCTGTGCGCCCGCCATGCCGAGGTCGGGGTCCTGGTCGCCGGAGAGCCCGAGCCCCACGCCGAAGGGCGCGGCCGTCCGGCTGTCGACGGCGTCCGCGTCCGGGAAGACCACCTCGGCCGCCACTCCGTCGCCGTCGAGCTCCTTGAGCCGCTGGGCGGGGTCCCAACCGCCCTTCAGCCCTTCCTCGTTGTCGCTGAACCACTTGCCGGCGAAGGCCTCGTTGCGTACGCCGAGCCGGGTCATCTCCTCGCGGCGGCGGTCGCGCCCGGCGAGGAATTCGTCGAAGTCCCGGTGGAACCGGGCGTCCAGATAGGGCCGGTACTGCTCGGTCGGCAGTCCGGCGTGGCAGTCGGAGGAGATGATCAGGTACGGATCCCGCGGGTCCTGCTGTGCCGTCATCACATGTCCCTCATCAGTCCAGAATGAATTTCTCCAGGTACGACGGGTTGGCGCGGTCGAGCATCGACTGCGCCCGCGCGCGGATCTGCCGGTCGCTGTGCTCGCTCGCCGGCAGCAGCCAGAAGCGACCGGCGCGGATCCCGTCCACGACGAACGCGGCGACCTCCTCGACCGGTGTGAACGCCACCTCGTGCCCGGCGTCCTTCATCGCCGCCTCCCACTGGTCGAGGCTGCGGTAGGGAGTTCTGCGCGGCCGCTCCTTGGCGTACCGCTGCGGCCTGTTGCGGTGCGACTCCCACAGCCCGGTGCGCAGCATGTGCGGTCCGGGGAAGAGGACGGACGCGCCCACGCGCGCGTGTTCCGCCTTCAGATGCGCGTACAGCGACTCGGTCATCGTCACGACGGCGGCTTTGGTGACGGCGTACACCGATGCGGTGGGCAGCGGCGCGATCCCGCCGTCGCCCGACGAGGTGTTGACGACATGGCCGGGCTCACCGCTCGCGATCATGTGCGGCACAAAGGCCTGGATGCCGTGGAAGACACCCCAGACGTTGACGGCGAAGGCCCACTTCCAGTCGTTGGGCTCGTGCTCCCACATCCGGCCCTCGGCGCCGGAGCCGACCCCCGCGTTGTTGCACAGCACATGGACGGCGCCGAAGGTCTCGTACGCGGCGTCCGCGAGCTCCGACACGGAGTCGCGGTCGCCGACGTCGACGGTCTGCGCGAACACCCGGGCGCCGTCCTGGGCGAGCTGGTCCGCCGCCTTGTGCAGAGCCGCCTTCTCGACGTCCGCGAGGACGACTTTCAGCCCCTCGGCCGCGAACCGCCGCGCCATGGCGAGCCCGATGCCGCTCGCCGCGCCCGTGACGACGGCGACCTGTCCCTGGCTCAGCTGCATCACAGGCTCCCCGTGGGCGGTCCGTCGAAGATCTGCTGCGGGTCGTCGTAACGCTGGTGGATGTACGGCAGCAGCGCCTGCGCGCTCACCCGCTCGACCGCCTTCCCCCGCTGGTCGGTGGTCTTCTCGCCGATGGTGAGCTCGACGAGACGGCGTACGGGGAGGTCGGCTACGGGGTCGTAGGCCGACTCGCGCAGCACCACGTCGCCGCCGAGCTTCTCCAGCCTGCGGAACTTCTCGTTGCGGATGCAGTGCACGAGTACGGGGTCTGCGTCGAAGCCCCGACCGTCCACCGCGGGCAGGAACTTGAAGTAGAAGTCCAGCTTCTCGGCCGGCTCGGGCAGCGGCAGCGGTCCCTCCACCGCGCCGCGCACCTCGACGAAGGCGATGCCGTGCCGGGCGAGCACGGCCCGTACCAGCAGACCGTCGCGTTCGACAGCGACCTCGCCCAGCTTCTTCGGCTCGCCGAAGACTTCGCGTCCGCCGATCAGCGCGCGCTCATGGGTCATCGGCATGACGAGCGGGTACCAGCCCTCGCGCCCGTCGTGCAGCGCCGCGACGGCCACCGAGCCCGCGCCTGGGGGTACCTCCCGCGCCGAAGGCTGCGGGGGAGGACAGCCGGGCAGCTCGACCCTGCTGATGCCCGCTCGTACAAGGGGCCGCTCGGTGGGCTTGAGGGGTGGCGGGAGTACGGCCGCCACCGCGTCCGGGTCGCTCTCCCACACCGCCACGACGCCCGTGGACCAGATGTCGGGGAGCCGGGAACCGGCTGCGCGGGCCGCGGCGATCTCCGCCTCGCTGCGCGCGCCGTACCGTACACGTGCCATGACGTACCACCCTTCGCTTCGTCGGGTCGGTTCTGTAACACAGTTACACCGGCAGCGATGAAGGGTAAAGACCCGTGCAGGCAGATGAGTTGAGGAGCGAGATGCCACGCACCGCGCTGACCCGCGAAGAGGTGCTCCGGACGGCGGCGGCCCTCGTGAGGCAGCACGGACCCGAAGCGCTCACGATGCGCAAGCTCGCCGCCGAGCTCGGCACTGCGGTCACCTCGATCTACTGGCATGTCGGCAATCGCGAATCCCTGCTGGACGCACTGGTGGAGCGCACGGTCCAGGAGATGGGCGCGATCCGGCCGGTGGGGCGCACGCCCGCGCAGCGCGTCGTCTCGGTCGCCCGCCTGCTCCGCCGTGAGCTGCGCGAGCGGCCCCACCTGATTGCGATGGTCCACGAACGGGGGCTCACGGAACGGATGTTCCTGCCCGCGCAGCAGGCGCTCGTCCACGAGGTGCACGCCGCCGGGCTGCGCGGGGCGCGCGCCGCCGAGGCCGTGCGCGCCGTCCAGTTCCAGGTTGTCGGCTTCGTACTCGTCGAGCGCAACCGCGAGCGCTCACCGGTCCAGTCGCCCGGCGAGGGCGAGCTGTGGGACGCGAGGACGGCGGAACACGACCCGGCGCTGGCCCGCGCGCTGGCCAGGCCCGCGGACCCGGAGCGGCTCTTCACCGCGTCCGTACGGGCGTTGGTGAGCGCACTGCTGGGGGCGTGAAGGAGCATACGGACCAGGCGGATCCGGCGTTGTCAGTCCCGGCCCGTATTCTCTGTGACCATGCTCGACGACCGTACGACTGCAGCGACAGCGTGGCCGGCCGCGTATCCACAGGGGTACGCGGTCGTCGACGTGGAGACCACCGGACTCGCCCGTGACGACCGGATAATCTCCGCTGCCGTGTACCGACTCGACGCGCAGGGCGATGTCGAGGACCACTGGTACACCCTGGTCAACCCGGAGCGCGATCCTGGTCCGGTGTGGATCCACGGTCTGACGAGCGATGTGCTGGAGGGCGCACCGCTCTTCGGCGATATCGCCGCGGAGTTCTCACAGCGGCTGGACGGCCGCGTCCTCGTCGCGCACAACGCCATCTTCGACTGGTCGATGATCGCCCGGGAGTACGCACGCGCGCAGTGCACGGCCCCCACCCGGCAGCGGCTGTGCACCATCGCGCTCTCCAAGGAGCTCCGGCTGCCGCTGCCCAACCACAAGCTGGCGTCACTCGCCGCGCACTTCGGGGTGGTGCAGCAGCGGGCGCACCACGCGCTGGACGATGCGCGGGTGCTGGCGGAGGCGTTCCGGCCGAGTCTGCACACGGCGGCCCGCGACGGGGTGCGGCTGCCGCTGCACGAATGCCGCCCGCTGACCGAGTGGTCGGACTCCCCGGTGACCCCGCGCATCGGCTACCAGGCGTCGTACGGCCAGTCGTCCGGTCAGTCTTCGTCCGGGTCCTCCTACGGGCAGTCGGCCTACGGCCACGGCAGCTGGCGGCCCTCGCGCAAGCGCCCGCCCTGCCCCTACCCCAACCCCGGCCGGTACGAAGTGGGCAGAGCGCTTGTCCAGGGCATGCGGGTGGCCTTCTCCGGCGACACCTCCGTCGACCGGGAGCTGCTGGAGGACCGGGCGATCGAGGCGGGCCTGCATGTCGCGACCAGCGTCTCCCGGCTGACCAGCCTGCTGGTGACCAACGACCCCGACTCGTCCACCTCGAAGACCGTGAAGGCGAAGTCGTACGGCACACCGGTCATCGACGAGGCGGCCTTCACCCAGCTGTTGCGCGACGTGGCCCCTGCAGACGGGTGACGGCCGGGCGTGCCGCCCACACCTCGGGGACCGTGCCGCGCACCCTGTGGCGCATGGCACGTTGCGAGGTATGCGGAAACGACTACGGCATGTCCTTCGAGGTGCACGCGCAGGGCGCCGTGCACGTCTTCGACTGCTTCTCCTGCGCCATTCACCGCATGGCGCCCATCTGTGAGCACTGCCGGGTCCAGATCATCGGCCAGGGCGTCGAGGTCGACGGCCACTGGTACTGCGGCGGGCACTGCGCCCGCGCGGAGGGGAGGGCGGGCATCGTCGACAAGGTGTGACGGACGGGCGGGGCGCCCGGCCCGGACGGGACCCCCCGTCCGGGCCCGAGGCGGCAGCGGGTACGGTCGAAACCGTGTACCGCTTCCTGTTGTCCCGCCAGTGGGTGATCCTCACCCTCATCGGCCTCGTACTCATCCCCACGATGATCGAGCTGGGCTTCTGGCAGCTCCACCGGCACCAGCACCGCGTCGCGCAGAACACACTGATCGCCGAGAACCTGCGGGCGAAGCCCGTTCCGGTGACCGAGCTGACCTCCCCCGGGCACACCGTCCCACGCGCGGACTACTGGCGCCGGGTCACCGCGACGGGCACCTTCGACACCGCGCACGAAGTCGTCGTACGCCGCCGCACTTCCGCCGACGACCGGGTCGGCTTCCATGTGTTGACCCCGCTGGTCCTGGCCGACGGCCGCGCCGTCCTGATCAACCGCGGCTGGATCCCGACCGCCGCCGACCAGAAGGCCTTCCCCTCCGTGCCGCCCGCCCCCAAGGGCACGGTGACCGTGACCGGCCGGCTCAAGGCCGACGAGACGACCCGGGCCAGCGGCATCAAGGACCTGGCCGGTCTGCCGCCCCGCCAGGTCATGCTGATCAGCAGCGCACAGCAGGCCGAGTCGCTGGGCCGCACTGTGCTCGGCGGCTATCTGGAACAGACCGCTCCCGAGCCCGCGGGCAGCAGCCCGGAACTGATCCCGGACCCCGACCACGACTCCATCGGCCCCCATATGGCCTATGCCGTCCAGTGGTGGCTTTTCGCCGCGGGGGTACCCGTCGGCTGGGTGATTCTGGTACGCCGCGAGAAGCGCGATCGCGAGGCCGCCGCGGACCCCAGCACCCCGGAGCCCGCCCCCGCGAGCGTCTAGAGCCTGTCTTCCGGACTGCCGGGAGGGGCCCTGACCATCACCCTGCTTACGTCCGGCGGTCACCCGCAGGCCGGACCTCGACTGCTTAACCGCCGCACTGGGCGGGAACACGCCAAAGCGTGACGCTACGCATCGAGGACTACGCCCTCATCGGCGACCTGCAGACGGCCGGACTCGTCGGCAAAGACGGCTCCATCGACTGGCTGTGCCTGCCCCGCTTCGACTCGGCGGCCTGTTTCGCCGCGCTGCTCGGCAACAAGGAGAACGGCCACTGGACGATGGCTCCCAAGGGCGCGGGCCTGTGCACCCGGCGCGGCTATGTCGGCGAGTCGCTCGTCCTGGAGTCGGTGTGGGAGACCCGCACCGGCACGGTGAAGGTGACCGACTTCATGCCGCAGCGCGACGTGGCACCCGATGTCGTACGCATCGTGGAGGGCGTCAGCGGCTCGGTCGAGATGAGGGGCACGCTCCGGCTGCGCATGGACTACGGCTCCGTGGTGCCGTGGATGCGGCGGTCGGACGGGCATCGCGTTGCCGTTGCGGGCCCCGACTCCGTGTGGCTGCGCAGCGAGCCGGAGGTCAAGACATGGGGTCAGCAGTTCAGCACCGTCTCGTCGTTCACGGTCGGCCCCGGGGAGAAGGTGGCGTTCGTCCTCACCTGGCATCCCTCGCACCAGCCGCGGCCGACGCTCGTGGACCCGTACGAGGCGCTGGAGTGCAGCCTGGAGGACTGGACCGAGTGGTCCAGGAGCTGCTGCCGGACCGCGGGCCCCTATCAAGAGGCCGTCCTGCGCTCCCTGATCACGCTGAAAGCGCTCACGTACGCCCCGACCGGCGGAATCGTCGCCGCGCCCACCACGTCGCTGCCGGAGGAGCTCGGCGGGGTACGGAACTGGGACTACCGCTACTGCTGGCTGCGCGACTCCACCCTCACACTGGGCGCGCTGCTGGCGGCCGGCTATCACGAAGAGGCCGAGGCCTGGCGCGACTGGCTGCTGCGCGCGGTGGCCGGGGACCCGGCGGACCTCCAGATCATGTACGGGCTGGCGGGCGAGCGGCGGCTGCCCGAGATGGAGCTGCCGTGGCTGAGCGGCTACGCGGGCTCCGCGCCGGTCCGCACCGGCAACGAGGCCGTGACTCAGCTTCAGCTCGATGTGTACGGAGAGGTCATCGACTCCCTCCATGTGGCGCGGGAGGCAGGCCTGCCGGCGGAGAAGCACGCCTGGAACATCCAGTTGAGCCTGCTCGGCTTCCTCGAGTCGAAGTGGCGGGAGCCGGACGAGGGGTTGTGGGAAGTACGAGGTCCGCGCCGCCACTTCGTGCACTCCAAGGTCATGGCATGGGTGGCGGCGGACCGTGCCGTACGCACCCTGGAGGCGTGCCCCGAGCTGAGCGGCGACCCGGCGCGCTGGCGGGCGATGCGGGACGAGGTGCACCGGGAAGTGTGCGAGAAGGGGTACGACCCGGTACGGAACACCTTCACGCAGTCGTACGGCTCCGCCGAACTCGACGCGGCGACGCTGCTGATCCCGCGGTTCGGCTTTCTGCCGCCGGACGATCCGCGGGTGATCGGGACGGTGGACGCGGTGCAGCGGGAGCTCGGCACGGGCGGTCTCGTACGCCGCTACAGCACCGAGGGGATGCCGGTGGACGGGATGCCGGGGAGCGAAGGGGCGTTTCTGGCCTGCTCGTTCTGGCTGGCCGACGCGCTGCGGATGACGGGGCGGGCGAAGGAGGCGCGGGAACTCTTCGAGCGGCTGCTCGCGCTGCGCAACGATGTGGGGCTGCTGGCCGAGGAGTACGACCCGGTGGCTGGGCGGCAGCTCGGGAACTTCCCGCAGGCGTTCAGCCATATCGCTCTCGTGAACACGGCCCTCGCGCTGGGGCAGGAGGAGACGGCAGGATAGGCCCATGGATCTTGGACTGAAGGACCGTGTCTATGTCGTCACGGGTGCGTCGCGGGGGCTGGGCAACGCGACGGCGCGGGCGCTTGCCGCGGACGGCGCGAAGGTCGTCATCACCGGACGGGACGAGAAGACCGTCGCGGACGCCGCCGCCGAACTGGGGCCGAACGCCGTGGGCGTCGCCGCGGACAATGCCGACCCGGCGGGTGCGGAGCGCCTCGTCGCCGCGGCACGGGCGCACTTCGGCCGCTTCGACGGCATTCTGATCAGCGTGGGCGGCCCGGCGCCGGGCTTCGCGGCGGACAACACGGACGAGCAGTGGCAGGCGGCGTTCGACGCGGTGTTTTTGGGGGCGGTACGGCTGGCCCGCACTGCGGCGGCGGCGCTGGGCGAGGGCGGGGTCATCGGCTTCGTCCTGTCCGGCTCGGTCCATGAGCCGATCCCCGGCCTGACGATCTCCAACGGCCTCCGCCCGGGCCTGGCGGGCTTCGCGAAGTCCCTCTCGGACGAGCTGGGCCCCCAGGGCATCCGGGTCGTGGGCCTGCTTCCGGCCCGCATCGACACGGACCGCGTGCGTGAACTCGACGCGCTGTCGGGCGACGCGGAGGCGGCGCGCACGGCGAACGAGTCACGCATTCCGCTGCGGCGCTACGGGACGCCGGAGGAGTTCGGCAAGGCGGCGGCGTTCTTGCTGTCGCCGGCGGCGTCGTACCTGACGGGGGTCATGCTCCCGGTGGACGGGGGCGCACGCCACGGGTTCTGACACGGGGTGGGCCCTCGCGCCGCGCGCGGGGCTTCGCCCACCCACCCGCCCGATCACCGGGTCCGCCACTGGCGGGCGAGCAGCAGGCCCGGCGCTCCGCGCAGGCCCGACCACGGCGGCGCGAAGCCGCCGCTCACCCCGCGCGAGCGGGCGCGCCCCGTGACCCCGCGCCCTGAGGGTCCGGGGGGGAGCCCCGGTTCCGGAAGGCCGCGCAGCAGCCAACCCCGGCGCGAAGCCGCCACCGCGCGAGCGGGCGCCCCGCAACGTCGCGCCGCCCCAGGGGTCCGGGGCGAAGCCCCGGTTACGGGATGGAGGTACTCCCCCTCGCTGCGCCGGGGGCACCCCCACCCAGGCGAGCTCTGGGGGAGGGCGGGGTGGGGAAAGGCCCCGCGCAGCGGCCAACCGTTCCGCCCCGGCCAAACCGCGCCCCCTGAGGGTTCCGGGGCCAAGCCCCGGTTCGCGCGGAAGGACTCAACTCACCCTCTGCGCACCGTGCTTCGCCGCGCGGAGTCTGACCTCCGCCGGCAGCACCGCCAGCCCCGCCGAGTCACGCGCATGCCCCACCGCCTCCTCCGTCAGCCGCGTGAGCGCATCCCCGGGCGACGCGAACGGTTCCAGCAGCAGGTTCACCCGTGCCTCCGGGGCGCTGCGGCGGCCCGTCAGCATGACGTGGGCGCGGGCAACGCCCTCCAGGGATTCCGCCTCGCTCTCCAGGACGCCCTCCAGCGCGCGGCCCCGCAGCAACGCGCCCTCGCCGTCGCCGCTGTCGACCAGAACCTCCGCCAGCCGTGCCCGGCGGAACTGGGCGATCAGCCACCACAGCGCAAGCAGCACCACCACCGCCAGCACCGCGATGACCACCGGCCACCACCAGCCCTCGTCGCGCCAGCGATCCCGGGCCGCCTTGCTCAGCAGGACGTCGTCCGGGCCGTCCCAGGGCCACCAGGACGGCACCGGCCACCCGGCCCCCGCGGCGAGCACCGCGCCGCCCACGCACAGCAGCACCAGCCCGGCGAGGCCGAGCAGTACGCGATTGACCACCCGTAGCATTCGCGCCTCACCTCTTCTTCGCCGGTGGCCGGCCGACATGCACGGTCAGGGCGGGTGGCCTGGCAAGGCCGAGCTCCCCGATCGCCGCGGCCAGCGCGGCATCCAGATCCGCCCGTACGTCGTCGAGTTCGCGGAAGTGCGACTGCGCGCGCGCCGAGACCTTCGCCCGCCCCATCCGTACCCGGACCGACTGCACGCCGGAGACTTCCATCGCCCGGTCCCGCAGCACGAACGCCGCGGCCTCCCGGTCGATACCCGCGCGTACCGAGGCGACGTCGCGGCGCATCGGCAGCAGCGACCGCAGTCCGGGCGTGAGCGCGAGGACGATCAGGACGACGCCGATGAGCATCGCGACGGCCGCGGCCGCCAGCATCCCGGGTTCGTCGAGCCGCCACTTCGCGAGGTCTGCTGCGAGCGCCCGGCGCCAGTGCATGGCGGGTCGGCCGGCCCGTACCGCCGCGATGTCGTACAGCAACAGCCCCGAGCCGCCGAGCACCACCACGGCCACCAAGCCGGCCGACACGCGGCGCGCGGACCAGAAGCGGCCTGCCTTGCCGCCCTCGCCGTCCTCCGGCCCCCGCCCCGGGTGGTAGGCGGCAGCCGACGCCGACTGGTCGAGATCGAGTACGGGCCGTACGGGCTCGCTCATCGGATCCTCCCGTGTGCCGTGCGGCGCGAGTGGACCGAGTGCAGTCGTTCGACCTGCACGGCCACCTCGGGCACGTCCATCCCCGCCAACGCCTTTACCCGCTGGGCGACTTGGTGACGCACCGCACCGCACTGGCCGCCGATGTCGGAGGGATAGTCGAGCTCCAGGCTGACCCGCACCCGGGCGTGGTCATGGTGCACCGTGACCATGGCGCGGGGCGGCACGCCGCCCTCCGGCACGCCGGCCAGCGCTTCCCGCGCCGCCTGTGTGGCGATCTTCGCCACCACCCGGTCGGCGATCGTGGTCGCCCCGCGTTCGGCGGCCGGGACTCTCCCCCTACGTCCGGTGGAGGGACCCCCAGTGGCCACGGCGGGTCACCGCCGCCGGTCGCCGCGCTCGCGACCGCGGAAGAAGTCGCCCGGTTCGAGGTCGCCGTCGAGGAACCGGCCCGCCACGAAGCCGACCGCCCCCAACGCCGCGACCAGCAGAAAGGCACCGAATCCGCCGAAGTATCCGGCGAAGCCGAGCGCCATGCCGGCGATCAGGCCGGCCACAGCCATGCTCATCGTGGGCTCCTCCACTTCAGATGCCGAAGGCGCTACTGAAGACGTTGCTCCGACTCTTCTTCTTCCTCATCGGGCAGTTTCACATCGCTGACCGCGATATTGACCTCGACGACCTCGAGTCCTGTCATCCGTTCCACCGCGGAGATGACGTTCTCGCGCACCGCGCGGGCGACATCGGAAATGGAAACGCCGTAGTCGACGACGATCTCGAGGTCGAGGGCGGTCTGTACCTCGCCGACCTCGGCCTTCACACCGCGCGTGGCGGTTGACCTGCTGCTGCCCGGCACCCGGTCGCGGACCGCGCTGAAGGTGCGGGAGATCCCGCTGCCCATCGTGTGGACGCCGAGCACATCGCGGGCGGCGAGCCCGGCGATCTTCTCGACGACGCCGTCAGCGATGGTGGTACGGCCACGGGACGCGGGGTCGCCGCCGCCGCGCTTGGTCGTGGAGGTCTTCCTGGGCTCCTCGGCCGAGCCGAACGACTCGCTGCCGGGGTTCTCGGGCGGGCTCCGCAGAATAGGGTCGGTCATCGCCGTGTGTCCTTTCCCTGTCGAATCCGGGTCGGGGTCGGTCCACTCCTCCGGACGGGATCCACTCCGTTGCCCACACTAAGTGCGCTTGCCCGCTCTCGCGCCAGGGATGCGGCAGGCTGGAGCAATGACCACAGCTGATGCGGTGCGGCGACGGCTCGGACTCGGAAGGCTGCTTCCGCTGGGCGGCGCGGCGGACGGGGCCTGGCTGGCCGAACAGGCTGCCGAGGCGGTACTCCGGTCGGCGGCGGCACAGGTGCCCGGGGTGGCGCCCGGCCGGCTGAGGCTGGCGCTCGCAGACCCCGGCGCGGCGGCGACGCCCGCCGTCCCGCCCCCGCCGAGCGCGCTGCCGCCGGGCCCGCTGCGTATCGAGGCGGATTTCGGGGTGGGCTTCGCCGCGGTGGCGCAGGAGCCGCTGCCGGCCACGGCGTCCACGCTGCGTACGGCGCTGTTCGCGGCCGCGGCCCAGCTGCTGGATCTGGAGGTCGCCGAGGTGGATCTACGGGTGACGGAGCTGCTGGACGCGGCCCCGGAGACCGGGGCTCCCGCTCCGCCAACCGGGGTACGGGCCGTCGATCCGACGGATACGGCCGGCACGGCGGCGTCCCGCGCCCCGGGGGTGGCCCATCTGACGGCCACACTGGGCACGCCGGTGCATCTGGCACCGGACCATGTCCGCGTCGAGGTGGCGACGGCGAGCGGTCACCGCCCCCTGGAGGTGGTCCGGGCAGTCCGCGAGGCGGTGACGGCGGCGCTCGCGGACGACCGCCCGGTGGCCGTGCTGATCACCTCGGTGAATTGCTGATCAGTCGCCGTGCCCGCGAGGTCGCGGAGTCGCCGATCAGTCGCCGATGCCCGCGAGGTCGCGCAGCCGGCGCGCCTGCGCCGCCCGCTCCGCCGTGCGCTGCTCCTCGTACGAACGGCCCGTCACTCCCTGCAGCAGCGCCTTCGTCTCGATCACCGCGTCCCGCGGCGCCGCAAGCAGCGCCGAGGCCAGGTCCCGTACCGCGCCGTCGAGTTCGTCGCCGGGCACGACAAGGTTGGCCAGGCCGGTGCGCCCGGCCTCGTCCGCGTGGATGAAGCGGCCCGTCGCGCAGATCTCCAGCGCCCGGGCATAGCCGACGAGCGACACCAGCGGGTGCGTGCCGGTGAGGTCGGGGACGAGCCCGAGGCTGGTCTCACGCATGGCGAACTGCACGTCCTGCGCGACGACCCGCAGGTCGCAGGCGAGGGCGAGCTGGAAGCCTGCTCCGATCGCATGCCCCTGGACGGCCGCGATCGTGACGATGTCGCTGCGGCGCCACCAGGTGAACGCCTCCTGATACTCGGCAATGACCGCGTCGAGCTCCTTGTCGGAGCCGCGTGCGAGGTCGAGGAAGGACGGCTCGCCGTCGAAGCCCTCGGGTGTGAACGCCTGCCGGTCGAGGCCGGCGGAGAAGGACTTGCCCTCGCCGCGCAGCACCACGACCCGCACACTGCCCGGCAGTGACCGACCCGCCTGCGCCAACGCCCGCCACAGAGCGGGAGATTGGGCGTTGCGCTTGTCCGGGTTGGTCAGCGTGACCGTGGCAACCGCGTCCTCGACGGTGAGCCGTACGCCGTCCTTGTCGAGCACAGAGTCGAGCGAAGTCATGGGGCGCCTCCGGTTCGGGTGCAGTCGGTCCGTATCGGCGAAGTCGACACGGACGAAGTTAAGTGACTGCACAGTAACCATCCGGTCGATCGCATGACCGACCGGGTGGCCACCGTAGGAACCGGTGGACCGGAGGAGCCTCGATGTTCAGGCCGAAGCGGTCAGGCCGTGGCCTTCTTGCCTCGCGTCGCTCCGCCGCGTCCCCGCAGCGTGACTCCGGACTCGCTGAGCATCCGGTGTACGAATCCATAGGAGCGGCCGGTCTCTTCGGCCAGCGCCCGGATGCTCGCACCGGAGTCGTACTTCTTCTTCAGGTCTGCCGCGAGCTTGTCGCGCGCGGCGCCGGTAACCCGGCTGCCCTTCTTCAGAGTCTCGGCCACCCGTGCCTCCTCATGGGAAGTGCGCTCTGGACTTCTCATGATCACCCCTCGAGGGCTTCCTGGCCACCCATTCGGCAAGGTCCGTGCGACAAGCTTTGCCGTGCGCTGTGCGACCGACACGACCGGAATCGCTCATTCCGCACGTCTGTGTTCGCACGTCCGAACGGGTTCCCGGCAGAAATGCCAGGTCAGCGCCGCGCACGGGAGACGGGCGCGGCGCGGGACCGGACGGAGCGGATCCGCTCGGCGCCACGCCGCGGTACGAGACACACTCACTCAGATGATGGATCACCCGTAGGCCGAATGATCCATACGGAGTGGATCAGAGCCGGACGGGGACCCGGAAGCACCGGACCGGGCCCCCGAACCGCTGGACCTGGCCCCGCAGGCGCCGGCCCGGACCCCGGTGGAACCGGTCCGTGCCGGGTCAGGCGAGCGCCACCAGGTCCGCGTAGTCCGCGCCCCACAGGTCCTCGACGCCGTCCGGCAGCAGGATGATGCGCTCGGGCTCGAGCGCCTCGACCGCTCCCTCGTCGTGCGTGACGAGGATGACCGCGCCCTTGTAGGTGCGCAGGGCGCCGAGGATCTCCTCGCGGCTGGCCGGGTCGAGGTTGTTGGTGGGCTCGTCGAGCAGCAGGACGTTCGCGGACGAGACGACCAGGGTGGCCAGCGCGAGACGGGTCTTCTCGCCGCCGGAGAGGACTCCGGCCGGCTTGTCGACGTCGTCGCCGGAGAACAGGAAGGAGCCGAGCGTCTTGCGCACCTCGACGAGATCGAGATCGGGCGCGGAGGAACGCATGTTCTCCAGGACCGTGCGGTCCGGGTCGAGGGTCTCGTGCTCCTGGGCGTAGTAGCCGAGCTTGAGGCCGTGCCCCGGGGTGACCTCGCCGGTGTCCGGCCGCTCGACGCCGGCGAGCAGGCGCAGCAGCGTCGTCTTGCCCGCGCCGTTGAGGCCGAGGATGACGACCCGGGAGCCCTTGTCGATGGCGAGGTCCACATCCGTGAAGATTTCGAGGGAGCCGTACGACTTGGACAGGCCCTCGGCCGTCAGCGGGGTCTTGCCGCAGGGCGCGGGCTCCGGGAAGCGCAGCTTGGCGACCTTGTCGGAGACACGTACCGCTTCAAGGCCGGACAGCAGCCGCTCGGCGCGCTTGGCCATGTTCTGCGCGGCCACGGTCTTGGTGGCCTTGGCGCGCATCTTGTCGGCCTGGGAGTTGAGGGCCGCGGCCTTCTTCTCGGCGTTCTGGCGCTCGCGCTTGCGGCGCTTCTCATCGGCCTCGCGCTGCTGCTGGTAGAGCTTCCAGCCCATGTTGTAGACGTCGATGTTGGCGCGGTTGGCGTCCAGGTAGAAGACCTTGTTGACGACCGTCTCGACGAGATCGACATCGTGGGAGATCACGATGAAGCCGCCTCGGTAGGACTTCAGGTACTCACGGAGCCAGACGATCGAGTCGGCGTCGAGGTGGTTGGTGGGCTCGTCGAGCAGCAGGGTGTCGGCGTCCGAGAAGAGGATGCGCGCGAGCTCGACGCGTCGGCGCTGACCGCCGGAGAGCGTATGCAGGGGCTGGCCGAGCACCCGGTCGGGCAGGCCGAGCGCGGCGGCGATGGTGGCGGCCTCGGCCTCGGCGGAGTAACCGCCCTTGGTGAGGAACTCCGTCTCCAGGCGCTCGTACTTCTTCATCGCCTTCTCACGGGTGGCGCCCTTGCCGTTCGCCATCCGTTCCTCGTTCTCGCGCATCTTCTTCAGCACGGAGTCGAGGTCGCGGGCGGAGAGGATCCGGTCGCGGGCGAGAACGTCGAGGTCGCCGGTGCGCGGATCCTGCGGGAGGTAGCCGACCTCGCCGGAGCGGGTGATGTTGCCGGCGGCGGGGATGCCTTCGCCCGCGAGGCACTTGGTGAGGGTGGTCTTGCCCGCGCCGTTGCGGCCTACCAGGCCGATGCGGTCGCCTTTGGCGATACGGAAGGAAGCGGACTCGATGAGGATGCGTGCGCCGGCGCGCAGCTCGATGCCGGAAGCGGTGATCACGGAAAGACTCCAGGGCGGTATGGACGGCGGAAGGAATGGGCGTGGGAGCTTCGACGCCGTCTAATGCGCAAGGAGAATTGCCATACGACTCAGTCTAGCGGGGCCCTGCAAGTGGTTTTGCGCCAGCTTTCGCGGCGGTGGCCCGGGCTCGATCGGCGCTTGAGGGCTGGGCGTTGCCGGGGCCGCCCAGCGCCGCCAGCGGTTCTGCGCCGGCCGGCGCACCGGCGACATGGCGCAGCGCACCGCCTTCCGCCGACTGTCAGTGCCAACTGCCACACTGAGATGCAGATCACATTTCCATCGTCGAGTCTGAAGGAGTGATCGGGATGTCGCAGTCACCGAGCATCTGTCCGACGCTGGTGTACGCGGACGCCAAGGCCGCGATCAAACAGCTCACGGAAGCCTTCGGCTTCACCGAGCACGCGGTGTACGAGGACGAGACCGGCGCGGTCGCGCACGCCGAGCTGACGTACGGCAACGGCATGGTGATGCTCGGCAGCAAGGGCACCGGCAGCGAGTTCGACAAGCTGATGAAGGGCGGCGGGCCGACGGGCGTGTTCGTCCATGTCGACGACGTCGATGCCCATCACGCCGGCGCGCTGGAGCACGGCGCGGACATCGTGATGCCGCCGACCGACCAGGACTACGGCGCGCGTGACTACATGGCACGCGACATCGAGGGCAATGTGTGGAGCTTCGGCACCTACTCGCCGGGGGCGGCGGAGGCCTGAGGCCCCTCTCCGCCGCCCGCTCGTCGAGTCCCTGTCCGCCCCTGTCCGCCCCGGGTCAGACGCCTCCGGTGTGCACCTGGAACGCCGCCCTGCGTACGGCCTTGGCGAGGGCGGGGTCGGGGTGCGCTGCGGCCAGGGCCACCAGGACCTGCACGGTGCGGGGGTGGCCGCCGGCCCGCACCGCTTCGAGCAGAGCGGGGACCGTGCCCTGGACCGCGGAGTCGAGGTGGCGCAGCAGCAGCTGGGGCTCGCCGTGGTCGGCGACGGCCGCCGCGGTGTCCACCCAGAGCCAGGTCGCTTCCTCGCGGGTGAGGACCTCGGCCGCGTCCTCGGGGTCCGCGCCCTCGTACTCGGCGAGCCACAGCAGTGCGTAGGGGCGCAGCGAGGGCTCGACGGCGGCGGCGCGCACCTCGGCCTCGGCGGGGGCGCCGACGACGCGCAGCGCCTCGAAGGCGAGTCCGCGCAGCAGGGCGTCCTCGCCGCGGGCGACGGCGAGCAGCTCGGTGACCGCACTGGAGACGGTGCGGGCGGCGAGCCACGCGCGGTACTCGGCGCGGGCCGGGCCCGGGGTGAGGCGGGCGCAGCCGCGCAGCATGTCCTCGGCGGACTGCTCGATATTGCCTGCCGGGCTCTGTGCGGCAACGCAGATCTGCTCCAGCTTGACCCAGACCGCCCAGTTGCCGAGGGGCGTGAGGGTGGCGGAGCGGCCCATGTCGAGGGTCAGCGCGCCGACAGAGGACAGGCCCTGAAGCGCCCAGCCGAGAAGGAGCGAGACGGGTACGTCAGCACCCGAGTCGGCACCGGAGTCGGCACCGGACTGGGCGTCCGGCTGCGGGCCGTAGGGGACTTCGCAGCGCTCCTCGCGCAGTTCGGCGACACGCTGCTGGAGCAGGTCGAGCAGGACCGGCACGAGCACCGGGCCAGCCGAGAGCTGGAGGAGGGAGAGCACCTGGGGGACGGCCTCGACGACCTCGGCGACCGCGGTCGGCGCGACGTCGTCGGGCGCCGGGTGGGCCAGCGACCAGGCGTCGAAGAGGGCTACCCAGCCGCGCAGCACGGCCATGTCGTCGCGGTCCCAGGCGCGCAGCCGCCAGCCGGGGCGGGCGGTGTCACCGTGCAGCTCGACCAGGCCGGCAAGGCGGGCCCGGTCCCAGCCCGCGCGAACCTGGAGCGGGGTCAACTCCAGTGCGGCGGCGGCCCGTTCCTGGGTCCGATCGGTGAGCTGTGCGGTGCTGGGGTCCCTCTCGACGGCGGCCCAGCGGGCGATCCGTACGGCGTCGGCCAGCACCGTCCGCGCCTGGCGGGCCAGCTCCGAGGGGGCGGGTGTGCCTTCGGGCGGCCGGGGGGCCGGCCGGGTGCGCCGGGTCGTCACGGCCCGCCGTGCGGTGGCCAGGGATCGCGGGCGGACAAGACGAAGTCTGGTGTTGCGCGCCAATTGCTCATCAGGCTTTCGGGACGTCACGGGGAGCAGTCTTCCCGCTGACAGCCCGAAAGCCCAAACGGAACCTGCTCGGCCGCGCCCGGCGGCCCGGCGCGAGTGCTACATCAAGGGGGTGAGGAAGCGGCGGAGGGCCTCTTCGTAGCCTTCCGGATCGGCGTTCCACATGGCGGCGTGCGGGGCGTCCTTGACGGTGTGGAGGCTGACCAGGTCGGGTCGGCGGGCGGCAAGTTCGCGGGACGGCCCCCAGGGGGCGAGGGTGTCGTCCGGGCCGTGGAAGATGAGGGCCGGCACGCGCATCGCCTTGGGGTCGGCGGCTTCCTGCAGCCGGTCGCCGTGCAGTCCTGTCCTGCCCCTGGCCGCCCTGACGGCGAGCGGCAGCAGGAACGCCGGGGTCCGGCGGGCGGCGGCCAGAGCCCGCAGGGTGGCTTCCCAGTCGAGGACCGGTGAGTCGAGGACGAGGCCGCTGATCCGGTCGCGCAGCCCGGAGTTGACCGCGGCGTGCAGAGCCATCGAGGCGCCGGTGGACCAGCCGTGCAGGATGACCTTTTCGGCGCCGAAGCGGACGGCAAAGCGGATCGCGGCGTCCAGGTCACGCCATTCGGAGTCGCCGAGATGCCCGAGCCCGTCGTGGGGCTTGGGTGCGCCGGGGTCTCCGCGGTAGCCGAGGCCGAGCACCGGGAGGTGACGGGTATGCAGGAACGGCAGGAGATTCAGGGGGTGTTCCCGCGTGGTGCCCAGGCCGTGCACGGCGATCACCCAGGTGTTGCGGTGTCCTGGCACGAACCAGGCGGGCAGCGCGCCCAGTTCACCCGGTATGTCCACATCACTGTGATACATACCGAATGCGCTCGACGGATCGCCCGTGTGCACCTGCGGGGTGAGCCGCACCCGGCTGCCCGGCTCCAGGCTGCCGGGACCGACCCGCTCCAGACGGCGCACGACGGTGTCGACGGGGTGCGGCACCGCGTCGAGCACGGGTCCGACGACTGCATGGACGCCCTCGCCGTCGAGTCCGTATCTGCCGGGGCGCTGCGCGGCGAGGCTGCGGGTGAGGGTGACCTGGCCCGCGGCCGTGGCGTGCACGGTGAGCCTGGGGTCGCCGGGCAGTGGGCGCCCTTGCGGCAGCTTGAGCGCGGCGTCGCTGGCGTACCGGCCGGCCGCGACCGCGGCCGCGCCGAGTCCGATCAGGGTGGTGACGGCCGCTGCCGTCGCTGTTGCCGGGCGCACCCGTCCAGTGTCGGCACCCGCGCGCCAGGCTGCCAGTGGACGGCAGCCGCCGGTGTCAGCCCGGCTGGCCGTAGGTCCGGAACCTCTCGGCGGCTTCGCTCAGCTGGGAGCCGGAGAGGAGGCTGGGCGTGTATCCGGGCAGCGCCGACGCGGTCAGCCAGAGACGGCACATCCACTCCAGCTGGGCGGTGCGGTCGTAGGCCTGGTCGAGGCGTTCGCCGTACGCGACCGTGCCGTGGTTCTGCAGAAGGCAGGCGGTGCGGCCCGCCAGCGCGCTGAGCATGTTCTCGGCGAGCTCCTCGGTCCCGAACAGTGCGTACGGGGCGACGCGGACGGGGCCGCCGAGTGCCGCGGTCATGTAGTGGATGGGAGGGAGCACGGGGACGAGGGTGGAGACGGCGGTGGCGTGCACGGCGTGGGTGTGGACGACGGCGCCGGCGGAGGTGTTGCGGTAGACCTGCAGGTGCAGCGGCAGTTCGCTGGTGGGGGCGAGATCGCCGAGGAGCTGGTTGCCGTCGAGGTCGACGGCAACGGCGTCCTGGGGGGTGAGCCGGTCGTAGGGGACTCCGGTCGGGGTGATGAGGACGAGTCCGCCGACCCGCACCGAGACATTGCCCGATGTGCCCACCACCAGGCCCTCCGCCGCTGTCCTGCGGGCCGTGGCGACGAGGTCCAGCCATGCCCGTTCGATCGCGTCCTGCCGCACCTCATCGGTCATACGGTGATCCTGTCAGGCGGGGCCCGAGGACCCGTGGGCGGACGGTGACGGAGATCACGCGTATCGCCCAAAACCAGCTTTTCGCGGCGATATCCCTTCGATGCCGACCCAGCAGGGCAAGCGGAGCGAGGAATCCTCACGTGCAGACACCGCTACGCCTGTCACAGTTCATCTTCCGTTCACTCAGATTACCTACGTTCAACGGGCCAATGACGTCGAACGATTGCCTGGGTAAATGGAACACATCACCTTGCTGCTCGCGATTGTGATCGTGACAGCGCTCGTGTTCGATTTCACGAACGGTTTCCACGACACCGCCAACGCGATGGCCACGACCATCTCGACCGGCGCCCTGAAGCCCAAGACCGCGGTGGCCATGTCCGCCGCGCTCAACCTCGTCGGCGCGTTCCTGTCCGTCGAGGTCGCCAAGACAATCTCCAGCGGCATCGTCACCGAGGAAGGCATCACACCGGAGGTCATCTTCGCGGCGCTGGTCGGCGCCATCCTCTGGAACCTGATGACCTGGCTGATCGGCCTGCCGTCCAGCTCCTCGCACGCCCTGATGGGCGGACTGGTCGGCGCCACCATCGCCTCGGTCGGCGTCAGCGGCGTCAACGGCGGCACCGTCGTCACCAAGGTCCTGATCCCCGCGGTCGCCGCCCCGCTGGTGGCCGGCATCGCGGCCTTCCTCGCCTCCAGGCTGACGTACAAGATCGGCCGGAACGCCGACGAGAAGGCCACCGCGAAGGGCTACCGCGCCGGTTCCATCGCCTCAGCGGGCCTTGTCTCGCTGGCCCACGGCACCAACGACGCGCAGAAGACCATGGGCATCATCACGCTGGCGCTCATCGCCGGCGGCGTGCTCTCCCCCGGCTCCAACCCTCCGCTGTGGGTCATCGTCTCGGCCGGCAGCGCGATTGCGCTGGGCACCTCCCTCGGCGGCTGGCGCATCATCCGCACCATGGGCAAGGGACTCACCGACCTCCAGCCGCAGCAGGGCTTCGCCGCCCAGACCAGCGCGGCCAGCGTCATCCTCGCCTCCTCCAACCTCGGCTTCTCGCTGTCCACCACGCACTCCTGCTCCGGCGCCGTGATGGGCGCCGGCCTGGGGCGCAAGGGCGGCGTGGTCCGCTGGTCCACCGCCACCCGGATGTTCGTCGCCTGGGGTCTGACCCTGCCGGCCGCGGCCCTGGTCGCGGCGGGCTCGGAGTTCGTGGCCAGGCAGGGCGACTGGGGCGTCGCGGTGGTCGCGGCCTTCCTGATCGGCGCCTGCGCCGCGATCTGGTTCGTCTCACGCCGCCAGGTGGTCGACCACACCAACGTCAATGACGTGGACGGCGACGCCGAGCCCGCGGGCCTGGTGACCGCCGCCATCGCGGCCGTCGCCCCGCCGCCGGCCGGCACCCCCGCGCAGGACCTCAAGACGACCATCCAGGCTCCGGCGCCCGCCGCGGGCTCCGAGCCGGCGACCCGCCCGGCCGCGGTGTAAGGACAGATCAGCATGAAAATCGACTGGGCAGCTCTCGGCTCCGTCTTCGGCGTGAGCCTCGTGGCCACCGTCGCCCTGGTGGGTCTGTTCACCCTGGGCGTCGTGGGCCTGACCAAGCAGGAGTCTGCGGCGGGGGGCTCCGCGGTCCTGGCCCGCACCGGCGCGTACGCGTGCTTCGCCCTGTGCGCGGCGGCCGTGTCGTACGGGATCTATCTCATCGTCGCCTGAGCACAGACAAGAGCAGACGCCGTGTGGGCGGGACGGATGTCCCGCCCACACGGCGTTTTTCGACGGTCCGCACGTGGTGCCGGTGTGGGCCTTCGCACACTGTCCCGTCGCAGGTCAAGGGTGAGTTGACGGCCCTGACAGGGCCGTGGTGGACTGCCGGAGCCAGCTACGGCGGCAGCAGAGGAAGCCGGTGCGAATCCGGCGCGGTCCCGCCACTGTCACCGGGGAACACTCCCCCGGAAGCCAGGAACTCTCGCCGCCGATCTCGTCGAACCAGGGCGCGGACACCCTGAGTGAGGACATATCGCCATGCCCGGGTGCAGTTCACTTCCTGCTGTGAGTACGAGGGTCCGTCCAGGCGAAGCGCCGGCCTGAACCCATGCGTGCCGACCGGCAATTCATGTACGGCGCCACCGCCGGCCTCGTCGGCGACCTGCTGCTCGGCGATCCTCGCCGGGGGCATCCGGTCGCCGCGTTCGGGCGCGCGGCGGGCGCCGTCGAGCGCATGCTGTGGCGTGACCACCGCGGCTGGGGCGCGCTGCACACCACCGTGTGCGCCGGAGGCGCTGCCGCGGCCGCCGCGCTCCTCGCGCGCGGGGTACGGAGCCGCCCCGCCGCGTCTCTTGCGCTGACCGCCGCCGCCACCTGGGCGGTTGTCGGCGGCACTTCGCTGGGCCGCGAGGCGCGGGCCATCGGCGGCGCGCTCGCGGCCGGGGACGTCGAGGCGGCCCGGGAGCGGCTGCCGCATCTGTGCGGGCGCGACCCGCAGACCCTGGACGAGCAGCAGATCGCGCGTGCCGTCGTCGAGTCCGTCGCCGAGAACACCTCCGATGCGGTGGTGGGCGCGCTGGTCTGGGGAGCGCTGGCAGGTGTGCCGGGACTCGTCGCGTTCCGCGCGGTGAACACCCTCGACGCGATGGTGGGGCACAAATCGGCCAAGTACCGGCGATTCGGCTGGGCTTCGGCGCGCCTCGACGATGTGGCCGGGTGGCCGGGGGCCCGCCTCACCGCGGGACTCGCCGTGCTCGCGGGCCCGGATGCGCGCGGAGCCGTACGGGCGTGGCGCGCCGACGCGAAGAAGCATCCGAGCCCCAATGCGGGGCCCGTGGAAGCCTCGTTCGCGGGCGCTCTGGGTGTACGGCTGGGCGGGACGCTCTCGTACGGCGGCCGGGTCGAGCACCGGCCCGTACTGCATGGCACCGGACGCCCCGTGCAGTTCGGTGACGTCGAGCGTGCCGTACGGCTTTCGCGCCGTATCGGCTGGCTGACACTGGCGGCCTGCGCGGCGGGCCGCGCAACGGGGCAGGCGCTGCGCGCGCGGCGCGCGGGAAAGGGGCGGACATGACCGGTACCGGCCGCACCGGCGGCGGGCTGCTCGTCGCGGGCACCACCTCCGACGCCGGCAAGAGCGTCGTCACCGCCGGGATCTGCCGGTGGCTCGTACGGCAGGGAGTGAAGGTCGCGCCCTTCAAGGGGCAGAACATGTCCCTCAACTCCTTTGTGACGCGCGAGGGCGCCGAGATCGGACGTGCCCAGGCCATGCAGGCGCAGGCGGCCCGCGTGGAGCCCAGCGCGCTGATGAACCCCGTGCTGCTCAAGCCCGGCAGCGACCGGTCCAGCCAGGTCGTGCTGATGGGCAGACCGGTCGGGGAGCTCAGCGCACGCGGGTTCTTCGGGGGGTCTGGAGGGGCGTCCCCCGGGAAAACACTGCACGGTGGGCGGCAGGAAGCCCTGCTTTCCACCGTTCTGGAGTGCCTTGCGGAACTGCGGGGCACGTATGACGCCGTGATCTGCGAGGGGGCGGGCAGTCCGGCCGAGATCAATCTGCGGCGTACGGACATCGTGAACATGGGCATCGCGCGGGCCGCGCGGCTGCCGGTGCTCGTGGTCGGGGACATCGACCGCGGCGGTGTCTTCGCGTCCTTCTTCGGTACGACGGCGCTGCTCAGCGCGGCCGACCAGGAACTGATCGCGGGATATCTGGTCAACAAGTTCCGGGGCGACGTGACGCTGCTCGAACCGGGCCTCGAGATGCTGCACGGGCTGACCGGGCGGCGCACCTACGGCGTGCTGCCCTTCGCCCACGGCCTCGGCATCGACGAGGAGGACGGACTGAGGGTCTCACTGCGTGGTGCGGTGCGGGAGTCGGTCGTCGCGCCGCCGGTCGGCGAGGACGTGCTGCGGGTCGCCGTGTGCGCGGTGCCGCTGATGTCCAACTTCACGGACGTGGACGCGCTGGCCGCCGAACCGGGCGTCGTCGTGCGGTTCGTGGACCGCGCCGAGGAGCTCGTCGACGCCGACCTGGTCATCGTGCCGGGCACCCGCGGCACGGTGAAGGCCCTTGCCTGGCTGCGCGAGCGCGGTCTTGCCGACGCTCTGCTGCGACGGGCCGCCGAGGGGCGGCCGGTGCTCGGCATCTGTGGCGGCTTCCAGGCGCTGGGCGAGCGGATCGACGACGAGGTCGAGTCGCGGGCGGGCACCGTCGACGGGCTCGGGCTGCTGCCCGTACGGGTGCGGTTCGCGAAGGACAAGACCCTCGCGCGGCCCGTGGGCGAGGCGCTCGGCGAGCGGGTCGAGGGCTACGAGATCCATCACGGGGTCGCCGAAGTGCTCGGCGGGGAGACCTTCCTGGACGGCTGCCGGGTCGGCCCGGTGTGGGGCACGCACTGGCACGGGTCGCTGGAGAGCGACGGCTTCAGGCGCGCCTTTCTGCGCGAGGTGGCGGCGGCAGCCGGCCGACGCTTCGTACCGGCCCCGGACACCAGCTTCGGCGCGCTGCGCGAGGAGCAGCTGGACCGCCTGGGCGACCTGATCGAAGAACACGCGGACACGGACGCGCTGCTGCGGCTGATCGAGTCGGGCGCTCCGCCGGAACTGCCCTTCATTCCACCGGGAGCGCCATGAGCACCGTGCTGTTGCTGTCCACCGCCGACACCGATCTGCTGGCGGCCCGCGCGTCCGGCGCGCCGTACCGGATCGGCAACCCGACCCGGGTCGATGTCACCGGTGAACTGCCCGCGCTCATCGAGGGCTGTGACATCGCCGTCGTCAGGCTGCTGGGCGGGAAGCGAGCCTGGGAGGACGGGCTCGCCGCGCTGAAGTCGGCCCGGATTCCGACGGTGCTGCTCGGCGGCGAGACCGTACCGGACGCCGAGTTGATGGCCGAGTCGTCCGTGCCCGCCGGTGTGGTGGCGGAGGCCCTGCGGTATCTCGTCGAGGGCGGTCCCGGGAACCTCGTCGAGCTGGCCCGCTTCCTGTCGGACACCGTGCTGCTGACCGGGGTGGGCTTCGCCGAGCCGCAGAAGATGTCCGAGTACGGCGTCCACGGCACGCGCCCGCTCACGGAGGGCCGCCCGACCGTCGGCGTGCTCTTCTACCGGGCACACGAACTGTCCGGGAACACGGCCTTCATCGATGTGCTGTGCGACCGGATCGAGGAGCGCGGGGCCAACGCGCTTCCCGTGTACTGCGGTTCGCTGCGCGGCGCCGACGCCGGGCTGTACGAGCTGCTCGGCAGGGCCGACGCGCTGATCGCCACCGTGCTGGCGGCGGGCGGCACGCGCGCGAGCGACGCGAGCGCCGGCGGGGACGACGAGGCATGGGACATCGGGGCGCTCGCCGAGCTGAACGTACCCGTCCTGCAGGGCCTCTGCCTCACCTCCTCGCGCGCCGTGTGGGAGGCGTCGGACGCCGCCCTCTCCCCCATGGACGCTGCGATGCAGGTCGCGATCCCGGAGTTCGACGGACGGCTGGTCACGGTCCCGTTCTCCTTCAAGGAGCAGGGCCCCGACGACGTACCGGTCTATGTCGCGGACCCCGAGCGGGCCGGGCGCGTCGCCGGAATCGCCGTACGCCACGCCGAGTTGAAGCACAAGCCGAACGCGCAGAAGCGCCTCGCCCTGGTCTTCACGGCCTATCCGACGAAGCATTCGCGGGTCGGAAACGCCGTGGGCCTCGACACGCCCGCATCCGCGGTACGGGTCCTGGACGCCCTGCGCGATGCCGGGTACGGCGTCGACGGCCACCCGGCAGGCGGCGACGAGCTGATCCACCGCCTCATCAACGCAGGTGGGCACGATGTCGAGTGGCTGACCGAGGAGCAGCTGGCCGCCGCCCCCGCACGGGTGCCGCTCGCCGACTACCGCGCCTGGTTCGACACGCTGGACCCGCGGCTGCGCGAGGGAATGCTGGAGCACTGGGGCGAGCCCCCGGGCTCGCTCTATGTCGACGGGGACGACATCGTGCTCGCCTCCCTCCGGTTCGGGAACGTCGTGGTGATGATCCAGCCGCCGCGCGGCTTCGGTGAGAACCCGATCGCGATCTACCACGACCCCGACATGCCGCCCTCGCACCACTACATGGCGGCCTACCGCTGGCTGGAGGCCGCGGCGTCGGAGGGGGGCTTCGGCGCGGACGCGATCGTCCACATGGGCAAGCACGGCACCATGGAGTGGCTGCCGGGCAAGGGCCTTGGCCTGTCGGCGGGCTGCGGACCGGACGCGGTGCTCGGCGAACTGCCGCTGATCTACCCGTTCATCGTCAACGACCCGGGCGAGGGCACCCAGGCCAAGCGCCGCGGCCACGCCACGATCGTGGACCATCTGGTGCCGCCGATGGCGCGCGCGGACACCTACGGCGACCTGGCGAAGCTGGAGCAGCTGCTCGACGAGTACGCGCTCGTCAGCGATCTCGACCCGGGCAAGGCCCCGGCCGTTCGGGCGCAGATCTGGACGCTGGTGAAGGCCGCGGAGCTCCATCACGATCTGCATGTCGACGAACAGCCCGACGACGGCGACTTCGACGAGTTCGTGATGCACATCGACGGCTATCTCTGCGAGATCAAGGACGTCCAGATCAGGGACGGTCTGCACATCCTCGGCGGTGGTCCGCAGGCGGAGGCGCGGGTCAATCTCGTGCTCGCCGTACTGCGCGCCTCGCAGGTGTGGGGCGGCCAGGCCCATGCGCTGCCGGGGCTGCGGGCCTCGCTCGCCGAGCACTTCTCGCTTGCGGAGAAAGCCCTGTTGGGCGAGCCGGGCGCCGCGGTGAAGGTGCCGGCCGAGCTGACCGCGCTGGTCGAGGGTCCGGCCCGGACCGCCGCCGATGCGATCGATCTGCTCGAGCAGCTGTGCCGGCGGCTCGCCCTGGGCATGGAGGAGCGCGGCTGGGACGCGGCCGCGGTGCCCTCTCTCGTACGTGAGGTGGTGGGCGGCGAACTTCCGGACGCCGTCGCGGTGCTGGAGTTCGCCTGCCGGGAGGTCGTGCCGCGGCTGGCCCGTACGACCGACGAGATCGGCAACATCCTGCGGGCACTGGACGGCGGCTACGTCCCGGCCGGCCCCTCGGGCTCTCCGACGCGCGGCCTGGTCAATGTCCTGCCGACCGGGCGCAACTTCTACTCCGTCGACCCGAAGGCCATCCCCTCCCGGCTGTCGTGGGAGGTCGGCCAGGCGCTCGCCGACTCTCTGGTGGAGCGGTATCTGGCGGACACGGGCGCGTATCCGAAGTCCGTGGGTCTGACGGTGTGGGGCACCTCCGCGATGCGCACGCAGGGCGACGACATCGCCGAGATCCTGGCGCTGCTCGGCTGCCGCCCGGTCTGGGACGACGCATCGCGCCGCGTGACGGGCTTCGAGATCGTGCCGGCGCAGGAGCTGGGGCGGCCGCGCATCGACGTCACGGTCCGCATCTCCGGCTTCTTCCGGGACGCCTTCCCGCATGTGGTGGGCCTGCTCGACGACGCCGTACGGGCGGTGGCCGAGCTCGACGAGCCCGCGGAGGCCAACTATGTACGGGCGCACGCGGACGAGGACACGGCACAGCACGGCGACCGGCGGCGGGCCACGGCGCGGATCTTCGGCTCGAAGCCGGGGGCGTACGGAGCCGGTCTGCTGCCGCTGATCGACGCGCGGAACTGGCGCTCCGACGCGGACCTCGCGGAGGTGTACGCGGTGTGGGGCGGCTATGCGTACGGGCGTGGTCTTGACGGTCGGGCGGCGCGCGGGGACATGGAGACGGCGTTCCGGCGGATCGCGGTCGCCGCGAAGAACGTCGACACGCGGGAGCACGATCTCGTCGACGCGGACGACTACTTCCAGTACCACGGCGGGATGGTCGCCATGGTGCGGCATCTGACGGGTGAGTCGCCCGAGGCGTATGTGGGTGACTCCGCTGTTCCGGACCAGATCAGGACGCGCACGCTGGGCGAGGAGACGCATCGGGTCTTCCGGGCGCGGGTGGTCAATCCGCGCTGGATGGCGGCGATGCGGAGGCACGGCTACAAGGGTGCGTTCGAGATGGCCGCGACGGTGGACTACCTGTTCGGGTACGACGCGACGGCGGGCGTCGTGGACGACTGGATGTACGAGAAGCTCAGCGCTGAGTATGTCTTCGACCCCGAGAACCGCGACTTCATGAAGAAGTCCAACCCGTGGGCACTGCGGGGTATTTCAGAACGCCTGCTGGAAGCGGCCGATCGCGGGCTGTGGGCGGAGCCGGACGCGGAGACACTGGAGCGGCTCCGGGCGACCTACCTTGAGCTCGAGGGCGAGCTGGAGGGGGACGCGTGAAGGTCTTTCCTTGCTGGGGGCTCCGCCCCCATACCCCGCGCCTCAACCTCTCCCGAACTTCGTCCGGGGGGACCCCCACCACGGGGCTGGTTTTTACGATCGAGGAGTCCGCATGAGCACCCCCTACCCGTTCACCGCGATCGTCGGGCAGGAGGACCTGCGGCTCGCGCTGCTGCTCAACGCGGTCAGCCCGCAGGTCGGCGGCGTGCTCGTACGCGGCGAGAAGGGGACCGCCAAGTCCACCGCCGTACGTGCGCTTTCCGCATTGATCCCGGAGGTTCCAGTCGTCTCCGGGTGCCGGTTCTCGTGCGACCCCGCGGCGCCCGACCCGGCGTGTCCCGACGGTCCGCACGAGTTCGGCGGTGGTGTGTCGCGGCCCGCGCGGATGGTCGAGCTGCCCGTCGGCGCCTCCGAGGACCGGCTCGTCGGCGCGCTCGACATCGAGCGGGCGCTGGCGGAGGGCGTGAAGGCCTTCGAGCCCGGGCTGCTCGCCGACGCCCACCGCGGAATCCTCTACGTCGACGAAGTCAACCTCCTCCACGACCACTTGGTGGATCTGCTCCTGGACGCGGCCGCGATGGGCGCGTCGTATGTGGAGCGCGAGGGTGTGTCGGTGCGCCATGCCGCGCGTTTTCTGCTCGTCGGGACGATGAACCCCGAAGAGGGCGAGTTGCGGCCCCAGTTGCTGGACCGCTTCGGGCTCACCGTCGAGGTCGCGGCCTCGCGCGAGCCCGATCAGCGGGTCGAGGTGGTGCGGCGCCGGCTCGCGTACGACGACGATCCCGGTGGTTTCGCCGCTCGCTGGTCGGACGACGAGACCGCGCTGCGGGCGCGGATCGTGGCGGCACGGGCGCTGCTGCCCGACGTACGGCTCGGCGACGGCGCGCTCAGGCAGATCGCCGCGACCTGCGCGGCCTTCGAGGTGGACGGTATGCGCGCGGACATCGTGATGGCGCGGACGGCGACCGCGCTGGCCGCGTGGGCGGGGCGCAGCGACGTACTCGCGGAGGATGTGCGGCAGGCCGCTCTGCTGGCGCTCCCGCACCGGCGGCGGCGCAATCCCTTCGACGCTCCGGGCCTGGACGAGGACAAGCTCGACGAGACGCTGGAGGAGTTCGGCGAGGACGATCCGGATCCCGGTCCGGACGGGCCCGGCGGGGGCGGTGGGCAGCCGCCGCAGGACGGTCCGGACACATCGCCGCCCGGTGACGCGGGTGAGGCCGAGGCGCCCGCCGAGCCGCAGGAGGCCGAGGGCGGGCAGCCGCAGCCGTCGGGAGGCGGTGAGCAGCAGCCCGTACGGGCCGGGGAGCCCTTTCGTACGAAGGTGCTGAGCGTGCCCGGTCTGGGCGAGGGCGCGGCGGGACGCAGGTCCCGGGCGCGGACCGAGCACGGGCGGACGACAGGCGCGCGCAGGCCCCAGGGGGCGCTCACCAAGCTGCACTTGGCGGCGACCGTACTGGCCGCGGCCCCGCACCAGCGGGCGCGCGGGCGCAGCGGGCGCGGTCTGGTGGTCCGGCGTGACGATCTGCGGCAGGCGACCCGGGAGGGGCGCGAGGGCAATCTCGTGCTGTTCGTGGTCGACGCTTCGGGCTCGATGGCGGCCCGGCAGCGGATGAGTGCGGTCAAGGGTGCGGTGCTCTCGCTGCTCCTCGACGCCTACCAGCGGCGCGACAAGGTCGGTCTTGTCACCTTCCGCGGCAAGGACGCGGAGCTGGCGCTGCCGCCGACTTCTTCGGTGGACGCCGCCGCCGCCCGTCTCGAGACGCTGCCGACGGGCGGCCGCACGCCGCTGGCGGCGGGGCTGCTGCGGGCGCACGACGTGCTGCGGGTGGAGCGCATGCGTGATCCGTCGCGCCGCCCGCTGCTGGTCGTGGTGACGGACGGGCGTGCGACGGGCGGCGTGGACCCGGTCGCGCTCGCCTCACGGTCCGCGCGACTGCACGCCGCCGAGGGCACGGCCGCCGTCGTCGTGGACTGCGAGTCGGGGCCGGTGCGGCTCGGGCTCGCCGGAGACCTCGCCCGTGATCTGGGCGGCACCGCCGTCACCCTGGACGAGCTGCGCGCCGACAGCATCGCCGGGCTCGTCAGGGATGTACAAGCGACCAGGAGGGCCGCGTAATGCCGCAGGGACAACCGTCCGTCGTACCCGAGGACGGGCTCACCACCCGCCAGCGCCGCAACCGGCCGCTGGTGATGGTCCATACGGGCGTCGGCAAGGGCAAGTCGACCGCCGCCTTCGGGATGGCGCTGCGCGCCTGGAACCAGGGCTGGCCGGTCGGGGTGTTCCAGTTCGTCAAGTCCGCGAAGTGGAAGGTCGGCGAGGAGAATGCGCTGAAGGTGCTCGGCGCGAGCGGCGAGGGCGGCAAGGTCGACTGGCACAAGATGGGTGAGGGCTGGTCCTGGATCCAGCGGGCCCCCGCGGACGGCGAGCTGTCCAACGAGGAGAAGGCGCGCGAGGGCTGGGAACAGGTCAAGCGCGACCTGGCCGCTCAGTCGTACAAGTTCTATGTGCTGGACGAGTTCGCGTACCCGCTGCACTGGGGCTGGGTCGACACCGACGAGGTGATCCAGGTGCTGCGCGACCGCCCCGGCACCCAGCACGTGGTCATCACCGGCCGCAACGCCCCCGCCGAGCTGCTCGACTTCGCCGATCTGGTGACCGACATGTCGAAGGTGAAGCACCCGATGGACGCCGGTCAGAAGGGGCAGCGGGGCATCGAGTGGTAGCACGTCTCGTCATCGCCGCGCCGTCGTCCGGCAGCGGCAAGACCACCGTCGCGACGGGCCTGATGGCGGCCTTCGTCGCGGCGGGCCTCGCCGTGTCCCCGCACAAGGTCGGCCCCGACTACATCGACCCGGGCTACCACTCGCTCGCGACGGGGCGTCCGGGGCGGAACCTGGACTCGTTCCTGTGCGGTACGGAGCTGGTGGCGCCGCTGTTCGCGCACGGCGCGGCGGGATGCGACGTGGCCGTGGTCGAGGGCGTGATGGGCCTGTACGACGGCGCGGCCGGCGCGGGCGAACTGGCCTCCACGGCACAGGTCGCGAAGCTGCTGCGGGCGCCGGTGGTGCTGGTGGTGGACGCGTCGTCGCAGTCGCGGTCGGTGGCGGCGCTGGTGCATGGCTTCGCGTCGTGGGATCCGGAGGTGCGGATCGGCGGCGTGATCCTGAACAAGGTGGGGTCCGACCGGCACGAGGAGCTGCTGCGGGAGGCGCTGGAGGAGTCGGGAGTGCCGGTGCTGGGGGTGCTGCGGCGGGTGGCTCAGGTTGCCTCGCCGTCCCGGCACCTGGGTCTTGTGCCGGTCGCCGAGCGGCGGGCGGACGCGGTTGCCGCGGTGGCGGCGATGGCCGAACAGGTTCGGCGTGGCTGCGACTTGGAGGGGTTGCTGGGGTTGGCGCGGTCGGCTCCGCGGCTGGGTGCTGCGGCGTGGGACTCGGAGGCCGCCTGCGGCGAGCCAGTCGCCACCCCGCCCTCCCCCTACGGCCTGGCGGCCGTGGGAGGTACCCCCGTCCCGAAACTGGGGGCAAGCCCCCAGACCCCCGAACGCGCTTCGCGCGTGTCCTCAAACGCCGGACGGGCTGAAGTTCAGCCCCTTGGGGGTCCCCCCGGACGAAGTCTGGGGGAGTTTGAGGAGCGGGTCCTGGGCGGAGCCCCGGTTCGGGATGGGGGTCCCCCCACGCCCGCAGGGCGTAGGGGGAGGGCGGGGTGGGGAACAAGCCCCGCGCAGCGGCCCCTCGTCGCCATCGCGAGCGGACCCGCCTTCACCTTCTCCTACGCCGAGCACACCGAACTCCTCACCGCCTCCGGCGCCGACGTCGTCCCCTTCGACCCGCTCCGGGACGAGCAACTCCCCGACGGCACCTCCGGGCTGGTCATCGGCGGCGGATTCCCGGAGATGTACGCCACCGAGCTGTCCGCCAACGAGCCGCTGCGCAAGGCCGTCGCCGAGCTCGCGCACACCGGTGCGCCCGTCGCCGCCGAATGTGCCGGGCTGCTGTATCTCACCCGTTCCCTCGACGGGGAGCCCATGTGCGGCGTCCTGGACGCCGAGGCCCGGATGTCGCAGCGGCTCACCCTCGGCTACCGCGAGGCCGTCGCCGTGAGCGACAGCGTCCTCGCCGCGGCCGGGACCCGCCTGCGTGGGCACGAGTTCCACCGGACCGTCGTGGAGCCCGCCGCGGGTCCGGCTCCCGCCTGGGGCATGCACAGGCCCGAGCGACGCGTCGAGGGCTTCGTGCAACAGGGCGTGCACGCGAGCTATCTGCATACGCACTGGGCCGCCGAGCCCGGTGTGGCGCGCCGATTCGTTGAGAGGTGTACGCGATGAGCAGGCTGATCGGCGTCGGAGTGGGGCCCGGCGACCCGGAGTTGGTGACCGTGAGGGGCGTACGTGCGCTTCGGGAGGCCGACGTCGTCGTCGTACCGGTGATGGACACGCTGGAGCGCGGGCGCGCCGAGGCGACCGTGCTGCACTACGTGGGTGAGGAGAAGGTCGTACGGATCGTCTTCGCGCTCAACGAACGCACCGACCGCGCCCGCCGCGAGGCCGCCTGGGACGCCGCCGGTGAGCGCGTCGCCGAACTTCTGCGCAGCCACGGGACCGTCGCCTTCGCGACGATCGGCGACCCCAACGTGTACTCGACGTTCACCTATCTCGCGCAGACGATCGGCGAGGTGGTTCCGGGGACGGCCGTCGAGACCGTGCCCGGCATCACCGCGATGCAGGATCTCGCGGCCCGCAGCGGCGCGGTGCTCACCGAGGGCACCGAGCCGCTGACCCTGGTTCCGGTGACCGCCGGAGCCGCCGTGCTCAAGGACGCCCTGGAGGGTCCCGGCACGGTCGTGGCGTACAAGTTCGGGCGGCTGGCGGCCCAGGTGGCGACCGCGCTGCGGGAAACGGGGCGGACCGAGGGCGCGGTGTGGGGGTCGGCGCTCGGGCTGCCCGAGGAGTCGATCCGGTCGGCAGCGGAGCTGGGCGAGGGCCCGTTGCCGTATCTCTCGACACTGATCGCGCCCGCGCCGCGGGACGGCGGCCGCGGGGGCAAGCTGTGAGCCCGCCATCCGGGTCCTCACTCGGCGAGGCCCACCACCAGCCAGATGAAGCCCACTCCCCCGGCCGTGCACAGCAGGGTGGAGCGGGCGGGGTGGGCGTGGTGCGCCTCGGGCAGGATCTCGGCGGCGGCGAGGTAGAGCAGCGCGCCGCCGAAGAACCCGAGGTAGCTGCCGAGGAGTTCCACGGGAAGCGTGAACAGCACGGCGGACGCGGCGCCGACAAGGGGCGCGAGCGCGTCGGCGACGAGCATCGCGACCGCCTTGCCGTGGGTGTTCCCGTACAGGCTGGTGATCGTGTACGTGTTGAAGCCGTCGGCGAAGTCGTGGGTGATGACGGCGAGCGCCACGGTCGCGCCCATGCCGCCGCCCACCTGGAAGGCCGCGCCGATCGCGACGCCGTCCATCAGGCTGTGCCCGACCATGGCCGCGGCCGCCGTCAGTCCCACCTGCGGCATCCTCTCGTCCGCACCGTGTGCCGCCTTGCGGACGGCCAGCAGTCGTTCCACCAGGTGGGCCGTGAGAAAGCCGCCCACGAACAGCAGCAGTGCCTGCGGCACCCCGAACACCTTGTTGCCCGCCGCCTCAAGTGCCTCCGGCAGCAGGTCGAGGCCGACCACGCCGAGCATCAGACCGCCGGCCAGGCCGAGCACGAGGTGGCGGCGGTCGGTGACGCGCTGCGCCGTCCAGCCGCCGAACAGCGTCATCAGGAACGCGCCGAGCGCGACGAGCACCGCCATGCGCCCTTGCTAGCGGATTGACCCGCTTCCTGGCACATCCGAGCTGTCCAGATCCACCCGAATGACACGAATAACCCGAGAGGACCACCGCTCATGGCCGATGCCGCCACCCGTGGCAAGGTGACCTTCGTCGGCGCGGGCCCGGGCGCCGCCGATCTGCTGACGTTCCGGGCCGCACGGGCGATCGCCGATGCCGACATCGTCATCTGGGCGGCCAGCCTGGTACAGGCGGAGGTCCTGGAGCATGCCCGCGAGGGCGCCGAGATCCTCGATTCGGCGGCGATGTCGCTGGAGGACGTCGTCGCCGTGTACGAACGGGCGCGGGCGGACGACATGTTGGTCGCCCGCATCCACTCCGGCGACCCGGCGCTGTGGGGCGGCACTCAGGAGCAGCTCGACCGCTGTGTGGAGCTGGGCATCGACGTCGAGATCGTGCCGGGCGTCTCGTCGTTCTCGGCGGTCGCGGCGCTCGTGCAGCGCGAGCTGACGATCCCCGAGGTCGCGCAGTCCGTGATCCTGACCCGGCTCGGCGGCGGCAAGACGCCGATGCCGCCGGGCGAGGAGGTACGGGAGTTCGCGCGGCACGGCACGACGATGGCGCTCTTCCTGTCGGCTGCCCGCTCGGGGCAGTTGACGCAGGAGTTGCTTGAGGGCGGCTACCCGACGAATACGCCGGTGGTGATCGCGTACCAGGCGACCTGGCCGGAGGAGCTGATCCTGCGCTGCACGATCGGCACGCTGGAGGAGACCGTCAAGGAGCACAAGCTCTGGAAGCACACGCTGTTCCTGGTGGGGCCCGCGCTGGCGGCTTCGGGGACGCGCTCGCACCTCTATCACCCGGGCCACTTCCATGGCTTCCGGAAAGCCGATCCGGCCGCCCGCAGGGCCCTGCGCACCAAGGGAGCGAATCAGTGATCGGCCTGATCTCCGCCACGGCGGCGGGCGCTGCCGCCCGCGACCGGCTGGCCGCCGCCTGGCCCGAACGGACCCGGATCTACGAGGGCCCCGTACGCCGCTCCGTGGAGCGGGCATTCGCGGAGTGCGAGCAGCTGGTGTGTTTCCTGGCGACGGGCGCGGTGGTGCGGCTGATCGCCCCGCTGCTGGCGGGCAAGTCGGCGGACCCCGGCGTGGTGTGCGTGGACGAGGGGCAGCGGTATGCGGTGTCCCTGCTGGGCGGCCACGGCGGTGGTGCGAACGAACTGGCGGCGCAGGTCGCGGACGTGCTGGGCTGTGCCCCGGTGGTGACGACGGCGACGGACGCGGCGGACATTCCCGGCCTGGACACCCTGGGCTGGCCGGTCGAGGGCGCGGTCGCGTCCGTGACGAGGGCGGTCCTCGACGGCGAACCGGTGGCGCTGCGGGCGGACGCGGTGTGGCCGCTCCCGCCGCTGCCGGCCAATGTGACGCCGGAGGACGCCACACCGGAGGACAGCACACCGCAGGACAGCGCGCCGCTGGAGACCGTGGCGCGGCAGGACGCCCGCGCCGTTCTCCATGTCACCGACCGTTCCTTCGTCGCCGGATCGAACGACGCCGTGCTGCGACCGCCGTCGCTCGTCGTCGGCGTCGGGGCCTCCAAGGGCGTCGCCGTCGACGAGGTCGTCGGCCTCGTCGAGCAGACCCTGCGCGAGGCGGGGCTCTCGGCGCTGAGTGTGGCCGAGCTGGCGACCGTCGACGCAAAGGCCGACGAGCCGGGGATCGTCGGGGCCGCCGGGCGCCTTGGCGTGCCCCTGGTGACGTACGCCGCCGAGCGGCTCGCCGAGATCGCCGTGCCGAACCCGTCAGGCGCGCCCCTCGCGGCAGTCGGAACGCCCTCCGTCGCCGAGGCCGCGGCGCTCGCGGGCGGCGGCGAACTCCTCGTCCCGAAGCGGAAGTCGAACCCTGCCGGCCGGGCCGCGATGGCGACCTGCGCGGTCGTGCGCAGAGCGCCGCGCGGTCGGCTCGCCGTGGTCGGGCTCGGGCCCGGGGCCCGCGATCTGCTCACCCCCCGCGCGACGGAGGAGCTGCGCCGCGCCTCCGTACTGGTCGGGCTCGATCAGTACGTGGACCAGATCCGTGACCTGCTCAGGCCCGGCACCCGGGTCGTCGAGTCCGGCCTCGGCGCGGAGGAGGAGCGGGCCCGTACGGCGGTGGCCGAGGCCCGCGCCGGACATGCGGTCGCGCTCATCGGCAGCGGCGACGCGGGTGTGTACGCGATGGCATCCCCCGCGCTCGCCGAGGCGTCCGACGACATCGACGTGGTGGGCGTACCGGGAGTGACTGCGGCGCTGGCCGCCGCCGCGATCCTGGGTGCGCCGCTCGGGCACGACCATGTCTCGATCAGTCTCTCCGATCTGCACACCCCGTGGGAGGTCATCGAGCGCCGGGTGCGGGCCGCGGCGGAGGCGGACATCATCGTGACCTTCTACAACCCGCGCAGCCGCGCCCGCGATTGGCAGCTCCCGAAGGCGCTGTCGATCCTCGCCGAACACCGCGAGCCGGGCACGCCGGTGGGCGTCGTACGCAATGCGTCCCGGGCGGACGAATCGAGCCGCCTGACGACACTCGCGGGACTGGATCCGGCAACGGTGGACATGATGACGGTCGTGACGGTCGGCAATACGGCCACGCGCGAGATCGCCGGCCGCATGGTGACACCGCGCGGCTACCGATGGCAGTCATGAAGGACCGGAAATCCTCCTGTGACTGCCGCGCCCTCGCCCCGGGCGGCGTCGCGCGCAATGCTCTGCCGTACCACCCCCACATCAAGGAGAACGCGTGACCACCCCGCCCGCACTGCTGATCGCCGGTCACGGCACCCGTGACGAAGCCGGGGCCGAGGCCTTCCGGGACTTCGTACGGGAGCTGGGGCGGCGCCATCCCGAACTCCCCGTCGGGGGCGGCTTCATCGAGCTGTCCCCGCCGCCCCTCGGCGAAGCCGTCACCGAACTGGTCGAGCGGGGCGTGACGCGCTTCGCCGCGGTTCCGCTGATGCTGGTGTCCGCCGGGCACGCCAAGGGCGACATCCCGGCCGCTCTTGCCCGTGAGCGGGAGCGGCACCCGGAGATCTCGTACGCCTACGGCCGTCCGCTCGGCCCGCACCCCGCGCTGCTGCGCGTTCTGGAGCGGCGGCTGAACGAGGCGCTGGGCTCCGGGCCGCGCACGCCCGCGGACCGCGCCGATGTGACGGTGCTGCTGGTGGGCCGCGGTTCGACGGACCCGGACGCCAATGCCGAGGTGCACAAGGCGGCCAGGCTGCTCTGGGAGGGACGGGGGTACGCGGGGGTGGAGACGGCGTTCGTGTCGCTCGCCGCGCCCGATGTGCCGAGCGGGCTCGACCGGTGCGTGAAGCTGGGGGCCCGCCGGATCGTGGTGCTGCCGTACTTCCTGTTCACCGGCATCCTGCCGGACCGGGTGCGGCAGCAGACGGAGGGCTGGGCGGAGGCGCACCCGGGCGTCGAGGTGCGCTGCGCCGACGTCATCGGCCCGGAGCCGGAGCTGCTCGACCTGGTGATGGAGCGCTACCGGGAGGCCGTCGCGGGCGACATCCGGATGAACTGCGACTCGTGCGTCTACCGGATCGCGCTGCCGGGCTTCGAGGAGAAGGTGGGCTCTGCGCAGCAGCCGCACTTCCACCCGGACGACGACGGGCACCATCACGACGGACACCACCACGACGGAACCCACCATGGCCGCGGCCATCAACATCACGGCAGCCATGCGCACTCCCGTTGACGCACACGACCTGCGGCACCACGGTGACGCGGAGGTACGGGACGCCGGTCTGACGGATCTCGCCGTCAATGTCCGCTGCGGGACTCCCCCGGAGTGGCTGCGTGAGCGCATCACAAGCTCGCTGACCGCTCTCGCCGCCTATCCGGACGGGCGGGCGGCACGGGCCGCGGTCGCGCAACGGCACGGGGTGCCGGTGGAGCGGGTGCTGCTGACGGCGGGGGCGGCGGAGGCGTTCGTACTGCTGGCTCGCGCTCTGACGGTACGTCACCCTCTCGTGGTGCACCCGCAGTTCACGGAGCCCGAGGCCGCACTGCGGGACGCGGGGCACCAAGTGGCCAGGCTGCTGCTGAAGGAGGAGGACGGCTTCCGGCTCGACCCGGCGGCCGTGCCCGAGGCGGCGGACCTCGTGATGATCGGGAATCCGACCAACCCCACATCCGTACTGCATCCGGCCGCCGACATCGCGGAACTGGCCCGTCCAGGACGGCTGTTGGTGGTGGACGAGGCCTTCATGGACGCGGTGCCCGGCGAGCCCGAGGCGCTGGCGGGACGGACCGACATCCCCGGCCTGGTGGTGCTGCGCAGCCTCACCAAGACCTGGGGGCTCGCGGGCCTGCGCATCGGCTATGTGCTCGCCGAGCCCGGGACCATCGCGGCGCTGGAGCAGGCTCAGCCGCTGTGGCCGGTCTCGACGCCCGCGCTGGCCGCCGCGGAGGCGTGCATGGGGCCCGGCGCGCTCAAGGAGGCCGAGCAGGCGGCGCAGGTGATCGCGACGGAGCGGGCCCATCTGCTGGCGGGCCTTGCGGAGTTCGACGAGGTACGAGTGGTGGCGGCGGCCGAGGCCCCGTTCGTACTCGTCCACGTCCGGCGTGGGGCCGAGGTGCGGGAGCGGCTGCGCGCGCTGGGTTTCGCGGCCCGCCGGGGCGACACCTTTCCGGGGCTCGGTCCCGGCTGGCTGCGGTTGGCGGTGCGCGACCGGGTGACGACCAATCGCTTTCTGCAGGCGCTCGACCAGGCGCTCACGATGGTCGGGGACTGACGCGCCCCGGCCGACGTCGCGCACGGACGTCGGCCGGGGCGGCAGCGCCCGGCACCCACGATCGATCCCTTGTCGGCCCGCGGTCGGCGGCGGGCATGAGCGCCGCGATCAACAGCGGGCGCGGGCGCCGCCTGTCAGCAGCGTCCGGGCGCCGTGGTCAGCGGCGGGCGCGGGCGCGGGCCAGCACCATGACGCTGCCGCCGAGGGCCAGCAGCAGGGCCGCGCCTCCGGCGATGTACGAGGTCGCGGCGCTGCCGCCGGTCTCGGCGAGGTCGTCCTGGGCCGGATCGGCGCCGGACTGTGCCTTGACACCGGTGCCCGGCTTGCCGGTCGGGTCCTGCGCGGCGGTCGGGTCCTGCGCGGCAGCCGGGTCCTGCGCGGCCGCGGGCTTGGACTCGTCGTGCGCCGTGCCGGGCGACTCGCACGTGGCCTCGGCGAGGGTGACCGAGCCGGTCACCTCGGCGACGTTCAGCCTGGCCGGGTTGACGGAGACCCTGAGCTCCAGCGCCGTGGCCGCGGCCGTACGGGACGTGGTGTGCGTCTTGGACAGATCGAGCGTCACCTCACCGACGCCCGGCACCTCGACCCGGGTGGTGCCAGCGGTGGAGAGCGTGGTCCGCTTGCCGAGCACGGTGACCCGGCCGAGCAGATTCGACTCCGCGACCGGCTGCCTGCCCGCCTCGCAGACGGCCTTCGACGTGACCTTCTCGACCTCGACGACCGAGAGCAGCGGCAGTCCCGGCACATGCACCCGGGCCCGGACGAGGTTGCTGTACGCCTCCGTCCGGTGCCGGTCGGCGCTCGCCTTCGCGGTGGCCACGTCGGCGCGCAGCAGCTGGACGGGCCTGCCCCGGTCGACGCCGTCCACCTGCACGCTCAGTGTGGTCTTCTCGGCGCTCGCGGGCGCCTGCACCTCGTTGAGCGCGGCGTTGACCGGGACATCGACGGACTTGTTGAGCAGGGACACATCGAGCCCGGTACGGAGTACGACCGCACTGGCCCGGCCCTCGCCGCCGCCCCCTGTGGCGTACGCCGGCCCGGCGACCACGACGGGTCCGGCGACCAGCGCGGCTGCTGCCGTCACGGCGGCGCAGCGGCGTGCGGGCATGCGGAAGGTGTTGCTGTTCAAGGTGGTGGAACCCCCACAAGAGACACGGCGTCGCCGCCGCCCCACGGGGACACGTGGGGCGGCGGCGACTGAACACGGGAAGTTTCACGGCGCTGAGAGTGAACTGACAGTTGCCTGGCGCGAGTTCACCCCAAAGTGGGGTTTCCGTCACCGCTTTCGAATCTCTCGGTACGCCTGTTCCCGTGACTCACCCGTGTCGCGTATCCCAAGGGCGCACAGGGGGGCGCTTGCGCGGGAGCGCGCCAGAAGTGGTCGAACGAGGAATGCGGGCCGGGGGTAACGCACTGTCAACCCTGCAATGGGGACAGCGGGGACAGCGGGGCCGGGATATCAGCCGATCACACGGCCGTTGAGGATCACCCGGCTCGGCGCCGCCAGCGCCCTGACGTCCGCCCGCGGATCCTCGTCGTACACCACGAGATCCGCCGGCGCGCCCTCTTCGAGCGCCGGGCGGCCGAGCCACTGCCGCGCCCCCCAGGTCGTCGCCGACAGGGCCTGCAGCGGCGGGATTCCGGCCTTCACAAGCTCGGCGACCTCGGCCGCCACCAGGCCGTGGGCGAGCGAGCCGCCCGCGTCGGTGCCGACGAAGACCGGGATGCCCGCGTCGTACGCCGCGCGCACCGTGTCGTAGCGGCGCTGGTACAGCCGCCGCATATGGGCCGACCACCGGGGGAACTTGGACTCGCCGCCCGCCGCGAGATCCGGGAACGTGGCGATGTTGACCAGGGTCGGCACAATCGCGACGCCGCGCTCGGCGAAGAGCGGGATGGTGTCCTCGGTGAGGCCGGTGGCGTGCTCGATGCAGTCGATACCCGCCTCGACCAGGTCCCGCAGCGAGTCCTCGGCGAAGCAGTGCGCGGTCACCCGCGCGCCGAGCCGGTGCGCCTCGGCGATCGCCGCCTCGACGGCGCCACGCGGCCAGCAGGCGCCCAGGTCACCCGCTTCGCGGTCGAGCCAGTCGCCGACGAGCTTGACCCAGCCGTCCCCGCGCTGTGCCTCCCGCGCGACATGGGCGACGAGCTCGTCCGGCTCGATCTCATGGGCGAAGTTACGGATGTAGCGGCGGGTGCGCGCAATGTGACGGCCGGCCCGGATGATCTTCGGCAGGTCCTCGCGGTCGTCGATCCAGCGGGTGTCGGCGGGAGACCCCGCGTCCCGGATGAGCAGGGTGCCCGCGTCCCGGTCGGTCAGCGCCTGCTTCTCGCTGGTCGCCTCGTCCACCGCGCCATGGGCGTCGAGCCCGACGTGGCAATGCGCGTCGACCAGGCCGGGGAGCGCCCAGCCCTGCACGGTGACGGCCTCGGCACGCGGCCGCTCGTACGAGATCCGGCCGTCCACCACCCACAGCTCGTCCCGCGCCTCCTCGGGCCCGACGAGCACTCGCCCCTTCACATGCAGCACCACGTGATCGCTCATAGCCAGCACTGTACGAGGCCCCCGGCGCCCGCGGCCGAGCGGCTGCGCGGTCACCGGCGCCCGGCGCCGGACCGGCCGCGCTCCCGGTGAACTCAATTCCTCAGGCCATAAAAGTCCGCGTTAATTAAAGAATGCCGGAAGCTGCTTTATTACGGGCAGCTTCCCGTATTCTTCTGCCCCCGTTCCCGGATCCTAAACGCCAAGATTTCAACAAGATCAGACGGCATAATTCGAGCGGGTCTCGCGACAGTTACGGATATGTGACCGACCCCACAACGCGCCCGGTTCATCGCTTATTTCCGCTGCAAATCGCCCGAAAAGGCCGCCGTCCACCACTAGCGCACGCGCCCGCGCGATAACACAGAGAGCCGCTCCACCCAACCCCTTCCGGCAATGCAATTTCAGAATTAGCTCGGTAAATTACCTCGGCATGACCGCCGCACAGGAAGACCTTGTACGAACCAGCACGCCGAGCGAATTCACGACGATTGACACCCCACGAGTGGAGGACGGAGCCGCGATCTGGCGCATCGCCCGCGACTCCCAGGTCCTGGACCTCAACTCCTCGTACAGCTATCTGCTGTGGTGTCGCGACTTCGCCGCCACCTCCGTGGTGGCGCGCGACGTCGACGGAGCACCCATCGCCTTCGTCACCGGCTATGTGCGCCCCGAGCGCCCGCAGGCCCTGGTCGTCTGGCAGGTCGCCGTCGACCACGCGCACCGCGGCCGGGGCCTGGCCGGTGTGCTCCTCGACGCGCTGACCGCCAAGGTGACCGGCAAGAGCGGGGTGCGTGAGGTCGAGACGACCATCACCCCCGACAACACCGCGTCCGACCGGCTCTTCACTTCGTACGCGAAGCGCCACGACGCGCCCCTTGCGCGCGAAGTCCTCTTCGACGGCGGGCTGTTCCCCGAAGGAACCCACCAGCCCGAAGTCCTGTACCGCATTGGCCCCCTCTCCGCCTGACACCCCCCACCTCTGGAGACTTGCTGTGACCATCACCCCGCCCGCCCTGAGTGTCTTCGAGACCCTGGAGTCGGAGGTGCGCAGCTACTGCCGCGGTTGGCCGGCCGTGTTCGACCGCGCGCAGGGCAGCTACCTTCACGACGAGGACGGCCACACCTACCTCGACTTCTTCGCCGGCGCCGGATCACTCAACTACGGACACAACAACCCGGTGCTGAAACGCGCGCTGATCGACTACATCGAGCGCGACGGCATCACCCACGGCCTGGACATGGCCACCACGGCCAAGCGCGCCTTCCTGGAGTCGTTCCAGAACGTGATCCTGCGGCCGCGCGACCTTCCGTACAAGGTCATGTTCCCGGGCCCGACGGGCACCAACGCGGTCGAGTCCGCGCTCAAGCTGGCCCGCAAGGTCAAGGGGCGCGAGTCCGTCGTCTCGTTCACCAACGCCTTCCACGGCATGTCGCTCGGCTCACTCGCCGTCACCGGCAACGCCTTCAAGCGGGCCGGCGCCGGCATCCCGCTGGTGCACGGCACGCCGATGCCGTTCGACAACTACTTCGACGGCCAGGTCCCGGACTTCCTGTGGTTCGAGCGCCTGCTGGAGGACCAGGGCTCCGGCCTCAACAAGCCGGCCGCTGTGATCGTCGAGACCGTGCAGGGCGAGGGCGGCATCAATGTCGCCCGCGCCGAGTGGCTGCGCGCGCTCCAGGAGCTGTGCCACCGCCAGGACATGCTGCTGATCGTCGACGACATCCAGATGGGCTGCGGCCGCACCGGCGGCTTCTTCTCCTTCGAGGAGGCGGGCATCACGCCGGACATCGTCACTCTGTCGAAGTCCATCAGCGGCTACGGACTTCCCATGTCGCTCTGCCTGTTCAAGCCGGAGCTGGACATCTGGGAGCCGGGCGAGCACAACGGCACCTTCCGCGGCAACAACCCCGCGTTCGTCACCGCCGCCGCCGCGCTCGACACCTACTGGGCGGACGGGCAGATGGAGAAGCAGACCCTCGCCCGCGGCGAGCAGGTCGAGCAGGCGCTGCTGGCCATCGTGGCCGAGAGCGCCGAGGACGGGGTGAGCTTCCGGGGCCGTGGCCTGGTGTGGGGCCTGGAGTTCCAGGACAAGGCGCGCGCCTCGGCCGTCTGCGCCCGCGCCTTCGAGCTGGGGCTGCTGCTGGAGACCTCGGGCCCGGAGAGCGAGGTCGTCAAGCTGCTGCCCGCGCTCACCGTCACGCCCGAGGAGCTGGACGAGGGGCTGCGCATCCTGGCCCGCAGCGTCCGCGAGACGGCCTGACGCCCCCGTAGGACAAGGAAAGGCAACAACTCACCGTGATCGTCCGATCGTTCAAGGACATCGAGAACACCGAGCGCCATGTGAAGGCCGCGTCCGGTACCTGGGAGAGCAAGCGCATCGTGCTCGCCAAGGAGCGGGTCGGCTTCTCGCTGCACGAGACCGTGCTGTACGCAGGTACGGAGACGTCGATGTGGTACGCGAACCACATCGAGGCCGTGCTCTGCGTGGAGGGCGAGGCCGAGCTCACCAACGACGAGACCGGCGAGACCCACTGGATCGAGCCCGGCACGATGTATCTGCTGGACGGCCATGAGCGCCACACCATGCGTCCCAAGACCGATTTCCGCTGTGTCTGCGTCTTCAACCCGCCCGTCACCGGACGGGAGGACCACGACGAGAACGGCGTCTACCCCCTGCTGACCGAGTCCGAGGAGGGCTGAGAGATGACCACCGCCGCTGTACGCGCCGACCTGTACCCGACCCGTGGCGTGGGCGAGGTGACGACCCCGCGCCAGGACCCGGTCGTCTGGTCCGCACCGGGCGCGCCGGGGCCGATCGTCCCGTCCGACCTGATGGGCTTCGAGCGGGACGGCTTCCTGACCGTCGACGAGCTGATCACGCAGGACGAAGTAGCCCTGTACCGCGGCGAGTTGGACCGGATGGTCGCCGATCCCGCCGTACGGACCGACGAGCGCTCGATCATCGAGCCGAAGTCCCAGGACGTCCGCTCGGTCTTCGAAGTGCACAAGCTCAGCGAGGTGTTCGCCTCGTTGGTGCGCGACGAGCGGGTGGTGGGCCGGGCCCGGCAGATCCTCGGTTCCGATGTGTATGTCCACCAGTCCCGGATCAATGTGAAGCCGGGCTTCGGCGCCTCGGGCTTCTACTGGCACTCGGACTTCGAGACCTGGCACGCGGAGGACGGACTGCCGAACATGCGCACCGTCTCGGTCTCGATCGCGCTGACCGAGAACCGTGACACCAACGGCGGCCTGATGATCATGCCTGGCTCGCACAAGACGTTCCTGGGCTGCGCGGGCGAGACGCCGAAGGACAACTACAAGAAGTCGCTGCAGATGCAGGACGCGGGCACACCGTCGCACGCGGCGCTGACGCGGTTCGCCGACCGGCACGGCATCCGCCTGTTCACCGGCAGGGCCGGGTCCGCGACCTGGTTCGACTGCAACTGCATGCACGGCTCCGGGGACAACATCACCCCGTATCCGCGCAGCAATGTCTTCATCGTCTTCAACAGCGTGGAGAACCAGGCGGTGGAGCCCTTCGCGGCGCCGGTGCCGCGTCCGGACTTCATCGGGGCGCGCGACTTCACGCCGGTGCGCTGACAGCGCGAAGGGGGCGGGGCCGGTCCGGTGGACCGGCCCCGCCCCCTTCGCGTGCGGGTCAGCTCGCGCTCAGCGCCGGGTAGTCGGTGTAGCCCTTGTCGTCACCTCCGAAGAACGTCGCCGTGTCCGGGGTGTTGTACGGGCCTTCGGCCTTGAGCCTGGCGGGCAGGTCCGGGTTGGCCAGGAACAGCGAGCCGAAGGCGAGAATGTCCGCGGTTCCGTCCTCGATGAGCCCGAGCGCCCCGTGGTCGGTCGGGCCCTCGGTCGCCGGGTTGAGGATGAAGGTGCCGCTGAAGTGCTTGCGCAGCGCGAGCGTCACGTCCCGGTGCCCGGAGGTCATCTCGACGACGTGCAGATAGCCGATGCCCAGCGGCTCCAGCTCCTTGACCAGCGCGGGGTAGGTCGCCTCCGGGTCGGTCTCGGCGATGTCGTTGTACTGGTTGCCGGGAGAGACCCGCAGTCCGGTCCGCTCCGGTCCGATCGCCGCGGCCACCGCCTTGGTCACCTCGACGGCGAACCGGATGCGGTTCTCGACGGAGCCGCCCCACTCGTCGGTGCGCCGGTTGGTGTTGGGGGCGAGGAACTGGTGGATCAGATAGCCGTTGGCGCCGTGCAGCTCGACACCGTCGAAGCCGGCCTCGACGGCGTTGCGGGCCGCCTCGACGAAGTCGTCGACGATGCCCGGTATTTCGGCCGCGGTCAGCTCGCGCGGGGCGATGAAGTCCTTGGGCCCCTCGTGCGTGAAGAGCTGGCCCGCGGCGGCGACGGCGGACGGAGCCACGCTGAGAAGTTCCTGGTCCGGCCAGAGCACCGGGTGGCCGATGCGGCCGGCGTGCATGATCTGGGCGAAGATCTTCCCGCCCTTGGCATGCACGGCGTCGGTGACCTTGCGCCAGGCGGCCACCTGCTCGGCGGTGTGCAGGCCGGGGGTGTCCGGGTAGCCCTGGCCCACGACGGAGGGCTGGATGCCTTCGGTGACGATCAGGCCGGCCGACGCGCGCTGGCCGTAGTACTCGACGGTGGAGTCGGTGACGGTGAGGCCGTCGCCGTACGCCCTGCTGCGGGTCATGGGCGCCATGGCGATCCGGTTGACGAGCTGCGTACCGGCGAGGTCGATCGGGTCGAATGCGGTGGTCATGGATAGCCCCTCGAAACTTATGTGGTCGGCCAAGTAATCACGCCGGGGTTACTGTAGCCCATTACTTGGTCGACCAAGGTAAAGTTTTTGGAGACACTGTTCCGGACCCCGACCGGTCAGCCAGTCACCCCTCCTGAGGAGGCCCGATGAAACCCGAGACCGCGGCCGACCCGGCCTGTACCGAGCCGCTGCCGAGCGCCGCGCTCGGCGGGCCCCTCAGCCATGCCGTCTCCCGGGTCGCCCGGCTGCACCGCATGGCCGCCGGCAAGGTGCTCAAGGGACTCGGCCTCTACCCGGGCCAGGAATTCGTGATGATGCATCTGTGGGACGCGGGCCCGGTGCGCCAGTCGGAGCTGATCAAGGCTGTCGAGCTCGACCCGTCCACCGTGACGAAGATGCTCCAGCGCCTTGAGCAGGCCGGACACGTCCGCCGCCGCCCCGACCCGGGCGACCGGCGCGCGGTTCTCGTCGAGGCCACGGAGGAGAGCTGCGCGCTGCACTCGGCGGTGCAGGCGGCGTGGGCGGAGCTGGAGGAACACACGCTGACCGGGCTGGACGCGGACGAGCGCCGCGAGCTGACCAGACTGCTCGCCAAGGTCGAAGCGAATCTGTGCACCCAGACGGCGGGCTGCCCGGAGATGGCCCACCGGGCCGCGGCCGAGGTCTGACGGGACCCGCCCGGCGCCGTCGGGCGCCAGGCCGGACGGGACCCGGCGCCGTCACCCCGGATCAGGTGGACAGGAGTTCCAGCACCCGGTCCACGTCCGCCGACGAGTTGTAGAGGTGGAACGAGGCCCGCAGATTGCCCGCACGGTCCGAGACGATGACCCCCGCAGCGGCCAGTTCCGGGGCGCGGTGGCCCAGCTCCGGCACGGCGACGACGGCCGAATCCCCCGGCACCGGCGCGTACCCCAGCTCCGTCAGGCCCGCCCTGAACCGTGCGGCGAGCGCCGTGTCATGCGCGTGCACCGCGTTGATGCCGATCTCTTCGAGCAGCGCGAGTGACTCCTTGGCCCCGTGGTACGAGGGGAAGGCCGGAGGTTCGTCGTACCGGGCGGCCGAGCGCGCCAGTTCCTCGATCGGACCGTACGTGGTCGCCCACAGATCCTCCGCCGCGAAGGTACCGGCGTGGATCGGCGTCACGGACTCCTGCGCCTCCTCGCTCAGCGTGAGGAACGAGACGCCGCGCGGGCAGAGCAGAAACTTGAAGCCGCCGGTGACCGTGAAGTCCCACGCGCCCGCGTCCAGCGGCAGCCAGCCCGCCGACTGGCTGGCGTCGACGAGCGTACGGGCCCCGTGCGCCCCCGCTGCGGCGCGTACCGCCGCCAGATCGGCGATCCGGCCGTCCGCGGACTGCACCGACGAGAACGCCACCAGCGCGGTGCCCGGACGCACCGCGTCGGCCAGGCGCTCCAGTGGCGCGTACCGCAGCTTGAGATCACCGCGCACGAGGAAGGGCGTGATGACCGAGGCGTACTCCCCCTCCGGAAAGAGGACTTCCGCGCCCGGAGGCAGTGAGGTCGCGATCAGTCCGACATGCACGGACACCGAACCGCCGACGGCGACCCGCGACTCGTCCACGCCGGTCAGCCGGGCGAAGGACTGCCGGGCGGCAGCCACCGCCGAGTACTCGCCGGCGCCGCCCGGACGCCCGGCAGCGAGCTCGTCGGCAAGCAGCTTCACTGCCGCGACGGCCCGGCGGGGCAGCAGCCCGCAGGTGGACGTGTTCAGATACGTCATCTCCGGCGCGAACTCGGCGCCGCCCAAGGTCTCCATGTGATCACCCTGCGGTGCCCTCAACGGCAGGTCAATCGCGAATCGTTGAGGGACACCTCTCAGCAACGCTTATGCATGGGCCCCGGGCTGCGGGACCTCGCAGGCTCCGTCGGCGTCACAGGCGGCGGCATCCGCGCCGATGGGGGTGAGGATCCGGCCCTGCCACGCCTGCTCCAGCGCCTGGGTGAACAGCTCGGCCGGCTGCCCGCCCGAGACCCCGTACCGCCGGTCGAGTACGAAGAACGGCACGCCGGTCGCGCCCAGCTCGGCGGCCTCGTGCTCATCGGCCCGTACCTCGTCAGCGTACGCGCCCTCGTCGGCGAGCACCGCCCGCGCCTCGTCCGCGTCCAGACCCGCCTCGACCGCGAGATCCACCAGGACCTCGGGGTCGAATACGGACCGCTCCTCGGCGAAGTTGGCCCGGTAGGCGAAGTCCAGCAGCTCACTGTGACGGCCGCGGGCCTTGGCCAGGTGCAGCAGCCGGTGGATGTCGAAGGTGTTGCCGTGGTCGCGGCCGTCGGTGCGGTAGTCGAGCCCCTCGGAACGCGCGTTGGAGGCGACGTGCTCCTCCATCGCCTGGGCTTCCTCGATGGTGCGCCCGTACTTCTTCGCCAGCATGGGGACCACCGGGCCGGTCTCGCCCTTGGCGCGGTTCGGGTCGAGCTCGAAGGAGCGGTGCACGACCTCGACCTCGTCGCGGTGGGCGAAGGCGGCGAGCCCCTTCTCGAAGCGTGCCTTGCCGATGTAGCACCAGGGACAGGCGATATCGCTCCAGATCTCGACGCGCATCTTCTTCATCACTCCAGGGTCGTGCGGGACAACGGGGTGCGGAGGCACCCTCCGCCGGCAGGTCAACGCTCTGCGGCACCCGCTCATTCCCATAGCCGCGGGCCTGCCACCCCATCCGATATCCGCAGCTGCAGTGGAGCACAGCCGGGAGGACGGGACGAACCGGTCGGCCTCTTCCTGCCGTCGTCCGGGACCGCCAAGTGATCCGCTCACTGGGCCGGGCCCTGCAGCAAGGGAGGTGAACCCAGGACCGCACCGCTGAATCCGCAGATCTCCTCCACCCGGCAACGCCAACCGAGTTCCCCGCGATTGAGACGGGGGGTGTGAAGCGGGCGATGGTGTGGTGCCACCACGCCCGATCGCCGTCCTGGCAAGATAGCGGCATGGAACGTGTGCTTGGAATCGGTGGATACTTCATGCGGTCCGCCGACCCGGCTGCCCTGGGCGCGTGGTATCGCGATTGCCTAGGCCTGGACGCCGATGAGAACGGCCTGTGGCGTCAGGGAGCCGGGCCGACGGTGTTCGCGACGTTCGAGTCCGAGACCGACTACTTCGGGTCCCGCGCCCAGCAGACCATGCTCAACTTCCGGGTCCGCGACCTGGATGCGATGCTCGCGCAATTGCGCGCCAAGGGAGCGGACGTGGCCAAAGAGACGCAGGACATGGAGGGTGTCGGTCGATTCGGCTGGGTCACCGATCCTGAGGGCAATCGGGTCGAGCTGTGGCAGCCCGCGTGACCGCGTCTTCACACAGGCAGTGACGTGCTGGTGGCCCACGAGGTGGTGACTCATCCTCGTAGACGCAGAATGTCTGGCAGGAGCGACACCGCCGAGCAACACGCGATCGCGTAGCGCGTCGCCCCCCAGCACGCGGCCGAGATCGACTCTCGGGTTGTCTATGTACACTCACGCCCATGGCATGCCGCATCAGTGAGCTGGTCATCGACTGTGCCGGCCCCGACCGGCTCGCCGCATTCTGGAGCAAGGTCCTCGGCTACGTCGAACTCGGCCGGGAGGACGACGGAAGCATCGCGATCGGGCCGCCCGATGCCGGCTTCGGCGGCCCGCAGCCCACCCTCGTCCTCAGCCCCAGCAGCGAGCCGCGGACCGGGAAGCTCCGACTGCACATCGACGTCAACGCCACCGACCGCGACCAGGGCGCCGAGCTGGAGCGGCTGCTCGCTCTCGGCGCCAGGCCCGTCGACGTCGGCCAGACCGGCGCCGAGAGCTGGCACGTCCTGGCCGACCCGGAAGGCAACGAATTCTGCCTCCTGCACACCCGGCTCCAGCCCCTCTGACGTGGACCATCTCGACGGACGACCTGCCGCGCTACCCCTAGCCGGTGCTCACCGGCGCGCCCAGCGGGTGGGGACAGCAGCGACCACGGCCGTGGCGACGGCGAGGCCGGGGCTGGGGCTGGCCCAATGACCGACCGCTGATCGGCGACGACCGGCCCGCAGCTCAGCCAGTACGCCGTCGGTACTGGCCCGGTGCCATCCCGTACTCCCGCTTGAACGCCTTTGCGAAGGCGAACTCGGAGGTGTAGCCCGCGCGCTCGGCCACCGTGCGCAGCGGGGCGTCGTCCGCCCTGAGCAGCCTCCCGGCGCACGTCATGCGCCACCAGGTGACATACGCCAGCGGGGGCTGGCCGACGAGTGAGGTGAACCGGCGGGCGAAGGCGGCGCGCGACAGACCGGCCGCGGCGCCCAGCTCCCCGACGGTCCAGGGCCTCGCCGGATCGCGGTGGATGGCGTGCAGCGCGGCGGTGACGGCGGGATCGTTGAGGGCCCCGGCCCAGCCCGTCGGCTCGTCGGCACGCTCCCGGAGCCACCAGGCGCGCAGCAGATACAGCAGCAGGGTGTCGAGGAGTGCGGGCACGATCGCGTCGGATCCGGGCTGCGGGTCGGCGAGTTCGGCGCCGAGCAGCTCGACGGCGGAGCGCAACGATGCGTACTGGCCGACCCGGGCCGGGAAATGGATCACCGGGGGCAGATCGGTGAGCAGCGGATGGGCGCGCGCCTTGCTCAACTGGTAGGCGCCGCACAGCAGCACGGTCGCCGGGTGCCCATTGCCGGATCGCGGCTCAGGGGCGGCGGGCCAGCTCCCGTCGGGCTCCGGCTCGACAGGGTCGAGCGGTGAGTCGGGGTGGTCGGCGAGGGCATGGTGGTAGCCGTGGGCGAGGAAGACCACATCGCCGGGGCCGAGCAGGACGGGATCGGCGCCCTCCGGAGGCAGCAGCCACGCCGAGCCCTGGAGTACGACATGGAAACCCGCACCCTCGCTGGTCGGGAACCGGACGCCCCAGGGCGCGTACTTGACGGTCCGCGCGGAGTGGGGCCGCCCGGTGCGCATCGCGGCGATCGCATCGCTGAGTACGTCCATGTCCGCACCGTACACAGGAGAGACGATCAGACATGAACCCGAGGTTCTGAGACATGGATCGTCCCGGAAGTGGTCCATAGCGTCGTACCCATGACAACTACCCCCTTGGCCAAGGCAGTTCTTTTCCATGAGCTCGGCGGCCCCGACGTTCTGACGATCGAGGACGTCGCACTGCGCGAGCCCGGCCCGGGCGAAGTCCGCTTCCGTGTGGAGGCGATCGGTCTCAACAGGGCCGAGGCACTCTTCCGCGCGGGCACCTATTACTACCCGCCGACCCTGCCCGGCTCGCGGCTCGGCTACGAGGCGGCCGGTGTCGTCGACGCGGTCGGCGCAGGCGTGACCGAGTTCGCCTCGGGCGACCTTGTGATGGCAGCCGCCAACTTCGACTTCGGTGTGCACGGCGTGTACGGAGAGCGGGTCGTCCTGCCCGTCGATTCGGTGGTCCGCCGTCCCGAGGGCGTGGATGCGGTGACATCGGCGGCCGTGTGGCTGACGTACTCCACCGCCTACGGCGGCCTGTTGGAAACCGCCGGACTGCACCCCGGCGACCATGTGGTGATCACCGGCGCCTCCAGCGGCGTCGGCACGGCGGCGATCCAGACCGCCGCCCGGATCGGCGCGATCCCCATCGCCACCACCCGTACCGAGGCCAAGAAGCAGCAGCTGCTCGACCTGGGCGCGGCCCATGTGATCACCACCGGGAGCCAGGACCTGGTGAAGGAGGTCAAGCGGATCACCGGCGGGCGCGGTGCCGATGTGGCCTTCGATGCGATCGGCGGGCCGGGCTTCCGGGCGGTGAGCGACGCGGTCGTGCCCGGTGGCACGGTGGTGCTCTACGGCTGGCTGGACCCGCGGCCGATCGAGTTGTCGATGAACTGGCCGCTCACGGTGCACACCTACGCCAACGGCGTGCCCACCGGCACCGAGGAGTACAGGCGCCGGGCCACGGCCTTCATCGGCTCGGGTCTGCGCGACGGTTCACTGGCCCCGGTGATCGCCGAGACCTTCGACGGTCTGGAGCGGATCGTGGACGCCCACCGGCTGATGGAGACCTGCACCCATACCGGCAAGATCGTGGTGCGCCTCTGATCCTCAGCTGCCGTCCCGCAGGCCCTCCGGCCAGCCCGGCCGGAACTCGATCCGGTCGAACGTCACCACACAGCCCTCGCCCACCGGCGACTGCGCCAGGAAGCCGACCAGCGCGGCCCCGGCCTGCTCCTCGGTCCCCAGCGCGAAGATCCGTACGAAGGTCCACCGCTCGCCGTCCGTCGACGCGTGGAAGGCGAAGGCCTTGCCGGTGCGGCTGATCCGCAGCCACACGCTGTCGCCGTCCACCACAAAGGAGTTGGCGTCGTCGGAGTGGCCACGGGTGACGACCGTGCAGATGGTGGGCGTGTCCGGGGAGAGCTCCAGACAGAGCTTGGCCCACTCCCGCTCGCCGACGTGCAGATAGAGCACGCCCGCGTCGAAAGCCGCGGCAAAGCCCACCGTGACCCGCGCGATGAGCTGGAAGTCGCCCGCCGGCGCGCCGAGCAGCCGGGGCGCGTCGGAGGCGGGCTCCAGGGCCTCGCCCGCGGGCGGCACGAAGCGGTCCTGCCGGGCGCCGGCCCAGCCGGTCAGCACGCCCTCGTCGTAGGACCAGTTGGCCTCGGGGCCGTACGGCCGCAGCGGGAAGGGGAGTTCGGGCAGTTCGATCTGGTCGCTCACACGCTCAGCTTCCCGGAGTCTCCCGGCGGCCGTCCACCCGACGCGGCACTGAGAGCGGATTGTCGTCGCGCAGCTCGGGCGGGAGCAGCGCCTCGGGGGTCGTCTGGTACGTGACCGGGCGCAGCCAGCGCTCGATGGCGGTGGCCCCGACCGAGGTGGCGGTGGAGGTGGTGGCCGGGTAAGGGCCGCCGTGGTGCTGGGCGGGGGCGACGGCGACGCCGGTCGGCCAGCCGCCGACCAGGACGCGGCCCGCGAGCGGGGTGAGCTCGGCGAGCAGTTCGGCGCCCCGGCCCTCTCCCGCGGCCTCGCCGTCGGAGAGGTGCAGGGTGGCGGTGAGATTGCCGGGCAGCCGGCCGAGTACGGCGGTGATCTCGGCGTCCGACTCGTAGCGTGCGACGACGGTGACCGGGCCGAAGCACTCCTCGAGGAGCAGGTCGTGCGGTCCTTCGGCGGCCAGCAGCCGGGCCGGTACGGACAGGAAACCGGCGCTCACGGTGTGCTCACCGCCCGCGCCGGGGGTGATCGGGGCCTGAACGTCCGGCAGTGCGGCCCTGACCCGTACGCCCTCGACGAAGGCCGAGCGCATCCGCTGGTCGAGCATCACACCGGGCTCGGTCTCGCTGACCGCGGCCGTCAGTGACGTGAGCAGCCGGTCGCCCGCGTCGCCCGCGGGTGCGAGCACAAAGCCGGGCTTGGTGCAGAACTGGCCCTCCCCGAGGGTCATCGAGCCCGCGAGCCCGGCCCCGAGCTGCTCGGCACGCTCCCCGGCCGCCGCCTCGGTGACGACGACGGGGTTGAGGGAGCCGAGCTCGCCGTGGAAGGGGATGGGCGCGGGCCGGGCGGCCGCGGCGTCGAAGAGCGCGCGCCCGCCGCGTACGGATCCGGTGAAGCCCGCCGCGGCGACCAGCGGGTGCCTGACCAGCCCGACGCCCGCATCGAAGCCGTGCACGAGAATCACGACGTCGTCGGGCAGGCCGACGCGGCGGGCGGCCCGGCGCAGAACGGAGGCGCACAGTTCCGCGGTGGCGGGGTGGTCGGGGTGCGCCTTGACGACGACCGGGCAGCCGGCCGCGAGGGCGCTCGCGGTGTCGCCGCCGGGCACGGAGAAGGCGAGCGGGAAGTTGCTGGCGGCGTAGACGGCGACGACACCGAGGGGGATCTTGTAGCGGCGCAGGTCCGGCCAGGGCGGGGTCCGCGTGGGATCCGCGTGGTCGATGTGGATGTCGAGGAAGGCGCCCTCGTCGACGACATCGGCGAAGGCGCGCAACTGGGCAGTGGTGCGGGCGAGTTCACCGGTGAGGCGGGTGGGGCCGAGCGCGGTCTCGGCGTCGGCGGCCTCGATGACGTACTCGCGGGCCTCGTCGAGCAGGTCGGCGGCGGTGCGCAGCAGGAGCGCGCGTACACTCCGGTCGGCGAGCGCGGGGCGGGCGGCGTCCGCCGCGCGGACCGCACGGTCGATCTCTTCGGCGGTGGACTCCACCGCAACCTGCTCACGCGGGTTCCCGGTTCGGGGGTCGACACTCCAGACTGGTGCTGCTGCCACCGCGGCTTCCTTCCCGGTCTACTGCCACCCAGGAGTTGTTCGGTATTCTGAACAGCGTTCCCGATGGTGAATGTGTGGGGACTCTATTTCCGGGCGTTCTGCGCGGTCAAGAAGGTCAGCGGGTCAAGAAGGGGCGAAGAGCAATGTCGACTGCCGATTCCGGTGGGGCACAGGTCAAGTCCGCGGTGCGGACGGTGGAGTTGCTCGAGTACTTCGCCGGACGCCCCGGCATGCACTCGCTCGCCGCGGTCCAGGAGGCCGTCGGCTATCCCAAGTCCAGCCTCTACATGCTGCTGCGCACGCTGGTCGAGCTCGGCTGGGTGGAGACGGACGCGACGGGCACGCGGTACGGCATCGGCGTACGGGCGCTGCTCGTGGGCACCTCGTACATCGACGGCGACGAGGTGGTGGCGGCGGCCCGCCCCACCCTGGACCGGCTCTCCGACGACACCACCGAGACCATTCACCTCGCCCGCCTCGACGGCACCAATGTCGTCTATCTCGCCACCCGCCAGTCGCAGCACTATCTGCGCCCGTTCACGCGCGTCGGCCGCCGGCTGCCCGCGCACTCCACCTCGCTGGGCAAGGCGCTGCTCGCCACCCACAGCGACGAGCAGGTGCGCAAGATGCTGCCGGAGACCCTGGCGTCGCTGACCGAGCACACCATCACCGACCGCGAGCAGCTCATCGAGGAGCTGCATGTGATCCGCGAGCAGGGCTATGCCGTGGACCGCGAGGAGAACACGCTGGGGCTGCGCTGCTTCGGGATCGCGATCCCGTACCGCACCCCGGCGCGCGACGCGATCAGCTGCTCGGTGCCGGTGGCCCGGCTCACCCCCGGCCACGAACAGATGATCAAGGACGCGCTCTTCGACGCGCGCGACCGGCTCACACTGGCGACCCGGAGGCTCTGAATGTCTGTGCACGTCACCCTGCGCGAGGTCGTCGACAGTGATCTGCCGGACTTCTTCCGGCACATGAGCGACCCCGAGTCGAACCGGATCGCCGCCTTCACCTGCGAGGACCCCACCGACCGGGCCTACTTCGACGCGCACTGGGCGCGGATCCGCGCCTCGGACGCCGTCATACGGACCGTGCTCGCCGACGACGTGGTCGTGGGCCACGCCTCGGTGTACGGACCGCCCGAGGAGCGCGAGGTCACGTACTTCATCGACCGCGCCCACTGGGGCCGCGGTGTGGCCACCGCCGCGCTGCGCGCGCTGATCGAACTCGTACCGCAGCGTCCGCTGCACGCGCGCGCCGCGGCCGACAACGCGGGCTCGATCAGGGTCCTTCAGAAATGCGGCTTCACCGTCACCGGCACAGACCGGGGGTACGCGCATGCCCGCGGCGCGGAGACCGACGAGGTGCTTCTCACCCTGGCGGGCTGACACCTCTCCCCCGCACGGCGGAGAGGGATCGTCGCAGCGCAGGAGGTGCGAGGCTCCGGGAGCCGGGAGCGTAAGCGGCATGAGCCCGCACAGTGTTCCCCGATCCGGCCCCTTCCCGAAGGCGGGGGCAAGCCCCCGCACCCCCGAGCGCCGACTTCGCGGCGCGCCCGAGCGGCACGGCCCCGCACACCGAGTGCTGCGCGCCGTCGCGATCGCCTCCTGCGTTCCCTATCTCTCGCTCAAGATCGCCTGGATCGCGGGCAGCCGGATCGGCATCCCCGACGCCAGCGTGCTGCTCGACAACCGGGCCCTGATGGCCGTGGCCAACAGCGTCACCGTTCTGATGGACGGTGCCGTCATCGTGCTGGCGCTGCTGCTCACCCAGGGCTGGGGCAGGCGGGTCCCCGCCTGGCTGCTCGCAGTCCCCATGTGGGTCGCGGGCGGACTGCTGCTCCCGATCATGGTCGGCTTCCCGGTCCAGCTGCTGGTCAAAGCCTTCACCGACGGTGGGATCGAGCGCTCCACGAGCGAGCCCTTCCTCGACGAGTGGGTCTTCGGCGTCGTCTACTCCGGCTTCATCGTCCAGGGTCTGACCCTCGGCACGCTCTTCGTGCTCTATGCGAAGGAGCGCTGGGGGCATGTGTGGCGGGGCCGGGTCTGGGATCTGCCCTCGGCCGCCGCCGGCCGGCCGCTGAAGGTGTGCGCGGTGGCCGCCGCCGTGCTCGCGCTCTTCCCTGTCACGATGCGTCTGCTCTGGGCGGGCGGCGCGGCGACCGGTCTGAGCCGGACGGGCATCGAGCGGCGCACGGCCGACTTCTATGTACTCGAAGGGGTAAGCGCCCTCTTCGTGGCCGTCGCCGTGGTGGGAGTGCTGCTCATCGCCTTCCGCCCGGCCCCGGCACTGCCGCTGAAGGCGCCGCTGGCCATGGCCTGGCTGGGGTCGGGCGCGGTGGGCTGCTGGGGCATCTGGCTGCTGATCGCCGCCGTACTGCCCGGGCCCGAAGACGGTGAGCAGGCAACAGGGTTGATGGCCCTGACCTACGCTGTGGGCATGATCGTCGGGCTGCTCGTCGCCACCGGCACCGCCTCCTTCCTGCGCCGGCGCGGCGCATGAGGAAAGTGCCGTGAGGAAAGTGCTCGGGGCGCTGCTGGGAGCGCAGGCCAGACTACGCTGGCTCCATCTGATCCTGGGCGGCGCGCTGTTGATGCCGTACTGGCTGGTGGGCACCGTCGTTGTCGGGCCCCTCGTCGGCGCGTCGAGCATCTTCTCCGACTCCCTGGCCATGCAGTTCGGTGCGTACGGCGTCGCCCTGCCGCTGGCCGCCATCAGCGCACTGTTCCCGCTGGCCAGGCCGCTGTCGGTGGCCGCGGCCCGGGCGTTGTGCGGGGTGCCGGCCGAGCTGTTCGCGGACGGGCCCGCGCAGTCGAGGGCCGCGCGGTCGCGGACCTCGGGCTGGTTCACCCTGCATCTGGGGCTCGGCGCGCTGGTCAGCGGGGCCTCCCTCGCGCTGCCGCCGTTCGCGGTGAGCCTGATCGTGGTGCCACTGCTCCCCCCGGTGCGGGACCTCCTCCGGGTGCCCCACTTCCCGGCCTGGCAGCTGGCCCTGTTCCCGCTCGCCGGGATCGCCATGCTGATCGCGCTCGCCGGCTGCGCGGCCGCGGCCGGGGCACTGCTGGCCCGCCAGGCCCCGGTTCTCCTCGGCCCGACGCCCTCGGACCGTCTTGCCGCCGCCGAACGCCGGGCCACCGAGCTGGCCGAGCGCAACCGACTCGCCCGCGAGTTGCACGACTCGGTGGGCCATGCCCTGAGCGCCGTCACTCTCCAGGCGGGTGCGGCCCGCAGGGTCCTGGACAGCGATGTGGAGTTCGTGCGCGAGGCCCTCGCCGCGATCGAGGAGACCACTCGGCGCACGGTGGGCGAACTCGACTCCGTGCTGGGCCTGTTGCGCCAGGACGAGGACGGAGCGGCCCGGCTCACCGGGCCGACCCTCACGACCCTGGACGGTCTGATCGCCCGCAGCGGCGTGCCGGTCTCGCTCACCGCCGACGGCGACCTGGCCGCCGTCCCGGCGCCCGTCTCGCGCGAGGCGTACCGCATCGTCCAGGAGGGGCTGAGCAATGCCCTGCGCCACGCCGGGGCGGCCCCGGTGTCCCTGTGGATCGCCCTGCACGGCGAGGAGTTGGAGATCACGATGGAGAACCCGCTGCCCGACAGGGCCCCGGTGGTCCGCCCGGGAGGCGGCCGCGGAGTGCGCGGCATCGCCGAGCGTGCCGCGCTGCTGGGCGGACACGCGCAGGCGGGCCCGCAGGACTCGGTGTGGCGGCTGTCCGCGCGCCTCCCCCTGGGCGGCGGACGGTGAGCGCGATCCGGGTCGTCCTCGCCGACGACGAACGGATGGTCCGTACGGCGCTGCGCGTGATCCTCGACGCCGAGCCCGACCTGGAGGTCGTCGGCGAGGCGTCGACCGGTGCCGAGGCGGTGTCGGTGGTCCGCGAACTACGCCCCGACGTGGTCCTGATGGATGTGCGGATGCCTCAGATCGACGGCATCCGGGCCACCGAGCAGATCCTGGGCACGCTCGCCGAAGCGCCACGCATCGTGGTGGTGACGACCTTCGAGAACGACTCGTACGTGTACGACGCGCTGCGTGCCGGAGCCGCCGGCTTTCTGCTCAAGCGGGCCGCGGCGGAGGAACTCGTCCAGGCGGTACGGCTGGTCGCCCGCAGCGATTCGCTGCTCTTCCCGTCCGCGGTGCGTTCGCTGGCCGCCGAGTACGGCAGCCGCCGGCCCGCCGCTCCCCCGCCGTGGGCGGCCCGGCTGACCGAGCGCGAGGCCGAGGTGCTGCGGCTGATGGCGACGGGTCTGACGAACGCGGAGATCGCCGGGCGGATGGGCGTGGGTCCGGCGACGACGAAGACGCATGTGGCGTCGGTGCTGGCGAAGACGGGCGCCAGGGACCGTACGCAGGCGGTGATCGCCGCGTACGAGTCGGGGTTCATCTCGCCGGGCTGACGCGGGGACGGCGCGTCTCGCGGATGAAGGTTTCCTGAGAAGGAAGATGATGGCCGCGTCCCTGAGGTCCTGATGACCGGCTCGTGACGCCCCCGGGGCCCAGCTCCTCGCGCTGCGGCGGTCAGGCCAGGCCCGACAGCTCGTCCGCCACCGTCGCAAGGTCCGCGTCGGACGCCAGCCCCGCGTGGTAGAGCCGCAGTTGGTTCGCGCCGAGCCCGGTGGCTCGGGCCGCGTCCTCCGCCAGCGTGCCTGGGCTGCCGCCCATGCCCCGCACGACGGTGAGGTTGGCGGCCAGCACCGCCCCGTCCACCCGGCGCTCCGCGAAGGGGGTGAGCAGCCGGGCGCCGCCCGTGCAGGGCACCACCACGCCGTCCGCGACGGACAGGATGTGCGCCGGGTCGACGCCCGCGTTCGCCCCGCAGTGGTACGCGACAGGGTCGGCGTGCAGCAGCACCTGGAAGCCGTCGGGAGCCGCCGCCCGCACCGCGGCGACGGCCGCTTCCTGGAGGGTACGGGCCGTGCGCGTCCGGAACTCCAGCGTGGCTGCGGTCAGTTCGGCGCCGAGCAGCTTCTCGACCGGGGCGTCGGCCGGGGCGGTGCCCGCCCAGACCGGCTCCAGCGCGCCCCGTACCGCTGCGGCCAGCAGGTGCGGTTCCAGGCCCTGTTGTCCGTACCCCTGGCGGCAGGCGGGGCAGAAGCACAGCGACATCAGATACTGCGCGGCCTCGCCGATGCCGATACCGGCGATCTTGTCGTGGGCGTGCAGATGCGCGAGGCCGTACCAACCGCAGGACTCCAGCTCGGTGCCGTACGCGCCTCCTCTGGTCGCCGCCTCGGCGGCGAGGTCCAGCAGCAGGGCGCGGACGGCCGGCTGGGCGATGCAGGGCGCCCAGGGGTAGCGGTCGCCGTAGGCGTTGACGACCGAGGTGTCCGGATGCTCGGCGCCCAGGCGGGAGTTGTGGGCGAGGACCACCCAGGTGTGGACCTCGAGTCCGGCGTCGGTCAGGGCCGCTGCGGCTTCTGCGTAGGTGTCGCCGGGGGCCCAGTCCCCGGCGGGATACGGCCGCAGCTCGCGGCCCGCCCAGCGCTGCTGGTCCACTTCGTAGAGCACGGCGGCGTGCTGCGCGGTGACGATCCGGTGCCGGGGGTGGCGCGGGGTCAGGGCCCGCGTCGAGTGGTAGGCGGCGGCCAGGGTGACCTGCTGGACGCCGAGGCCGGCGATACGGGCCGCGGCGTCCGGGTCCCCGGTGATGTCCCAGGGGTAGAGGTACGCGGAGACCTTCACGCGCCCTCCGCCAGCAGGGCGCGGCCGCGCTCGATCAGCGCCGCGAGTGCCGTGATGTGGATGTCGAGGGGCTCGCTCAGCGGCGGCCGCACCTCGCCCACGTCCAGGCCGCCGAGGCGTACGCCCGCCTTGACGAGCGATACGGCGTAGCCGCGGCCGAGACTGCGCAGTTCGACGAGCGGCACGAAGAAGCCGTCGAGCAGCCGGCTCACGGTCTTGTCGTCGCCCGTGGCCAGCGCGCGGTGGAAGGCGAGCGCGATGTCGGGGGCGAAGGCGAAGACGGCGGAGGAGTACAGGGTGATGCCGATGGCGCGGTAGGCGAGGCCGGTGAGCTCGGCGGTGGGCAGCCCGTTGAAGTAGAGGAAGTCCTGATCGGGCAGTCCGTGGCGGACGGCGCTGACGATGCGCTGCATCAGATCGAGGTCGCCGTAGCCGTCCTTGAGGCCGATGATGCCGTTGACCTGGGCGAGTTCGACAACGGTCTCGGGGGTGAAGACGGCGTTGTCGCGCTGGTAGACGATGACGTCGAGGGAGGTGCCCTCGGCGAGCGCGGTGTAGTGGCGCAGAAGTCCGGGCTGGTCGGCGACGACGAGGTAGGGCGGCATGGCGAGCAGCCCGTCGGCGCCCGCGGCCTCGGCGATCCTCGCGTACTGGAGGGCGAGCGCGGTGCCGTAGCCCGTGCCGGCGACGACGGGCACCTCGCCGGCCGTCTCCGTCACGGCCGCGGCGACGCACTCGCCGAACTCCTCGGGGGTCAGCGCGTGGAACTCGCCCGTTCCGCAGCACGCGAAGACCGCTGCCGCGCCGGAGTCGATGCCGTTTCTCACATGGGCGCGGAAGGCATCGAGGTCGAGGACGCCGTCCGTTCCGTATGCGGTGACGGGAAAGAACAGCGGTCCTTGGACCCGGGTGAGCCGGGCGGCGAGCGGGGCTGAGGTCACGGGCGCTCCCTGGGCCGTGCACCGAGCCTGCAGACTCGTGCACAATTCTGATCGACGTCCATATTTCTGAACGCCCGTCACGCTAGGGCAGCCACACGGGACAGGTCAAGACGGAACGCCGCAACTCAGGGGCAGATTCGGCCCCTCCGCGGGACACTTGACGGTGTGCGGACCACTCCCTAGCGTGTCCATACATGTGAATGCCGTCCACGGACCTGAGCAGTTCAAGGAGATCCATCCATGCCCGCTCCCCGCACCGTCCTGCTCACCGGCGCCGCCGGCGGCCTCGGCACACTGATGCGGGGGCTGCTGCCCGCGTACGGCTACGAGCTCCGCCTCTTCGACGCCACCCCCATCGAGGGAGTGCCGGACGCGATCACCGCCGACCTCGCCGACAAGCAGGCGCTGCGCGCAGCGGTACGGGGCGTCGACGCGATCATCCATCTCGCGGGCATCTCCCTGGAAGCCTCCTTCGAGAAGATCCTCCGCGCGAACATCGAGGGGACCTACAACCTCTACGAGGCGGCCCGCGAGGAAGGCATCCGACGCATCGTCTTCGCCTCCAGCAATCACGCGGTCGGCTTCACGCCGCGCCCGCACGGCCGGCCGCCCTTCGCGCCGGACCAGCTGATCCCCATCGACACCCCGCGCCGCCCCGACACGTACTACGGACTCTCCAAGTGCTTCGGCGAGGACCTGGCCCAGCTCTACTGGGATCTGCACGGTCTGGAGACCGTCTCCGTCCGGATCGGCTCCTGCTTCATGGAGCCGACGTCGGTACGGATGCTCTCGGTGTGGATGAGCCCCGGCGACGGCGCGCGCCTCTTCCACGCGGCCCTCACCGCCGAGAACGTCGGCCACGCCGTCGTCTACGGCTCCTCCGCCAACACCCGGCTGTGGTGGGACCTCACGACGGCACGCGCCCTCGGCTACGAACCGCAGGACGACTCGGAGCAGTACGCCGAGAAGCTCATCGCGGAACAGGGCGAACTCGATCCGGACAATCCGGACCACGCATATCTGGGCGGCCACTTCACGACCAATCCGCCCCGGTGGCCGTACTGAGCGCCACCGGCTCGGCAAGACGGAGCGGCAAGGTAAGGGAACGGTAAAGCGCCCTCGCTCGTTACGTCTGGCATGACAGCTATGACCCCCGGCTCGAACATCCCTCTCACCGCCGCCCGCGTGGCGGTGGACGTCGCCGCCCCGGTGCGGCTCGACGTATCGGGCCTGCTGCTCACCGCCGACGGCAAGGTGCGCTCAGACGACGACTTCATCTTCTACAACCAGCCGGCGGGCCCCGGCGTCAGCTATCGCTCGGGCGGCGGCACCGCCCCCGACGCGATCGTGGTGGACACCGCCGCCGTCCCGCCCGGCATCGAGAAGATCGTCGTCACGGCGAGCCCGGATGCCGCGGGCCAGACCTTCCAGGGCATCGAACCCACCGCCACGATCCGTAACGCCGACGACGGAAGCGCGCTCGCCACCTTCACCCCGCCGCGGCTCGGCGCCGAGACCGCGCTGGTCGTCGTGGAGATCTATCTGCGGGGCGGCGCCTGGAAGGCCCGCGCGGTCGGCCAGGGCTATGCGAACGGCCTGGCGGGCATCGCCACGGACTTCGGCGTCTCGGTCGACGAGGAGCCCGCAGCCGCTCCGGCCGCGCCCGTGCCCCCCGTCCCTGCGGCCGCGCCCGCCGACCCGCGGATCGCCACTGCCACACCGCCGCCACCCGCCGCGCCCCCGGCCGCACCCGCCCCCGGCGCCGGGAAGATCAACCTGGACAAGGGCCGGGTCAGCCTGCAGAAGAACCAGACGGTCTCGCTGGTCAAGGGCGGCCGCCCGCTGCTCTCCCAGGTCAAGATGGGCCTCGGCTGGGAGCCCGCCTTCCGCGGCAAGGACATCGACCTCGACGCCTCCGTCATCGCCTACGGCCCGAACCGCAACCACCTGGACAGCTGCTACTTCGGCAAGCTCTCGATCCTGAACGGCGCGATCAAGCACTCCGGCGACAATCTGACGGGCGAGGGCGCGGGCGACGACGAGGTGATCGTCGTCGATCTGGGCCGGCTCCCGGCCGATGCGACGGGCCTGGTCTTCACCGTCAACTCCTTCTCGGGACAGAAGTTCACCGAGGTCGCCAAGGCCTACTGCCGACTGCTCGACGCGGCGACCGGCGAGGAGCTGGTCCGCTTCGACCTGACCAGCGCCGAACCGCAGACCGGCGTGATGATGGCCAAGCTGATCAAGCAGTTCTCGGGTGAATGGGAGATGACCGCCCTGGGCGACTTCGTGAAGTCCCGCACCGTGCGAGGCATGGTGAAGCCCGCCGCCCAGGTGCTGTGACGACGCCGCCGGGCCCCCCATCGACCCCGATTCAGGTGATGGCGGGCCCGGTGGCCACGGTCCTCAGAGTTTGGCCAGCTTCGAGTAGGGGCTCAGGATTCTTCCCTGACGCCCGGAGAAGTCGACCAGTACGGCGGCATTGTCACCTTCGACTGCGATGACTCTGCCGAGCCCGAACTGGTCGTGCGAGACCCGGTCACCCACTTCGTACTGCTCGATCGGCGGCGCAGCTGCGGCCGGTCGGTTGAAGGGGCTGGAGGGCAAATGGCGGCGGGATCCGGCTGATTTAGTCATTACCTGGAGTATGGGGCCTCGGGACCCCGCCACGCCACGTCAGAACAGCGCGCTGTAGGCATTGAGTGCGGGCTGCCCGCCGAGATGGGCATAAAGAACCCTTGCCCCGGAACCGATCTCACCGCGTGTGACCAGGTCGATCAGCCCCGCCATCGACTTTCCCTCGTACACGGGGTCCGTCACCATCCCCTCCGTACGGGCCGCGAGCCGCATCGCCTCCAGCGTTGTTTCGTCCGGAATGCCGTACGGCCCCGCGTGGTAGCGCGCTCCAGTTCGATGTCCGTATCGCGCAGTTCACGCTCCACTCCGATGAGTGAGGCGGTGTTGCGCGCGATACGCCCGATCTGCTCCCTGGTGCGCTCCGGCGCCGCGGACGCGTCGATGCCGATCACGCGCCTCGGCCGGCCACCCGCCTCTTCGAGCGCGGCGAAGCCCGCGACCATCCCGGCCTGGGTACTGCCCGTCACCGAGCAGACCACGACGGTGTCGAAGAAGATCCCCGACGCCCGCTCCTGCTCGACCACTTCGTACGCCCACTGCGCAAAGCCGAGCCCGCCCAGCGGATGGTCTGAGGCACCGGCCGCGATGGCGTAGGGCCGCCCGCCGCTCTCCGGATCAGGCTCGGATCAGATGACCGAGGCTTCGTCCGCAAGCTCTTCGAGTGCGCGCCAGATCCGGGCGGTGATACGGGCCGCCTCGTCGGCGTCCGGTCCGGCGCAGGCGTCGATGAGCCGCTCATGCAGCTCGGCCGACTCCAGGGCGGTCGCCTGGGCGAACTGCCGCCACTCCAGTCGGCGGATCAGCGGGGTGTAGCGCGCGATCGTCGCCGCGACGGCCCGGTTGCCACAGGCCCTCACGAGCACGTCGTGCAGCTCGTCGTCCGCCTGAAGCGCCTCGCCGACCGCGCCGCTGCGGGTCGCGTCCTCGAAGCGGGCGTTCGCGGCCCGCATCGCGGCGATGTCCTCGGGCGTGAGCAGCGGCACGGCAACGCGGGCGGCCAGTTCGTGCATGGCCCGAACGACTACGGCGGCCTCGCGCACGGCCCGCGGTTCCAGCCGCGTCACGCGTGTGTAGCTCTGCGGCTTGGTCTCGACGAGCCCTTCGTCGGCGAGCCGCGCGAGCGCGTCGCGCACCGGGGCGCGCGAAAGCCCGAGCCGCTCGGCGAGGTCGGCATCCCGCACGGGCTCTCCCGGTGGGAGCTCGCCGCGCACAATGGCGTCGCGGATGGCCGCGTACGCCGTGTCGCGCAGCAGGGTCCTCGGTAGCGGTCGCAGTGCCCCCATGGACTGAAATGTTAGATGTCAATCCATGGGAGCACAACGGCGAGCACATCGGAGCGGGATTCGCCGCTACCCACAGAACATGGAGGTTGTCCCTCCGTAAACGGCGGTGTCAGTCGCGGTGCGAGTGGCGCTTCCAGGGGCCCGTGATCGCGAGCATGATGCCCGGGGTCTGGATATTGGCGTACAGCGTCTTTCCGTCGGGCGAGAAGACGACTCCCGTGAACTCGCTGTCGTTGAGGTCGTTGCGGGCTATCGGGTACGTCCGCCCGCGCTCCGTCGCGCCGAAGAGGTGCTGGACGCCCTCGCCGTCCTCCGCGATGACCAGACCGCCGTACGGCGAGACGGTGATGTTGTCGGGACCGTCGAAGGCGCCGTCCTTGACCGGGTCCGGGTTGACGCCGAGCAACACCTTCAGGGTGAGGGTGCGGCGCCGCGGGTCGTAGAACCAGACCTGGCCGTCGTGCTGGACGGGGCTCTCCTCACGGGCGTACGAGGAGACGATGTACACGCCGCCGTCGCCCCACCACATGCCTTCGAGCTTGCGGGCGCGGGTGATGTCCTTGTCGGCGAACTGCTTGCGTACGGGCGCGGTGCGGCCGTCGCGGTCGGGTACGTCGACCCAGTCGACGCCGTAGACCGTGCCGATCTTCGTGGCGCGCGAGAGGTCGTCGACGAACCGGCCGCCGGAGTCGTAGCACTTGGTCGCCTGGAGCACGCCCGCGTTGTCGGCGAGCGTCCTCAGCCGGCCGCGGCCGTGCTTGAAGCCGTGCGGCGGGACCCAGCGGTAGAGCAGGCCGTTGGGGCCGGAGGCGTCCTCGGTCAGATAGGCGTGGCCGCGCTTGGGGTCGATGACGACGGCCTCGTGGGCGTACCTGCCGAAGGCCTTGACGGGCTTCGGGTCCTGGTTGGCGCGCCGGTCGCAGGGGTCGACCTCGAAGACATAGCCGTGGTCCTTGGTCATGCCGTTCTTGCCGGCGAGGTCCTCGGTCTCCTCGCAGGTGAGCCAGGTGCCCCAAGGGGTACTGCCACCGGCGCAGTTGGTGGAGGTGCCCGCGATGCCGACCCACTGGGCGACCTCGCCGCTGCGGTGGACCTCGACGACCGAGCAGCCGCCGGACGCGGCAGGGTCGTAGACGAGTCCTTCGATGAGCGGGACGGGGTACTGCCAGCCGGACCGGGGGCCCTTGAGTTCGTGGTTGTTGACCAGGAGCGTCACCCCGCGCGGGCCTTCGAAGGTGGCGGTGCCGTCGTGGTTGGAGGGGGTGAACTCACCCGACTCCAGCTTGGTCACGCCGCTCTCGGTGATGATCCGGTACCTGAATCCGGCGGGCAGCGCGAGGATGTTCTTGGGGTCGGGGAGCAGCGGACCGTAGCCGGGCTCGTGGTGGTGGCCGGCGGTCTCGGCGGTCTCCGCGGTGTCCTCCGCGGCGAGGGCGCCGGGCGCGGTGGCGAACGCGCCGACGGCGCCGGTGAGGGCGACTCCAGCGCCGGTGATCGCGGACTGTCTGGCGAATTCCCTGCGGGTGAGCGGCATCGAGTACTCCTGAAGGAACACATCCGGCTGGCTGATGACGGCCACACCCTCCCGCCCGCGCATAAACGGCACTTGAACGCAGGCCGACAACGAGAGGCCCCGCTGCCGATGAATATCCAAGCCACCGGCCACCGCGGCCTGGTGGGCGGAGCCTCCCGGGGCCGCGGCCGCGCCGTCGTGCAGGCGGCCTCGGTCTCAACGACGTCTCAGGTCAGCGCACCTGACGGCCCATCCGAAGAATATTGGTAAACATCTCAACAGGAACGGATCACTACCAATCCCAAGATTTAGTGCAGAACTCCTTGACCCCCGAGGGGCCTGGCAATAGACATGCCCTACACCTGCATCACCTGCGGGGGAGGCGAGCCGCTCGGATGAATGCGAAACGGGCTCGCGAACTCCATGAGAGCCGGCTCATGCGGCTGGCCAATGTGACCGGTGTCGGTACCGGGAGGGACGAGCACTCGGGCGTGGACGTGATCGTCGTCTTCGTCGCCCGCAAAGTGCCCCTTGACCGGCTCCGGGAAGAAGACGTGGTTCCCGCACAGCTCGAAGGCGTACCGGTGCGCGTGCTCGCCGTCGGTGAAGTCGGCGCCCACGACCAGGAGCTGTGAGGAGCCCCTTCGAACCAGGGGAAGAGGTGGTCTGGCGTGACCAGCCAGCCCGAAATGATGCGAGGACCGACCGGCGGACAGCTCAGTGACAGCTCCCGCCAGCAAGCGATGAGTGACTTCCTGCGGCCGCAGGCGCCGCTCGCCAATGTCGTGGGCTTCGGCCACGGCGTGAAGTGGAGCGACGGCCGGCCGACCGGCGAAGAGGCGGTGCTCGTCTTCGTGACCCAGAAGGTCCCGGAGTCGATGCTGCCGGAGCGCGATGTGATCCCGCAGCAGATGGACGACGGAACGCCGACCGATGTGATCGCGGTCGGTCATGTCTCCGCGCAGCGCCGACAGCAGCAGTCGCGGCGCGCGGCGGAGCCGGAAGCCGGCCACCGGCCGGACGGCAGCGTCGCGGGCCAGCTCGCGCAGCTGTCGCAGCCGCTGCTCGAAGAGCTCCGTGAGATGGGCACGCTGGAGCCGCAGCTGCTGCGGCGCCGGTTGCGGCCCGCGCCCTCGGGGATCTCGGTCGGCAATGTGAACGTGACGGCCGGGACGCTCGGCAGCGTGGTCTACGACTTCCTGCCCGGCGCCACGACGGACCCGCCGGGGCCGGGGCTGGGCGTGCCGGGGAAGTTCTACATCCTCTCCAACAACCATGTGCTCGCGGACTCCAACCGCGCGCAGCTGGGCAGCCCGATCGTGCAGCCCGGTGTGTTCGACGGCGGGCAGGACCCGGCGGACCGGATTGCGACGCTGGACCGGTTCATCACGATCCAGTTCGCGCCGCAGATCCCGCTCGACCGGCACAACAACGTGGTCGACGCGGCGCTCGGCAAGGTCGAGTTCGAGGACGCGACGCGCGAGCAGTACTTCGGCGCCGCGCCTCGGGCATGGCGGCGCAAGGCGAATGTGGCGGTCGGTGACCTGGTGAAGAAGACCGGGCGTACGACGAACGTCAGCTTCGGCCGGATCATCGCGGTGGACGCGACGATCGACGTCAACTACGGCACGGCGGGGACGGCTCGCTTCAAGGACCAGATCCTGACGACGAACATCTCGGCGGGCGGCGACTCCGGTTCGCTCGTGACGTCGTTCGACAACGTCGCGCTCGGTCTGCTGTTCGCGGGGTCCTCCGTGGTGACCGTGGCCAACCACATCGAGAACGTCCGCGCGCTGCTGCGCGTCGAAATCGCCGAGCAGCTGGCCTGAGGAGAGGACGCACGATGACCACGCAGGCGCGTAAGCAGAAGGGTCAGGCGCGGGCCGAACACCGCTACCTCAACCCGCAGGGCGCGGAGGTCAAGACGCGCGACGAGGCGTTCGCCAGGCCGATGGAGGTCGCGGCGGAAGCGCTCCAGACCACGGCGAAGCTGGAACTGCACAACGGTCAGGTCACCTTTGCCATCGAGGTGAAGTACAACCCGAACACATACCCGCACGTGGTGACGGGCGGCCAGATCACATCGGGCATCTGTGGCGCGCCGTGGAACATCACGGGCGGCACGATCGGCGACCAGTTACGACTGGACGCGAAGCGGGCGGGCCAGGGTTCGTGTGCGAACACGATCACGATCGTGGGCGAGTACCAGAACCCGCCGGCCTACAGGGGTACGTACGGTTTCGAGGGAGCGACGTCGTCGTTCAAGCACACGACCAGGTACGAGTGCTGACGGACCATCACGGACTGGGCGTCGTCCCTTCGCGGGGGCGGCGCCCGCCACTTGCCCCTGGGTGAGTGGGGGCTTCGCCCCCTGGACCCCCGGTACGCGCTTCGCGCGTGTCCCGAAGCGCCGGACGGGCTGAAATTCAACCCCGCCGGCGATTGAGGCGTGGGGCCCCCACGCCCGCAGGGCGTAGGGGGGAGGGTCCGGCGGAGCCTCAACCCCCCGACCGCGACCGCGCCTTGAACGCCGCCTTGCGTGCTTCCTTAGCCGCCCTCTTGTCCCGGTGCAGCCGCCCCATCGCCTCCAGCACATCGGCCGTCGCCGGGTGCTCCACCCGCCACGCCGCGTCGAAGAACCCGCTGTGCTGACCGACCAGACCCTCCACCAGGCCCTGGAGTTCCTCCAGCTCCCCCTCCGCGTCCAGCTGCGCCGCAATCGTGTCGATCGCCAGCCAGAAGATCATCGACTCCGGCGGCGCCGGCACATCACTCGCGCCGCGCTCCGCCAGCCACACCCGCGCCAACCCGCCGAGCTCCGCGTCGTCGAGGACCGCCCGGACCTCCGGTTCGGCCTGCGGGCCCACCAGGGCCAGCGCCTGCTGGCAGTGCAGGCGGCGCAGCGGACCGCCCGAGTCCGCGCCCCTCGCCGCCGCGAGCATTTCGCGCGCGGCATCGGCCTGCCCTCGCCGGGCCAGCCACTGCTCCGTCTCCGCCCGCGCCGCCAGCTCCGGGAAGTGCGCAAGACCGTCCAGCAGCACGTCCGCGCCCTTGTCCGCCAGCTCACCCACCGCCGGCGCGTCGATCCCCGCCTCCAGCATCCGCGCCCTGATGCCGTAGAGACCGAGCGGGGTGAGCGTGACCATCCCGTACCGGGAGACGTCCTCGTCGTCCACCGGCGGTGCGGGCTCTTCGCCCTCCTCCGCCATCAACGCCTCGTCCACCGGCCGGTATGCGACCAGGCCCACCTGCTCGAAGAGGCGGAACTGGTCGTCCAGCCGCATCATCGCCACCGACACCTGCTCCAGCACGTCGTCCGTGGGCTCGCCCATGTCGTCCGGCACGATCATCGACGCGGCGAGCGCGGGCAGCGGCACCGGCCCCTCCGCCCCGCCCTCCGTGACGGTCAGCAGATACAGATTCCCGAGGACCCCGTCGAGGAACTCCGCCTCCGCGTCCGGGTCCCAGTCCAGCGCCCCGTAGTCGATCTCGCCGTTCTCGGCGATCGCATCGGTCAGCTCGTCCAGGACCGGCGCGACGGCGTCGGCGTGCACGACTTCGAGCGCGTCCAGCCAGATGGCGAGGATGTCCTGCGGCCCGCCGGAGATGATCACCGCAAGGGCCTCCCCCGCGGCGGCCGTGCCGTACTCGGCGTCGTCGTCGGCCGGGTCCTGGACCTCCACCAGCCCGGTGTCGACGGCGGTACGCCAAGCCTCACTTGCGTACGCCGGGCCGTCGTCGTCGGACCCGAGGCCCAGCTCTTCGGCTGCCGCGGGCAGCTGCTCGTCGACGAGTTCGCCCCCCGCGCCGACCCGCGTGTCCGGACCCGCCCAGCGGGCGAGCCGTACGGCCCTGGTCAGCAGTGGCGTGGCGAGCGCGTCCCGCGCCAGTTCCGCATCCGAGTGCAGCCGCACCGGCGGCAGGGTGGGGCGGTCTTCGGGCATCTGGTGGTTCTCCTCGGCGCGTACGGGGTTCCGGGCGGCGGCCCTGTGGGCGGCCCCAAGCGTAGACGTATTTCACCGGGTTTCGCCGCGCACAGCCGCGAAGCGCAAGCAGCCCGGCCGGGGTGTGCGGATCGGCCGGCACACGCGGCGCAGGACGGCCTGCCCTCGCTGCGTGAGACAGCCTGCGCACGCTGCGCAAACAGCCCCGCCCTGCGCGGTCCCGCTGCGCGGGGGCAGCCCGGTTCACCCGCCCTTCGGTCTGTGTACACCCGTCAACTCTTGACAACTCCCCTGTGCAACCAAGAGATTGACGCGCGTAGACCAAATGCACCGCACTGCATCACCCCTCATCCCTCACACTTCCGGAGTTCCTTGATGCCTTCCTCCGTCGTACCGAGAACGGCCGCCGTCGCGGCTGTCGTGGCCGCCGCGCTGGCCGCCGGCCTGCTCGCCGGATCGTCCGCCGCCTCCGCAGACTCCGCCGCCGAGGTCCGGATCCATGACATCCAGGGCACCACCCGGACATCCCCGCTGGCCGGACAGCAGGTGACCGGCATCCCCGGCATCGTCACGGGCGTACGGACCTACGGCTCCAAGGGCTTCTGGTTCCAGGACCCGCAGGCCGACGCCAACCCGGCGACCAGCGAGGGCATCTTCGTCTACACCGGGTCCAACCCGACGGTCGCCGTGGGCGACAGCGTGCTGGTCGGCGGCACTGTCGGCGAGTACATCCCCGGCGGCACCTCCTCCGGCAACCAGTCGCTCACCCAGATCACCAAGCCGGCCGTCACCGTGGTCTCCTCCCAGAACCCGCTGCCCGCGCCGGTCACGATCACCGCACGGTCGGTGCCCTCCGCGTACGCCCCGTCCGGCGACGCGGCGGCCGGCAACAGCATCAACGCGCTCCCGCTCGACCCCGGTACGTACGCCCTGGACTACTACGAGTCCCTGGAGGGCACGAACGTCCGCATCGGCACTTCGCGCGTCGTCGGCGCCACCGACCCGTACGCCGAGCTGTGGGTGACGGTGAAGCCGCACGAGAACCCGAACCGACGCGGCGGCGCGGTCTACGGTTCGTACACCGCCCAGAACACCGGGCGCCTGCAGATCCAGTCGCTGACGCCGCTCGCCCAGCAGCCCTTCCCCAAAGCGAACGTCGGCGACGTCCTCACCGGGACGACCGAAGGTCCCCTGGACTTCAACCAGTTCGGCGGCTACACGATCACGGCACGCACCCTCGGCACGGTCACCGACCGGGGCCTGAAGCCCGAGGCGACGTGCAAGCAGGGGCGCGGCGAACTCGCGGTCGCCACGTACAACGTGGAGAACCTCGACCCGACCGACCCGCAGGAGAAGTTCGACGCGCTGGCCAAGGCCGTCGTCAACAACCTCGCCTCGCCCGACATCGTCGCCCTGGAGGAGATCCAGGACAACAACGGCGCCAAGAACGACGGCACGGTCGCCGCCGACGAGACGGTGAAGAAGTTCACCGCGGCGATCGCTGCGGCCGGCGGTCCGGCCTACGACTGGCGCTCGATCAACCCCGAGAACAACAAGGACGGCGGCGAGCCCGGCGGCAACATCCGCCAGGTCTTCCTCTTCAACCCGCAGCGGGTCTCCTTCACCGACCGCGCGGGCGGCGACGCGCAGACGGCGACCGGTGTCGTGGCGGAGAAGGGCCACGCTGCCCTCACTCTCTCCCCCGGCCGGATCGACCCGGCGAACTCCGCCTGGGAGAGCAGCCGCAAGCCGCTCGCGGGCGAGTTCACCTTCCGCGGCCGCACGGTCTTCGTGATCGCCAACCACTTCGGCTCGAAGGGCGGTGACGAGGGGCTGACCTCGCACCACCAGCCGCCGAACCGTTCCTCCGAGGCCAAGCGTCTGCTGCAGGCGCAGACCGTGAACGCCTTCGTCAAGGACGTCCTCAAGACCGACCGTCGCGCCGACGTCCTGGTCCTCGGCGACATCAACGACTTCGAGTTCTCGGCGACGACCAAGGCGCTCACCGACGGCGGCGCGCTCTACCCGGCGGTCAAGTCCCTGCCGCGCAGCGAGCGTTACTCGTACGTCTACCAGGGCAACAGCCAGGTCCTGGACCAGATCCTGATCAGCCCGTCGATCGACGACTTCGCGTACGACAGCGTGCACATCAACGCGGAGTTCGCGGACCAGAACAGCGACCACGACCCGCAGGTGCTGCGCTTCCGTCCGTAACCGTCCTGACTGCTACGCGCCCGCGCCGAGGCTCCTGAAGCTCGGTGCGGGCGTGCAGCGGCTCACGCCGCCGCCGGTCACGCCGGGGTGGCTCCGCACCGTCGCCCACTGCGGCGTGGGTGAACCGACCCCGAAGCCGTGCTGAGCCAGTGCCTCGCGGTGCGCGTCGTCACTGTTCAGCCTTGCTTTCCCCTCACCCCAAGAAGAACTAAGTAGACCTTCACAGTTGTGGGGTTGAGACTGCGGAGCATGACCACACCACGCCCTTTCGGGCGCGCGCTCTGCGCAATGATCACGCCCTTCAGCCCCGCCGGTGAACTGGACCTGGAGGCGGCCGGGCGGCTCGCCGTCCGCCTGGTGGCCGAAGGCTGCGACGGACTGGTCCTCAGCGGCACCACCGGCGAGTCCCCGACCACCAGCGACGCCGAGAAGGCCGCGCTGGTACGGGCCGTGCGACACGCGATCGGAGAGAGCGCGTACGTGGTGGCGGGTGTCGGCACCTCCTCCACGCGCCACACCGTCGAGCTGGCCCGCGCGGCCGAAGAGGCCGGCGCGGACGGCCTGTTGGTGGTCACTCCGTACTACAGCAGGCCGCCGCAGGACGCGGTCGAGGCACACTTCCGTACTGTCGCCGACGCCACCGGACTGCCGGTGATGCTGTACGACATCCCCGGCCGTACCGGCACACGTATCGAGGTGGAGACCCTGCTCCGGCTGGCGGACCATCCGCGTATCGTGGCCGTCAAGGACTGCGCGTACGACCTGCTCGGCTCGGCCAAGGTGATCGCGCGCACCTCGCTGGCGTACTACTCGGGCAGTGAGGAGCTGAATCTGCCGCTGTACGCGGTGGGTGGCGCGGGCTTTGTGAGCACGGTGGCGAATGTGGCCGCGCGACAGCTGCGCGCGGTGCTCGACGCGTACGACAAGGGCGACACCGCCGAGGCCACACGCCTCCATCAACTCATCCTCCCGCTGACCGAGTTGATGATGGCGTCGGGACTGCCGGGCACGGTGACGGCCAAGGCGCTGCTGGCCGCGGGCCCGGTCCGGGAACCGCTGCAGCCCGCCGGCCGCGAGGCGGTCGACGGGCTGCGCAAGGCATACGAGGAGCTGCTCAGCGCCTAGGGTGTCTGCCCTAGTTGTGGCTGTGCAGGACTTCGTTGAGACCGCCCCAGACCGCGTTGTTCGGGCGGGCCTCGACCGCGCCCGTGACCGAGTTGCGGCGGAAGAGGATGTTGCTCGCGCCGGAGAGCTCGCGGGCCTTGACGATCTGCCCGTCGGGCATGGTGACGCGGGTGCCGGCCGTGACGTACAGACCGGCCTCGACGACACACTCGTCGCCGAGCCCGATGCCGACGCCCGCCTCGGCGCCGATCAGGCAGCGCTCACCGATGACGATGCGGACGTTGCCGCCGCCGGAGAGGGTGCCCATGGTGGACGCGCCGCCGCCGATGTCCGAGCCGTCGCCGACGACGACGCCCGCGGAGATGCGGCCCTCGATCATCGACGTGCCGAGCGTGCCGGCGTTGAAGTTGACGAAGCCCTCGTGCATGACGGTGGTGCCCTCGGCGAGGTGCGCGCCGAGCCGGACGCGGTCGGCGTCGGCGACGCGTACGCCCTTGGGCGCGACGTAGTCCGTCATCCGAGGGAACTTGTCGACGCTCGTCACGGCGAGGTGCAAACCCTCGGCGCGGGCGTTCAGCCGCACGGTCTCCACCTGGTCGACGGCGACCGGGCCGAGCGAGGTCCAGGCGACATTGGCGAGCAGCCCGAAGAGGCCGTCCAGGCTCTGGCCGTGCGGCTTGACCAGCCGGTGGCTCAGCAGGTGCAGCCGCAGATACGCGTCGTGGGCGTCCAGCGGCTTGTCGTCGAGCGAGGCGATGACCGTGCGGACGGCGACGATCTCGACGCCGCGGCGGGCGTCCGGGCCGATCGCCTTGGCGGCGCCCTCACCGAGCAGCTCGACGGCCCGCTCGGCGGTCAGCCGCTCGGTCCCGGCGGGCCCGGGCGCGGCGACGAGCTCGGGGGCGGGGAACCAGGTGTCGAGGACGGTGCCGTCGGCGGCGAGGGTGGCGAGTCCGGCGGCGACGGCGCCGGTGGTGCGGGTAGCAGTGGTGCTGTCGGGCGAGTCAGTCATGGTCGAACGCTAACCGCCCGGGGCCCGCGGGGGCGAACCGGTCTCAGTTCCCGGTCGCCCACGCAGCGCCCGGCGGTCTCCGGCAAGGGCGCCGCGCCGGGGCCGGCGGCCGGGCATCGGGTGCCAGAACCGGGGAGTCACGCCGCGGGCGTACACGAGCAGAGCCGCGACTGAGCACTGGGTGCCCGGCCGGGGCGTCAGGCCGTCCGGCGGGGGCCCGGCGCTGCGCGTCACGTCACGCGCTCGCGTCGATGATCCGCGCCAGCATCTCCCGCGCGTACTCCTCTTCGTACCGTGCATCCGTCAGCAGCACCTGCAGACAGATCCCGTCCATCAGCGCCACCAGGGCCCGCGCCGTGACCGGATCGGTCCGCCTGGCCAGGGGCTCCGCCAGCCCCTCGCACCACTCCGCGGCGACCGGCCGCAGCGCCGGCCGCCGCAGGCCCGCCAGGTAGAGCTCGTACTCCAGCTCCACCCCGGTGCGCTCCCCCGCGAGCCACTCCCCCATCAGCCGGGCGAGCTCCCCGGCGAGGTCCGCTTCCGGGTCGGCGAGCGCGCCGCTGTTGCGCACCGCCGCCGCGAAGCCCTCATTGGCCTGGCGCAGCGCGGCGACCAGCAGTTCGTCGAGGGAGGCGAAGTGGTACGTGGTCGAGCCGAGCGGCACATCCGCCGCCGCCGCTACCGAGCGGTGGCTGAGCCCGGCGATCCCCTTGCTGCCCACCACCCGGATCGCAGCGTCGATGATGCGCTGACGCCGCTCGGGGTCGTACCGCCGCCCCATCAGTGGGCACCGCCCATGTTGAGCACGACGACCCCGGCGATCACCAGCGCGATGCCCGTGATCTTGGCCAGGCTGGTCGACTCGCCCATGAAGACCATGCCGATCGCGGCGATCGCGGCGGTGCCGGCACCGGCCCAGATCGCGTACGCGGTGCCCACCGACAGCGTCTTCAGCGTCTGCGCGAGCAGCGAGAAGGCGAGCACATAGCCCGCGACGGTCAGCAGCGAGGGCCAGAGCCTGGTGAAGCCCTCGCTGTACTTCATGGCCGTCGTCCCGGCCACCTCCGCCGCGATCGCCGCAGCCAGCAGTCCGTATCCCATGCGTACGAGTGTACACATCGTTGCGTACGCCCGTACACAACTCCTCGGGACGCAGAATCGGACTAACCTTGCTTGCACACATGCAATGGACGGGATGGAGCGCCATGTCCAACCAGGACCGCGGACCGCTGCTCGGGCGGCTCGCCGACATCTACCGCGGCTATCTGACCGCCGTCGTCCTGCACGGCCAGGCGGCCGCCGACACCCTCGGGCAGAACCCCACGGATGTGTACGCCCTCAACGCCCTGGAGCTCGCGGGCCCCCTCACCACCGGCGCACTCGCCGAACGCATCGGCCTCTCGCAGAGCGCCACCACCCGGCTGGTCGACCGGCTGGAGCGGGCCGGCCGGGTCCGCCGCGGGCCGGATGCAGCCGACCGCCGACGCGTCGTCGTCGAGGCCGTGCCGCTCACACGCGAACAGGACGAGGCGGCCTTCGGGGCGGCCCGCAGCCGGATGGCCGAGGTCTTCGAGGGCTTCAGCCCCGACGAACTGCGCGTCCTGCTCCGCTACTTCGAGCAGGCGACGCCCGCGCTGCGCGAGGCGACGGCGGAGACAAGGAGCGAGACGCGGCGCGAGGCAAGAGCCGAGGCAAAGACCGACGCGAGGAGCGACGCGAGGAGCGACGCGAGGGGGCCGCGGTGACCCCACCGGCGCCGCCCCGCTACGGTGTCCCGTCCGATCAGGCACACCAGACATGCGACGCGCGGGAGACAGCTCAGTGGCTTACGGAAACATCCCCCCGGCCGGCCCCCCTCCCGGCTGGGGCGGCTGGACGCCCCCGCCGCCGCCCAAGCCCGGGGTGATACCCCTGCACCCGCTCGGCCTCGGCGACATCCTGGGCGGGGCGTTCGCCACGATGGGCCGCTACTGGAAGCAGCTGCTCGGCATAGCCGTGGCCGCGTACGGAGCCGCGGCAGCCGTCGCCGGCGTGGCCCTGGCGATTGCCTACGCCCTCGTCGGCGACCACGTCGACAGGATCAAACACCTCGACGAGGGGCAGGCCCCGGCCTGGGAGGACATCCGGCCGCTGCTCTTCGCCTTCCTCGCCGTATGGGGCGTCGCCATGATCGCGATGCTGCTGGCCACCGCGATGGTCTACGCCGCCTGCCCGGCGACTCTCCAGGACGCCGTGCTGGGCAAGCCCACCACGTTCGGCGTGGTCTGGCGACGGGCCGCGGCGGGCGTACCGGCCGTCATCGGCACGGTGTTCCTCACCTCACTGATCTTCCTGATCCCGCTCGCGCTGTTCTTCACGGCCTTCGTCACGCTGGTGATCGCGTTCATCGCGATGGGCACCGGGCCGCTGATCGTGCCCCTGCTTGCCTTTCTCGGCGCCCTGTCCACCGCGCCGGTGGCCGTCTGGCTCTGGGTGAAGTTCAGCCTCGCCCCCGCGGCCGCCGTCTTCGAAGGCCAGGGCGCCCTCGCGGCGATGCGCCGCTCCTCGCACCTGGTCCGCGGCGACTGGTGGCGGATCTTCGGCATCACGCTGCTCGCCGCGGTCATCGCGGGCGTGGCGAGCTACATCATCCAGCTGCCGGTCAACCTGCTGGGCGTGGTCCCCGGCACGATGGGCACTTCGGACCTCGGTCCCGATCCGACTGCTTCGCAGGTCCTGGTCTCGCTCGGCGGCGTACTGATCGTGCTGACGGTGACCCAGCTGATCGGCCAGATCTTCGTCGCCGTGTTCCCTCAGCTGGTGACGAGCCTGCTCTACGTCGACCAGCGCATCCGCAGGGAGAACCTGGCCCCGGCCCTGGCGGAGGCGGCGGCCACCACGCCGCCCTCGCAGCCCTCGTACTAGTCGAGCAGCGTCTTCTTCGGCCGCAGCACGCAGAACTCATTGCCCTCGGGATCCGCCAGCACCACCCACGTCACGTCCTCCACCTGCCCGACGTCCGCCCGTCGCGCCCCGAGGGCCAGCAGCCGCTCGACCTCCGCGGCCTGGTCGTCGGGCGTCAAGTCGAGATGCAGCCGGTTCTTGACCGTCTTCGGCTCGGGTACGGGGAGGAAGACGATCCCCGGCAGGGCGGTCTCGGCCGCGCCGATGACGACCTCGTCATGGGCCTGGTAGACGACCTTCCAGTCCAGGACCTGACACCAGAAGCGCGCCAGGCCCTTCAGGTCGTGTGCGTCGACAGCGATCTGATACAGCTTCAGCCCCATGCCCCCAGCGTGGCACGCACACATACGTGCAGGGCCCCCGGCTCACCGCCGAGGGCCCTGCACACACCAGCAAACAGACTCAGACGTTGAAGCCCAGCGCGCGCAGCTGCTCGCGGCCGTCGTCCGTGATCTTGTCCGGGCCCCACGGCGGCATCCAGACCCAGTTGATCTTCAGCTCATTGACGATGCCGTCCGTCGCCGCCTTCGCCTGGTCCTCGATGACGTCGGTCAGCGGGCACGCCGCGGACGTCAGCGTCATATCCAGGGTCGCGATATTGGAGTCGTCGATGTGGATGCCGTAGATCAGGCCGAGGTTGACCACGTCGATACCCAGCTCGGGGTCGACGACGTCGTACAGCGCCTCGCGGACCTCCTCCTCGGAGGCCGGCTTCACCGTGGCGGTCTCGTTGTCAGTCATGCCGTTTTCCCTTCGGACAGCGCCTGGGCCGTCGCGTCCTTCCATGCCATCCAGCTCAGCAGCGCACACTTCACCCGGGCCGGGTACTTGGAGACACCGGCGAACGCGACCGCGTCCTCCAGCACCTCTTCCATCGCGTCGTCCGGCTCGATCTGGCCCTTCGACTGCATCAGCTCCAGGAAGGTCGCCTGGATCTTCTGCGCCTCGGCGAGCTCCTTGCCGACCAGCAGCTCGTTCAGTACGGAGGCGCTGGCCTGGCTGATGGAGCAGCCCTGGCCCTCGTACGAGACGTCCGCGATCAGCGAACCCTCGTACTTCACACGGAGTGTGATCTCGTCGCCGCACGTCGGATTGACGTGGTGCACCTCGGCATCGCCATCCCGCAGACCACGCCCGTGAGGGTGCTTGTAGTGGTCCAGGATGACTTCCTGGTACATCGAATCAAGCTTCACCAGTCACCCAACCTCAGCCGAAGAAGTTCCGGACGTGCTCCAGCCCGTCGATCAGCGCGTCGACCTCCGACGGCGTGGAGTACAGATAGAACGACGCTCGCGTGGTCGCAGGAATTCCGTACCGCAGGCAGACGGGCCGCGCGCAGTGGTGGCCGACCCGGACCGCGATGCCCTGCTCGTCCAGGACCTGGCCCACGTCGTGCGGGTGGATGTCCCCCAGCGTGAAGGAGATCGCCGCGCCGCGGTCCTCGGCCGTGGTGGGGCCGATGATGCGCAGGTCGGGGACCTCCAGCAGCCGCTTCACCGCGTACTCGGTGAGGGCGTGCTCATGCTCGGCGACCTTGTCCATGCCGATCGAGGTGAGGTAGTCCACGGCCGCGCCGAGGCCGACGGCCTGGGCGATCGGGGGCGTACCGGCCTCGAACTTGTGCGGCGCAGGAGCGTATGTCGACGAGTGCATCGACACCGTCTCGATCATCTCGCCGCCGCCGAGGAACGGCGGAAGATCCTCGAGCAGCTCCTGGCGGCCCCACAGCACGCCGATGCCCGTCGGGCCGCACATCTTGTGACCGGTGAAGGCCACGAAGTCGGCGCCGAGCGCCTGAACGTCCAGCGGCATGTGCGGCGCGGCCTGTGAGGCGTCGAGCAGCACCAGGGCGCCGACGTCCTGCGCACGGCGGACGATGGCCTCGACCGGGTTGACCGTGCCCATGATGTTGGAGACCAGCGTGAAGGAGACGATCTTCGTCTTCTCGGTGATGATCTCGTCGATGTTGGACAGATCGAGGCGGCCGTCGTCGGTGAGGCCGAACCACTTCAGCTTCGCGCCGGTGCGCTGCGCCAGCAGCTGCCACGGGACGATGTTGGAGTGGTGCTCCATCTCCGTGATGACGACCTCGGTCTCGTGGTCCACGCGGTAGGGCTCGTCGGCCCAGCCCAGCATGTTGGCCACGAGGTTGAGCGACTCGGAGGCGTTCTTGGTGAAGATCACCTCGTCGCGGCTCGGCGCGTTGATGAAGGCGGCGACCTTGTCGCGGGCACCCTCGTACAGCGCCGTGGCCTCCTCGGCGAGTACGTGAACACCGCGATGGACGTTGGCGTTGTGCTGTTCGTAGTACTCGCTCAGCACATCGAGCACCTGGCGCGGCGTCTGTGACGTCGCCGCGTTGTCCAGGTACACGAGCTTCTTCCCGTCGTGGATCAAGCGGTCCAGGATCGGGAAGTCCTTGCGGATCGCCTCGGTGTCGAGGAGGCCCGGCAGCTGTGTCACGCGGATACGCCACCCTTCGTGTATGCCTCGTAGCCCTCGGCCTCGAGCTTGTCCGCGAGCTCGGCGCCGCCGGACTCGGCGATGCGGCCGTTCGCGAACACGTGCACGAAGTCGGGGTTGATGTAGCGCAGAATGCGCGTGTAGTGCGTGATCAGCAGGGTGCCGACCTCGCCACTCGCGTGGACGCGGTTGACGCCCTCGGAGACCTGGCGCAGCGCGTCGACGTCCAGGCCGGAGTCGGTCTCGTCGAGGATCGCGATCTTCGGCTTGAGCAGCTCCAGCTGAAGGATCTCGTGGCGCTTCTTCTCACCGCCGGAGAAGCCCTCGTTCACATTGCGCTCGGCGAAGGCCGGGTCCATCTGGAGCGTCTCCATCGCGGACTTGACCTCCTTCACCCAGGTACGAAGCTTGGGGGCCTCGCCGCGGATCGCCGTCGCCGACGTACGCAGGAAGTTGGAGACCGAGACGCCGGGGACCTCGACCGGGTACTGCATGGCCAGGAACATGCCGGCGCGGGCACGCTCGTCGACGGTCATCTCCAGGACGTCCTCGCCGTCGAGGGTGACGGTGCCGCTGGTGATCGTGTACTTGGGGTGGCCCGCGATCGAGTACGCGAGGGTCGACTTGCCGGAGCCGTTGGGGCCCATGATGGCGTGGGTCTCACCCTGCTTCACGGTCAGGTCGACGCCCTTGAGGATCTCGCGGGGGCCGTTCTCGGCCTCGACGGAAACGTGCAGGTCGCGGATTTCAAGCGTTGCCATGGGTGACTCAGGACTCCTGGGTGACGGAGACGAGCACATCGTCCCCTTCGATCTTTACGGGGTATACGGGGACGGGGCGCGTCGCGGGCAGGCCATTCGGCTTACCGGTACGGAGGTCGAAGCTGGAGCCGTGCAGCCAGCACTCGATCGAGCAGTCCTCGACCTCGCCCTCCGAGAGCGAGACGTTCGCGTGCGAGCAGATGTCGTTGATCGCGAACACCTCCCCCTCGGCGCGGACGACGGACACGGGCGTGCCGTCGAGTTCCACCCGCTTGGGGGTGCTCTCCTCCAGCTCGCTCAGCCCACAGGCTCGGACGAAGGCCATCAGACGGATGCCTCCAGCTCCGCGTCGATCTTGGCGAGCAGGCGCTCCTCGACGTCGGGCAGGCCGATCTTCTGAACCAGCTCGGCGAAGAAGCCGCGGACCACGAGGCGGCGGGCCTCGTCGGCCGGGATGCCGCGGGACTGCAGGTAGAAGAGCTGCTCGTCGTCGAATCGGCCGGTGGCGGAGGCGTGACCGGCACCGACGATCTCGCCGGTCTCGATTTCCAGGTTCGGCACGGAGTCGACCCGCGCGCCGTCCGTGAGGACGAGGTTGCGGTTCATCTCGTAGGTGTCCGTGCCCTCGGCCTTGGCCTCGATCAGGACGTCGCCGATCCACACCGCGTGCGCGTCCTGGCCCTGCAGCGCGCCCTTGTAGGCGGCGTTGGAGCGACAGTGCGGGGCGTTGTGGTCGACCAGGAGGCGGTGCTCCTGGTGCTGGCCGGCGTCGGTGAAGTACAGACCGAGGAGCTCGGCCTCGCCGCCGGTGCCCGCGTACTGCACGCGCGGGTGCAGACGTACGACGTCGCCGCCGAAGGTCACCACGATCGACTTGAAGGAGGCGTCCCGGCCGACCAGCGCATTCTGCTGGGAGACATGGACGGCCTTGTCGTCCCAGTCCTGGACGGAGACCACAGTGAGCTTCGCGCCGTCGCCGAGCAGATAGTCGACGTTGGCGGCGAGCACCGCGTCACCGGTGTGGTCGATGACCACGACGGCCTCGGCGAAGGCGCCGAGCTCGATGACCTGGTGGGCGAAGGCGGTGCCGCCCTCGCCGTGCACGGCGATCCGGACCGGCTCGGTGAGCACGGTCTCCTTGGGCACGGTGACGACCGAGGCCTTCTCGAAGGAGGAGTACGCCTGGGCGGCCACCCGGTCCACCGGGGTGCCGGCCCTGCCGAGCCGCGCGTCGTCACGGCCGACGGTCTCGATGATGACGCCCTCGGGCGCGTCGATGTCGACCTTGATGCCGTTGCCGGTCGCGATCGCGGTGCCGTCGTGCAGACCGCGCAGCCGCTCCAGGGGAGTGAAACGCCACTCCTCCTCGCGGCCGTGCGGCACCGGGAAGTCCGCCACGTCGAAGGACGGGGGCGCACTCATACGGGTGGCGACGGTCGACTCGGCGGCCACCGCGACGGCTCCCGCCGTGATGGAGCCGGAGGTGGTGGCACCCGCCGGGATGTTCTGGGCCTGAGCCATGGCTGTCGTACTGCTCGCTTTCTGCCTCGTCGTACTCGCCCGCCGTCGGCGGCGGGGCCGGCGGCGCCTTTCGGCGCTGCTCTGCCCTGCCGCCGTGCGGCGCGCTCGGGGCTCAGCGGCTGAGCCCGGGGTCGTTGGTCGTCGCTGCCGGGCGCTCAGCCCACGGAGCCCTCCATCTGCAGCTCGATCAGCCGGTTGAGCTCCAGCGCGTACTCCATCGGCAGTTCCTTGGCGATCGGCTCGACGAAGCCGCGCACGATCATCGCCATCGCCTCGAACTCGGTCATGCCACGGCTCATCAGGTAGAAGAGCTGGTCCTCGGAGACCTTGGAGACGGTCGCCTCGTGGCCCATGGACACGTCGTCCTCGCGGACGTCCACGTAGGGGTAGGTGTCCGAGCGGGAGATCGTGTCGACCAGCAGCGCGTCACAGAGCACATTGGACTTCGCGCCCGGCGCGCCCTCGCCGATCTCGATCAGACCGCGGTAGGAGGTGCGGCCGCCGCCTCGCGCCACCGACTTGGAGACGATGTTGGAGGAGGTGTTCGGGGCCATGTGGACCATCTTGGCGCCGGCGTCCTGGTGCTGGCCCTCGCCCGCGAAGGCGATGGACAGGGTCTCGCCCTTGGCGTGCTCGCCCATCAGGTAGACGGCCGGGTACTTCATCGTCACCTTGGAGCCGATGTTGCCGTCGACCCACTCCATGGTCGCGCCCTCGTAGGCCACGGCCCGCTTGGTGACCAGGTTGTAGACGTTGTTCGACCAGTTCTGGATCGTCGTGTAGCGGCAGCGGCCGCCCTTCTTGACGATGATCTCGACGACGGCGCTGTGCAGCGAGTCGGAGGAGTAGATCGGCGCCGTACAACCCTCGACGTAGTGGACGTAGGCGTCCTCGTCGACGATGATCAGCGTCCGCTCGAACTGGCCCATGTTCTCCGTGTTGATGCGGAAGTAGGCCTGCAGCGGGATGTCGACGTGCACACCCTTCGGCACGTAGATGAACGATCCGCCGGACCACACGGCCGAGTTCAGCGAGGCGAACTTGTTGTCGCCGACCGGGATGACCGTGCCGAAGTACTCCTGGAAGAGCTCCGGGTGCTCCTTCAGCGCGGTGTCCGTGTCGAGGAAGATGACGCCCTGCTCCTCCAGGTCCTCACGGATCTGGTGGTAGACGACCTCGGACTCGTACTGGGCGGCGACGCCGGCGACCAGGCGCTGCTTCTCCGCCTCCGGGATGCCGAGCTTGTCGTAGGTGTTCTTGATGTCCTCGGGCAGGTCCTCCCAGGACTCCGCCTGCTTCTCCGTGGAGCGCACGAAGTACTTGATGTTGTCGAAGTCGATGCCCGACAGGTCAGAGCCCCAGCTCGGCATGGGCTTCTTGTCGAACAGCCGCAGCCCCTTCAGGCGCAGCTTCAGCATCCACTCCGGCTCGTTCTTCTTCCCCGAGATGTCGCGTACGACGTCCTCGGAGAGACCGCGCTTGGCCGCGGCGCCTGCCGCGTCGGAGTCGGCCCAGCCGAATTCGTACGTACCCAGACCCTCGAGTTCGGGGTGGGCAGTCTCCGTGGGGAGAGTCATGCGGGGTTCCTCCCGGCCGTGCTTTCAGATGCTGGTGGTGTGGTGGTCTGTGGGGCGCCGTGCGGGATGAACGTGGTGCAGACGCCGTCGCCGTGGGCAATGGTGGCGAGCCGTTGCACATGCGTTCCCAGGAGGCGGGAGAAGGTCTCCGTCTCCGCCTCGCACAGCTGTGGGTACTGCTCAGCGACATGGGCGACCGGGCAGTGGTGCTGGCAGAGCTGTTCGCCGACCGGTGCGCTACGCGCCGTAGCAGCGTACCCGTCGACGCTCAAGGCCTTGGCCAGCGCTTCGGCGCGCTCCTCGGGTGGCGCGGCCTCGATCGCCGCGCGGTAGGCCCTGGCCGGTGCCTCGAGCCGGTCCCGGGCGAAGGCGGCGACGGCCGCCTCTCCCGCTTCCCCGCCGCCGGCGGACCGCTCGATCCAGCGGAGCGCGTCGACGGCCAGCGTGTCGTAGGACTGGTCGAAGGCGTCCCGGCCGCAGTCGGTGAGGGCGAACACCTTCGCGGGCCGCCCGCGCGTACGCGCGCCGTAGATCCGCTGTTCGCGGGGCTCGATCACATTGTCGGAGACGAGTGAGTCGAGATGGCGGCGTACGGCTGCCTGGGTGAGGCCGAGCCGGGTCGCGAGATCGGCGACGGTGGACGGGCCGTGGTCCAGGATGGAGCGCGCGACCCGGTTGCGTGTGGAACGCTCTCCGGTCGCGAGTTCCTCGTGGGGAGCCTCGCCAACGTTTTTCACAACACCATTGTTGCGTAATTCCTCTGGCGCTGACAACTGCCGTCCAAGGCGTGAGCCGGTGCGCTTCATCACTAAGGGTCACCTAAGCAAGGAGCCCGCCCGGCTTCGCCGGACGGGCTCTGACCAGGTATTTCCCTGAGAATCAGCCCACCAGATCGGGGCGGTCGGTGACCCTGATCGAATTCACCAGAGTCTTGCCTGAATTCGCCACGAATCGCAGGTTGAGCCGGCCGTCCGTCACCTGGACCGTGAAGGCGCGGTCGTGCGCCGTGCGGACGCCCGCTTCCAGCGCCAGATCGAGGTTCGGTACGTACTGCGTCCCCTCGGCCATCACGTCGAAGACCCGGTCCGTCGGGTCCTTGGAGCTGAGCTCGGCGAAGCCCAGCTCGATCCGGTAGGTGCCGGCCGGCAGCCCGTCGAAGCAGTATTCGTACATGCCCTGCCGGGCGGTCCGGTAGAGCCTTGGGTCGGCAGCCCCGGTGATCGCCCGGCTGGTGGAGAGCTCACTTGCGCTGCCCAGATATCCGTACGCGCCGGTGGCGTACTTGCGGTCCGGGCTCCAGGTGTCACCCAGCGCGTCCACCGAGGACGTGGCCGTGCCGGTGTCAATGGCCGTCTGGTAGGCGGGAACGACCACCTTCACCGGGATGTCGATCACGGGTCTGCGGCCGCTCTCGGACTTCACCTGAAGTGTCCCGGTCAGGACCGTGCCGGGAGCGGCTCCCGTGGTGTCGACGCTCAGAGCCACCTTCTGCGCGGCCCCGGCCGCCAGCTGTCCGGTGCCGGGCGCCACCTTGATCCAGCTCTTGCCGTCCTTCTCGGCGATCGTGAAGGGCGTGTCGGAACCGGTGTTGGCGAGGGTGAGCGTGCGGGTGCGCTGCTGAGCCGCCGGTACGACCACAGTCAGCGAGGCGCTGTCGGCGGCCACCCGGCCGGTCTTGAGCACGGCGTCCGACACCGCGATCTCGCCGGGCTTCGGGGTCTGCCGGGCGCTCGCCCCGGTGTAGGCGGCGGCGGAGACGGCGATGTCGTACGGGGCGTCGGCGGGCACCTGGAGGAGATAGCCGCCGTCGGCGCCGGTGACATCGCTGCCGGTGGGTGCCCCGCCGCTGCTCACGGCCACGGATGCGCCCGCGACCGGCCTGCCGTCGTTGGCGTCGGTGATCCGGCCGGCCACGACCGCGCTCTTGGTGGTACGGAAGCCGATGCTCAGGCCCTCGCGAACGGTGCCCTCGTTGAAGGAGTAGAGCAGCGCGTCGGTGCCGGTCGCGTTCTCGGCGCCGATGGTCGCGCCCGAGCCGTTCTCGAAGCCGGCTCCGGAGATGTCCTTGTAGTGGAAGGACGCGGAGCCGTCCTCGCCGAGGACCGCCGCGAAGGAGACCCGCTCGGAGGTGGTCGCCGCGATCAGCGCGTTGCGCCACTCGACGACGATCTTCCGGTGCGGGGCGGTGCCGGTGGCGGACCAGTACACGCCCGCGTCGGCGTCGACCGTGAGGTTGTCCCAGAACGGATAGAGCGAGCCGTTCGGGGCGAAGCTGGTGGGCAGGGTGCTGTTGCTGCTGGATGTGGAGGCGGTCCCGAAGGAGAGCACCCCGTCGATGGACGCGGTCGCCGCCCGGTAGGTGCGGCCGTAGAACGCCACCGGGAACGGCAGCTCGAAGGAGGCCGTGCCGAAGGTGGTGCTGGTGTACGCCAGCTTGGTGGCGCCGGCCGGGAAGTCGCCGCCGCCCAGTGCGCAGGCGGTGCCGAAGGTGTCGGTCCGGTCGGGCAGCACGATGTCCTTCGCCGTACTGCCGCTGACCTCGACGCGCACGCTGGTCACCGATGCACAGCGGTGGCCGGGAGTGACGGCGAGGTCGTACGTGCCGACCGGGAGGCGCAGCGTGTAGCTGCCGTCGGCGGCGGACGTGGTGGTGACCGGGGTGCCCTGGGCGGTGACGACGGCGCCCGCCTCGGCACCGGCGTAACCGGTGATCTTGCCGCTGACATCGGCGGAGGCCGCCTCGTCGAGCGCGAAGTCCCTGACCGTGCTGCCGTTCTCGACGACGGTGACGGAGCCCTGCGCGGTGACGTATCCGAACTTGGCGACGCTCACCTTGTAGTCGCCGACCATCACCTTGGGCAGGGCGTAGCCGCCGTCGGCGCCGCTGGTGACCGTCGTGTTCATCGGGCCCTCGAAGCGCAGGGTGGCGTCGGCGAGCGGGCCCGCGGCGGTGGTGACCTTGCCACTGACCGCGCCGAGCGCGCCGCGCGGGGTGGCCGTGACGGCGGCGTACGCGTCGAGGCGGCCCTCGCCGAAGACGTTGTTGTCGGCGGCCGTGCCGCCGCACGTGGTGTTGTCCACGTCGACGGCGGCGGCGTCGAGGAGCTTCTCGGTCTCGGCGACATTGCCGCGGATCGCCGGCGCGGCCGACCACATCAGCGCCACGGTGGCGGCGGTGTGGGGTGAGGCCATCGACGTACCGGAGATGGAGTTGTAGCCTCCGCCGGTCCAGGAGGAGCGGACGTTGACGCCCGGGGCGGCCAGATTGGGCTTGAGGCCGCCGGCCTCGCCGGTGCCGCGCGAGGAGAACGACGCGATGGTGTTGTTGATGTCGAAGGCGCCGGAGGAGTACGAGTTCGTGTACGCGCCGGGCGATCCGGAGGTGTTGCAGCCCGGACCGCTGTTGCCGTTGGAGAACGCCGGGAAGATGCCCGCGTCCCGCCAGGACTGCACGACCTCCTTGTACCAGGGGTCGATGACGGCGCTGCCCCAGGAGTTGTTCACCACGTCGGGTGCGAGGTCGGGGCGGGGGTTGGCACCAGCGGGGTCGGTGGGCGCGACGATCCACTGGCCGGAGCGGAGCAGCGAGTCGCGGCTGCAGGAGCTGGTCTCGCAGCCCTTGGCGGCGATCCACTTGGCGCCGGGGGCGACGCCGATCTGGTTGCCCGCGCCGTCGTCGCCGACCATGGTGCCCATGGTGTGGGTGCCGTGACCGTTGTTGTCGCAGGGTGCGGCGGTGGTGCAGATCTTGGCCGGGTCGAACCAGTTGTAGGCGTTGTCCAGGCTGCCGTCGGACTTCAGCCCGCGGTACTTGGCCTTCACAGCCGGGTGGTCGAACTGCACGCCGGAGTCGATGCTGGCGACGACCACGCCCTCGCCGCGTATGCCGAGTTCGGACCAGACCTTCGGGGCGTTGATCCGGTCGACATTCCACTCGACGGCGTCCAGGCGCGCTTCGTTCCGTCCCGGCAGCGGGTCGGGGATGGTGATCGGGTCGTCTGCCTCCAGCGCCGCGACGTCGGAGCGGGCCGCGATCTTCTCGGCGAGCGCCTTGCCTGCGGTCACCTTGAGGGTGTTGGCGATCCAGAACGACTCGTAGCGGACGCCTGCGCCGTCCAGCAGGGCCCGCAGCCCGGCCTGGGACTTCTTCGCGTAGGCCAGCTTCGTTTCGTACAGGGTGCGCGCCTTGGCGGTCTTGCCCTTGGCCCTGCGGGCGGCGGATGTGTCGGCCTCATGCGTCAGGGCGACCCAGAAGGTCGCCCTGTCCCTGGCGTCGAGCTGCGCGAGGACGCCGGACTCGGTCTTGGTCCCATACGCGGACGGTGCGGCGGACAAGGCCGCGTCGGGTTGCTGTGCCTGGGCCGGGGCGGCGCCGAGCGCGATGGGCAGGGCCACGGCCACTGCGGTCAGGGCGGCTAAGGCTCTGCGCCGTCCCGGGGTGCGTCTAGCCACGAACTCTCCTTCGTGAGTGGGTCCGTACCGACACTCGATCGTGAAGGAATTGGCAGGTTCATGTGAAGAACGCCTCAGGAGTCAGTTCAGGCCATTCCGCCCCCGGCATCCCATGCGTCCCGGCCCCGCTCCTCGGGGGCCTTCGACCCCCGCCTAGACTTCCCGGCATGCGAAGCGAGTCCGTCGTCCAGATCCGGGGCCTGGTCAAGCGGTACGGATCCAAGACGGCCGTGGACGGGCTCGACCTCGAGGTCCCCCACGGCTGCGTGACCGCCGTCCTCGGCCCCAACGGAGCGGGCAAGACCACCACGATCGAGACCTGCGAGGGCTATCGCCGTGCCGACGCGGGCACCGTGCGGGTCCTCGGCCTCGATCCCGTGGCCGACGCGGCGAGGCTGCGGCCCAGGATCGGCGTGATGCTCCAGTCCGGCGGGGTGTACTCGGGCGCCCGCGCCGACGAAATGCTCCGCCACATGGCGAAGCTGCACGCCCACCCCCTCGATGTGGACGCGCTCATCGAACGGCTCGGCCTCGGCAACTGCGGCCGCACCACCTACCGACGGCTCTCCGGCGGCCAGCAGCAGCGGCTCGCACTGGCGATGGCCATCGTCGGCCGCCCCGAGCTCGTCTTCCTGGACGAGCCGACCGCGGGCCTCGACCCGCAGGCCCGCAGATCCACCTGGGAGCTGGTCCGCGAGCTCCGCGCAGACGGCGTCTCCACCGTCCTGACCACGCATTTCATGGACGAAGCCGAAGAACTTGCGGACAATGTCGCGATCATCGACGCGGGCCGGGTCATCGCCCAGGGCAGCCCGGAGCAGCTCTGCCGGGGCGGCGCCGAGAACACCCTGCGCTTCACCGGCCGACCGGGCCTCGACGTCGGCTCACTGCTGAAGGCACTGCCGGACGGCACGGAGGCGGCGGAGCTCACGCCCGGCGCGTACCGCATTACGGGCCAGGTCGACCCGCAGCTGCTGGCAACCGTGACGTCCTGGTGCGCGCAGCACGGTGTGATGCCGGACGGCATCTCGGTCGAGCGCCACACCCTTGAGGACGTGTTTTTGGAGCTGACCGGTAAGGAGCTGCGCTGATGAGCGCCGGTACGTACACGCCGAACCCCGGGGCGGCTCCGGTCGGGCGGATGATCGCGGCGCAGGCGGCGTTCGAGACGAAGATGCTGCTGCGCAACGGCGAGCAGCTGCTGCTCACTGTGATCATCCCGTCGCTCCTGCTGGTGCTGTTCTCGACGGTCGACATCATCGACACGGGAGCAGGCAGTGCGGTCGACTTCCTGGCACCCGGTGTCATCGCCCTCGCCGTGATGTCCACCGCCTTCACCGGCCAGGCCATCGCGACGGGCTTCGAGCGACGGTACGGCGTCCTCAAGCGGCTCGGCGCATCGCCGCTCCCCCGCTGGGCGCTGATGACCGCGAAGACCCTGTCCGTGCTGGTCACCGAGGTGCTGCAGATCGTCCTGCTGACGGTCATCGCCTTCGCGCTCGGCTGGTCGCCGCAGGGCAACCCGCTCGCCGTACTGCTGCTGCTCGTTCTCGGCACCGCCGCCTTCTCCGGCCTCGGGCTGCTGATGGCCGGGACGCTCAAGGCCGAGGCGACGCTGGCCGCCGCCAACCTGGTCTTCCTGCTGCTGCTGGTCGGCGGCGGAGTGATCGTGCCGCTGGACAAGTTCCCGGACGGCGTCCAGTCGGTCCTCGCGCTGCTGCCGATCTCGGCGCTCTCGGACGGTTTGCGCGATGTGCTCCAGCACGGTGCAGCGATGCCGTGGGGCGATCTCGGCATCCTCGCCGCCTGGGCGGTGCTCGGCCTGGGCGCGGCTGCCCGGCTGTTCCGCTGGGACTAGGCCCGGAGCCCGCAGGTCTTGGGAGTAGGCCCACAGGTCTTCCACTGGGCCAGGTGTCTTCCGCTCGCACTGACTCACGGGCCAGTATGAGCCTGCCAAGATCCGCCCGGGATCCGCACGGTGGGAGGCCTCGATGGAGCGGACTGCCGCACTGCGACTGGACGCGGAATGGGCCAAGGTCAGGTCCGGCAGGCCCGGCGTCTCACCCCACGCCCGCGAGCGCATGCTGACGGAGCTGATCGCCGCGCTCGCCCCGCACGCCGAGGACGACCTCTCGCTCACCGCGAGGCTCAGCCTGCGCTACGGCGATCTGGCACGCCACCACTTCGACACCGGCCGCCGCGCGGAGGCCCTGACCGCCGTCGACGAGGCGGTCCTGCGCTGCGAGGAGCCCGCCCGGCACGACCCGGAGCACGCCCGCTGGTACGCCAGGGCGCTGATCAGCCAGGCCGTCTATCTCGCCGAGCCGCTGAGCGACGAGCTGGGCCTGCCGCGGTACGCGTTCCAGCCCGACGGTGAGCAGCCACCGCCCGGCGATCGCGAGGACGGGCTGGCCGCGCTGGCGGCCACCCGTCGGGCCATCGAGGTCTGGGAGGGTCTTGACCCGTCGGACCCGCAGAACCAGGAGGGCCTTGCCCAGGCCCATGTCTTCCTCGGCGACCGGCTGGAGGAGCTGGGGCAGCCGGTGGAGGCCGCGGCCTGGGCGGTACGGGCGGAGCGGGAGTTCCACGCCCTGTGGCCGGACTCCGAGGCGAGCGAGTCCAGGCATGCCGCCGCCCTGGAACACCTCGGCGACCAGCTGGAACGCAGGCTGCGGCGCTGCCCCTTCGACGGCGGGCTGATCCGGCTGCGTACCCAGGAGCTGCTTCCGGCACGGCTGCTGCCGCTCGCCGTGGTGGCGGCGCGCATCGAGGGCGTGGAGCCGGATGCGATCGCCAAGGGGCTGCGGCTGGAGGCCGCGGAGGTCCGCAGGATCCTGCGGGCGCGGTGCTGGCGCGCGGTGTGGCGGTTCGACATACGGGATACGGCGGACGGGACCTGGCGCCCGATGACGTATCCCTGGCGCGGCATGGACGCCGTCACGGACCGCAGCGCGGAGGCGGTGGCGGCGGAGCTCACGGACGCGTTCCTGAACTCGCCGTACCGGCCGCCGACATCGGCGCACTGGCGGATCGCGGTGTGGTGGGAGGAGGAGGACCATCTGGACGGCTCATGCTTCCGCAGGACGTACGCACCGTCCTGACCCCGAACCGGCGGGACCGACCCAGGAACCACCGGGCCACGCCCCGGAAACCCGCCCCGAACCAGCCGGGACCCGACCCCTCGTGAAAACGTGCACAATCCCCGCTCTACGATAGAGCCCGTGCAAACCCCCCTCGCCTACATCGCCAAGCGCTGGACGCCCACCCCTGAGACGGTCCGGCGCGCCGCGCTCTCCGCCGTCGTCATGAGCGTGGTCATCATCGTCACCGGCGGCGCGGTCCGGCTGACCGGCTCCGGTCTCGGCTGCGACACATGGCCCAAGTGCACGGACGACAGCCTCTTCGCCACGCCCGCGCAGGGCATCCACGGCGCGATCGAGTTCGGCAACCGGATGCTGACATACGTCCTGTCGGCCGCCGTCGGCTGGACGATCATCGCGGCGAGCGCGGCCAGGCCGCGGCGACGGCGGCTGACCCGGCCGGCCTGGGCGCAGTTCTGGATCGTGATGGGCAACGCCGTTCTCGGCGGCATCACGGTCATGGCGGGCCTCAACCCCTGGACCGTGGCGGGGCACTTCATGCTCGCCACCGGGCTCCTCACGGTTGCCACCGTCACCTGGCAGCGGGCTCGCGAGGGCGACGGCACACCGCGCCCGCGCGTCCCGCGCCCGGTCCGCAAGCTGTCGTGGGCGATCGTCGTCACCTCGGCGCTGCTCATCGCGCTGGGCACCTCGGTGACCGGTTCGGGCAAGCACGCCGGCGACAGCAGCGAGGTACCGCGCATGCCCTGGGACTGGATGGACGCCGCACATGTCCACGCGGCCGCCGCCTGGGTGGTCTGCGCGCTCGCCGTCGCGATGTGGCTGGTGCTGCGGGTGGTCGACGCCCCCGACGACACCCGGGCGCGCGCCCGGGACCTGCTGCTCGTGCTGCTCGCTCAGGGGGCCGTGGGCTATGTGCAGTACTTCACGCATGTCCCCGAGGCCCTGGTCGCCGCCCATATGCTCGGCTCCGCGCTGATGTGGATCGCGGTGGTGCGCCTCGCGCTGAGCCTGCGCGAGCGCCCCGAGGAGACCGCGGAGGTCCCGGCCCAGGCCGACCCGGCGCTCTCGAACGCCTGACAGCACCCCGCCTCCCACACCGGGCGCGCGCCCCGTGGACACTCAGCCGTCCGACAGTCCGTAGATACGGCGGGCATTACCCGCCGCGATCATCGCGGCTACCCGGTCCGCGTCCGCACGGGCCCAGGCCCCGTCGCCGACCCACCCCCCGAGCACCCGCGCGAGCGCCTCGCGGAAGATCCGCGCGCCCACGACATGCAGCTCGGGCAGCCCGCGGGCACCGCTGGAGAAGAGCAGCTTCCCGAACGGCGCGAGCTCCAGGATCTCCGCGAGGACGGCCGCGGCCCGCGCCCCCGTATGCACGAGGGCGGGCCCCAGATCGGCGTACACATGCGGAAAGACGCTCGCCAGATGTGCGGCATGGCGGTGGTACGGATAGCCGTGCAGCAGCACCAGATCGGTGCCGAGCCCCGCGGTGGCGGCCGCGAAGCCTGCCATCAGCATCGGGTCCTCCACGCCGACGTGCAGTTGGAGCGGCAGCCCTGACGCGACCGCGATCCACAGGAGATGCCGCACCAGTACGGGATCGGTGATCCGGCCGCCGACCTGCCGTCCGGCCAGCCAGCGTCCGGCCGCCCCGCGGACCTCGCCAGGACCGGGCGGCTCGGGGGCGAGGGCGAGCCCGTGTCCCACCGCGGCGACGGAGGTGAAGGCGACGGCGGACGCGGCGGCTCCGTGGACGCCCTCGGCAAGGTTGGCGAGGAAGCTGTCGACCGTCCCCGAGGTGTCGGCGACCTGTTCCGCGACCAGTTCCAGACGCACGATCTCCCGCGCCTCGGCCGCCCCCGCCGCGGCGATCTCGGGCGGCCCGGTCAGATCCCCCGGCAGCCCGGTGTCCACCAGATAGGTGGAGATTCCGCTGCCTCTGAGCAGCCGCCTGCCCGACTCCAGCACGCCCAGCTCACGGCGGCGGGCGAGATAGCGGGCGGGCGGGCAGTGCGGCTCAAGACCCAGCAGCGGCGGGCACCAGCGCCGTACCGCGAAGCCGGTCTGGGTGTCGAAGAAGGTGGTGCCGGGGGCGGGCGGTCCCGCGGTCCTGCCCAGATGCGCCTCGAAGGTGCCGAGGCCCAGCTCCGTGCGGAGCACTCCGTGGCAGTACTGGTCCACGAGGGTCGGTGTGTCGATCATCCGGGCTCCCAGTCATGGACTGTGTTTCCACAGTCCTAACGTGGGACACCCGGGTGAGGTGTTGCTCAGCCGTTGGACGGGCCGCCGAGCTGGATGCCTGCCATCCGCTTCCACTCGTACGGACCGGTGCGGACCTTCGCCGCGAAGTCGCCGTCGAACGACTCGTGCAGCGTGATCCCGGCCTGCTGTGCGGCGGCCTCGGCGATGGCGTGGCTCGGCGCGACGAGGTCGCCCCAGCCGCCGTCCTCGCCGACGAGCACGATGCGGGTGCCCATCTGACCGATGTACGCGAGCTGCCCCTCGGCGCCGCCGTGCGCCTTGGCGAAGGCGCTGATCTGCTTGGCGAGCTTGGCCGCCTTCCGCTCCGCGCGGGCTGCCTGCTTCTCGTCCACCTGGGTCTCTGCCATACCCAGGATGCTACCGATGGGTAGATCGTCTGGCGATACCCGGCTGCGTGGCGTGAGCCACTGAAGCTCCGCCCGGACCTCGATCGAGGACCGGAGAAAGTGCTACCGCAGGAAGGGGTCCACCGCGACCGCCACGAAGAGCAGCGAGACATAGGTGATGGACCAGTGGAAGAGCCGCATCTCCTTGAGCTTGCCGCCCGTCACCCCGCTCTTCGCGCGGTTCTGCAGGGAGTGCGCCTCCCACAGCCACCAGCCGCCCGTCACCAGCGCCACCGCGGTGTAGAACCAGCCGGTGTAGCCGAGCGGCGTCAGCAGCAGGGAGACCGCGACCATCACCCAGCTGTAGAGGACGATCTGGCGGGCCACGACCCGGTTGGAGGCGACGACGGGGAGCATCGGGACGCCCACGCGCGCGTAGTCCTCCTTGACCTTCATCGACAGCGGCCAGTAGTGCGGCGGCGTCCAGAAGAAGATGACCAGGAAGAGGATGACCGCGGCCCACGACATCGAGTCGGTGACGGCGGACCAGCCGATCAGCACCGGCATACAGCCGGCGATGCCGCCCCAGACGATGTTCTGCGCGGTGCGGCGCTTGAGGATCATCGTGTAGACGATGACGTAGAACAGCAGGGCGCCCAGCGACAGTGCGGCCGACAGCCAGTTGACCAGCAGACCGAACCAGAGGGTGGAGACGACCGCGAGGACAAGGCCGAAGACCAGGCCCTCGCGCGGGGAGACCATCCCGGTGACCAGAGGGCGCTGCGAGGTGCGGTCCATCAGGGCGTCGATGTCGCGGTCGATGTACATGTTGAGGGCGTTGGCGCCGCCCGCGGAGAGGTAACCGCCGACGCACGTGGTCAGCACGAGCCAGAGGTCGGGCACATCCTGGGCGGCGAGGAACATCACCGGGACGGTGGTGATCAGCAGCAGCTCGATGATCCGCGGCTTGGTCAGCGCAACGAATGCCTTGACGCGGGCCCCGAACGGCCGATGGCCCCCCGGGCTGGGAGTCAAGACGACCCCTGCGGGTCGGGACTCGACGGCCGTCACGCACACCCCTGACAGAGAAATCCCAGCAAGCTCCGGGAGTGAAGACCCGGTAAAGACTTGCGCGTACCACGCCACTCTAGACGTTGCCCAGACACCGATCTTCGCGGGGGTGGGCTCGTGTTGAGCCGTCGCCGCACGGCGCGCGTATACATCGCCGACAGGCGGAGATCCGGCCGGGACGGCACCCTGGCTGTGTCCGGTGTTTTGAATGGCGAACACTCGAAAAGCTGCCCATTGCTCCGGGGGTAGGCTCGACAACGCCCGGTGCTTCCGTCGTCACCGGGACACGAACATGTGGAGAGGAGCCCTGACACAGGGTGAGCACCAAGCCGACCACCACAGACCTCGAGTGGACCGATCTGGACCAGCGGGCTGTTGACACCGTCCGCGTCCTGGCCATGGATTCCGTACAGAAGGTCGGCAACGGCCACCCCGGTACGGCCATGAGCCTCGCGCCCGCCGCGTACGTCCTGTTCCAGAAGCTGATGAAGCACGACCCCGCCGACCCGGACTGGACCGGCCGCGACCGGTTCGTGCTGTCCGCGGGCCACTCGTCGCTGACGCTCTACATCCAGCTCTACCTGGCCGGGTACGGCCTGGAGCTCGACGACCTCAAGGCCTTCAGGACCTGGGGCTCGAAGACCCCCGGCCACCCGGAGTACGGGCACACCGCGGGCGTCGAGACGACGACCGGGCCACTCGGCCAGGGTGTCGCCAACGCCGTGGGCATGGCCATGGCGTCCCGCTACGAGCGCGGCCTGTTCGACCCGGACGCGCCCACGGGCACCTCCCCGTTCGACCACACCATCTGGGTCATCGCCGGTGACGGCTGCCTCCAGGAGGGCATCTCCGCCGAGGCCTCCTCGCTTGCCGGGCACCAGAAGCTGGGCAACCTGGTGATGCTGTGGGACGACAACCACATCTCCATCGAGGGCGACACCGAGACGGCTGTCTCGGAGGACACCCTCAAGCGTTACGAGGCGTACGGCTGGCACGTCCAGCGCGTCGAGCAGCTGCCCAACGGCGACCTCGACCCGGCCGGGCTCTACCGGGCCCTGAAGGCGGCGCAGGCCGAGACCGAGCGCCCCTCCTTCATCGCGGCCCGCTCGATCATCGCCTGGCCCGCCCCGCACGCGCAGAACACCGAGGCCGCGCACGGCTCGGCGCTCGGCGACGAGGAGGTCGCGGCCACCAAGCGCGTTCTCGGCTTCGACCCGGAGAAGTCCTTCGAGGTCTCCGACGAGGTTCTCGCGCACACGCGTGAGGCGCTCGACCGCGGCCGCGAGGCCAAGGGCGAGTGGGAGAAGACGTTCGCCGCCTGGCGCACCGCCAGCCCGGAGCGCGCGGCCGAGTTCGACCGGATCCGCTCGACCGAGCTGCCCGCGGGCTGGGAGGACCAGCTGCCGGAGTTCGAGACCGGCAAGAGCGTCGCCACCCGCGCCGCCTCCGGCAAGATCCTTCAGGCGCTGGGCGCGGTCATTCCCGAGCTGTGGGGCGGTTCCGCCGACCTCGCGGGCTCGAACAACACCACGATCGACAAGACCTCGTCGTTCCTGCCCAAGGGCAACCCGCTGCCGGGGGCCGACCCGTACGGCCGCACGATCCACTTCGGCATCCGTGAGCACGCGATGGCCGCGTCCATGAACGGCATCGCGCTGCACGGCAACACCCGCATCTACGGCGGCACCTTCCTGGTGTTCTCCGACTACATGCGCAACGCGGTGCGGCTCTCGGCGCTGATGCACCTTCCGGTGACGTACGTCTGGACGCACGACTCGATCGGTCTCGGCGAGGACGGCCCGACCCACCAGCCGGTGGAGCACCTGGCCTCGCTGCGCGCCATCCCGGGCCTGAACATCGTCCGCCCGGCCGACGCGAACGAGACCGCGATCGCCTGGCGCGAGATCCTGAAGCGCTACACCAAGAAGTTCGGTGTGGGCGCCCCGCACGGCCTGGCGCTGACCCGCCAGGGTGTGCCGACGTACGAGCGCAACGAGGATGCGGCCAAGGGCGGTTACGTCCTGTTCGACGCCGAGGGCGGCGAGCCGCAGGTCGTGCTGATCGGCACCGGCTCCGAGGTACACCTCGCCGTCGAGGCGCGCGAGCAGTTGCAGGCCGCGGGCATCCCGACCCGGGTCGTCTCGATGCCCTCCGTCGAGTGGTTCGAGGAGCAGGACCAGGGGTACCGGGACTCCGTGCTGCCGCCCGCCGTCAAGGCACGGGTGGCGGTCGAGGCCGGTATCGGTCTGACCTGGCACCGTTTCGTCGGCGACGCGGGCCGCATCGTTTCGCTGGAGCACTTCGGCGCTTCGGCCGACGGCAAGGTCCTCTTCCGCGAGTTCGGCTTCACTGCCGAGAACGTGGCCGCCGCCGCGCGGGAATCTCTTGAAGCCGCCGCGCGCTGACGCCGGTATACGACTAGTAGGAGATGCAATTCTCATGACAGACGCACTCAAGCGCCTCTCCGACGAAGGCGTCGCGATCTGGCTCGACGACCTGTCCCGCAAGCGGATCACGTCCGGCAATCTCGCCGAACTCATCGACCAGCAGCACGTCGTGGGCGTCACCACCAACCCTTCGATCTTCCAGAAGGCGATCTCGTCCGGTGACGGTTACGAGCAGCAGCTCGCCGACCTCGCCGTGCGCAAGGTGACCGTCGAGGAAGCCGTACGGATGATCACGACGGCGGACGTCCGCGACGCCGCCGACATCCTGCGGCCGGTCTTCGACGCCACCGGCGGCCAGGACGGCCGGGTCTCCATCGAGGTGGACCCGCGCCTGGCGCACAACACCCCGGCGACCATCGCCGAGGCCAAGCAGCTCGCCTGGCTGGTGGACCGCCCGAACACGCTGATCAAGATCCCGGCGACCAGGGCCGGCCTGCCGGCGATCACCGAGGTCATCGGCAAGGGCATCAGCGTCAATGTCACGCTGATCTTCTCGCTGCAGCGCTACCGCGAGGTCATGGACGCCTACCTGGCCGGTCTGGAGAAGGCGAAGGCCGCCGGCCTGGACCTCTCCAAGATCCAGTCCGTGGCGTCCTTCTTCGTGTCCCGCGTGGACACCGAGATCGACAAGCGTCTGGACGCCCTGGGCACGCCCGAGGCCAAGGAGGCCCGCGGCAAGGCGGCCGTCGCCAACGCCCGGCTGGCGTACGAGGCGTACGAGGAGGTCTTCTCCTCCGACCGCTGGGCCGCGCTGGACAAGGCGCAGGCCAACAAGCAGCGTCCGCTGTGGGCCTCGACGGGCGTCAAGGACCCGGCGTACAAGGACACGCTGTACGTCGACGAGCTCGTCGCGCCCGGCACGGTCAACACCATGCCGGAGGCCACGCTCGAGGCCACCGCCGACCACGGTGGGATCTCCGGTGACACCGTGCGCGGCAGGTACGAGCAGGCCCGCGCCGAACTCGCCGCCGTGGAGAAGCTCGGTATCTCCTACGACGAGGTGGTACAGCTGCTCGAGGACGAGGGCGTCGAGAAGTTCGAGGCGGCCTGGAACGACCTGCTCAAGTCGACCGAGGCCGAGCTCGAGCGCCTCGCTCCTTCGGAGGGCTGAACACTGCCAAGCAGCAATCCGCTGCGTGACCCCGCAGACCGACGGCTCCCGCGTATCGCGGGGCCGTCGGGCCTGGTCATTTTCGGTGTCACGGGCGATTTGTCCCGTAAAAAGTTGATGCCTGCCATCTATGACCTGGCCAATCGCGGCCTGCTGCCGCCGGGCTTCTCGCTCGTCGGCTTCGCCCGCCGCGAGTGGCAGCACGAGGACTTCGCGCAGGAGGTCCACGACGCCGTCAAGGCCCATGCCCGTACACCGTTCCGCGAAGAGGTCTGGCAGCAGCTCATCCAGGGGATGCGCTTCGTCCAGGGCGACTTCGACGACGACGACGCCTTCGAGACGCTGAAGAAGACGATCGCGGAGCTGGACGAGGTGCAGGGCACCGGAGGCAACTTCGCCTTCTATCTGTCCGTACCGCCGAAGTTCTTCCCCAAGGTCGTCAAGCAGCTCAAGAAGCACGGACTGGCCGAGCAGAAGGGCTCCTGGCGCCGCGCGGTCATCGAGAAGCCCTTCGGCCACGACCTGGCCTCCGCCATGGAGCTCAACCAGGTGGTGCACGACGTCTTCCCGGCCAACGAGGTCTTCCGGATCGACCACTACCTGGGCAAGGAGACGGTCCAGAACATTCTGGCGCTGCGCTTCGCGAACACGCTGTTCGAGCCGATCTGGAACCGGTCGTACGTGGACCATGTGCAGATCACCATGGCCGAGGACATCGGCATCGGCGGCCGGGCCGGCTACTACGACGGCATCGGCGCCGCCCGTGACGTCATCCAGAACCACCTCCTCCAGCTGCTCGCGCTGACGGCGATGGAGGAGCCCGCCTCCTTCGAGGCGGACGCGCTCGCGGCCGAGAAGACCAAGGTGCTGGGCGCGGTGAAGCTGCCCAAGAACCTGGCCGCCGGCACGGTGCGCGCGCAGTATGCCTCGGGCTGGCAGGGCGGCGAGCAGGTCGTCGGCTATCTCCAGGAAGACGGCATCGACGCCCAGTCGAAGACCGACACGTACGCCGCTATAAAGCTGGAGATCGACAACCGCCGCTGGGCGGGCGTCCCGTTCTATCTCCGTACCGGCAAGCGGCTCGGCCGCCGGGTCACCGAGATCGCAGTCATCTTCCAGCGCGCCCCGCACTCCCCCTTCGACCACACGGCCACCGAGGAACTCGGGCAGAACGCCCTGGTCATCCGGGTCCAGCCGGACGAGGGCGTGACGCTGCGGTTCGGCTCGAAGGTGCCGGGCACCTCGATGGAGGTCCGGGACGTCTCGATGGACTTCGCGTACGGCGAGTCCTTCACGGAGTCCAGCCCCGAGGCCTACGAGCGGCTGATCCTCGACGTCCTGCTCGGCGACTCCAACCTCTTCCCGAGGCTGACGGAGGTCGAGCTGTCCTGGAAGATCCTCGACCCGATCGAGCAGTTCTGGGACAAGCACGGCAAGCCCGCGCAGTACCCGGCCGGTACGTGGGGGCCGGTCGAGGCGGACGAAATGCTCGCACGAGACGGACGGAGCTGGCGTCGGCCATGAAGATCGACCTTACGGACACCACCTCCAGCAAGATCAACAAGGCACTGGTGCAGGGGCGGCGGGCGATCGGCACGCCGGCCGTCGGCATGGTGCTCACCCTGGTCATCGTCACCGACGAGGAGAACGCCTACGACGCGCTGAAGGCGGCCAACGAGGCGTCGCGTGAGCACCCTTCGCGCAAGCTGGTCGTCATCAAGCGGGTCTCGCGCTCCCCGCGCGACCGCGCGAAGCCACGCCTGGACGCCGAGGTACGGGTCGGCGCGGACGCCGGCACCGGCGAGACGGTCGTACTGCGGCTGTACGGCGAGGTCATCAACCACGCCCAGTCGGTGGTCCTGCCGCTGCTGCTGCCGGACGCGCCCGTCGTGGTCTGGTGGCCGGTGAACGCGCCGACCGACCCGGCCAACGACCCGCTGGGCGCGCTGGCACAGCGCCGCGTGACGGACACGTACGCCTCCGAGCAGCCGGTGCACGAGCTGACGGCGCGCGCCGAGACCTACACGCCGGGCGACACCGACCTGGCCTGGACCCGGATCACGCCGTGGCGCTCGATGCTCGCGGCAGCCCTGGACCAGGTCGACTGCAAGGTCACATCGGTCGAGGTGGAGGGCGAAGAGTTCAACCCGAGCTGCGAGCTGCTCGCGATGTGGCTGGCGGACCGGCTGCATGTGCCCGTGAAGCGGTCGCCCTCGTCCGGTCCCGGCCTCACCGCGGTGCGGTTGGCGACCAACAGCGGGCCGATCGGGCTGGACCGGGCGGACGGCTCACTGGCGACGCTGTCCATCCAGGGGCAGCCGGACCGGGCGGTGGCGCTGAAGCGGCGTGAGACGTCCGAGCTGATCGCGGAGGAGCTGCGGCGGCTGGACCCGGACGACACATACGCATCGGCGCTGCGGTTCGGCGTGGACCGGCTGGCCGACGGGGACTCGTCGGCTGCGGATGCGTCCGAGGCCGATGCGAAGTCCGCGCCGAAGGCTTCCCCCGCCAAGAAGGCCACCCCGGCCAAGAAGGCGGCATCGAAGTGAGTGCGCCACAGCTCGTCGTCCACCGCGACAAGGAGTTGATGGCGCAGGCCGCGGCGGCCCGGCTGATCACGAAGATCGTGGACGCCCAGGCCGCGCGCGGCTCGGCGTCGGTGGTCCTGACGGGCGGCCGCAACGGCAACGCCCTGCTGGGCGCGCTCGGAGCCTCCCCGGCCCGGGACGCGATCGACTGGCCGCGGCTCGACCTGTGGTGGGGAGACGAGCGGTTCCTGCCGGAGGGCGACCCGGAGCGCAATGTCACGCAGGCCCGCGAGGCCCTGCTGGACAGCGTGCCGGTGGACCCGGCGCGGGTGCATGCGATGCCCGCGTCGGACGGTTCGTACGGCAACGACGCGGACGCCGCGGCCGCTGCGTACGCCGCCGAACTCGCCGCGGCGGCAGGGCCGGAGGACCACGGTCCGGTGCCGACGTTCGATGTGCTGATGCTGGGCGTCGGCCCGGACACACATGTGGCATCACTGTTCCCCGAGCTCCCCGCGGTTCGCGAATCGTCCCGCACGGTGGTCGGCGTCCACGGCGCCCCCAAGCCCCCGCCGACCCGTGTCTCCCTGACCCTCCCGGCGATCCGGGCGGCACGCGAGGTATGGCTGCTGGCGGCGGGCGAGGACAAGGCGAAAGCGGTGGCGATAGCTCTGTCGGGGGCGGGCGAGGTCCAGGCCCCGGCGGCGGGGGCGTATGGCCGGAGCCGGACGCTGTGGCTCCTGGACGCGGCGGCGGCGTCCCAACTCCCGAGGGGCCTGTACCCGCCTGCGTCGCCCTGACGGCCCCGCCCCGGCCGTCCCGTAACCGGGGGCTGGGACCCCGGACCCCCTGCGCCCTGGCAGGCGTGGGGGACCTGTGCCTCAATCGCGGGGCAGGCTTGATTCGGGGCTTCGCCCCGAGCCCCGCGCCTCAATCTCCCCCAGACTTCGTCCGGGGGGACCCCCACGGGGCTGAATTTGCCCGGCCGAGCTTGAAGTTCCGGCCGAACAATCAAGCCCGTCCGGCGATGGAGGACACGCCCGATGGGCGTCCGGGGTCCGGGGCGAAGCCCGGAGTCCGCGCCGCGAAGCAGGCGCGCAGGGGTCCGGGGGCTTGCCCCCAGTTACGGGATGGGGGTCTCCCACGGCCGCCAGGCCGTAGGGGGAGGGCGGGGTGGGGAAGGCCCCGCCGCAGGCGTTCAGCCCGCCCGGTTCTCCAGGCGGCGGACGAACTTCAGACCGGACCAGTCCTCCCCCAGCGCCGCCACCTTCACATCCACCACCCCCAGCGGCAGAAACAACTCCCGCAACCCGTTCTCGGTGATGTCGCTCTCGTGGCCCCCAGCCTTCCGCGGCCACGCGATCCAGAGCATCGCCCGGTCCGCCAGACCCTCGACCAGCGTCGCCGCCTCGGCCGCCAGATCGCCGTGCGTGCGGTAGAACGCAAGCGTCACATCGCCGTCCCGCGAGCCACGCTCCCACACCGTGACCCCCTCGGGCAGATCGGGGATCGCCCAGCCCGGGGGCCGGTGCCTGAGCACCACGCGCTGACCGGGTTTGACGCCGATCTTCTTGGCCAGGGGAGTGCCCGAGTACCCGGATGCGGTCATACGGGGATTGTCGCGCCGCCCTCGGCCGCACCGCATCCCGTCGCCAGGTGCTCCCGTACGAGGAACGGTTCCAGCAGCCCCGGCACCGCCTCCGACGCGAACTCCAGCCCCTCACTCTCCGCCGCGTCGTACACCGAGTACGCCCCCGCTCCCGCTGCCGTCGTCGCCGTCAGGGTCAGGACTCCGGCGGGACGCTGGAAGACCGACTGCTTCACCGTCCAGCCGATGACACCGCCGCGCTGGAGCGCGACCGTCGCGCGCCGGACCGTGCCGGAGCGGGCCAGGAGGTAGCCGCCGCTGATGCCGTGGCCCAGGCTGCGGTACGCGTCCAGGGCGAGGATGACCGCGGCCGGAAGGGCCACGACCGCGCAGACACCCGCGATGTACAGCAGCACGGGCGTGAGCCAGGCGCCCAGAGCCGCCAGCGTCAGCAGGGGCAGCAGCGCCGAGGCGAGTGCCCAGCGCAGGCGCCGGGTGCGGGCGGCCGCGGGGTGGGCGGTCAGACGGGCCGCGTTCGTCGGAGAGACGGGCTCTCGCAGCACCTGTGCGGCCACCTCGTCCGCCACCGCACGCGGGGCGGGTGGCAGCAGCACCTTGAGGTCGGCGTGCTCGTCCTGCTCGTCGTCGGTGAGGCCGGTGGCGACCGCGTCGAGGCGGACGGCGCCGAAGAGTCTGATGCCGAGCGGCTCGACGAGTTCCACTCCACGCAGCCGGCGCTCCTCTATGGATATCGAGCGCGCGGTGAACAGGCCTCGCCGCACCCGGAGTGTGCCGCCCGGCTCCCGCTCCAGGCGGTAGTTCCACCACATCTCGATCCAGAGGCCGAGCGCACCGACGACACCCGCGGCCACGGCCGCGACCACGAGCACCACGGCCATCCAGGCGAGGGAAGTGTCCTGGAAGCGGTCCCGCACCCAGTCGATGACCTTGCCCTGCGCCCCGAACCACTCGCTGACCTGCAGCACGCCACCGACGGCCGTGCCGCCGAGGAGCGGGGCCACGAACGAGACCGGTGCGTAGCGGATCCAGGAGGGGTCGAGGGCGGCGAGCACGCCCTCCCGGTGGGGGCCGGCAGCGGTCGCCGTCCGGGCGAGCAACTCCGTACGCAGCCGCTCGCCCTCCGCCTTGCTGACCGCGTCGAGCTCCAGCGTGGACTCCCCGCCGGTGTGCTCGCCGGTGCCGATGCGCACCTTGACCAGACCGAGTATCCGCAGCAGCGGATTTGCGGACAGGTCGACGCTGCGGATCCGTTCGCGGGCCAGCGAACGGCGTTTGACCAGCAGCAGTCCGGTATGAAGTTCGGCGCGCTCGGGGCCGATACGGTAGCGGGTCCTGCGCCACCGTACGTAGTCCGCGACGCTGCCGGACGCGATCAGCAGCACGGCTCCGGCCAGCACCCAGCCGAATGCCTGCCACAGCGGCATGCCGCCCGCGAGGCCGAGGGCGGCGGGCAGCGCGGCGCCGGCGGCGACGCCCGCCATCACGCACGCGCTGACGAGGACCGTACGCCGGTCCAGCCGCCGCCACTTGGCCGCGGCCGCCTCGCGGGGCGCAGGCACCCCGGGCGCCCCGCCGGGCTCGCTCATGTCGCGTCCCCGGGCGTCGCCCGGGTTATCCGGGTCAGCCGCTCCGCCAGCTCCGCGGCGAGCTCATGGTCGAGCCCCTCGATCCTGATCGCGCCCTTGGACGAGGCGGTCGTGACGGTCACCGTGGCGAGCCGGAACGCCTGCTCCAGCGGTCCGCGCACCGTGTCCACCGTCTGGATCCGGGACATGGGCGCGATCCGCCACTCCTGCCGGAACGCCCCCGTGCGGACATAGACCGCTTCGTCCGTGACCTCCCAGCGGTGCAGCCTGAACCACCACGCGGGGAGGAAGGCGGTGCCGGCCAGACCCAGCACCGCCAGCGCTCCGGCAATGGTCAGCAGCCATGGGCGCGCGGGCGCAAGGAGCGCGCCCAGCACGGCCACGACTGCCACCGGGACAGCGGTCGTCAGCAGCAACTGGACCCGCCACCAGCCGACGACCCGCTCGTTCAGCGCCTGATTGGGCGGCCTCAGCCGCACCGCGCCCTCCCCGCGCTCCCCCGTCATCGGCTCAACGACCGCGCAGCGTGCGGTATGTGTCCACCAGCGTCGCGGTCGAGCTGTCCAGCTGCTCACCACCTGTCCCGGCCGTCAGTACCGGCTCGATCTTCTTGGCGAGCACCTTGCCGAGCTCGACTCCCCACTGGTCGAAGGAGTCGATGTTCCAGACGGCCCCCTGGACGAACACCTTGTGCTCGTACAGCGCGACCAACTGGCCCAGCACGGACGGGGTCAGCTCGTTGGCGAGAATCGTGGTCGTCGGGTGGTTGCCCTGGAACGTCTTGTGCGCCACCAGCTCCTCGGGCACGCCCTCCGCCCGCACCTCCTGAGGCGTCTTGCCGAAGGCGAGCGCCTGCGTCTGCGCGAAGAAGTTGGCCATCAGCAGATCGTGCTGGTCGGCCAGGCCCGGCGACAGATCCTCGACGGGCTTGGCGAATCCGATGAAGTCCGCCGGGATGAACCTGGTGCCCTGGTGAATCAACTGGTAATACGCGTGCTGCCCGTTGGTGCCCGGCGTGCCCCAGACGACGGGACCCGTCTGCCAGTCCACCCGGTTGCCCTCGCGGTCCACGGACTTGCCGTTGGACTCCATGTCGAGCTGCTGGAGATAGGCGGTGAACTTGCTCAGATAGTGGGAGTACGGCAGCACGGCATGCGACTGCGCGTCGAAGAACTCGTTGTACCAGAGCCCGATCAGGCCGAGCAGCATCGGCGCGTTGGCCTCCGCCGGGGCGGTACGGAAGTGCTCGTCGATCAGATGGAAGCCGTCCAGCATCTCCCGGAAGCGGTCCGGGCCGATCGCGATCATCAGCGAGAGCCCGATCGCGGAGTCGTACGAGTACCTCCCGCCGACCCAGTCCCAGAACTCGAACATGTTCGCCGTGTCGATGCCGAAGTCGGCGACCTTCTCGGCGTTCGTGGACAGCGCCACGAAGTGCTTGGCGACGGCCTCCTGGCCGGCCCCCAGCCCGGTGAGCAGCCAGTCGCGTGCCGAGGTGGCGTTGGTGATGGTCTCGATGGTGGTGAAGGTCTTGGAGGCGATGACGAACAGCGTCTCGGCCGGGTCCAAGTCCCGTACGGCTTCGTGCAGATCGGCCCCGTCGACGTTCGAGACGAAACGGAACGTCAGATCGCGCGCGGTGTAGGCGCGCAGCGCCTCGTACGCCATGGCCGGGCCCAGGTCGGAGCCGCCGATGCCGATGTTGACGACGTTGCGGATGCGCTTGCCGGTGTGGCCGGTCCACCCGTCGGACCTGATCCGGTCGGAGAAGGCGCTCATCCTGTCGAGCACCGCGTGCACCGCCGGCACCACGTTCTCGCCGTCCACCTCGATCACGGCGTCCCGCGGCGCGCGCAGCGCCGTGTGCAGGACGGCCCGGTCCTCGGTGGTGTTGATCTTCTCGCCGCGGAACATCGCGTCCCGCAGCCCGGCAACGTCGGTGGCCACGGCCAGCTCGCGCAGCAGCGCCAGCGTCTCGTCGGTCACCAGATGCTTGGAGTAGTCCAGGTGGAGATCGCCGACCTGGAGGGTGTACGCCCTGCCGCGGTCCTCACCGGCCGCGAACAGCTCCCGCAGATGCGTCTGTCCCAGCTGCTCACGGTGCTTGCCGAGAGCGATCCATTCCGGCGTCCGGTTGAGCCTGGTACGTCCTTCTGCGTTCATCTCGGACATCAGCCCACTTCTTCTCGTACCTGCCTGCGTGCCCCGCTGCGGTTCCCAACCTAATTGATCAGCGGGGTGGGGGACGCGACTGCCGGCATGAAGAATCCGCGCTGCGCTTCGGGACGACGGCGACCGTAAAGGGGCCACGGAAAGCCGAGTAAGCCGGTCGAGGAGGCATTGACCGTCAAAGAAAAAATCCGGCCGTGCACCCTCGGGTGTCCGGCCGGACCACAACTTCTAGATCTCGCCCCGCAGTTTGGCAAGCGCCTCGGCGAGAATCGCTTCGCCGTCCGCGTCGCTGCGCCGCTCGCGCACGTAGGCGAGATGCGTCTTGTACGGCTCCGTGCGCGGCGGGTCCGGTGGATTGTCCCGATCCTGACCGGCCGGGAAGCCGCAGCGCGGGCAGTCCCAGTTGTCCGGGACCTGTGCGTCACTGGCGAAGCTCGGCTGCGTCTCGTGCCCGTTCGAGCACCAGAAGGAGATGCGCAGGCGCGGCGCGGACTCGCCCCGCTCGGCCTCACCCATCGGCCCCGCTCCGACCCGGCTTCCCCGGATCGCGTTGCCACTTGCCACGGTCGTAACTCCCTGCGTGATGGTGCTGCACAGCGTCTCACAGCGGCTGCGCCGCGGTGCCCCAGTCTACGTAAGGCCCAACGCTCGTCCAGTGATTGGAGTTACACCCCAGCCCGGGACGGGGAAGGCTTGGGTCAGCTGTCCAGCTTCAGCAGCAGACCAAGTACGACAATGCACGCAAACCACAGCAGACCGACCACCACGGTGATCCGGTCGAGGTTGCGCTCGGCGACCGACGAGCCGCCCACAGAGGACTGCATTCCGCCACCGAACATGTCGGAGAGGCCGCCGCCCTTCCCCTTGTGCATCAGCACCAGCAGCATCATCAGCAGGCTGAAGACGATCAGGGCAATCGAGAACCCGACAATCACGGCTGGACCAACTTCCTAGGACTGATATGGACGACGGGGGCCGGGCTCTGAGCCTCGGCCCCCGCAAGGGTACGACGGATCTGCCCTACCGCATACTCACTGGTCGCGGAACCGGACGATCTTGACGAACTCGTCGGCGTCCAGCGACGCACCGCCCACCAGCGCCCCGTCCACATCGGGCTGTGCCATGATCGAGGCGACGTTGTTGGCCTTCACCGAGCCGCCGTACTGGATGCGGACCTTGTCGGCCAGCTCCTGCGAGTACAGCTCGGCAAGACGCCCGCGGATCGCACCGCAGACCTCCTGGGCATCCCCGGGGGTCGCGACCTCGCCGGTGCCGATGGCCCAGACCGGCTCGTAGGCGATCACGATGGACTCGGCCTGCTCGGCCGGGATGTCCTTGAGGCCGCCGTCGAGCTGCGCGAGCGTGTACTCGACCTGCTGTCCGGCCTTGCGGATGTCCAGGCCCTCGCCGATGCAGAGGATCGGGGTCAGGCCGTGCTTGTACGCGGCCTTCACCTTGGCATTGCAGATCTCGTCCGTCTCGGCGTGGTACTGCCGGCGCTCGGAGTGGCCCACGGCGACATAGGTGCACTTCAGCTTGGCCAGCATCGAGCCCGAGATCTCGCCGGTGTACGCACCGGAGTCGCGCGCCGAGAGGTCCTGGGCACCGTACTTGATCTTGAGCTTGTCGCCGTCGACCAGGGTCTGCACGGACCGCAGGTCGGTGAAGGGCGGCAGGACGGCGACCTCCACGGCCTCGTAGTCCTTGTCCGCCAGGGCGAAGGCGAGCTTCTGGACATGGGCGATGGCCTCGAGGTGGTTGAGGTTCATCTTCCAGTTGCCCGCCATCAGCGGGATACGGTCACTCACGGTGTTCAGTCCTCCAGTGCGGCGAGGCCGGGGAGCGTCTTGCCCTCGAGGTACTCGAGGCTGGCGCCACCGCCGGTGGAAATGTGGCCGAATGCGTTCTCGTCGAAGCCGAGCGTGCGGACGGCGGCGGCCGAGTCGCCGCCGCCGACGACGGTGAAGCCGTTGCCGTCGAGCAGCGCCTGGGCGACCGCCTTGGTGCCCCCGGCGTAGTCGGGGTGCTCGAAGACGCCGACCGGGCCGTTCCAGAAGACGGTCTCGGCGTCGGCGATCTTGGCGGCGAACAGTTCGCGCGACTTCGGGCCGATGTCCAGGCCCTCCTTGTCGGCGGGGATCTTGTCCGCGTCGACCGTGATGAAGTCGGCCGGGGCCTTGGTCTTCAGGTCGGGGAACTCGCCCGCGGCCAGCACGTCGACCGGCAGGATCAGCTCGACGCCGTTCTTCTCGGCGCGCTCCATGTACTCGGTGACGGTCGGGACCTGGTCCTCCTGAAGGAGGGAGATACCGACCTCGTACCCCTTGGCCTTGAGGAAGGTGTAGGCCATGCCGCCGCCGATGAGGATGCGGTCGGCCTTGCCCAGCAGCTCGTCGATGACACCGAGCTTGTCGGAGACCTTGGCGCCGCCGAGTACGACGACGTACGGACGCTTGACCTCCTCGGTGAGCTGCTTCAGGACCGCGACCTCGGTGGCGATGAGGTAGCCGGCGGCGTGCGGCAGGCGGGCCGGGAGGTCGAACACCGAGGCGTGCTTGCGGTGCACGGCCCCGAAGCCGTCGCCGACGTACAGATCGGCGAGCTGGGCGAGCTGGTCGGCGAAGGCGCCGCGCTCGGCGTCGTCCTTGCTGGTCTCGCCGGCGTTGAAGCGGAGGTTCTCGATGACGGCCACCTGGCCGTCGGCGAGGCCCGCGACGACGGCCTTGGCGGACTCACCCACGGTGTCGGTCGCGAAGGCGACCTCGGCGCCGAGCAGTTCGCCGAGCCGCCCGGCCACCGGGGCGAGCGAGAACGCCGGCTCCGGGGCGCCCTTGGGGCGGCCCAGGTGGGACGCGACGACGACGCGCGCGCCCGCCTCGGCGAGCTTGGCGATCGTCGGCTGGACGGCGCGAATACGGCCGTCGTCGGTGATGGCCGTGCCGTCGAGCGGCACATTGAGGTCGGCGCGGACGAATACCCGCTTGCCGGCGACCCCTTCGGCAAGAAGTTGATCGATCGTCTTCATGGAATAACGGCTCCTCAGAGGGGCTGGGACGTGCCACAGGGCTCGAACCGCGCTGCGTTGCGCTGCCCGAGCCCTGCCGCTTACATCGTGGTGCTCTCGTTGCAGATCAGAGCTGGCCGCCGACGAAGACCGTGAGGTCGACGAGGCGGTTGGAGTAGCCCCACTCGTTGTCGTACCAGCCGATGACCTTGACGTTCTTGCCCTGGACCATGGTCAGGGAGGAGTCGAAGGTGCAGGAGGCGGGCCAGTTGACGATGTCCGAGGAGACGATCTGGTCCTCGGTGTAGTCCAGGATGCCCTTGAGCTGACCCTCGGCGGCCTTCTGGAACGCGGTGTTGACCTCGTCCTTGGTGACCTCGCGCTCGAGCTCGATGACCAGGTCGGTCACGGATCCGGTGGGAACCGGGACGCGCATCGCGATGCCGTCGAGCTTGCCCGCCAGCTCCGGGATGACCAGCGCGGTGGCCTTCGCGGCACCGGTGGTGGTCGGGATGATGTTCTCGGCGGCGGCGCGGGCGCGACGCAGATCCGAGTGCGGGAAGTCCAGGATGCGCTGGTCGTTCGTGTACGCGTGGACCGTGGTCATCAGGCCCTTGACGATGCCGAAGTTCTCCAGGAGAACCTTGGCCATCGGCGCCACACAGTTCGTGGTGCAGGAGGCATTGGAGATGACGTGGTGGTTGGCCGCGTCGTACTTGTCCTGGTTGACGCCCATCACGATGGTGATGTCCTCGTCCTTGGCCGGAGCCGAGATGAGGACCTTCTTGGCGCCGCCCGCGATGTGCTTCTCGGCGTCGGCCTTCTTGGTGAAGATGCCGGTCGACTCGATGACGATGTCGACGCCCAGCTCGCCCCACGGAATGTCGGCGGGGTTGCGCTCGGAGAGCACCTTGATGGTGTGGCCGTCGACAGTGATCGTGTCGGCGGTGTGGGTCACCTCGGCCTTCAGGCGGCCGAGGATGGTGTCGTACTTCAGCAGGTGGGCCGTGGTCGCAGTGTCACCCAGGTCGTTGACAGCCACGATCTCGATGTCTGCACCCTGCTCCAGCAGCGCGCGGAAGTAGTTACGACCGATGCGGCCAAAGCCGTTGATGCCTACGCGGATCGTCACGAACCGATCTCCTCGTTGGTACGCCGGGTTTCGACGCCGGCGAGCTGTATGGGATGTCCCCGACCGCCTACGACCCTACCCCCCTGGAGGCGCTTCGGTGACATCGAGAGGGCGTGTGCGTGGCACGGCGGCCCGTACCCCCCAGTAGGGTGCGCGGGCCGCCGGAACCGTCGGCCGGGAGCAAGATCCCGACTACTCAGCGTCAGCGTCGCAGGGCGCCGAGCGCCTTTCCGATCAACTGCTTGCGGTCCCCCGCGCCGGGCACATGCTCCAGGCCGAAGCCGATGAGCACGGTGTTCCGCGTGGTGATCGCGCCCGCGGACGGGAACAGGTCCTGGCTGCGGGCCCAGTTTCCGCGCAGCGCCGGGCTGCCGTCCGGCGGACCGGACGCCGTCCAGGGCCCCAGCGAGGTCTCGAAGCCCTCGGCGCCCAGCTCGGCACCGCCGACGACCAGCTTGGTGTCGTCCACGAAGATGCCGCGGCCACCGTCACCGGGGTCGGTGATGTACGAGACGGAGACCTCGATCTGCTTGCCCGCATACGCGCTCAGATCGAACGAGGCGGCCTTCCAGCCGTCGGATGCGCCGGTGAACGAGTTCCAGCTGCCGCTGGTGCCGCTCGGGGTGCAGGCGCTGGAGCCGACGGTGAGGTAGTGCCGCAGGAACGGGTGCTGGTTGACGTAGAAGCCCTCGTCGCACTGGGTCGGCACCGTGGTGCGCGTGCCGCCGTTGGCGTCCGGCAGCGTGGTCCAGTCGTCCTGGCCCACGGTGTGGACCTCGAAGACCGCGTTGTCGTAGCCGGGCTCGGTGTTGAAACTGATCCGCAGGTTCAGGGCGGGCTTGTCGGCTGCCCCCACGGCGGTCAGGTCGAGCGGACGGGACAGCCGCATCCAGGAGCCGTTGCTGTGCGAGGCTGCCGCGTACCACTGGCCCTCGTACGGCGAGAAGGGCATCCGGACACCCGGGTAGTCGCCCGCCGCCTTGCTGCGGAACTGCGGGAACTGCGCGGGCGGCAGCGTGTCCGAGGTGATCGTGTACGCACCCGCCGCGTCCAGCGGATTGTCCGGCGCACCGGCCAGCCCTGCGGATGCGCCGACAAGCCCTCCCGTACCGAGGAAGTTGTTCACTCCGGCCAGCGAGGCGCGGCCGGACGCGCCGAGGTAGTACTGGGCGAAGTCGTCGCTCAGCGCACCGCCGAGGTTGGCGTTGCCACCGGCCCGTTCACCGGTGGTGATGAGCTTGCCGCCCTCGTTGACGAACTCCCGTACGGCCTGGGTGGTGGCCCAGGAAGGTGCGGCCGCGCCGGTGTACCAGAGGGCCGTCCTGAAGTGGCTGAGCACGCCGAGGCGGTGCGGGGCGCCCTGGGTGACGACGTCCCAGACCGCGGACCTGCGGCCGTTGTCGGCGAGTGCCTTGGTGTAGGCGGCGGTGTTCTTCGCCGGGGTGGTGCCGCCCTCTTCGGCGATCACCAGCGTGTCCCCGCGCGGCCGTTCGGCGACCGTGTAGGTGAAGTGCTCGCTGGAGGTGGGGTTGCCCTCCCTGGTCTCACCGGTGAACCAGACCTCGACCTTGTCGCCGACGTCGCCGTCCTGGACCTTGGCGCGGTACTCGTCGAAGCGGATGTTGTCGTCGCCGCCGTAGGTCTCACCGCCCTTGAAGGGCCTCAGCGTCTGGTCGTGGACGGTGCCGCCGTTGACGCGGTACTTGAGCTCCTTGTCGCGTACGGACTTGCGGGCGGTGACGGCGACTTCCTGGTCGCCCCCGCGTGCGTAGGAGACGGCGAAGGGGTCGGGGGTGAAGTCCGCGGCCTTCAGACCGAGCGCGGAGGACGGCTGGTCGGGATGGGCGGAGGTTTCGGCGACGGAGAGCGCGAACGGGATGTTCTTGGCGAACTCCTGCTGGATCAGCTTCTCGTCGTCGGGGAAGGTGAAGATGGAGGCACAGTCGGCCGCGTTCCAGGCGTCGCCCGGGTCGACCCGGGAGGCGGTTGCGCAGGTCGACATCTCCGGTGTGTACATCATCATGCCGTTGACGTTGGCCGCGTGTCCGTCGGCCTCGCCGTTGGTGGTGTAGAGCTCGGAGGAGACCTGGGGGCGGTAGCCGGGGACCGCCGAGTTGCCGGGCGTACCCGCAAGCGACTTGTAGAGGACGTCGTCGGGGGTCGGGGTCGCGACCTGCCAGCCGACTCCGTAGAGGAGCAGTTCGGCGGCGGAGTGGTAGTTGATGCCGTACTCGAAGCCGATGCGCTTCTCGAAGGCGTCGAGTGCCCGGGTCTCGGGCTCGGAGGCCGGAGCGGTCCCTCGATAGGTCTCGTCGAACGGGTCCGGGGACGAGCCCTCGTTGTCGTAACCCCACTTGTAGGTGAAGTTGCGGTTGAGGTCGACGCCGTCGCCGGGGGCGATCTTCCCGTCACCGTTGTTGTCGTGGAGGTTCTTGCGCCACTGGCGCTCGGCGGTGCCGGTGAAGGTGTAGTCGTACCCGTCGGGGTTCGCGGAGAGCACGAACCACAGCTCGCCGGAGTCCACGATCTTGGTGATCCGCGGGTCCTTGCCGTAGTTCTCGAGGTAGTAGTGCATCAGACGCCGGGTCATCTCCGGGGTGATCCACTCGCGGGCGTGCTGGTTGGACATGTACAGCGTTGCGGGCTTGGAGCCGTCCCGGTGCTTCTTGGCACCCTTGCTGACCTTGAGGGCAAGGATGTCCTGCCCCTTGAGGGTCTTGCCGATGCTGACGACCTTGGTGAGGGCGGGGTTGGCCTGTGCGGTGGCGAGGATCTCGCGCTGCAGGCCCTGCTCGCCGCTGTACGGGCGGAAGACGCCGTCGCCCGCGGCTGCCACGCGCTTCTGAGCCTTGGCCGAAATTGTGTGCTCGGTGATGCCGATGCCCTGCTCGCGCAGTTCTCCGGCCTGTTTCTTGGTGAGGTAGAGCTCGACGGTGGCGGTGCCCTTGTCGGGCACCTGTTCGCTCAGTTCGTGGCCGTCGGCGCCCGCCGCGAGGATCAACGGGACCTGGGCCTTGGTGACTTGGGCGTGCCATACGGAGAGTCCGTCGTCGCCGACGGGTTGCGCCTGGGCGAGCGGCACGGCTGCCAGTCCTGCTGTCAGCAGTGAAATAGCGGCGAGGATCGATCTCGCTCTGCGTCTCATAAGCCCCCCTTGCTGGTGTCTGCCAGGAAAGTGAACAGACGCCAGACTCATCACGCCCCATGGTCATGTCAAGACAGCCACGCCGGGCATACGAGTGCAACAAGCTGCTGCCGGTGTCCGTGGGACACCGGCAGCGGTGGAAAGGGGGGGTGACGGTGTGTCAGCCGACGAGGCCGTCGGCCATCTCCTCGGTGAGATTGGATTCCGTACCGGGGATGCCGAGGTCCTGGGCCCGCTTGTCGGCCATCGCGAGCAGCCGGCGGATACGGCCCGCGACCGCGTCCTTCGTCAGCGGCGGGTCGGCGAGCGCACCCAACTCTTCCAGGGACGCCTGCTTGTGCTCCATCCGCAGCCGGCCGGCCGCGGCGAGGTGCTCGGGCACCTCCTCGCCCAGGATCTCCAGCGCGCGCTGCACCCGGGCGCCCGCGGCGACCGCGGCGCGCGCCGAGCGACGCAGATTGGCGTCGTCGAAGTTGGCCAGGCGGTTGGCGGTGGCGCGCACCTCGCGCCGCATCCGCCGCTCCTCCCAGGCCAGTACGGACTCGTGCGCGCCCAGCCGGGTCAGCAGCGCGCCGATCGCGTCACCGTCGCGCACGACCACGCGGTCCACGCCCCGCACCTCACGGGCCTTGGCGGCGATCGAGAGCCGACGGGCCGCGCCTACCAGGGCGAGGGCGGCCTCCGGCCCCGGGCAGGTCACCTCCAGCGAGGAGGAGCGGCCCGGCTCGGTCAGCGAGCCGTGCGCCAGGAACGCGCCGCGCCAGGCGGCCTCCGCGTCACACGTGGCGCCGGAGACGACCTGCGGCGGCAGTCCCCGGATCGGGCGGCCCCGGCCGTCGACCAGACCGGTCTGGCGGGCCAGCTGGTCACCGCCCGCCACCACCCGTACGACGTAGCGCGAACCCCGGCGCAGTCCCCCGGGAGCCATCACCATGAGCTCGGAGCCGTGCCCGAAGATCTCCAGGATGTCCCGCTTCAGCCGGCGCGCCGCGATTCCGGTGTCCAGCTCCGCCTCGATCACGATGCGGCCGCTCACCAGGTGAAGGCCGCCCGCGAACCGCAGGATCGCCGAGACCTCTGCCTTTCTGCAGCAGGTCCGGGTGACGGGAAGCCGGGAGATTTCGTCCTTCACCGCTGCCGTCATCGCCATGGGCCGATCCTTCCATGCATCCGAAAAATACGGTCGTACGCGGCGGCCAACAGCTCCGGGTCGTGCTTCGGAACGCCGTCGGTCGCGGCTACGGGGGCCAGCTCGACCGCGGCGCCGAACCGCTTTGCGGCTTCGGCGAGGGACTCGCGGTCGGGCACGGCGGCCTCGTCGGCCAGCACCACGTCCAGGGCGAGTTTAGGCGCGTGTCGTCCCAAAACCTCCAAATGACGCTGCGGTGAGAAGCCTTCTGTTTCACCGGGCTGGGGGGCGAGGTTGAGCGAGAGGACCCGGCGGGCCTTCGTCTCGATCAGCGCGTCGAGCAGCTCGGGCACCAGCAGATGCGGGATCACCGAGGAGAACCAGGAACCCGGGCCGAGCACCACCCAGTCGGCGTCCAGGACGGCGGCGACGGCCTCCGGGACGGCGGGCGGGTCGTGCGGGACCAGGTGCACGGACTGCACCTCACCCGGGGTGAGCGCCACGGTCGCCTGGCCGCGCACCGTGTCCACCTCGTCCGGGCGCGCCGGGTCGTGGCCCCGTACCAGCGCCTGCAGTTCCAGTGGCACGGCGGACATCGGCAGCACCCTGCCGTGCGCGCCGAGCAGCTTGCCGACCAGGTCCAGGGCCTGCACATGGTCGCCGAGCTGCTCCCACAGGGCGACGATCAGCAGATTGCCGACCGCGTGCTCGTGCAGCTCGCCATGGGACTGGAAGCGGTGCTGGATCACTCGCGCCCAGGTCTGGCCCCAGTCGTCGTCACCGCACAGCGCGGCCAGAGCCTTGCGCAGATCGCCGGGCGGCAGCACGCCGAGCTCCTCCCGGAGCCGGCCGCTGGAGCCGCCGTCGTCGGCGACGGTGACCACCGCGGTCAGGTCGCCGGTGATACGGCGCAGGGCCGTGAGCGACGCGGACAGGCCCATGCCGCCGCCGAGCGCGACGACCTTGGGCTGCGCGCCGCGTTTCCGTCCTGTCGGCGCGTGCGTGGTGGACCTGCGCAGCCGCCGCAGCCGGAGGTTACGTTCGGTCACTCGCGCCCCATGTCCCGGTGGACGACGACGGTCTCGACCCCGGCGGAGGAGAGCCTGGCGGCCAGCTTTTCGGACGTGGCGACGGAGCGGTGCTTACCGCCGGTGCAGCCGACGGCGATGGTCACATAGCGCTTGCCCTCGCGACGGTAGCCCGCGGCGATCAGCTGGAGCAGCTCGGTGTAGCGGTCGAGGAACTCCTTGGCGCCGGGCTGGTTGAAGACGTAGTTCGACACCTCTTCGTTGAGACCGGTGAACGGGCGCAGCTCCGGCACCCAGTGCGGGTTCGGCAGGAAACGCATGTCGACCACGAGGTCCGCGTCCACGGGAAGTCCGTACTTGAAGCCGAACGACATCACCGTGGCGCGCAGCTCCGGCTCCTCGTCGCCCGCGAACTGGGCGTCCATCTTGGCGCGCAGCTCATGGACGTTGAGGCTGGAGGTGTCGATCACCAGGTCGGCGTCGCCGCGCAGCTCGCGCAGCAGATCGCGCTCGGCCGCGATGCCGTCGACGATCCGGCCGTCGCCCTGCAGCGGGTGCGGGCGGCGGACCGACTCGAAGCGGCGGACCAGCGCCTCGTCGGAGGACTCGAGGAAAACGATCCGCCGCGTGACCTGCTTGGTGTCCAGGTCGGCGAGGGACTGCCGGAGGTTGTCGAAGAACCGCCGGCCGCGTACGTCGACGACGACGGCGATCCGCGCGACATTGCCCTGCGAGCGGGCTCCGAGCTCCACCATGGTGGGGATCAGCGCGGGCGGCAGGTTGTCGACGACGAACCAGCCGAGGTCCTCCAGACACTTCGCGGCCGTGCTGCGCCCGGCGCCCGACATTCCGGAGATGATCACCAGCTCGGGGATGGCCGCCTCCGCGGCCCCGCCGGGCTCGATCGTGGTGCCCGTACTCACGTCTGCTGCTCCGTCTCCGTCGTGCTCAGTCATCTCGTGCTTCCCCCGTCGTTCTCTTCAATGATCTCTCCTGTTGCCGTATTCACGGCAGGGGCGGCCGGAGCCGCCTGGGCAAGGGCCACGACCACGGACTCAGCCGTCTTGCGGCCCATGCCGGGTACCTCGCAGATCTGCTCGATTGTCGCCTGTTTGAGCCGCTTCACCGAGCCGAAATGTTTGATCAGCGCCTGTTTACGGGTCTCGCCGAGGCCGGGGACCGCGTCCAGCGGGCTGGTCCTGATGCGCTTGGTCCGCTTGGAGCGCTGGTAGCGGATGGCGAAGTCGTGAGCCGTGTCACGCACCCGCTGCAGGAGATACAGCCCCTCGCTCGAGCGCGGCAGAACCACCGGGTCGTTTTCGTGCGGCAGCCAGACCTCTTCGAGGCGCTTGGCGAGCCCGCAGACCGCGACATCGTCGATGCCGAGCTCGTCGAGGGCGCGCTGGGCGGCAGCCACCTGGGGCTGTCCGCCGTCGACCACGACCAGCTGCGGCGGATACGCGAAACGCTTGGGCTTTCCGTCGTCCTCGGGGGCGTCCTCGCCGATCCACTCCCCCGTCCTGTCTTTTTCTGCGAGATACCGCCTGAAGCGGCGGGCGACCACCTCGTGCATGGACCGGACGTCGTCCTGACCCTCGCCGTGCCAGATTTGCGCGTCTCCGACCCGACCCTTGATCTGGAAGCGGCGGTACTCGCTCTTGCGCGCAAGCCCGTCCTCGAAGACCACCATGGAGGCCACGACGTCCTCGCCCTGGAGATGCGAGATGTCGAAGCACTCGATCCGCAGCGGCGCGGAATCCAGGCCAAGGGCCTCGGCGATCTCCTCCAGGGCGCGGGAGCGGGTGGTGAGATCGCTGGCGCGCTTGGTCTTGTGCAGGCCGAGTGCCTGCTGGGCATTGCGCTGGACCGTCTCCATGAGGGCCTTCTTGTCGCCGCGCTGCGGGATGCGCAGCGAGACGTTCGAGCCGCGGCGGCCGCTCAGCCACTGGCTGACCGCGTCGGTGTCCTCGGGGAGAGCGGGGACGAGGACCTCCTTGGGGACGGCGTCGCCGCTCTCCTCCCCGTACAGCTGCTGCAGCGCGTGCTCGACCAGGCCCGCGGTGTCGACGGCCTCGACCTTGTCGGTGACCCAGCCGCGCTGGCCGCGCACCCGGCCGCCGCGGACGTGGAAGATCTGTACGGCGGCTTCCAGCTCGTCCTCGGCGACGGCGATCAGATCGGCGTCGGTGGCGTCCGTGAGCACGACGGCGTTCTTCTCCAGGGCCCGCCTGAGGGCTTCTATGTCGTCGCGCAGCCTGGCCGCCTTCTCGTACTCCATCTCCTCGGCCGCCGCCGTCATCTGCTTCTCCAGACGGCGGATGTAGGTGCCGGTGCGGCCGGCCATGAAGTCGCAGAACTCCTCGGCCAGTTCGCGGTGCTCCTCGGGGGTGACCCGGCCCACGCAGGGTGCCGAACACTTGCCGATGTAGCCGAGCAGGCAGGGGCGGCCCTTCTGCTGGTGGTTCTTCAAGACCCCGGCGGAGCAGGTGCGTACGGGAAAGACGCGCAGCATCAGGTCGACGGTCTCGCGGATGGCCCAGGCGTGGCCGTAGGGACCGAAGTAGCGCACGCCCTTCTTCTTGGCGCCGCGCATGACCTGGACCCGCGGGAAGTCCTCGTTGAGGGTGACCGCGAGATACGGATAGCTCTTGTCGTCCCGGTACTTGACGTTGAACCGGGGGTCGAACTCCTTGATCCAGGAGTACTCCAGCTGGAGCGCCTCGACCTCGGTGGCGACGACGGTCCACTCGACGGAGGCCGCCGTGGTGACCATCGTGCGGGTGCGCGGGTGCAGACTCGCCAGGTCCTGGAAGTAGTTGGCGAGCCGCTGGCGCAGGCTTTTTGCCTTCCCGACGTAGATCACCCGGCGGTGCTCGTCGCGGAATCTGTAGACCCCCGGCGAGTCGGGGATCTGTCCCGGCTTGGGGCGGTAGCTGGAGGGGTCTGCCATGTCGCCCAGCCTACTGGCGGGCGGTGACAGTGCGGACGCGCGCCGGTGGTCTCGGGGCGCGGCCCCGGCCCCCGATCCGGGGCCGGGGACGCGCCCCGGACGGTCAGGCTCGGCGGCGCCGGACCGCCGTACCGATCAGGGCCAGCGCGGCGAGCGCACCCGCGCCCGCCGTCGCCGAGGCGGCCGTGATCGCCGGGTCGTCATGCGGTGTCACCGCAGCCGGGGCGTAGCCGCCCGCGCCGCCCTTCTCCGCGTACGCAGAGCCGGGGAGCTTGTCCGCGTACGCGGCCCGGACCCGGGCCCCGTAGGCGGCGAGCGTGGTGCCGCGGCTGCCCACCGCCCGTATCGCGTCCGCGTCGAGCGGTAGCACCCGCGTGCCCTTGGCGACGTACCAGGCGTCGATCTGCGGTTCGCGGAACACCGTGCCGCCGGGGAGCTTCCGGGCGCCCAGCTGCGTGTACCGGAACTCGTCGTCGCCCGTGGCGATGTTGACCACCTGCCACGTCCTGCCCTGGCGGGCCGTCCACAGCGAGGCCTGCTGACCGTCCGACGAGACCGCCCTGGTGGCCAGGAATTCGGTGCGGGCGACGGCGGCGCCCGGCTTTCCACTCACGAAGTCGGGCGCGAGTATGTGGACGGGGACGGTCTCGCCCTCGACGCGGGGTGCGGCCGCCGCCAGGGTGACGGCACCGTCGCGGGCGAAGAAACGGGACAGGGTCTGGGCGGTAGCGGGGGCCGTGGCCGCGCGCCGGGCTGCCGCACGGTCCGCCGCGGAGGGGTCCCCCAGGGTGCCGGCTGCGGTGGCGGTGCCGATCGCACCGAGGGAGAAACAGGCCGCGACAGCGGCGGTGACCGCGACCTGTGCGGTTCTCTTCATCGCGTTCATCGCGCGCTCACGCCCCGATCCGGTAGAGCGAGTGGGTCCAGGAGAAGGAGTCGTTGCCGACGTACCAGGCGTGGGAGGCCCAGTTGTAGCGGTAGCTGGAGGGCCATGGATCGCCCCAGTAGACCCAGCTGTTGGCGGTGTCGTAGCCGTAGATCACATGCATGTGCCCGCCGCCGCTCGACCACTGGATGCGGGACTCGATGGGGCGGCCCGCGTCGATCTCGGTCTGGACGGTCGGGTAACGCAGCCAACCGGTGGCGTACGAACCGGAGTTGATGCCGGCCCAGTTCAGTGCGGTCTGGACATTGCCGAGCGTGGCCTGCGAGTTGGGGCACTCGCTGCCCTGCGCCCGGTTGAAGGCGGCGTTGCAGAACTGGTTCTGGGAGTAGTTGCGGCCGTAGTACGTGGCGATGGTGTTGCCACTGGCCGCCCAGCACCAGTTGGTCTTCTGCTGCTCCTGCATGGTGATGCCGAGGCGATTCCAGGCGAAGGCGGCGGCCGAGGCATGGGTCGGTGCGGCAAGGGCGCCGGCCGCGGCTGCGGCCGCAGGGGCGCCGGCGGCAGGGGCGCCGGCCGGTGCGGCGGCGGCCGTCGGCCCGGCGAGGGTCGTCAGGGTGGTCAGGGTGAGTAGTGCGGCGAAGAGGGCGGCTGCGGCTGGAAGCCGTCTCTTGGTCTTGCGCATCGCGTTCCTCCCGATGAGGTGGGGGTGGAAGGATCGCGTCCGGACGCTGCGGATGAGCATCAGTCCTTGTCGAGCGCAGGTCAACACGCTTCAATGCGGGGTGACAGGGCCCTGTGAACACGGTGGCCGGAATGTGAACACCTCCGTCCCGCTCCACCAGGACGCCTGTCGCCGCCCACCCTCAGCGGCTCGGCCCTCGCCGTGAACGTTCACTCGCATCAGCCGTCCCATCAGTCGCTGGAGGAACAATGGGGCACACCGAGGCCGATCTGGCACAGGTGCTGCACACCGGCCCGTTCCATCTGGCGCTGCGTGCCGCCCTCGCGGTGCGCGGACTGCCGCTCCAGCGCGTCCAGCACCATCTCGCACACCGCGGCATCAAGGTCGGTGTGACCAGCCTCAGTTACTGGCAGCAGGGTGCGCGCCGTCCGCAGCGCCCCGAGTCGCTGCGGGCCGTGCGAGCCCTGGAGGACGTACTCGAACTGCCGGGGAACTCACTGATCCGGCTGCTCGACGTCGGCGAAGGCAGCGCGCGCGGCGATGTCGAGCGCCCCGCCGCACGCTCGTACCGCTCCCTGACGGAGGCCTCCGGCGCGGTGGAGCAGCTGCTCCACGAGTTGGAGTCGCCGGCCGACGGCGGGCTGCACACGGTGGGCCACCACGAGCGGGTACGGATCGGGGCGGGGCGGGAGCTGATGGGACGCGACTCGGCCCAGGTCGTCCGCGCCCACCGCGACGGCATCGACCGCTATCTGGCCATCCACCACGGCGACCCGGGCTGCGACCCCGCGCGGGTGGAGGTCAGCGCCCTGGAGAACTGCCGCACGGGGCGGGTGCGATGGCATCGCGAGACCGGGGTGCTGATCGCGGAGCTGCTCTTCGACGCCAGGCTGCGCGCGGGTGAGACCTATCTCTTCGGTTACGGCTTCGAGGACGGAACAGGCGGACCGAGCGGTGAGTATGTGCGCGGCTTCAACTTCGCCGGTGGTCAGTACGTACTGCAGGTGCGCTTCGACGAGGGTGCGCTGCCCGTGCGGTGCCGGAGGTTCGCCCAGGCCACGACGGGGGTGCCGCGCGGGGCCCGGACGGATCTGACGTTGAGCGGCAGGCACCGCACGGTCCATCTGGTGGAGCAGGGCGTACGGCCGGGGATCCTGGGGATCGACTGGGACTGGGAGTGAGGCGCGGCTCTATGCGTGCGGGCCGGCGACGAGCTTGCCGCCCTCCGCCGTGATCGGGACCTCGGGGAGCGGCACGGTCGCCGGGCCCTTGACCGCCTTGCCGGTGGTGACGTCGAAGCGGCTGCCGTGGCAGGGGCAGTTCCCCTCCATGCCCTCCAGCTTCTCCAGGACGCAGCCCGCGTGGGTGCACTGCGCGCTGAACGCCTTGTACTGGCCCTCGGCCGGACAGCTCACGACGAGACGCTGCTCGCGGTAGAGCTTCGCGCCGCCGACCGGGACGGCGTCGGCCGCGCCGAGTTCGACGGGCGCGGTCGGGGTGGGGTTCTGGGCGTGACCGAGCTTCGATTCGGTGGAGCAGGCGGCGACCCCCAGCCCGGCGGCCCCGGCGAGGGCGGCGCCTTTCAGCACGGTACGGCGGGCGGCTGGCTGGCCGGACATGGGAAACTCCACGGTTCAGTGCGTCTGGGCGGGGTGCGTGCTGCTGACAGACCCGACGATACCGGCGGAGATCGGCGGCCCGGAGAGCGGGCCCCTGTCGCTCCCGGAGGCGATGGGCTACGTTCGGGCCGTGATCGTCGTCGCCGGAGAATCCTTGATCGACCTGGTCCCGCAGGGGGACGGCGCGCCCCTGCCGGCGCTGCTGCCGCGGCTCGGCGGCGGGCCGTACAACACGGCTGTCGCGCTCGGGCGGCTGGGCGCATCGGTCGGGTTCTGCTCCCGTGTCTCGACGGACGGCTTCGGCGATGCGCTGCTGGCCGGGCTGCGTACGGCGGGGGTCGAAACCTCTCTCGTACAGCGCGGCCCCGAACCGACCACACTGGCCGTCGCGACCATAGGCGCGGACGGCTCGGCCCACTACGGCTTCTATGCGCAGGGCAGCGCCGACCGGCTCTTCGAGCTGCCGCCGCAACTGCCCGACTCCGTACGGGCACTGGCACTCGGGACCTGCTCCCTGGTGCTGGAGCCGGGCGCGAGTGCGTACGAGGCGCTGCTGCGGCGGGAGGCGGGGCGCGGGGTCTTCACCCTGCTCGACCCCAACATCAGGGCCGGTCTGATCCAGGACGCGGACGCGTATCGGGCGCGGTTCGCCGGCTGGCTGCCGTACGTGTCGCTGCTGAAGCTCTCGGAGGACGACGCCCAGTGGCTCGGCGGGGTGCCCGAGGGGCCCGCGGCGGTGGTACTGACGCGAGGCGGCGAGGGTCTTGCGGTACGGACGCGGTCCGGCCTTGAGGTCTCGGTCCCGGCCACGCCCGTGACCATCGCGGACACGATCGGAGCGGGCGACACGGTGAACGCGGCGCTGCTGCATGGCCTTGCGGCCCGGGATGCGCTGTCGACGGACGCGCTGGGCGAGCTGGGCGCGGACGAGTGGCGCGAGGTACTGGGCTTCGCGTCCCGTGCGGCGGCGGTGACATGCTCCCGAACGGGTGCGGAGCCGCCGTACGCGTGGGAGCTGTCTTAGCCCCACACCGCCCCTTCGCGAACTGAGGGCAAGCCCCCGGACCCGCCCCCCTACGCCCTGCGGGCGTGGGGGGACCCCCAGTACGCCCTGGGGGCGTGTCCTCAATCGCCGGACGGGCTTGATATGCCCGCCGGTCGGGCTGAATCTTCAGGCCGACCGGCGGAAATCAAGCCCCGCGCAGCGGGCCCGGTGGCTGGGCTCAGGCCTTGCGCGCCCGGGCGGTCCTGGACGTGCCAGTCCTGGCCGTGGCCGTCTTCTTCACCGGTGCAGCCTTCGCCGCGACCGTGTTCTTCACCGCGGTCGTCTTCTTCGCCGCCGCCTTCTTCGGCGCCTTGCGCGCCGCCGGCACCACTGCGTCGCTGATCCGGTCCACGTCCAGGATGTCCCGCAGGAACTTGCCGGTGTGACTGGCCGGCACCCCCGCGACCTGCTCCGGGCTTCCCTCGGCGATGACCAGACCGCCGCCGTTGCCACCCTCCGGGCCCATGTCGATGACCCAGTCCGCGGTCTTGATGACGTCCAGGTTGTGCTCGATGACAACGACCGTGTTGCCCTTGTCGACCAGCCCGGACAGCACCTTGATCAGCTTGCTGATGTCCTCGAAGTGCAGTCCGGTCGTCGGCTCGTCCAGGACGTAGACCGTGCGGCCGGTGGAGCGCTTCTGAAGCTCCGAGGCCAGCTTCACCCGCTGGGCCTCACCGCCCGAGAGCGTCGGCGCGGACTGGCCGAGCCGGACATAGCCCAGGCCCACCTCGTGAAGGGTCTTCAGATGGCGGGCGATCGTCGGGACGGCCCCGAAGAAGTCCAGCGCCTCCTCGATCGGCATGTCCAGCACCTCGGCGATGGACTTGCCCTTGTAGTGGACCTCCAGCGTCTCCCGGTTGTAGCGCGCCCCGTGGCACACCTCGCACGGGACGTACACGTCCGGCAGGAAGTTCATCTCGATCTTGATGGTGCCGTCGCCGGAGCAGTTCTCACAGCGGCCGCCCTTGACGTTGAAGGAGAACCGGCCGGGCAGATAGCCCCGGACCTTCGCCTCCATCGTCTCCGCGAAGAGCCTGCGGACATGATCGAAGACGCCGGTGTACGTCGCCGGGTTGGACCGCGGCGTACGACCGATGGGCGACTGGTCGACATGCACCACCTTGTCCACGAGGTCGTCGCCGTCGACCCGGGTGTGGCGGCCCGGCACCGACTTCGCGCCGTTCAGCTCGCGGGCGAGGTGGGTGTAGAGGATGTCGTTGACCAGCGTCGACTTGCCGGAGCCCGAGACGCCCGTGACCGCCGTGAGCACGCCGAGCGGGAACGACACGTCGATGTCGCGCAGGTTGTTCTCCCGGGCGCCGTGGACAGTGAGCTGCCGCCCGGGGTCCACCGGCCGACGGATGTCGGGCGTCGCGATGGACCTCTTCCGCGCGAGGTACTGCCCGGTCATCGACTCCTTGTTGGACAGCAGCTCCTTCAAGGGGCCGGAGTGCACGACCCTGCCGCCGTGCTCACCGGCGCCCGGGCCGATGTCGACGACCCAGTCGGCCACCTTGATGGTGTCCTCGTCGTGCTCGACGACGATCAGGGTGTTGCCCATGTCGCGCAGCCGGACGAGGGTCTCGATGAGCCGGTGGTTGTCGCGCTGGTGCAGTCCGATCGACGGCTCGTCCAGCACGTACAACACGCCGACCAGGCCGGAGCCGATCTGCGTCGCGAGCCGGATGCGCTGTGCCTCGCCGCCGGAGAGCGTGCCCGCCGCGCGGTTCAGCGAGAGGTAGTCGAGGCCCACGTCGACCAGGAACTTCAGCCGTTCGTTGACCTCCTTGAGCACCCGCTCGGCGATCTTCTTGTCGCGGGCGTTGAGCCTCAGCTCGCCGAGGAACTCCGCGCACTCGCTGATCGACATCGCGGCGACCTCGGCGATGGACTTCTCCATCACCGTGACCGCGAGAACGATCGGCTTCAGCCGGGTGCCCTCACAGGTCGGGCAGGGCACCTCACGCATATAGCCCTCGAAACGCTCCCTGCTGGAGTCGCTCTCGGCCTCGCTGTGCCGCCGCTTGACGAACTGCACGGCCCCTTCGAAGGCGGGCGAGATGTATGCCCGCTCCCGTCCGTACCGATTGCGGTAGCGGACCTCGACCTGGGTCTTGTGTCCGTACAGCAGGGCCTTCTTGGCACGCTGCGGCAGCCCGGCCCAGGGCATGTCGGTGGAGAAGCCGAGGGCCTGGGCGAGCCCGCCGATCAGCCGCCCGAAGTACTCCTTGGTGTGGCCGTGCGACCAGGGGTGGATCGCGCCCTCGTCGAGAGACCTCTCCTCGTCCGGGACGATCAGCTCGGGATCGACCTCCATGCGCGTGCCGATGCCGGTGCAGTCGGGGCAGGCGCCGAAGGGAGAGTTGAAGGAGAAGGAGCGGGGCTCCAGCTCCTCGAAGGACAGGTCGTCGTACGGGCAGTACAGATGCTCCGAGTACATCCGCTCGCGCTCGGGGTCGTCCTCGGGGAGATCGACGAAGTCCAGGACGATCATGCCGCCGGAGAGGCCGAGGGCGGTCTCCACGGAGTCCGTCAGGCGCCGCTTGGCCGAGTCCTTCACGGTGAGGCGGTCGACGACCACCTCGATGGTGTGCTTCTCCTGCTTCTTCAGCGTGGGCGGCTCGGCGAGCTGGATCGTCTGTCCGTCGACCCGCGCCCTGCTGTACCCCTTGGTCTGGAGATCGGCGAAGAGATCGACGAACTCCCCCTTGCGCTCGCGCACGAGGGGCGAGAGGACCTGGAAACGACTGCCCTCGGGCAGCTCCAGGACCCTGTCGACGATGGCCTGCGGCGACTGGCGCGAGATGGGCCGGCCGCACTCGGGGCAGTGCGGCTTGCCGATACGGGCGAACAGCAGCCGGAGGTAGTCGTAGACCTCGGTGATGGTGCCGACCGTCGAGCGCGGGTTGCGCGAGGTCGACTTCTGGTCGATGGAGACGGCAGGCGACAGACCCTCGATGAAATCGACGTCCGGCTTGTCCATCTGGCCGAGGAACTGCCGGGCGTACGAAGAGAGCGATTCGACGTACCGACGCTGGCCCTCGGCGAAGATCGTGTCGAACGCGAGGGACGACTTGCCCGACCCCGAGAGCCCGGTGAAGACGATGAGGGAGTCACGCGGGAGGTCGAGCGAGACGTTCTTGAGATTGTGTTCGCGAGCGCCACGGACGATGAGACGGTCGGCCACGCCGGTCCGCACCTTTCTTGAGAGAAGCGGGGGCACAGCCCCCGTCCCAGACTCTTCCAGCCTATGGGGGGCCGCCAGATCGATGAATGCCTAACAACCAAGGATGCCTCCACTGAGCCTATAGCACGCGCATTCGATTTTCGGCCGCCGTCTGACACCTTCACCCGATCGTGTGCCGGGACTATCGTCGGCACCATGATCGATCCCCTGCGTGACCTGGCCTCTCTACGCGAAGCCACCGACCGGCTCCTCACCGCAGTCACCGCGCTGGACGACGGCGCCGTCGCCGGCCCCTCGCGGCTGCCGGGCTGGAGCCGCGGCCATGTGCTGGCCCATCTCTCCCGTAACGCCGACGCGCTAGTGAATGTTCTCGAGGGCCGCCCGATGTATGCCAGCGCCGAGGCACGTGAGGCGGACATCGAGCGGGACGCGCCCCGCCCCCTAGCGGTCCAGCTCGCCGACGTACGCGAGTCCGCCGCCGGCTTCCAGGACGTGGGCGCCGTCCCCGCCGACTGGGGTCGCACCGTCGAGCTGCGCAACGGCATCACCGACGCCGCGGCCCGCGTCCCCTTCCGCCGTCTCGTCGAGGTGGAGCTGCACCATGTCGACCTGGACATCGGCTACGAGCTGGAGGACCTGCCCGAGGAGTTCACCGACCGGGAGATCACCTTCCTCGCCGAGCGTTTCTCCGGCCGCCCGGACGTCCCGCCGACGCGGATCGTGGCGAGCGACCGGGACCCAAGTGCCAAGGACGCCGGCGACTGGCACACGGGCGGCACGGACGGCACCCCGGTGACGGTCACAGGACCAGCCCCCGTGCTGCTCGGCTGGCTCGCGGGACGCCGCGACGGGGCGGGGCTGGACACCGCCGGCGCCCTGCTGCCGAAGCTGCCCCCGCTATAGGCTGAGACCATGACGTACAGCGGAGTGGTGAAGGTCGGCGGCCGGGCTGATGTGCACGAGTTGACGTCTCTGATGATCTCCAAGGTCGCGGTCGGTCCGATGGACAACAACAGCTATCTGCTGCGCTGTCGGACCACCGGCGAGCAGCTGCTGATCGACGCGGCCAACGAGCCCGAGACCCTGCTCCATCTGATCGGCGACGACTCCATCGCGTCCGTCGTCACCACCCACCGCCACGGCGACCACTGGCAGGCGCTGGCCGAGGTCGTCGAGGCGACCGGCGCCCGCACGTATGCCGGACGGTACGACGCGGAGGGCATCCCCGTCCCGACCGATGTGCCGGTCGAGGACGGGGACACGATCCGGGTCGGCCGGGTCGAACTGACCGCCCGTCATCTCGTCGGACACACCCCCGGCTCGATCGCGCTGGTCTACGACGACCCGCACGGTCCGCCGCACGTCTTCACCGGCGACTGCCTCTTCCCGGGCGGGGTCGGCAACACCTTCAAGGATCCCGAGGCCTTCGCCAGTCTCATCCACGACGTGGAGACGAAGCTCTTCGACGTGCTGCCGGACGAGACGTGGGTCTACCCGGGCCACGGCAAGGACACGACGCTGGGCGACGAGCGGCCGCATCTGCCCCAGTGGCGCGAGCGCGGCTGGTAGCGCGGGCGGGCCTCGGGCCGGGCCGGCAGCTCACCCGCCGGTCCCGTACGCCGCCCCTCAGCCGCCGTCAGCCGCCGTCCAAGGACGGGACGTCGCTCGGCCCCAGGTCGTCGAAGCGCTCCGCCACCGTCGGCGGCAGCGGCCCCAGCCGCAGCAGCCCGGTGACCAGCCGGGTGGTGAGCGCGTGCCAGGCGCCGGCCCGGCGGAGCATCGCATGGTCGCCGCCCGGCAGCCGCAGCGCACAGGACTCGGCGCCCGCGGCGCGTGCCCTGGCCGCCAGCTCCCAGGAGCCGCGCGGGTCGGTCACCCGGTCGCGGTCGCCGTGCACCAAGACGATGCGTTTGCCCGCCAGATGCTCCACCGGCTCTCCGTCGGGGCACCACGGGGCGAGGCCGACGACCGCCTCGACCAGGGGATGGCTCGCGGCGCGCAGGGCAGCTCGTCCTCCCATCGAGTGCCCGACCAGGACGACGGGCACGGGCCCGGTCAGCAAGGCCAGTTCGTCCAGGGCGCGCAGCGCGTCCTGGGCCGCGTCGGAACGCACTCCGTTCCAGCCGCGATGGCGGTAGCGGACCGCGCCGAGCACCACGTCGTCGTCGATGGTGGCGCGTGCGATGGCCCGGGCGAAGGGGCGCATCCGGGCCCCGGGCAGATTCAGCTGCGGAGGCGGCTCCAGCGCGTCGGCGCGGCCGCCGTGCAACAGCACAACGGCGGCCCGCGGCGGTTCGGCGGCGCGGTCGAGCCGCAGGGCGGGGGCGGGCAGGCGCTCCTCTTCCCGGGTGCGTATGGCTGTCACATCCAATCCATTGTCCCGGGGCGACGGTACCCGGCTACGCTCCGATCATGACGGAGCCCGCCTATCCTCCCAAGCCCCGCCCCGGCGACCGGATCGCCGTACTCTCGCCGTCCAGTGGACTGCCCGGTCTGCTGCCCCTGCCGTACGAACTCGGTCTCTCCCGGCTGCGGAACGACTTCGGCCTTGAGCCGGTGGAGTACCCGACGACCCGGAGGATGGGCTCGACACCGCAGGAGCGCGCCGACGACATTCACGCCGCCTTCGCCGACCCCGATATCAAGGCGGTCGTCGCGAGCATCGGCGGGGACGACCAGATCACCGTGCTGCCGCTGCTCGACCGGGAGTTGATCCGGGCGAACCCGAAGCCTTTCTTCGGCTTCAGCGACAACACCGCACTGCACTGCTACCTCTGGAACACCGGAATCGTCAGCTATCACGGCGGAAGTGTGATGTGCGAGTTCGGCCGACCAGTGGCCATGGCACCGCTGACCGCCGACTCGCTGCGGGCCGCGCTGTTCACCTCCGGTCCGTACGAACTGCGGCCCGCCGAACGGTTCGGGGTCATCAACGGCGACTGGGCGGACCCTGCGACCTTCGAGGCCGAGCCGGAGACCGAAGCGGGTGACGGCTGGATCTGGCACCGGCCCGAGACGGTCGTGGAGGGACGCTCCTGGGGCGGCAATCTGGAGATCCTGTCCTGGCTGCTGATGGCGGACCGAGAGATCCGGGCGGAGCTCTCGGCGTACGACTGCGGCGTGCTGGTCCTTGAGACCTCCGAGGAACTGCCGTCCGCTCAGGAGGTGTTCCGGATTCTGCGCAACATGGGCGAGCGCGGGCTGCTGCGGCGCTTCCCCGCGCTGCTGATGGGCCGTCCCAAGACCTGGTCGTTCGCCAAGCCGCAGGATGAGAAGGAACGGGAGCGGTACACACGTGAGCAGCGCGAGTCGGTGCTGCGGGCGCTGAGCACGTATGCGCCGGAGACGATGGCCGTCTTCGATGTCGACCTCGGACACACCGATCCCCAGCTGATCGTGCCGTACGGCGGGACGGTTCGCGTCGACGGGCCCGGTCGGCGCATCACCGTGACGTACTGATGGATCCGCACGAGGTCGGGGTTCCCCCGACTGCTTGAGCGCCCTCGTCAGGACGGCAGCGCGGCCGTCACCACCAGCCCGCCGCCCTCTCGGGGACGGGCCGTGGCGGTGCCGCCGTGCGCGCGGGTCACGGCGCGCACGACGGACAGGCCGGCCGTAACAGGCCGTCTCAGGGGCCGCCGACGGGGGCGCCCCTGCGGGGGAGGCACCGGCGGGGTGCGGCGGCAATGCCGTCCGCGCCCCTGCCCGGGAGGTGCCTCAGGCCTCGACGCTGTCCTTCACAGAGCCTTCGGCCGAGTCGGCCGTCTGGGGTGTCCCGGCCCCCCGGGCCGACTCCGCCGCCTCCCGCTCCGCCTGCTTCTTCGACGCGATCAGGCTGGTGATCGTGGTGACGATCAGCACGCCGCAGATGACCGCCAGCGAGAACGGAATCGAGATCTCGGGGACATGCACCCCGCTCTCGTGCAGAGCGTGCAGCACCAGCTTGACCCCGATGAAGCCGAGAATCACCGACAGGCCGTAGCTGAGGTGGACCAGCTTCCTGAGCAGTCCGCCGATGAGGAAGTACAGCTGGCGCAGACCCATCAGCGCGAAGGCGTTCGCGGTGAAGACGATGTACGGATCCTGGGTCAGGCCGAAGATCGCGGGTATGGAGTCCAGCGCGAACAGCACATCGGTGGTGCCGATGGCCAGCATGACCACCATCAGCGGCGTCAGCACACGCTTGCCGTTATTGCGTATGAAGAGCTTGGTGCCGTGGTACCTGTCGGCGACGCCGAAGCGGTTCTCGATGGACTTCAGCAGGCGGTTCTCCTCGAACTCCTCATCCTCGTCGTCGGATCGCGCCTCCTGGATGAGCTTCCAGGCGGTGTAGATCAGGAACGCGCCGAAGATGTAGAAGACCCACGCGAAGCTGGCGATGATCGCGGCGCCTGCGGCGATGAAGATGGCGCGCAGGACCAGGGCTATCAGTACGCCGACGAGCAGCACGCGCTGCTGCAGATGGGACGGCACCGAGAACTTCGCCATGATCAGCACAAAGACAAAGAGGTTGTCGACGCTGAGCGACTTCTCGGTGATGAAGCCCGCGAAGAACTCGCCCGACATCTGGCTGTTGCCGAAGATCAGCAGGCCGAGGCCGAAGAGGGCGGCCAGAACGATCCAGACGACGGTCCAGATTCCGGCTTCCTTGATCGACACGTCATGGGGCTTGCGCCCGATGAAGAAGTCGACTGCGATCAAGGCGCTGAGACCAAGAATGGTCAGCGCCCACAGGGTGATTGAAACGTCCACTGCGCCTCCGGCGTCGTACGGCTACTGATCAGCGTCGTCGCTGCCGGAGGTCTCCTCCACCCGCCGCGGCCTCTGCTGCCGCGGGCCGGCGCCCCGGGACCGATGCCGGTCCGTACTGACGGGAACGCCGCAGCCGGGAGTACTCCCCTCCGCCCAAAGAACGGTACAGGAAACCCCAAGGGAAGGTAAAGAGCTTGGTAAAGCGAACTTCAAGTACGCAGGTCAGCGCCGCCAGTTTCGACGGGCGGCGACCATCTGGTCCAGCACCTGGCGGAGCACGGCACTGCCCGCCGGTACGGTCAGCGGCTCGTACGTCCAGGCGTGCCGCACCCACGGATCGGCCAGATGGTCGTCCGGGACCGGCGTGAGGCGCAGCAGGGAGCGCCACAGCGGGTCGAGTACCGGGCCGTAGGCGCTTGCGTCCTCTCGGTCCGCGACCATCATCAGATGGACGCCGACCGCCGGGCCCTCGTCGGCGAGATACCGCAGCTGGTTGACCGCCCGGTCGTCGAAACCGTGCGGGAAGTCGTTGACGATCAGCAGCTGCTCCCCCGTGTCCAGATCCGGCGGCAGCGCGTCGGCCGCGCCGCCGCGCACCGCCATCGTCACCAGGTCGACCCGCTGGGTGAGCTTGGCGAGCGTGGCGCTCACGCCCTGGGCGCCGGCCGCGGGCGGCCCGGCCAGGGCGCCGGATTCGACCAGCGGGGCAAGCGAGGCGGCCGCAGCGCCCGCCGGGTCGATGACATGGACGGAGAAGTCGCCCGGCGGGTAGACCGCCAGCAGCCTGGCCGCATGCGCGACGGCGGAGTCCATGGCCAGCCTGCGCAGCTGTGCGTCGTCGAGCGCCATCGCGGCCTCGGATCCGGCCCGTCCGCTGTCCACCCACAGCCCGCGCTCCAAGGGCAGCCGCACCAGCAGCGGGATCCGCAGTTCGGGACTCTCGGGCAGCTGGAGATCGCCGAGGCGCACCGCCATCGGGACCTCCATCGGGACGCGGTACGCGTGCCAGACGGGGTTGTCCCAGCGGGCGAACGCGGGCGGCAGGGCGGGCTCGACGACGGCCGACTCGGCGGTGAGCTGGGCCAGGTCACGGTCGAGGGCCTGGCGGGCCTGGTCGGTCAGCTGCTCGCACTTCGCGCGGGCCGCCTCGCGGGCCGCGTCCCCGGCGCCGCCGATGCGGCTGCGCGGGTCGGACAGCGCCTGGTCGAGTTCCTTGTCCATCCGGGTCTCGGCGAAGTCGACGGCGCTGCGGTACGCGGCGACCGCGCGGGCCAGATCCTCGAACATGCCCCAGATCTGGTTGTACAGCCGCTCCTCCATGGACCAGCCGGTGGCATCGCCCGCGACGGGCGGGGCGGGCTGACCGGGCTGGGCCGGTGGCGCTGCCGGGGGCGGCGGCGGGGGCGCGACGGACTGCCGGCGCGGATGCGAGTAGTCGATGGGCCCGCCCGGTGCCGGCGGAGCGTCGGGCGTGGGCGTCTGCTGAGGACCCGTGGAACCGGGCTGCTGGCCGGGGGACGAGATGCCGTCGGGAAGCGTGGCGTCCGGCCCGGGCGCGGTCGTCTGGTCGGGACGCGGCAAGTCCGGCCTGATGTAGGCGCCGTCGGCGGCGCTCGTCCGCAGCTGTGCCGGTTCCGCCCGCGGCGTGCGCAGCGTCCCCGCCGACCCCTGGATGTCCGCGGCCCTCTCCAGGGCGGTGGCCAGCCCCTGGTCGGCCAGCAGCTGCGCGAGTCCGCCCGCGTACCCCTGGCCCACCGCGCGCACCTTCCAGGCGCCCTGGCGGCGGTAGAGCTCGACCGCGACCAGCGCGGTCTCGCTGTCCAGGCCGGTGATGGTGAAGCTGGCCAGCTCGGCGTCGTCCCGGCCGGTGACGGCGACAAAAGGGGCAGCGGTGGCGCCGAAGTGGGCCGGGCCGCCGGGCCCTTCGGGGAGTGCGAGCAGCACATTGACCTGGTGCACCGCCTCCGGCACCGCAGCCAGGTCGACGGTGAACCGGGGCGCTTCGGTGGCCCGCCGGGGCACCTCGAGCCCGGGCAGTGTGGGCGCGCCGGGGTGCGCGATCCATTCGTCGTGTACGGCCCCCTGCGCGTCGGAGCAGGTGGCGCAGGCCACGACGGGGTGGCCGGCTGACACCCGGATCTCCAGGCGGGTGTCGGGCAAGGGGTGGTTCTGCCCCCGGACCAGCTCGGCCGTCATCGCTCTGTCCCCTTCAGTGCTGTGCGGTGGTGGTGAGCGGGACAGCTCCCGGCGGCCTGATGCCGCCGGGAGCTGCGTGTCTTCCGTACGAGCCGTGCTGAAGGTCCGTACGAGCCCGCGCCTACAGGTGCGGCAGGATCGCCGGCATCAGGTCCTGGAAGGTACGGCCGTTGGCGGGGTTGCCGAGGGCAGTCATCTGCCAGCCGCCGCCCACCCGGTGCACCTTCGCCATGATCTGCGCGGTGTAGTTGCCGCCGCCGTCCAGCGTGTAGCGGGCGAGCTCCTGGCCGTTGGTCTCGTCGACGATGCGACAGAAGGCGTTCTGCACCTCCTGGAACGTCTGGCCGGTGAAGGAGTTCACCGTGAAGACGATCTGGTCGATGTGGACCGGCACGCGCTGCAGGTCGACGAGGATCGCCTCGTCGTCGCCGCCCGAGCCCGCGCCGCCGACCAGGTTGTCGCCGGTGTGCTTGACCGAACCGTCATCGCTGACGAGGTGGCGGAAGAAGACCACGTCCACCGGCTGCTTGTCGGCGAACAGCACCGCCGACGCGTCCAGGTCGATCTCCCTGGTGCGCGAGCCGAAAAGACCGCGGCGCGGCGCCGCCTGCCAGCCGAGCCCCATCCGCACTGCGGTGAGGGTGCCCCCGTCGCTCTTCTGCAGGCTGATGGCCTGACCCTTGGTCATGTTGACCGTCACGCGCTGTCCCCTTCTCCCGAATAGCTGCCGCCCATATGTGCGGTTGTCCTGCACCCTACGCAGTGGCGCCAATGACGCAGCACAATTGGCTGGTTTTTGTGTCGGTCTTGAGACACACCACGGGGAACGCACCAGGTCCCCTAGGCGAGACCGGCCTCCTTCATCTGGCGCAGCTCCTTCTTCAGCTCGCTCACCTCGTCACGCAGCCGCGCTGCGATCTCGAACTGCAGGTCGGCGGCCGCGGCCCGCATCCTGTCTGTCATCTCCTCGATGATCCCGGCCAGTTCGGCGGCGGGACGGTCGGTGAGCACCTCGCCCTTCTTGCCGGCGCTCTTGCCAAGTGCCGGGACGGGGGCCTTGGCGCCCTTGCCGGGCTTCTCGGCCTTCGTCTGCCGGTAGCCGGTGCCGAGCAGTTCCTCGGTGTCGACCTCCTCGCGTGCGATGGTCGCGACGATGTCGTTGATCTTCTTACGGAGCGGCTGAGGGTCGATGCCGCGCTCGGTGTTGTATGCGACCTGCTTCTCCCGGCGGCGGTTGGTCTCATCGATCGCTTGCGCCATCGCCGGGGTGATGGTGTCCGCGTACATATGGACCTGGCCGGAGACATTGCGCGCCGCGCGGCCGATGGTCTGGATCAGCGAGGTGCCGGAGCGCAGAAAGCCCTGCTTGTCGGCATCGAGGATGGCCACCAGGGACACCTCGGGCAGGTCGAGGCCCTCCCGCAGCAGGTTGATGCCGACCAGGACGTCGTACTCACCGGCGCGCAGTTCGCGCAGCAGCTCGACCCGGCGCAGGGTGTCGACGTCGCTGTGCAGATACCGGACCTGGATGCCCAGCTCCAGGAAGTAGTCGGTGAGGTCCTCGGCCATCTTCTTGGTGAGCGTGGTGACCAGGACGCGCTCGTTCTTCTCGGTGCGCTCGCGGATCTCGTGGACCAGGTCGTCGATCTGGCCCTCGGTGGGCTTGACGACGACTTCCGGGTCGATCAGGCCGGTGGGGCGGATGATCTGCTCCACGAAGCCGTCGCCGCGGGACAGTTCGTACTTGCCGGGGGTGGCGGAGAGATAGACGGTCTGGCCGATCCGCTGCTGGAACTCCTCCCACTTGAGCGGGCGGTTGTCGAGCGCGGAGGGCAGCCGGAAGCCGTGGTCGACGAGCGTGCGCTTGCGGGATGCGTCGCCCTCGTACATCGCGCCGATCTGGGGCACGGTCACATGCGACTCGTCGATGACGAGCAGGAAGTCCTCGGGGAAGTAGTCGAGGAGGGTGTTGGGCGCCGTGCCGGGCTCGCGGTCGTCGAAGTGCATCGAGTAGTTCTCGACTCCGGAGCAGGAGCCGATCTGGCGCAGCATCTCGATGTCGTACGTGGTGCGCATCCGCAGCCGCTGGGACTCGAGCAGCTTGCCCTGCTTGTCCAGCTCGGCGAGGCGCTCCTCGAGCTCCTTCTCGATGCCGTTGATGGCCTTCTCCATGCGCTCCGGGCCCGCCACATAGTGGCTGGCCGGGAAGACGTACAGCGACTCGTCCTCGCTGATGATCTCGCCGGTGAGCGGATGGAGGGTGGACAGGGCCTCGATCTCGTCGCCGAACATCTCGATGCGGACGGCGAGCTCCTCGTAGACCGGGAAGATCTCGATGGTGTCGCCGCGGACCCGGAAGGTGCCGCGCGCGAAGGCCACGTCGTTGCGCGTGTACTGGATGTCGACGAAGCGGCGCAGCAGCTGGTCGCGGTCGATCTCGTCGCCGACCTTGAGGGGGACCATCCGGTCGACGTACTCCTGCGGGGTGCCGAGGCCGTAGATGCACGAGACGGAGGCGACCACGATCACATCGCGCCGGGTGAGCAGCGAGTTCGTCGCGGAGTGGCGCAGCCGCTCGACCTCCTCGTTGATCGAGGAGTCCTTCTCGATGTAGGTGTCCGACTGCGGGACGTACGCCTCGGGCTGGTAGTAGTCGTAGTACGAGACGAAGTACTCCACCGCGTTGTTCGGCAGGAGCTCGCGGAACTCGTTCGCCAGCTGGGCGGCCAGGGTCTTGTTCGGCGCCATCACCAGGGTGGGGCGCTGAAGCTTCTCGATCATCCAGGCGGTGGTCGCCGACTTGCCGGTGCCGGTCGCGCCGAGCAGGACGACATCCTTCTCACCGGCACTGATACGCCGCTCCAGGTCGGCGATGGCCGTCGGCTGGTCGCCGCTGGGCTGGTAGGAACTGACGACCTCGAAGGGCGCCACCGTACGTTCGATCTTGGAAACGGGCCGCATGGATCCACCGTACGACCCACCACTGACAACCGGGCCCCGGTCACGGATCAGGCGGTCACCGGTCATGTGCACGGATCGGGCGGTGGTCACCAGTCCCGGGCACGCGGCGGCTCCTGGCGTGCGGACCGGTCGGCCGCCCAGCCCACGGGCGCCCTGAGCGGTCCCTGGGCCCGCTGGGCGGGAACCCCCGGGCGGGCGGGCTCCCCGTCGGCCGGCCGCCCCCAGTCCGGCTCGCCCATCACCAGCAGCGGATCGAACATCACCACGACCCCGGCGAGGAGCAGGAAGACCACCGGACCGACCATCATGGGCGCGAGCAGAGTGGCGGGCGAGTCCCCGGTGCCTGCGGATCCCGCGGCTCCGTGCAGATGCACGCTGACGGCCGCCATGCCCGTGTAGTGCATGCCGCTCACCGCCACACCCATCACGAGGCTGGCGCCCAGGCTCGCCAGGAAGCCGTGGACGGACACTGCCGCCCACAGAGCGGTCGTGGCGGCGACGACGGCTATCACCACCGAGAGACAGACGGTCAGGGTGTCGTACTCGAGGCGTCCCTGTAGTCGCATTCCGGCCATGCCGAGGTAGTGCATGGAGGCCACTCCGAGGCCCGTGATGGTGCCTCCGGTGACAAGAGCCATGGGGGTCGCACCGCGATACCCCACTATGAAGATCCCGATACCGACCATGACGATCGCGACAACAAGGCTGGCGAAGGTGGTCGGCCGGTCATAGCCGATCGGAGCCTCGGCGACGGTGAAGCCCATCATCGCGACGAAGTGCATGGTCCAGATTCCGGAGCCGATCGCGAGCGCGCCCAGGGCGAGCCAGCCGGGCTTGAAAGAGCGCCGGTTGCGGACGGATCTGGTCGTGCAGCGCAGGCCGAGGGCCCCGCCGAGGCAGGCCGTGGCGTAAGCCGCCACGGGTGTGACGAGGCCGTAGCTGAATCCGTCGACAGTCCCCTGCATGCCGATACGCCCTTCGCTCCTTGTGATCCCCGTGATCCCTGACGGAACGTCTGGTCCGGGGCCGAGAGTATGGCTCTCGCCACGCCAAGCAAACAATTGAACAGAGATTTATCGACACGGAAACCGTCAGGCGATGCGTTCTGGGCCGATGCGTTCAGGTTCTGGCCATACTTCGCCTGTTCCTCGTTGGTTGTCGACTGTCACCCTCTGCCCGTCCGTAACCCGACGCCGTAAGGAGTCCAGGTGTACGCACGATCCGCCGCAGCAACGGCCGCCGCCGTCCTGGGGGTCAGCTCGCTGCTGCTGCCCGGCCCGTCGGTCGCGGCCGCGCCGTCCGCGACCCGGCCGGCCGGCCGGCACGGTGAGCCCCTTGTGATCGCCCACCGCGGAGCCTGCGCGTATGCGCCGGAGAACACCCTCGCGGCCGTCGACCTCGCCGCCGACATGGGCTTCTCCTGGGTGGAGAACGACGTCCAGCGCACCAAGGACGGCGAGCTGGTGGTCATCCACGACGACAACCTGGCAAGGACCACGGATGTGGAACAGCGCTTCCCAGGGCGCGCGCCGTGGAAGGTCAAGGACTTCGCGGCCGCGGAGATCGCGACGCTGGACGCCGGCAGCTGGTTCGGGGCCAAGTGGGCGGGGGCGCGGGTGCCGACGCTCACGCAGTATCTGAACCGGGTCGACGACAACGGCCAGAAGTTGCTCCTGGAGATCAAGAAGCCCGAGGCGTATCCGGGCATCGAGAAGGACACTCTGCGGGTGCTGCGCGCACAGGGCTGGCTCGACCGCGCCCATGTCACGCACAAGCTGGTCATCCAGAGTTTCGGCGCGGACAGCGTGAAGGCGATGCACCGGCAGCGACCGGACATCAGCACCGGCTTCCTCGGTACGCCCGCGGTCGCCGATCTGCCCGCGTACGCGGCCTTCACCGACCAGATCAATCCGACGCACACATCGCTCTCCGCCGAGTACGTGGCCGCGGTGCACGCACTGAAGGGCCCGCACGGCAAGCGGCTGCGGGTCAACACCTGGACGGTGAACGACGCGACGGGCGCGGTGCGGGTGGACGGCTTCGGGGTGGACGGCATCATCACCAACTACCCGGACGTCGTACGGGACGCGCTGAGCTGAAACCGGCGCTGACCAGGCACGGACCGGCACTGTCAGTGGCCGGTCGTACGGTGGTCCGCATGAAGAGCTTCGAGTGGACCGTCGTGGGCACGGACATCGGACCGCTGCTGCTCGCCGCGACCGACGAGGGTCTGGTGAGCGTGGTCTTCCATGCCGACGCGGCGGTGCGGGACAAGGCGCTCGGGCGGCTGGCGGGCCGCCTTGCCGCCGAGCCGGTGGAGGACTCGACGGGCCTGCTGGCCGAGCCGATACGTCAGCTGGAGGCGTATTTCGCGGGTGGGCTGCGGCAGTTCGACCTGCCGCTGGACTGGTCGCTGTCCGGCGGGTTCAACCGGAAGGTGCTCGGGGAGCTGGCGGACGGCGTGCCGTACGGCTCGGTCGTCGGCTACGGCGATCTGGCGGCCCGGGTGGGCGAGCCGGGCGCGGCGCAGGCCGTGGGCGCGGCGATGGGGTCCAATCCGCTGCCGGTGGTGGTGCCGTGCCACCGCGTGGTGGAGACGGACGGCGGGCTCGGCGGCTTCGGTGGCGGTCTGGAGACCAAGCGGAAGCTGCTGGCGCTGGAGGGGGTGCTGCCCGAGCCGCTGTTCTGACCGGAGGGCCGGACGAGCACCCGGACGGACAGGCGGAGGGCCCGGCGGGCGGACCGGCGGGCGGACGGACGGCCCGACGGGCGGGCGGATGGGCGGACGGACGGCCCGCGGTCGGACCGACGGGCGGACGGACGGCCCGACGGGCGGGCGGACGGACGGCCCGACGGGCGGGCGGACGGACGGGCGGCCGGGCGCCGGTGAATGCGGTTTCGTACGCGCGTACGGGCTGGCACACTGCGCCAGTGACCACCAGTCCTGACGCACCTGACATACCCCCTGCGCCCGGCACCACGGCCCCCGCCCCGGCGGCACCCGGGCGCTCGCGATGACCTCGATCGACAAGGCTGCTGCCCTCGCGCCCGTTTCGATGGACGAGCTGCCCGCGCTGCGGCGGCGTATCACCGCTGTGCTCATCGCCGGCCAGATACTCGGCGGGCTGGGCGTCGCCACCGGGATCGCGCTCGCCACCGTGCTGGCACAGCAGGTGAGTGGGACGGAGGCGCTGTCCGGGCTTGCGCCGACCGCGACCGTGACGGGGACCGCGCTGCTGTCCATGCCGCTCGCCGCGCTGATGACGGCACGCGGGCGGCGGCCGGGGCTCGTACTCGCCTATCTGCTCGGTGCGTTGGGCGCGGGCGTGGTCGTGCTCGCCGCGGTCGTGGAGAACTTTCCGCTGCTGCTGGTCGGCATGGCCCTCTTCGGCGCCGCTTCGTCGGCAAATCTGCAGTCACGCTTTGCGGCCGCCGATCTGGCCGAGCCCGAGCGGCGAGGACGAGCGATCTCCAATGTCGTGTGGGCGACCACGATCGGCGCGGTGCTCGGCCCCAATATCGCCGCGCCCGCGGGCCGCAGCGTCGCCGGTCTCGGCATACCGGCGGCCGCGGGGCCGTTCCTCTGGGCGGCCGGGGTCTTCCTGATCTCCGCGGTCCTGGTTCTCGTCCTGCTGCGCCCCGATCCGCTGCTCACCGCCCGGGCGCTCTCCCCTGCCGACCGTTCCCCCGAGGGGCGCTCGCTGCGGGCCGGGCTGCGGGCCGTACGCAAGTCTCCGATGGCCCGGCTCGCCCTTGTCACCGTCGCCGTCTCGCACACCGCCATGGTGTCGATCATGTCGATGACCCCGCTCGCGCTCAGCCACCACGGCGCGGGCATCGAGCTGATCGGCCTGGTGATCAGCGGTCATATCGCGGGCATGTATGCCTTCTCGCCGGTCATGGGCTGGCTGGCCGACCGCATCGGGCGGCTCGCCGTGATCGGTCTCGCGGTGGGGCTGCTCTGCTCGGCCGCACTGCTCGCCGGTACGGCGGGCGCCGCGCACGGACAGACCGCCGCCGGGCTCTTCGTACTCGGTCTCGGCTGGTCGGCGGGTCTGGTGTCCGGTTCGACCCTGCTCACCGACTCCGTGCCGCAGCCCGCCCGCGCGGCCGTCCAGGGCCTGTCCGACCTGACCATGAACACATCGGCGGGCATCGGCGGCGCGGCCGCCGGACTCATCGTGGCGCAGGCAAGCTACGGCTGGCTGAACGTCGTCGGCGCCTGTCTGCTGCTGCCGATGGCGGCCCTCGCGGCGCGCAGAGCGCTCGGCTGACGGGAGCCGGCGACGAGGGCGGGGGCGGACCGGCTGCCCTCTTGCCCGGGTGCGGCTGAGGGTTTGGGCGCGGCGCCTGTGTGCCAGAGATGGGACATGCTGCTGACCGAAGTCACCGAGGAAGTACAGGAAGCGCTGGCCGCCCACCGGCCCGTCGTCGCACTGGAGTCGACGATCATTGCGCACGGGCTGCCGCGTCCGCGCAATCTGGCCGTCGCCGAGGAACTGGAAGGGCTCGTACGGTCCGCGGGCGCCGTGCCCGCGACCATTGCCGTGCTGGACGGGAAGGTCCATGTCGGCCTGGACAAGAGCCAGTTGGAGCGGGTCGCGGGGGACGACGACGTACGCAAACTCGGGCACCGGGATCTCGCACCGGCGCTGGCGGCGGGGGTGAGCGGAGCCACGACGGTGTCGGCGACCGCGTTTTTGGCGTCGCGGGCCGGGATCCGGGTCTTCGCGACCGGCGGGCTCGGTGGAGTGCACCGCGAGTGGACCGAGACGCAGGACGAGTCGGCGGACCTGCGGGTCCTCGCGCAGACCCGGATCGCGGTGGTGTGCGCGGGCGTGAAGTCGGTGCTGGACGTACCGGCGACGCTGCAACGGCTGGAGACGCTGGGCGTCGGGATCGTCGGCTACGGCACCGACAGGTTCCCCGGCTTCTATCTGACCTCCTCCGGGGAACCGGTCGACTGGACGGTCCATACGCCGGAGGAGACGGCGGAGGTGATCCGGGCCCAGGACGCGCTCGGCGGGCCGGACGCGGCGCTGATTGTCGCGAATCCGGTGCCGGAGGCCGATCAGCTGGATCCGGCGCTGCACGACCGGGTGCTCGGCGAGGCGCTGGACGAGTGCCGGGAGCGGGGCATCGTGGGCCAGGCCGTGACCCCCTTCCTGCTCGACTATCTGATGCGGCTGACGGAGGGGGCTTCGCTGGAGGCCAATGTGGCGGCGGTGCGGGGCAATGTGCGGTTGGCGGCGCAGATCGCGGCAGCCTTGTGCGCCGGGACGCACTGGGTGGGGACCGTGTGAGCCGGGACGCGACGGGCGGGGACCAAAGGAGCCGGAGCGACACGAGCCGGACCGACACGAGCCGGACCGACACGAGCCGGGACGCCGCAAGCCGGGACGCGCTGCTCGTCATCGGTGACGTCGTCACCGACGTCGTCGCCCGCCATCGCGCGCCACTCGCCCGAGGTACGGACACGGCGGCCCGGATCCGCATCCTGCCGGGCGGCGCGGGGGCCAACGCGGCCTGTTGGGCGGCGCGCCGCGGCTGCCCGGACGTACGGCTCCTGGCACGCGTCGGCATCGACGAAGCGGCCTGGCACGACGCACGGCTGCGCGCCGCGGGCGTACGGCCTCTCCTCGTCCCGGATGCCGAGGCGCCGACGGCCACGGTCATCGCGTTCGTGGACGCGAGCGCCGAGCGGACGTTCCTCACCGACAGCGGCGCGGTGCTGCGCCTCTCCCTCGCCGACTGGTCGCCGGCACTGCTCGACGGCGTGGCCCATCTGCATATCTCCGGCTATCTGCTCTTCGCCGACACCAGCCGCCAACTGGCCCTGCTGGCCATGGAGTCCGCGCGTGCCCTGGGCATCCCGGTGAGCGTGGACCCGGCCTCGGCGGGCTTCATCAAGGAGCTGGGCACCGGCCGCATGCTGGCGGCGCTCGCAGCCGCGGACGTCCTCTTTCCGAACGCCGACGAGGCCCGCCTCCTCACGGGCCTGTCCGACCCGGCCGACGCCGCCGCGGAACTGAGCCGCCATGTCCCACTGACCGTCGTGACGCTGGGCGACGACGGTGCGCTCGTGGCGGAGTCGGGCACGGTCACGGCCCGCGTCCCGCCGGTGCCGGCCGACGCGGTGGACTCCACGGGCGCGGGCGACGCGTTCACGGGCACGTTCCTCGCCGCCCGTCTGGCGGGGGCGGACGCGGCGACGGCAGCGGCCGAGGGCTGCCTGGCGGGCGCGCAGGCCGTGACGCTGATCGGCGGTCGCCCTGATCAGCGCAGGCCGCCCCACGCGGGATGACGCGGATCGTCGGCCCGCACCACCACATCGGCGGCCGCGTCCGGCTCCACCTCGTCCTCGTACCGCTGATACGCGGGCAGTGTCCACAGTTCGCTCTCCTGCGTACGCCGCCGCAGTGCCGCGGGCGACAGCCGCAGATGCACGGTGAGATCGAACGGGAACCAGTGCCCGAGCAGGAAGGGCCCGTGCAGCGACAGCACTCCGCCGGGCGGGAGTTCGACGTGCGGGCTCCGAGTGGCCCGGTCGGTCACGGGATCCCACAGATCGGGCAGCACCCGCCCGCTGCCACCGGCCTCCAGCGGCCCGAAGACCTCCCGCCACAGCGCTCCACTGTCGAACCAGCCGCTGTAGTAGGTGTCGGGGTCCTCGCGCCCGTACTCGTACCGCAGCGAGGCGGGCCGCAGAAACCCGCCGGTCCCGACGACCAGGACACTCCGCCCGCGCAGCCGGAGCGCTTCCCCGACCCGCCCGGCCAACTCCCCGCCCGGCGCGACGGGCGCCCCGTCGAAGCCGATCCGCAGCCAGGGGCTGCCGTCCTCGGCCTTGGCCGCCATGACCCGGTCGACGATGGCCCCGGTGAGCCGCTCCCAGGTGATCGCTTCGACTCGCACCCGTCCATCATCCACCGGGCATGACCGTGGCCGCCGACGGGCTGACGGGCAGCCCGTCCGCCTACCCCTGCTTCCCGGCGCAGGGCGGCGCGTCCGCGTCGTTCGACAGCGGGCTGCCCTTGGGCAGCAGATACGTCACGTACAGCACCACCGGCTCGGTGCCCAGGTTGCGCCCGATGTGCCGGTGCCGCGGCCCGGACGGTTCGACGAAGGCCGTGCCCGCAGGGGTCACCTCGACCGAGCAGTCGTCCAGAGTGCGCGTCAGCGTCCCGGACTTGACGACGGCGAGCAGTTGGCCGGCATGCGAGTGCCAGCCGGTGGAGCCGCCCGGGGCGATCGTGATCGTCCGTACGACCACGTCGGTGCGGCCCTTGGCCTTCAGCTTCAGGGTTCCCTCCGAAACGCCCTGCGCGAGGACCGTGCCCGAAACACCACTGCCGGGCGTGGCGTTCGCCGCGGAGGGCACCGTCGCGAGCGCCGCGAGGCAGCCCATCAGGACCATCGCCGTGCGTGTTCTGTCCTTGAACCTCATGGAAGCCTCCAGCTCACCGGCGTCGCCAAAACGGGCTCAACGTATCGGAGAAGGGGGCTGTTCCGGGCCGGAAAACGGGAGCGGGCCCGGAGGCGTAGCCGGCCTCCGGACCCTGTGATGCCACCCATATAACACGCCGGCACGCTTGAGAACCCGGGTCAGTCGTTATGTCGCCGCGTCCTGCCTTTGGACCACCGCGTATCGAGCTACGCGGGCCGGACTTGAACCGGCATTTCGACGCACCAGGGCCCGGGCCCGGTCGATCCGGCGATCGGCGGCGAATGCTGAGTCTGGAGCAATAGTCTGAGATTGATCGCGGTCTGCCTCTGCCGAGTTGGGCTACCGCGGCCCGTACGTACGGAAAGTGCCGCGGGGAGGAATCGAACCTCCACTGGAACCGCTCAGTCACGACAAGCTTCAGTTTCAGCTTGCGCTCCTCGCGCACCCCGCCCGCACACAGGCGGACGGGGAGTCATTGAGGCTACCCGAACAGGTAGCCGAAGACGGCGTCACCCACCCGCTGGTCGGTGACATCCGCGGCGTTGGCCTCCTCGCGGGCGAACTTCACCGCCTGCTGCAGCTTCTCCACCCGCTCCAGCAGTTCGTTCACCCGCCGCGCCGGCAGCGCACCGGAGAACTTCACCGTCGTCCAGTAACCGACCGGGATGTCCTCGTAGTACACCTCGACCTGCGCCGGGTGCTTCTCGGTCGCCTCGGCCTTCACATGGTTGCGGGGCACCTTCTTCGTACGCAGCGTGCGCACCGCCTCCGTCTTCCAGGCGTCCGTCGACGGGTCCTGGGACCATGACTCGGAGGCGTCCAGCACCGGGAGCTTGCGCACAAAGGTGTTGATGTCGGTCAACTGCTTCTCCAGGAAGAGGAGATACGCAACCGGCACCTCGCTCACCAGAACGCGCCCGTCCACCGTCACATCGGCGCGCGCGGTGCAGTTGGCCCAGTCCTTGGTGGCGGTCACGTCGAACAGCCGCGTCAGCGTCTTCGCCGTCTCGCGCAGCACGTCCTCGGTCTTTACCTGGACCCGCGTGGACTCCGGCGGCAGTTGCTCGCCCTCCTCGTCCTTGGGCTGGTACGTACGCGAGATACCGGCCAGCAGCGCAGGCTTCTGCAGCCCGTGATGGGCCGCTGTCAGGTCCTGGTGCGCCTTGGACTTGACGCCCTTCTCGACTGCGATGATCTGATTGAGTTTCGCCACGTCGATCAAGCTACCAAGACCGCTCACGCACGCTCGAACGATTATTCAGGCAACTCGTTCAAGTCCTCTGGGGAGTACGCACCATGGAGACAGCTGTCATCGCGGTCATAGGCACCCTGCTCGGCTCGGTGGCCACCCACTTCTTCGAGCGTCAGACGGCCGAGCGCGCGGCTGTTCTCAGTCGTGCCGAACAGTTGCGCCAGGAGCGGATCTCCGCGTACAGCGCCTTCGCGGGCGCGCTCGTCGACTACCGGCGCGGCCAGAACGACCGCTGGCACCGGGCACAGCAGGCGCCGGGCAGCATGACGGCCGAGGAGGCGCGCATCGACTCCTACCGGCTGCGCTCATCTGCTCATCAGGCCCTGATCCGCGTCCAGTTGGTGTGTGACGACTCGCAGGCGCTGGAGCTTGCGGCAGCCGCTTTCGAGGTGACGAACTGCATGCACGAGGCACCGGACGAGTCGGACCGCTCGCAGCGTTCGGAGCAGGCGCGCGAGACCCTGTCGGAGTTCATCGGGGCGGCGGCGCCGGGCGTGCGCTGAGGGTGCGCAGGGGGCTGCCTTCGAGGTACGCGGCGATGTCCTCGACGGCCTGCTGGAAGTAACCCTCGTAGTTGCGCCGGGTGACATAGCCGAGGTGCGGCAGCCCGAGGAAGTGAGGCGCGGTGCGCAGCGGGTCGTCGGCGGGCAGCGGCTCGTGCTCGAAGACGTCCGATCCCGCGCCGGCGATCCAGCCGTCGTGCAGCGCCCGTACGAGAGCGGCCTGGTCGACGATCGCGGCGCGCGATGTGTTGACGAGGTAGGCCGTACGCCGCATCCTCTTGAGCTCGCTCGTACCGATCAGACCGCGGGTGCGGTCGCCGAGCTGAAGATGTACGGAGACGAAGTCACCGGCTTCGAGGAGCTCTTCGAGGGAGTGCGCGCGTACGACACCGTGCTCGGCGGCCCGCTCGTCGGTGAGGTTCCGGCTCCAGGCCATGACCTCCATTCCGAAGGCCTGGCCGACCCGGGCGACCTTTGCGCCAATCTTCCCGAGGCCGAGGAGGGCAAGGCGGCGGCCGTGCAGATCAGCGCCGATCGTGGACTGCCAGGGGCCGCCCGCCCGCAGGGACGAGGCCTCCTGCACCACACCGCGCGCAAGGCCGAGGATCAGCGCCCAGGTGAGCTCGGCGGGCGGTTCGGAGCTGCTGGCGGTACCGCACACGGTGACGCCGTGCCGGGCGGCTGCTTCGAGGTCGATGGAGGCATTGCGCATACCGGAGGTGATCAGCAGCCTGAGCCGCGGCAGCCGCGCGAACATCGACTCGGGGAAGGGAGTCCGCTCCCGCATCACGACGAGGATCTCGCAGTCGCCGACGGCTTCGGCCACCTCTTCCTCCGTGGTGAAGTGGCTCTGCAGCGAACGGACTTCAATGTCCTTGGCCAGGGCCGACCAGTCGGCCAGGGACAGCGCGACGTCCTGGTAGTCGTCGAGCACGGCACAGCGCAGCTTCATGGGAGCGGAGCGTACATGGATCTGGTGGTGATCCAGCCACTGAAGGGGCGGCACTGTGGCGGAGTGCCGTCAGGGGCCGCTGACCAGCCATCTGTTGGAGTTCAACGCGCCGGTCTGCCTGGACTGCGCCGACCTGGCCCATCTCGTTTTCCTGCCGCGCGGCAGTGCCGCGCTCACCCGCCGTGCCCGCGAGGCGAGTTCGCTGTGGGCGGTCGTGGTGCGCTTCAACCGCCGGCGAAGGCGCTACGAACGCCAGGGCCTCCTCGTCGAGGAGGCGGCGCTGGCCCGCGCCGAGTCGGCATGCCTGGCGGACGCGGATGCGCGGGCCCGGCGGCGCGAGCGGGACGCGGTGCGCCGTGCGGCCGAGGACGTACGGTTCACGGCCGCTCTGACGGCCGAGATCCTGCGGCTGTTCCCGGGCTGTCCGCCCGCCCGTGCCCAGGACATCGCCGCCCACGCCTCGGTGCGGGGCAGCGGCCGGGTGGGCCGCACCGCCGCGGGCCGCTCCTTGGCACAGGGGGCGGTAACGGCCGCGGTGCGGGCCTCCGTACGGCATCTCGACACGCCCTACGACACCCTGCTGCTGGCCGGGGTCGCCCGCCACGAGGCGCGGGCGCGGGTGGCGGCGGTGATCGAGGGGGTGCTGGCGTCCTGGCATGGGCCGGCGGAGCGCTAGGACTGGCGGGCGGGTGGTGGCCAGGACCGCGGGCCGCTAGGACTCGCGGGCGGGCCGGAAACGGCGGTAGAGGACCACGCCGCCAAGCAGCAGTGCGGCACCGGCGGGCGCGGCGAGGACGACCGGTCCGGAGCCGGTGTGGGCGAGGGACTCACGCGGCGCCTGGGGACTCGGCGTCGGCGTGTGCGGCGCGGGCTTCGGCGGGGTGGCGGGCCGCGGGCGGACGGGCGGCCTGCCGGGGGTGTTGACGGAGGAGTTGCCGGTGGCGGCGTTCCCGAGGCCGACGATGTTCACGGAGTTCCCGGTGACGTTCACGGGCAGATCGACGGGGAGCTGCGCGCCGTTGCCGGAGAGGACACCGGGGGAATCCTTTCTGCCGGCTACGGCGGCGGCGCCCGCGGGCCGCTGAGCGCCCTGCGAGGTGCCCGCCGAGTGGTTGGCACAGGAGTTGCCGGCGGCCGGGTTGAGCAGTCCGACGACATTGACGGTGTTGCCGCACACATTGACCGGGACATGCACCGGAAGCTGCACCGTATTGCCGGCCGGCAGTCCGGGCGAACCGGCCGCACCACCGTCCGCGTTCGAGTCCGCATGCGCATGCCCCGACATAGCGAGCGCGCCACCCGTGAGCATCACGGCGGCCAGACCCTTTCGGTGAACCTGCCTCATGGGTTCCCTGCCTTCAGGAGACGTTCACGGGCACTCGCCCGCACCGTCACCAACGCCCATGAGGCCATTCGGGTTATGGCATATACGCCTTTCACTCCATCGAGTGGGCGTTTTGTCGAACTGGTCTCGTCGCCTCCCCCAGTCTGCCCGCGGACACATCGAGAGATGCGCTCGTGTGGGTGGTTCCGGACGAATTCGGCGTCCCGGCACACTGTTTCGTGGCCCCCTTGGCGGAGTCGCAACGCACGTGGTGGCCGCCCTGCGGCCCCCGATGGAAGGACCCGGTCCCCGTGCCCACCTTGAAGCAGCGCACTCTCCTTGCCGCCGCCGGTGCCACCGTTGCCGTACTGGCAGTGGGTGCGCCCGCCTCCACCGCCGCGCTCGAGCGTGAACAGGCGAAGGCACCCAGGGCCCCGTCCGCGGCGGCGCGAGGGGCGGCGTACGTCGAGACGCGGCTGTTCTTCGGTACAGAGCGTCCCGACGGCGGCCCCGATGTGACCGACCGGCAGTTCATGGCGTTCATCGACCGGAGTGTCACGCCGAGCTTCCCGTCCGGGCTGACAGTCCAGGACGGCCGCGGACAGTGGCGGGACTCCAACGGCACCATCGAACGGGAGCGTTCGTACGAGCTGATCCTGCTCTACCCGGCCGCGGAGGCACACGTACGCGACCCGCAGATCGAGCGGATCCGCGAGGCCTACGTGGCGGCGTACGCACAGGACTCGGTGGCCCGGCTGGACGAGCCGACGCTCGCCGACTTCTGAGACTTCTGAGCGCGGCCTTCTTGCGAGCGCACCTACCGGTGAGCGCGGCCCTGCCTGCGAGCGCCCGGCTCAGTAGCGCACGGGCAGGGAGAGCAGCCCTCGGGCACGCATCGAAGGCCGCCACCGCAGTTCGCCGTACGGGACGTCGAGATCCAGCCGCGGAAACCTCTCCAGCAGCGCGGCCAGCGCGATCTCCGTCTCCATCCGGGCCAGGGGGGCGCCCAGGCAGTAGTGGATGCCATGGCCGAGCGCGAGATGACCGGTGGCGTCGCGGCCGATGTCGAGGCGATCAGGGTCCGTGAAACGGTGCGGATCGCGGTGCGCGGCCGCGAGTGAGAGCAGGACGGTCTCGCCCGCCGGGATCGTGACGCCGCTGATCGTGATGTCCTCGGTGGGGAAGCGGCGGATGGCCAACGGTGCGGGGCCGTCGTAACGGGCCAACTCCTCGACGGCGCCGCTCAGCCGGGCGGGGTCGGCGCGCAGCGCGGCCAGCTGGTCGGGGTGGCCGAGCAGGGCCAGGGTGGCGTTGCCTATGAGGTGGACGGTGTTCTCGTATCCGGCGAACAGGATGAGGAAGGCCAGGGACATCAACTCGTCCTCGCTCAGCCGGTCTTCCTCGTCGCGTACCGCGATCAGGGCGGAGAGCAGGTCGTCGGCCGGCTCCGCGCGCTTGCGGGCGATGAGCTGGGTGAAGAACGCCAGCATGCCGCCGACCGCTTCCTTCGCCCGTGACGGCTGCGCAGGGTCCGGGGCAACCAGGGCGTCGGTCCACGCCCGGAAATCGCGCCGGTCTTCGGGGGCCACGCCGAGCAGGTCGCAGATGACATTGATCGGCAGCGGCGCGGCGTACGAGGCGATCAGATCGGCGTGGCCGTGCGGGGCGACGGCGTCCAGCAGCTGATCGGCTGTCTTCCGGATCGGCTCGCGCAGCTGCGCGATGCGACGCGGGGTGAACGCCTGCGACACCAGACGCCGGATGCGGGTGTGGTCCGGCGGGTCCATGTTGAGCAGATTCGCGTCCAGCGCAGGCGGCAGGGCAAGCCCCCGGTAGCCACCGGGTGCCGCGTTGCGCTTGTCCAGGGAGAGCCGGGGATCGGCGAGGGCCTGGCGTACGTCGTCGTAGCGGGTGACCAGCCAGGCCGGCAGCCCGTCCGTCCCGGCGATCCGGTGCACGGGGCCCGCCTCACGGAGCCGCGCATACACGGCGTAGGGGTCGGCCATCAGCTCGCTCGTCGGATCTTGAAGTGCCATGGCTCCACCCTAGAGGCGCCGCATCCCGGAGCCTTCGACGGCTGCCTGCCGAACTACGGCCCGGCAGTGGGCAGTTGCTCCTCAAGACGGACCGCCCTTCGCGAGAGAGCACGGCTTCCCACCGCAATGGTGAGCGCGACGACGATCAGAATCGCCGCGACTGCGAACGTGACCCGCATACCGGTGGCAACGGCCTCGGGGCGCGCCGTAGTGACGTCGGTCGTCGCCGATGCGAGCGCGAACACGGCGCCCATGACGGATGCGCCGGTGACAAGCCCGAGATTGCGCGACAGGTTGAGCATGCCGGAAATGACGCCCCGCTGATCCGGTCGGACATCTTTCATGACGGCGGTGTTGTTGGCCGTCTGGAACACCGCATAGCCGACGGTGGTGACCACGATGGGGGCGATGTAGCCAAAGATGCCGAGTGTCGCCGACGTCATGGACAGAATGCAGGAACCGGCCGCCATGGAGATGAGCCCAACGATGGTCATGCGCTGTGCGCCCAAGCGGTCCGCAATGCGACCGGCCGGCACACCGGTCAGCGCAGTGACAAGGGGACCGACCGACAGAACGAGTCCGACCAGAGCCTCATCGAGCCCGAGCGTACGAGAGAGATAGAACGGCCCGACCACCAGCGTGGCCATCATCACCGTCGAGACGAGCGCGCTCATGGCGAGGCTCGCACTCAGCGCCGGTTCGCGGAACACTGCCAATCGGATCAAGGGTGATGCTGCTCTCGCCTCGGCGCGCACGAAGAGGCCGACGCCGAAGGCGGCAGCCAACAGCAGGGCCACGTTGAGCGAACCGAAACTGCCGCGCCCCATTGTCATGGCGAGTGCATAGGCCGCGAGCGTCAGAGCAAGCAGCAGCGTGCCCACATGGTCGAAGCCGGCCCGGTCAGTTCTGGGCTCCCGCCGATCAACGGGCAGGTAGCGGTGCGCGAGAAGGAAAGTCAGAATGCCCAGCGGTGCGTTGATGAGGAAGATGGCCCGCCAACCAAGTCCGGCGATGAGAGCGCCGCCCAGCGACGGGCCGAGAGCGGTGCCGATCGCGGACATCGTTCCGAGCAGCCCCATGGCACTACCGGTCTTTGCCTTCGGAACCGTCTCACCGACAAACGCCATGGTGAGGGCCATCATGATGGCAGCTCCGAGGCCCTGTGCCACCCGGGCGGCAATCAGCAGCCAGAGCGTGGGCGCTACGCCGCACAGGACCGAGGCCACCGTGAACAGAAAGATTCCGGCCAGTAGCAGCCGTCGGCGGCCGGTGATGTCACCGAGCCGTCCGACGCTGACGATCACGGTGGTGATGGCGAGGAGATAGGCGAGGACGATCCACTGGACTTCCTGGAAGCTGGCGGTGAACGCCTGTGCCAGCGTGGGCAAGCCGACATTGGCGATGCTGGTGCCGAGCGAGGACAGCAGCATGGACAGCGAAAGGCTGGCGAGCGCCCACCGAACGGAAGGCGTCCGCTCCATACTTCTGGCTGCTGCCTCATCGTGTCCTGTTGTGACTGGCTTCAACGTGAACTCCGTTCTCTTCTCTGGTGATTCCCGAAGCCCGGTCGTCAGGTGAAAGGCGGGCACGGTCACCGTGCCGGGCGCACGCCCGTGAAGACCGTGGTGGCGGAGAGGAGGAAGGCGTCGGGCCGCCGCAGGATGCCCTCCGGCGCCCCGGGATCGACCAGCACGTCGAGTGTCCTGCGGTCCTCCACGTCCAGGGACTCGCTCGCCGTCTCCCGCAGCCGGGTCAGATGGGCGTGCAGGAAGGCGCGGGCCGTCTCGCCGAGAGGTGCCGGCAGGTCGAGTAGGCAAGCGAAGCTGCCTACGTCGGTGAGCCCGGCGCGGCTGAGCATCGCGGGCCAGTCCTCGACCACGCTGGTGCTGCCGGGCAGTTCGGCTCGCATGATCTCGAACCAGTGCTCCAGAGCGGTGTCGAGGCGGGCCTGGAGGCCGGGCCTGCCGATGCCGATGTCGCGCGGGAGGAAGCGCATCGGCAGGCCGCCCTCCGCCACGGCGAGCAGCCCGCCGGGCCTGAGCACACCGGCGAGCGCGTTCAACGCGCCCTGCTGATCGCCGAGATGGTGCACGGCCCTGCTGCTCCAGACCAGATCCGCCGTGCCGACGCCACCTTCCCCGCGCTCGTCACCGCTGTCCAGGCCCTCCGGCAGTTCCGCGTGCCGGACGGCCACCCTGCCGCCGAGGCCGAGCCGCTCGGCGCGAGCCAGGGCGCGGTCCAGCAGCCCGGGCGTGCCGTCCACGGCGACCACCTCGGCGTCCGCGAATGCCTCGGCGAACACGCAGGTCATCACGCCCGGCCCGCTGCCGATGTCGATGATGCGCCGGACCTCCTTCTCCGGGTCGAGCAGCTCCCTCAGGCGGTCCGCCGTCCGGCGGAGGACCGGGAGCTGAAGTTCGCCGCTGTTCTCCAGCTGGGTGGCCATGACCTCCCAGTCGATGTCGGTGTGCTGGTGTCCGTGGCCGTGGCCATGTCCCTGGCCGGAATCGCTGTGTGGGCTCATGCCGAGGAGCGTCCACCCGCCGAGTGGCGACGGCAACTCTTGTTGCCGATTCCGGGAAAACGGAGTGGAATGCCCGCATGGACGAACCACCGCCCTATCAAGCGGTCCTCGACGAGGTCGCCCCGCGGCTCAGACGGCTGCGCACCAAGCGCGGCCTCACCCTGGCCGCGCTCTCCGAGGCGACCGGCATCTCCAAGAGCACCCTTTCCCGACTGGAGTCGGGACAGCGCCGCCCCAGCCTGGAACTGCTGCTGCCGCTCGCAGGTGCGTACGGCGTACCCCTGGACGACCTGGTCGGCGCCCCCGAAGTGGGGGATCCCCGGATTCGACTGACACCCCACCCCTTGCCGAGCGGCGGTACGTTCGTCCCCCTGACCCGGAGCCCTGGCCCCCTCCAGGCGTACAAGATGATCATCTCCGACCGGGGTGCCGAGCCGGATCTCCGTACGCACGAGGGCTACGAGTGGCTGTATGTGCTGGACGGCCGACTGCGGCTCGTCCTCACCGAGCACGATCTGGTCCTCGGTCCCGGCGAGGCCGCCGAGTTCGACACCCGGCTGCCCCACTGGTTCAGCAGCGCGGACGGGCGGCCCGTCGAGATCCTCAGCCTCTTCGGGAGACAGGGGGAGCGCATGCACGTCCGCGCGAAGCCCCGCGCATGACCGCGGCGCGGCTGTGCGGCCATGCCCGACTCATCCGCCCTGGCCCCCGAGATGGATGTTCCCGACCGTGCCGGTCCGGATGACCGGGCCGTGCTGGGTGACCCCGCTGATGGCTCACCTGCCCAGCAGTGCGGTGAGTGCGCCCACCGGGTCGGCATCCGGGGTGCCGCGGGGCCACCAGTCCTCGCGGTCCGGGTCCGACTCATAGCCGTACCAGAGGCCGTCGCGGCCGAAGCGGAGCTGGAGGGAGCTCGTGGAGAGGTGGTTGCGCCAGGGGCGGAAGTGCGGAAAGTCCGCTGCGATGAGGGCGGGGCGCGCTCGGTCGAACGGGCCTGCGGGCGGGTCCCAGGGCTCTTCGAGTACGGCGAGGGCCGCAAGGCCGCCCTGCCGCCAGGCGGCCACCGCGCGGGCCAGGTCGGTGGGGCTGCGGTCGGTGGCGGCGGCGAGATCGCGGTAGAGGGCGCGGGTGGAGGCGGTCAGACCGGAGCCGGGGTGAGCGGCGGCCAGGCGGACCGCGTCCTGCCACCGGGTCAGCGCCGCGGTGGGATCGACGCCTGTGGTCAGGAGGGTGTGTGCACGCGACGCCGCCTCGGTGGCGAGGAGGTCCAGGGCGAGGGGATCGGGCGCGCCGGCCAGATGGGGATAGGCCGGTGGGCGGCCCGGATGGGCGGGCGCGGGGAACAGGGGCGGCAGGGCCGGGAGCGAGCGAGCGGCAAGAGCCTCGCGGGCCGGGACCGTCGGCACGGGCGCGTCGGTCGCGGCGCTGGTCCGCTCGGCCGCCGACCTGGTCGCGTTGCGATGGGAGAGTTCGGCGAGGATTTCGCGTTCACCGCGGCCGCGCAGCAGGAAGAGCGCGAACGGGTCCTCGTCGAGCAGCCTGGCCGTCTGGTAGCAGAGAGCAGCCGCGTGCTTGCAGGGGTAACCGTCGTCCGGGCAGGAGCAGTCGGGGATCAGGTCGCCGGGCGTGGGCAGCAGGTCCGCCACGGTCGCCAGCGCGTGCGGCACGTCCTTGTCGAGCAGCGCGGCGATGTGGTCGGGACGGGACGCCGCCGCGGCCAGGAAGTCGTCCCAGTCGTCGTCGCTGAGGGTCCGGAGCCGGATCTCCGTACGGTACGGGCGGGGTCTGCTGCCGTGGACGTATGCCATGACCCGCCCGGGCGTGACGGTGATCGCGTCGACATGGCCGCGCGCCGCATACGCGCGTCCCCGGGCGAGCCGGGCCCGGTCCAGTGCGGTGTCCTCCAGCGCCTCCACCCAGGCGTTGCCCCACCAGCTGGACGCGAACTCCTCGCCACCGAGGGGCTCCAGGGCGGGGAACGTGCGCCGGCGGTCGTCGTGTCGGGCACGGGCGGGTTGGGAGCGCGGGGTCATGACGGCCTCCGCAGCGAGACGAGGTCGGCCAGCTCACGGTCGGTCAGCTCGGTCAGGGCGGCCTCGCCGGAGCCGAGGACGGCATCGGCCAACGCCCGCTTGGACGCGAGCATTTCGGCGATCCGGTCCTCCACCGTGCCTTCCGCGATCAGCCGGTGGACCTGCACCGGCTGCGTCTGGCCGATGCGGTACGCCCGGTCCGTCGCCTGTTCTTCGACCGCCGGGTTCCACCAGCGGTCGAAGTGGATCACATGGCCCGCCCGGGTCAGATTCAGACCGGTGCCGGCGGCTTTGAGGGAGAGGATGAAGACCGGGATCTCGCCGGACTGGAAGCGGTCCACCATGCGTTCGCGCTCCGCCACGGGGGTGCCGCCGTGCAGGAGCTGGGACGGGATCGCCCGGGCCGTGAGGTGCCCCGACAGCAGGCGGGCCATGGAGACGTACTGGGTGAAGATCAGGACCGAGCCGTCCTCGGACAGGATCGTCTCCACCAGCTCGTCGAGGAGGGCCAGTTTGCCGGAGCGGCCCGCCAGCCGGACGACGCCGGCGCCTGGCGCGGCGCCGTGCTCCTTCAGGCTGTGCTCTTTCAAGAACTGCGCGGGATGGTTGCAGATCTGCTTGAGCCCGGTCAGCAGCTTCATCACCAAGCCGCGTCGCGCGATGCCCTCCGCCCCTTCGATCGCCGCCATCGTCTCCCGTACGACCGCCTCGTACAGCGACGCCTGTTCGCGGGTGAGGGCCACGGGGTGGTCGGACTCCGTCTTCGGCGGCAGCTCCGGCACGATGCCCGGATCGGACTTCTTCCGGCGCAGGAGGAAGGGGCGGACCAGCCTGGCCAGTCGCTCGACGGCATCCTCGTCCTCGCCGTTCTCCACCAGGCGCGCGTGGCGGGAGCGGAAGGCCTTCAGCGGGCCGAGCAGGCCCGGCGTCGTCCAGTCCAGCAGGGCCCACAGTTCGGAGAGGTTGTTCTCGACGGGGGTACCGGTCAGCGCGACCCGGGCGGGGGTGGGGATGGTGCGCAGGGCCTTGGCCGTCGCCGAGAACGGGTTCTTGACGTGCTGCGCCTCGTCGGCGACGACCATCCCCCAGGTGTGCGCGGCCAGTCGCTCCGCGCTGGTGCGCATGGTGCCGTACGTGGTGAGGACAAAGCCTCCGTCCAGCTCGGGCAGCGTGCGGTCGGCGCCGTGGAAGCGGCGCACCGGCACGTCGGGGGCGAAGCGGGCGATCTCCCGCTGCCAGTTGCCCAGCAGCGAGGCCGGGCAGACGACCAGCGTCGGGGCCGTGCGGTCGCGGTGGAGGTGCAGGGCGATCAGTGTGACCGTCTTGCCGAGGCCCATGTCGTCGGCCAGGCAGCCGCCGAGCCCGAGGGAGGTCATCAGGTCCAGCCAGGCGAGGCCCCGCAGTTGGTAGTCCCGCAGGGTGGCGGCCAGCCGCGCCGGGGGTGCGACGGGGGCGGAGGCCGCTGTGAGCCGGTCACGCAGGCTCGCCAGCGCGCCGGTCGGCACCGCCTCCACTGTCTCGCCGTCCACCTCGGCCGTGCCGGTCAGAGCCACGGCCAGTGCGTCGACCGGCTGCAACAGCCCCAGTTCCCGCTTGCGCGCCTTGCGTACGAGATCGGGGTCGACCACCACCCACTGGTCCCGCAGCCGCACGATCGGGCGGTGCGACTCGGCCAGCGCATCCATCTCGCGCTCGGTCAGCGGATCGCCGTCGAGCGCCAACTGCCAGTTGAACTTGAGCAGTTCCGCGCTGTCGAAGAAGGGGGTGCCGTCCGTCGCCGAGCCGGGCGCCGACCGTACGACCGCGGCGGCCGAGAGCGTACGCGCCAGTTCCTTCGGCCAGTGCACAGCCACTCCGGCGGCGGCCAGCTGCGCCGTCCCCGGTCCGAGCAGTTCGTACAGCTCGTCCTCGGTGAGCGGCAGCACATCGGGCGCGTCCCGCTCGAGCAGCCGGGCCAGCGGCGGCCAGACCCGGCCCGCGCGGCGCAGCGCAAGCACCGCGTCGATCCGGGCGCGCGGCCCGAAGTCCTCGGCCCCTTCCCCCGCCCACAGCCGGGCCGCGTCGATCACGAGCGTCGGGTCGGCGAGGCTGTGCACCTGGACGACGGCCGCTCCGGCACTTCGCTCCGCGCCGTCCTCCTCCGTCATGTCGAAGAGGTCGAACGCGGACAGGTCGAGGCGGAGCGAGACGCGCACCCCCGCGTCCATGCCCGCCGCGGCCTCCGCGGCCCACTCGCGCGCCGCCGGAAGATGCTGGGCGCCCGCTGCCGCGAACGGCGCCCCCGCGGCATACGCGGCGGCGGGCGTGCGCGGCAGCGTGTCGGCCACCGCGTCGAAGAACGACCGCACCAGCGCCTCGGGGTCGGGCAACCGCAGCGGCCGCGGCCCGGGGACGGGGGCGGCATGCGCCTCGTACGGCATGGCGGCGGCGATGGCCCGCAGCTGGGCGATGTCGTCCGCGTCCAGCGGGCCCGCGCGCCAGGCGTCGTGGTCGGTCGCCGTCAGCCCGGGCAGCAGTCGGCCGCGCGCCGCCAGGTGGAGAGCGTGCAGCGCTGCCGCGCCCCAGCATGCCGCCGCGGGGTGCGCGGCCGGGTCGTGGCGGGCGCGGGTCAGCAGCGGCAGGGCCTCGGAGACCGGCAGCAGCACAGCGGGCACGGTGCGGCTGCGGATGCCGGTGCCATGGCGGTACACGACGGTGAGCTCGCCGGTCGCATCCGGTGGCCGCTCATCGGTCGCTTCCGGTGGCCGCTCCCCGTCCGGGTGCCAGAAGGCGACCTTGCCCTCGCGCGGGAGCGCGGCCGGGACGAAGACCGCGGCACAGGTGTGCAGCGTGTCCCACGACATGGGTCACCTCCTCCCGTCGATCGCGTACGAATCCTCGCGTACGAACCACTGGTTCTACGACCTTACGGGTGGGGTCTGACAATGGGCTCCGGCGACGGCTGTCGCAGGCTTCATCGCCCCCGTGCCGAACGGAGCGCAGCCCGGGTCCCCGTCGTGGCAAGCGCCACCCACGGGTGCCGGCTCAACGGTCGGCTCCAGCTCTACGGTCGCCCCCGGGGTCAACCGCCTGCCCGGCGGACAGCTCAGGCTGCGGGCGGCAACGGCACCGCCGGTGGCGGCTCCTCGGACGGCCCCCGGCCCACCGCCTGCTCGGCACCCGGACCCTCTGCGGGCTCCTCCACGGCCGCATCCGCCGGCGCGCCCGCCACTGTCGGGTCCACGCCTGCTGCCACGGCCGGGGCCACGCCCGGCTCCAGGGCCGGTTCCTTGGGAGGCGCCAGTTCCTCGGGCCGCGACTCGCCCTGCACGCTCTGCATGCCCTGCGCGGCCGCCACGCCCTGCGCCGACTGCGCCGGCTGTTGCCCAGCGGGCTGCTGCGCCCGCTCCAGGAAGCGGAGCAGCTCCACCGGGAACGGCAGCACCAGCGTGGAGTTCTTCTCCGCCGCGACCGCGACCACGGTCTGCAACAGCCGCAGTTGCAGCGCCGCGGGCTCCTTGGACATCACGCCGGCCGCCTCGGCCAGCTTCTTCGACGCCTGCAGCTCGGCGTCCGCGTTGATGACCCGGGCCCGCCGCTCACGGTCCGCCTCGGCCTGCCGCGCCATCGACCGCTTCATGGCCTCGGGCAGGGACACGTCCTTGATCTCCACCCGGTCGATCTGCACGCCCCACCCGATCGCCGGACTGTCGATCATCAACTCCAGCCCCTGATTGAGCTTTTCACGGTTCGACAGCAGATCGTCCAGATCACTCTTGCCGATGATCGACCGCAGCGACGTCTGCGCCATCTGCGAGACCGCGAAGCGATAGTCCTCCACCTCGATGATCGCGTTCGCCGCGTCGATCACCCGGAAGTAGACAACCGCGTCGACGCGCACCGTGACGTTGTCCCGGGTGATGCCCTCCTGGGCCGGCACAGGCATGGTCACGATCTGCATGTTCACCTTCCGCATCCGGTCCAGGGCCGGAAGGATCATGGTGAAACCGGGGCCCCTGATGCCGCCGCGCAGCCGCCCGAGGCGGAAGACCACACCCCGCTCGTACTGCTTGACCACTTTGGCGGCCGCCATCGCGTACACCACAACGGCGGACGCGGCCGCTACACCCGCAACCACCAGCTCTTCGACCATCGGGGCACCCCCTACCGTCCGAGCCGGATACCAATTACCACGGTATGCCCGATATACCCCCTCGGTCGAGCCTCAAGCCTCGCCGCCCCTGCCGCGACGGGGGCGGAACGCAGGAAGACCGCCCCCTGTCGCCGGGGGCGGTCTTTCCTGGATCGGCCGGGCAGGGCCTAGAGACGCTTGCGTACGAGGGCGACGAGCTCGGCCGTGTTGTTTCGGCGCACCCAGGCGATCCCACCGAAGATCACGAACAGGATCACGGGCGTGATCGCGTACTGACCGTCGAAAACGGTCATCTGCGTGATGAAGGCGCCGATCATCAGGCCCATGAAGGCGAGCGCCGAGAGCCCGGAGAGGATCGGGATCACCAGCGCGATCGCACCGGCCAGCTCCAGACCGCCCGTCAGATACATGAACCAGTCGCCGAAGCCGATCTTGTCGAAGCTCTCCGCCGCGGACGAGTGGGCGACAAGCTTGGGTCCGGCGCTCGGGATGGCCATGAACACGGCGAGCACAATCTGGAGCGTGCGCACCGCGAGATGCGAGCGGCGGCTCAGCGTGGTTCCGGTAGCGGTGACGGCAGCGGCGTTGGCGGTGCCGGCGGCGGTCGTTGCGGACATCGTGGTCTCCTCCGGTAAGCGTTCCTCAGTGCTTTCGGAGAGGTAGACCGGGACGGGGCCCGGGACTCATCGCGGCCCCCGGCCCCAAGTTCAGCCTCGTGCACCCCGCAGTCGGCGCTCGCACCCCCCGTCTACAACTCGAACCAGCCGTGCCCGCAGTACCAGTGACGGCCCGCCCGCAGATGGTCGCCGATCGCCCGCTCCAGCGTGGTGCGGCCCGGCAGCGCATCGAGCGGCAGTTCCGGATCGCCGAACACAAACGCGACCGGATCGGCGTCGGCGGCCTCCTTCTTCTCGTACGCGATCCGGAAGCGTTCCTGGAAGCGGACGATGTTGGAGTCCTTCGGCAGATACCCGGCGAGTTGCGGGTCGAGCAGCCAGGAGTGGCACGTGGCCACCTGGTACCGCTCCTCGGGAAAGTGGCGCGCGAAGAACTCCCTGGCCATTGCCAGCGACCGGTCGCATGCCTCGGGCGGGATCGGCCCGAAGAAGCCGGGAACATGTACGTCGAGGGCGAAGTCCTCGGGCCCCAGCGGCAGTCCGGCCGCCCGTACGGCCTCACCGGTCTGCCCGCCCAGCCGGGAACGCTGGAACTGCAGCCGCCCCAACTGGTAGAGCTCGCCCCGGAAGTGCAGCCCGAGCCAGCCCGGTATCAGCAGCCCGCCCGTGCCCACGCGCCTGCGGTGCACGGCCATCTGCCGGCCGAGGTCGGCGAAGGTACGCCGTGATACACCGTCCGATACGGAACGCTCCCGGTGGTACGCCCGCACATACGGCAGCGTCGCGACGAAGACGTACACCGGGAACAGTCTGCCCATGGCGCCCGAGTCCTCGGGCAACCGCGGCAGTTCCCCACCGCCGTCGGTCTTCCCCATGTCCTGGACCAGCTCCTGGACACCCTTCTCCAGCAGTCGGCGCAGCCCGGGGTCGGCAGCAAGCGGGGCGCGCAGCGCAAGGAGTTCATTGATGTCCTCGTGCGGCACCGCCAGATCCAGCAGCGTCTCGGCCAGCTCGTCCGCTTCAGGCAGCTCCACCCATGCGGTTGTCACCAGCGACTCCTCCGGTACTCGGGGGAACAGGTGCATCCTGGAGTAGGAGATGGGATCGTCATGCGCACTGGGAGTGAACCGACGACTGCACGCAGTCCCCTGCGGCTGCGGTTCTGGCTGAGTGTATGGGGACTGATCTGGGCCGCGGCGGGTACGGCAGGCTTTGCCCTCGCGGCACGTCCCGGCTGGGCGGCCGCATGCGGGGCGCTGATGTTGATCGTCACGGTCGATCTGTTCATGGTCCTGCGTCACATCCGCCAGGGCCCGCACTTCCAGCCCGGCCCGGATGTCCCACCGTACGATCCGGTCCGCGGCAGCGGCCGCCCACGACACGGTCATTAGCGGCACGGTCAGGGGAAGGGGTGCCGCGAGGGTGTCCGCGCCTCACGCCTCCGCGTCGAAGCGCGCGGCCTTCACCCCTCCGCGTCGAAGCGCGCGGCCTTCAGATACTCCGGCTTCGGGTCCAGGGCCGCCGCCAGGCGGAAGTGCCGCTTGGCCTGTTCGGGGCGGCCTGCCCGCTCGAAGGTGCGCGCCAGCGCGAAGTGGGCGAAGGCATTGTCCGGCTCGCGCTCCAGGACCAGCTCGAACTCGAGCTCGGCCGGGCGCAGTTGGGCGGCGGCGAAGAAGGCGCGAGCGCGCAGCAGCCGGGCCGCGGTGTTCTCGGGGTGGGCGGCGATGACCGAGTCCAGCAGCTTCACGGCGCCACGCGGGTCCCTCGCGGCGAGCAACTGCTCGGCCGCGCGGTAGTCGATGATGTGCGTTTCCGGATTGCTATTGGGCACGGTCGCATCCTTCCCCTTGCTCCACGGTTCCAACACCGGTTACGGCAGCGGTATTCCGATCAAGCGACGCGGTCGGCGCACCCGGTGACGCGGCGAATCAGCTCCCGCCCGACTCCGCGGCGGCGCGCCTGCTCAGCTCCGCCCAGACCTTGCGTACCTGCGGCTCCAGCTGCTCAAGCGGCCCGTCATTGTCGATGACAAGATCGGCGATCGCGCGCCGCTGCTCGCGGGTGGCCTGTGCGGCCATCCGCGCACGCGCCTCGGACTCCGTCATTCCGCGCAGCCGCACCAACCGGTCCAGCTGCGTCTCGGGCGACGCGTCGACGACGACCACCAGGTCGTAGAGCCCGGCCAGGTTGTTCTCGGTGAGCAGCGGTACGTCGTGGATGACGACGGCGTCCGGCCCGGCCGCCGCCTCCAGTTCCCTGGAGCGGGCTCCGACCAGCGGGTGGACGATCGCATTGAGCGTCGCCAGGCGCTCGGGGTCGGCGAAGACGATCGAGCCGAGCTTCGGCCGGTCCAGGGCGCCCTCTGCGGTCAGGACCTCGGAGCCGAAGGCGTCGACGACGGCCGCGAGCCCGGGTGTGCCGGGCTCCACGACCTCGCGAGCGATCTTGTCGGCGTCGATCAGCACGGCTCCGTGCGACGCGAGGAGACGGGAGACTTCGCTCTTGCCGGCGCCGATTCCGCCGGTCAGGCCCACCTTCAGCATGGGCCGCAGCCTACGCGAGCACTCTGCGCGACATCCTCCCGGTCACACCCCTACGTCTCGCCCTCCCGCTCGGCGAGGAAGCGCTCGAATTCCTGGCCGATCTCGTCCGCGGACGGCAGGTCCACCGGCTCCGCGACCAGGCTGCCCCTGGTCTCGGCGCCCGCCACGGCGTCGTACTGGTGCTCAAGCCCCTGCACCAGCGACACCAGTTCCTCGTCGCCCTCACCGATCTGCCGCTCGATCTCGGTCTGGGTGCGGTGTGCCTCCGTACGCAGGTTGTGCGCGACGCCCGGCAGTACCAGCCCGGTCGCGGCCGTGATCGCCTCGAGAGCGGTCAGCGCGGCGTCCGGGTAGGAGGAGCGGGCGACATAGTGCGGTACGTGCGCGGCGACGCCCAGGACGTCGTGGCCCGACTCCATCAGCCGGTACTCGACCAGCGACTCGGCGCTGCCCGGCACCTGAGCCTCGTCGAAGGGGCTGCGGTGGCCAGGCATCAGGTCCGTGCGGTTGCCGTGCGGGGTGAGGCCCACGGGACGGGTGTGCGGGACGCCCATCGGGATGCCGTGGAAGTTGACCGAGAGCCGGACTCCGAGCCGCTCGACGATCTGCCCGACCGCAGCCGCGAAGCGCTCCCACTCCACGTCGGGCTCGGGGCCCGACAGCAGCAGGAAGGGTGCGCCGGTGGCGTCCTGGACGAGCCGGACGTCGATGGTGGGCGTCTCGTACGCGGTCCAGCGGTCGCGCCGGAAGGTCAGCAGCGGGCGCCGGGCCCGGTAGTCCACAAGCCTGTCGTGGTCGAAGCGGGCCACCACCTGGTGGGGCAGCGACTCCAGCAGGCTGTCGACGATCTGCTCGCCCGTCTCGCCCGCGTCGATGTATCCGTCGAAGTGGTAGAGCATGACCAGTCCGGCCGACTCCTGCGCGAGCGCCATGTCGACGACGGCGACGCCCTTCGGCTCCCATTCGTACAAACCCTGCGGATCAGGCACGATCACCGCTCCTCCTCGTGTTCATAGGGAAGAACGCCCGGTGACTCACAGGCATTCCCACCGTACGGAGATGAACACCTCGTCAGCACGGCCGAGTTCACCTCGGCGGGTGCACGGCCAACTGGTCCAGACGTTGGCATGCCCACAGCCCACCCCTAGCGTCTCGGGAGCACGTCGATGGTCACACACTCGCCCGAGGTTTATGTACGAGAACGTAAAGGCACCGGCACCCCCCATGCTTATCCGAAAGCTGTTCCCCAACCTGCTGGCCTGTGGCATCGCGACCAGCGGCCGGTCCTTCCTGGCCACACCCGCGGGAGCCACTGCGGTCATCAATGTGGCCACGGCCCCCCAGCTGAAGTCCTCATCCCGGTCACCCCCTGAGACCGCCCTGGACGGAAGCAAGGGTGAAAGAAGTAAGGCCCGCTCCCCAGGGGGAGCGGGCCTTACTTTCAGCCAGCTGTCAGCTGTGGAGGCAGAGCGTCAGCTCTGGCCGCCCGCCAGCTTCTCGCGCAGCGCAGCCAGGGCCTCGTCCGACGCCAGGGCGCCGGAGTTGTCGTCCGACTCCGAGGAGTACGAGCCGCCACCGGTCGGCGCGGCTGCCGGAGCGGCCTGGCCACCCTCGGCAGCAGCGGCCTCGTCGGCCTCGCGGGACTTGATGACCTGAGCCTGGTGCTGCTCGAAGCGGGTCTGCGCCTCGGCGTACTGGGTCTCCCACGCCTCGCGCTGGGTCTCGAAGCCCGCCAGCCAGTCGTTGGTCTCCGGGTCGAAGCCCTCGGGGTAGATGTAGTTCCCCTGGTCGTCGTACGACGCGGCCATGCCGTACAGCGTCGGGTCGAATTCGACCGAGGCCGGGTCGGCACCGAAGGACTCGTTGGCCTGCTTCAGCGAAAGGCTGATGCGACGACGCTCGAGGTCGATGTCGATGACCTTGACGAAGATCTCGTCGTTGACCTGGACGACCTGCTCCGGGATCTCCACGTGGCGCTCGGCCAGCTCGGAGATGTGGACCAGACCCTCGATGCCCTCGTCGACGCGCACGAACGCACCGAACGGAACGAGCTTGGTGACCTTACCCGGGACGACCTGACCGATCTGGTGGGTCCGGGCGAACTGCTGCCACGGGTCTTCCTGCGTCGCCTTGAGCGACAGGGAGACACGCTCGCGGTCCATGTCGACGTCGAGAACCTCGACGGTGACCTCCTGGCCGACCTCGACAACCTCGGAGGGGTGGTCGATGTGCTTCCAGGAGAGCTCGGAGACGTGGACCAGGCCGTCGACGCCACCAAGGTCCACGAAGGCACCGAAGTTGACGATCGAGGAGACGACGCCGGAGCGGACCTGACCCTTCTGCAGGGTGGTGAGGAACGTCTGGCGAACCTCGGACTGGGTCTGCTCGAGCCAGGCGCGGCGGGACAGGACCACGTTGTTGCGGTTCTTGTCCAGCTCGATGATCTTCGCCTCGAGCTCCTTGCCCACGTAGGGCTGGAGGTCGCGGACACGGCGCATCTCGACGAGGGAGGCCGGCAGGAAGCCACGGAGGCCGATGTCAAGGATGAGACCACCCTTGACGACCTCGATGACCGTACCGGTGACGATGCCGTCCTCTTCCTTGATCTTCTCGATGGTGCCCCAGGCGCGCTCGTACTGGGCACGCTTCTTCGAGAGGATCAGGCGGCCTTCCTTGTCCTCCTTCTGGAGAACAAGGGCCTCGATCTCGTCGCCGACCTTGACGACCTCGTTCGGGTCGACGTCGTGCTTGATCGAGAGCTCGCGGCTCGGGATGACACCTTCGGTCTTGTAACCGATGTCGAGCAGGACCTCGTCCCGGTCGACCTTCACGATGACGCCGTCGACGATGTCGCCGTCGTTGAAGTACTTGATCGTCTCGTCGATCGCGGCGAGGAAGGCTTCCTCGTTACCGATGTCGTTGACCGCAACCTGCGGGGTGGTGGCGGTGGTCTCGGTGCTGCTCGTCATGTGGGAAAGGGCTCCGGTACGGACAGTGAGTCGTAGGTACTGCTACGCCGAGAGCCCGTATCGCAGCTGCAGAAGCCGGACAGCCTAGGAAGCGCCGCCCATGAGAAGGGGGCGCCTCGTGAACCGAGGGGACATACATACAGATGCGAGCGCGGCCTGCTCTGTCTGAAGCGCGCAGGCCCGCAGCGCAACTTGTAGCATACGGGGGCAGCCGGACAGGGTCAATGCGCGAAGGCGCACACCCGGGGGCGGAACGCCCCATACCCGGCACTAATAATGTTTGCCGAGGCCACACCGGCCATCATTGGCCGCGCTGAACGCAAACTACAACGACGGTGACGATGTTCCAAGATTTCGAGCCGGAAGCCACTCGACGTATTGCCGGGGATGCGGAGAGCAGTCGCGCCAGCCGCGGCTGGTGGGACCGCAACGCCGACGAGTACCAGACGGAACACGGTGCGTTCCTCGGCGACGACCGCTTTGTCTGGGGGCCCGAGGGGCTCGACGAAGCGGACGCCGGGCTGCTGGGTCCTGCCGCCTCGCTCAAGGGGCTCGACGTCCTGGAGATCGGCGCGGGCGCGGCGCAGTGTTCCCGCTGGCTGGCCGCACAGGGCGCTCGCCCGGTGGCGCTGGACCTCTCCCACCGCCAGCTCCAGCACGCGCTCCGGATCGGCGACGACGTCCCGCTGGTCGAGGCCGACGCGGGAGCGCTGCCCTTTCGGGACGGCTCCTTCGACATCGCGTGCTCCGCGTACGGGGCGGTGCCGTTCGTCGCCGACCCGGTGCAGGTGTTCCGTGAGGTACGGCGCGTCCTGCGGCCGGGCGGACGGTGGGTCTTCTCCGTGACGCACCCGATCCGGTGGGCGTTCCCCGACGAGCCGGGGCCCGAGGGTCTTTCGGTGGCGGCCTCGTACTTCGACCGCACTCCTTATGTCGAACAGGACGAGCAGGGGCGCGCCGTATATGTGGAGCACCATCGGACGATCGGCGACCGGGTGCGGGACGTGGTGGCGGGCGGTTTCCGGCTGGTGGATCTGGTCGAGCCGGAGTGGCCCGACTGGAACAGCCAGGAATGGGGCGGCTGGTCCCCGCTGCGCGGGCATCTGATCCCGGGGACGGCGATCTTCGTCTGCGAGCGGGACTGAGCACAGGACCTGGGCAATCCGGGGGCTTCAGCCTGAAGACTCTTGCGAGACTGGGGCCGTGATCCGCGACGACGCCCTCGAGGGCCTTCCGGTACGCAGCGCCGTACCCGCGCTGATGCGTGCTCTCGACGAGCACGGGTGCGCGGTGCTGTGCGCGCCGCCCGGGACCGGCAAGACGACGCTCGTACCGCTGGTGCTGTCCGGCCTGGTCGGTGGCGGTCCGCTGCGGCGCGTGGTGGTCGCCGAGCCGCGGCGGATCGCGGCGCGGGCGGCGGCCAGGCGGATGGCGTGGCTGCTCGGCGACCAGGTCGGCGGGAAGGTCGGTTTCACCGTGCGCGGCGAGCGCGCGGTGTCGGCGCAGACGGTCGTCGAGGTGGTCACCACCGGAGTGCTGCTGCAACGGCTGCAGCGCGACCAGGAGCTGGCCGGGGTCGATGTGGTGGTACTCGACGAGTGCCACGAGCGGCATCTGGACGCGGACACCGTGGCCGCCTTCGTACTGGACGTACGGGCCGCGCTGCGGCCCGAGCTGCGGCTGGTGGCGGCCTCGGCGACCACCGACGCCGAGGGCTGGGCACGGCTGCTCGGCGATGCGCCCGTGGTGGCGGCCGAGGGTGTCGCGCATCCGGTGGAGGTGGTGTGGGCACCTCCCGCGCGCCCGGTGCGGCCGCCGCACGGGATGCGGGTCGATCCGGCGCTGCTCAGCCATGTGGCCGCCGTGGTGCGGCGCGCGCTGTCCGAGCGCACGGGCGATGTGCTGTGTTTTCTGCCCGGCGTCGGTGAAATCGGCCGGGTGGCGGGGCAGTTGAACGATGTCGACGCCGAGGTGCTTCAGGTGCACGGCCGGGCGCCTGCCGCGGTTCAGGACGCCGTGCTGTCCGGCGGCCCCGGCCGCCGGGTCGTGCTCGCCACGTCGGTGGCCGAGTCCTCGCTGACCGTGCCGGGTGTACGGGTGGTGGTGGACTCCGGTCTGGCGCGGGAGCCGCGCACCGATCATGCGCGGGGTCTGAGCGCGCTGACGACGGTACGGGCCGCGCAGGCGGCTGCCCGCCAGCGCGCGGGCCGGGCCGGCCGCGAAGCCCCCGGCGCCGTGTACCGCTGCTGGTCCGAGGCGGAGGATGCGCGGCTGCCGCGGTTCCCCAACCCGGAGATCAAGGTCGCGGACCTGGCGGCGTTCGCCCTGCAGGCCGCCTGCTGGGGCGACCCGTCGGCCACGGGACTGGCGCTGCTCGACGCGCCCCCGGCCGGTGCGCTGGCCGCGGCGCGCTCGGTCCTCTCCGCGATCGGCGCGGTGGACGCGACGGGCCGGGCAACCGAACGTGGCGTACGGATGTCCCGGTTGGGTCTGCACCCCCGGCTGGCCAGGGCGCTGCTGGACGGCGCGCACGAGGTGGGCGCGCGGCGGGCCGCCGAGGTGGTGGCTCTGCTCAGCGAGGAGCCGCCGCGGGAGTACGGCGACGATCTGGCCGCGGCGTGGCGCTCGGCACGGCGGGGCGGTGACGGGTACGCGGGGCGGTGGCGGGCGGAGTCGGGGCGGCTGGCGTCGTCGCTGTCGTCTGTTCCCCAGGACACCGGCCACGCTCACGCCACCGACGACGCCGTCGCCGGGCTCGTCGCCGCGCTCGCCTTCCCCGAGCGGGTCGCCAGAGCCCGCGGCGAGGGGGCCTTCCTCATGGCCTCCGGGACCGGAGCGGAGCTCAGCGCCGGGTCGCGGCTGCGCAGCGCACCCTGGCTGGCCGTCGCCGTCGCGGACCGGCCCGCGCACGCCGTCTCGGCACGGGTGCGGCTCGCCGCCGTCATCGACGAGGAGACCGCCCGTACGGCCGCCTCGCATCTGCTCGGCCGGCGCGACGAGGTGCACTGGGAGAACGGCGATGTCGTCGCCCGGCAGGTGGAGCGGCTGGGCGCCGTCGAGCTCTCCGTACGCGCCCTCAAGGACCCGGACCCCGCTCTTGTGCGGGAAACCCTGCTCGAAGGGCTTCGGCGCGAGGGGCTCGGGCTGCTGCGCTGGACGCGCGAGACGGAGGGCCTGCGCGAGCGGCTCGCCTTTCTGCACCGGGAGCTGGGCGCGCCCTGGCCCGATGTGTCGGACGCGGCGCTGCTCGACCGCACCGAGGAGTGGCTGGAACCCGAGCTGTCCCGCGCCCGGCGACGGGCCGATCTGGGGCGCGTCCCGGCCGGCCAGGCGCTGCAGCGCCTGCTGCCGTGGGCGAGCGGCGAAGCGGCCCGTCTCGACGAACTGGCGCCGGAACGGATCGAGGTGCCGAGCGGCTCCCGGATCCGTGTCGAGTACGGCGGGACGCAGCCCGTCCTGGCGGTGAAGCTCCAGGAGCTGTTCGGCCTGCGCGAGACGCCCACGGTCTCGGGCGTGCCCGTGCTCGTCCATCTGCTCTCCCCCGCCGGGCGGCCCGCGGCCGTCACCGCGGACCTGGCGTCCTTCTGGCAGGACGGATACAAGTCCGTACGGGCGGAGTTGCGCGGCCGCTACCCCAAGCACCCCTGGCCAGAGAACCCTTCGACCGCCGAGCCCACCCGGCACACCAAGGCGCGTTCCGGCCGGGGCGACGACCCGGTCAGGCGCTGACGGGCTCGGGTTCGCGCTCCGCGGCGGGTGCCTGTGGCCGACGGCCGCGGGCCTCGAGCCACAGCGCGCCGGCGAGCAGGCCCGTGCCGAGGAGCAGGAAGCCCCACGGCAGATATGACGTCATCAGCAGCACCAGCTGCCGCTGGGACGTGACCAGATCGACGGTGTAGTCGATGTAGTCCGGGCGCATCTTCACATGGCCCGCGAAGGCGGTGACCTTGTCCCGGCCGCCCAGGAGCGAGCCGCCGCGCAGCTCCTCCTTGTGGATCTCCTCGCCGTTGACCGGTGCGCCGGTGACCGGGTCGACCCAGAACATCCGCTTGGTGGTGTACCAGCGCGTCGTGCCGGTCTGCTTCTCCAGCTTCGTCGCGTCGATCCCGGGGATGGGCATCTTCTTCGGGTACGGCACCTTGGTCCACGGGATCGTCTGCTCGAAGTAGTAGACGTCGAGCCCGCGGAACTTCTGCGTCCCCTTGTAGTGGATCGGCGCAGACGTACGGGCCTGGGCGTCGAAGTACTGATAGTCCCGCTTCTCGGTGAGGAACGGCCACTTGAACTCGATGCCCTCGCGCCGTACCGCATCGCCGTCCACCATCTCGCCGGTCGCGTGCACGGGCGCCTGGCTGTGGGCGTCGAAGATGTACCGCTCGGGGATCTGGGAGACCATCTTGCCGTCGGGGCCCTGGACATAGGAGAGCGAGTCCCACACGACGACGTCGCGGCCCGCGCTGCGCTCGATCTTCTCGGACTCCTCCACATTGCCCTTGAGCGTCTGCACGATGGTGACCTTCTCGACCTGCTTCGCCTCCAGGGAGCCGTAGTCGAGAAGGGTCGCGGGCTTCGCCTCCAGCACCATCTCCTGATACTGGCTGGGCGGGATTTTCGCGAGACGCGGGAAGGCGTACCAGCGCAGCAGCGGCGCGAGTGCGGCGAAGAAGACGGCGAGGGCGAGGAGTACGAGGCTCGCGCGGCGGCGCATGGGGGTGGCCCTCCTACTTCTTGGGGCCGGGGACGGTGGTCAGCAGCGGCTCGGGCGATGTCTCGCCGGGCGGCGCGCCGATGGCTGTGATGGTGAGGACGAGGGCGAATGCGGCGGCCAGCCCGATGGCGGCGGCGACGAGAGCGCGCATGCTCGGCCTCCCGGGGCTCGGATCGAGCCGGATCTGATACGGCGTCAGGGCGGGGGCACCGTAGCAATGGAGCCGTGAGATGAGAACACGTTGCACCGCCCCTCTGCCGACAAGCGGCAAAGGGGCGGTGCGGGAATCGCTTGTCCGCGTCAGGCAGCCGGGGCGGCGACCTTCAGCTCGATGGTGATGGTCGCGCCGCCCTCGGTGGTGAGGCGGAGCAGGAAGGTGCCGGTCTGGTCGTCCGCGAAGATCTTCGGGAGCGTCAGCACGCCGTTGGCATCGGTCTTCAGATCCGTGAGCGTGCGGATCGTTTTGCCTTCGGCATCCTTGAAGTAAGGACCCTTGTCGTTCACGGCCGGGTCGTCCGCGGACTTGATCATGGTGGCGGTGACCGCGACACCCGAGGCGATGGCGCCCTTGTACGTGGCCTTGACCTCGACGACGTCCGCGAACTCCGTGCCGGGGGCGGCCGTCAGGACCTTGTCGTCGGTCCGGGCGACCGTGTCGGCGGCGCGGGCGGTGACGGTAGCGGCGAAGCTGACGGGAGGCAGCGTGCGGTTGACCAGAACCACCGTGGCCCGGACGGTGAAGGCGCCGGCCTTCTCGCCCGCCTGGAGAGCGGGCGCGGTGACCGTTCCGTCCGCGCCGGTGTTCAGGACGACGCTCGCCTTCCCGCCGGTGAAGCGGGCCTCGGTGTCGCCGACGATCTCGAACCGGACGGGCTGCTGCGCGACGGTCCGTCCGACGGCGTTCTTCACGCGCACGGTGGCGTGCGCGGTGAACTCGCGACCGGCCATGGCGGTCAGCTCGCCGGTGCCCGCGTTCTCGATGCTGTTGACGGGGGACGGCGTCGGAGGGGGCTTGGGTGTCGGTGGCGGCGTGGGGGTGGGCGCCGGGGTGGGCTTGGTGGTGCCGCCGGGCTTCGACGTACTGGGCTTGGGGTCCGGAGTGCCGGTGCCCGGCGTGGGGGTGGGCGTGTGGCTCGGCACGGACTCGGAACTGTCGGGCTCGTCGGTGATCGGCAGCACGCCGGTGCCGTCCGGAACCTCGTGTGTGCCGCGCTTGTAGTACTCGAACCAGGACAGGACCGTACGCAGATACTCCTGCGAGTGGTTGTAGCCGAGGATCGCCCGGTCCAGCTCGGACTTGACCGCCAGGTCACGGCCGTCGGCGCAGAGATAGCGCCCGGCGGCGAGTGCGGCGTCGTAGATGTTGTTGGGGTCCCTGCGGCCGTCGCCGTTCGCGTCCTGGCCCCACTTCTCCCAGGTGGAGGGGATGAACTGCATCGGTCCGACCGCGCGGTCGTGCACCGGATCGCCGTCGTACGCGCCGTGGTCGGTGTCCGAGATGTTGGCGAAGCCGACGCCGTTGAGGACCGGGCCGAGGATCGGGGAGAGCGTAGTGCCGTTGGCGTCGACACGGCCGCCGCGCGCCTGACCGGACTCCACCTTGCCGATCGCGGCGAGCAGTTGCCAGGGGACGTGGCAGCCGGGGTCCGAACCCGCGATGGTCTGCTCGGCCTGCTTGTACGCCGCGAGGACGGAGGCCGGAATGCCCGATTCGGTGGGTCCGTTCGCGGGCAGATCTATGGAAGTGCCCGGTTTGTTGGGGGTGTTCAGCGGCGGCAGGTCCGTGTAGTACGGGGAGTTGCCGGTGACCGGGGTGCCGGGCGGCGGGGTGGCGTCGGAAGCGCCCTGACTGTCGCCCGAGATGGCCTGCGTGATGCCGGGCGCCTGTGAGGCGGAGAGTGCGGCCACGGCAGCCGCGGCTACCGCGGTGGTGGTCGCTCCCCTGCGCAGTCGGCGGCCGAAATGCGCTGCCATTCGTCTGTTCCCTCCCCGTAAGCGGCTGCCCGCGCTCCCCAGCGCGGGACTCAGGCGACCCTACGGCAACTCGGGGGCACGGGGCACCGGCCCCTGACCGGATTTCACCAGTTCGCCACCTCCTGGTTGCCGCAGCGGAGTTCAAACCCGAAATTCGAACGTCACGCATACTGGACGTCATTGATCGACAGAGATTCAGGGGTTCAAGGATCCCGAGGGCTCGAACGGTTCCGAGGATTCCGGCGATTCCGAGGGTCCCAGGGGGCGACCACCAGGGGGGCACGACCATGCCATTCACGCTGAGCCATGCCGCTGCGGTGCTGCCGGGCATCCGCCGGGACGGGTCCGCGCGCGGACCGCTGCTCGCCTCGGTGCTCGTGATGGGCTCGTTCTCGCCGGACATGACGTACTTCGCGGCCACGGCCGTTCCGGGGGCGATGGAATTCGGGAACGTCACCCATGCCCCGGTCGGGCTGCTGACCGTCGACGTGGCCATCACGGCCGCGCTGCTGGCGGTGTGGCTGATGGTGCGCGAGCCATTGGTGGCTCTGGTGCCCGCCCGTTGGCAGGGGCGTATCCACTCCTTCCTGCGCGGGCGTGGGCAGCCCGCGGGCGGACGCGGGGCGCTGGCGCTGCGCTTCTATGTCTCGGCGGTTGTCGGCGCGGGCACGCATATCGTCTGGGACGCCTTCACCCACCACGACCGGTGGGGTACGAAGGTGCTGCCGGTCCTGAACGAGAAGGTGGCCGGGCTCCCCCTTCACAGCTACGCCCAGTACGGCACTTCGGCGCTTGCCCTGGTGGTGCTGGTGTGGTTCGTGGCGTCGGCACTCCGGCTCCGGCCCTCGGCCGAGACGCCGACCGCCCCGACGCCCGCCCGGACGTCCGCACCGACGCTTGACGGGCGGGGGCGGTGGCTGGCGGGGATGCTGCTGGGGCTGTGCGTGCTGCTCGGCGTCGTACAGCGGTGCGCGCGCTGGTACGCGTACTACGGGCAGGTGGACTCGCCCCTCGACATCATCCCGACCGCATGCTTCGGCGCGGGCGCGGGCCTCGCGGTGGGCCTTCTGCTGTACGGGGCGGTCATGCGGTTGCGGGGCCTGACGGCGGAACGCGCCTGATCCACGCCGCGCACGCGGCCACCTCACCCAGTCGCCCTGCGCCCCGGGCTCGCCCGGGGCGCAGGGCTCGTCGGGTCAGTGCGCCGCGGACTCCCAGTCCCCGCCCGCGCCCACCGAGACATCCAGCGGCGCGCGCAGTTCAACCGCGCCCGCCATCTCCCGGCGGACGATTTCCTCCGCCTTCTCCCGCTCGCCGGGCGCGATCTCCAGCACGATTTCGTCGTGGACCTGCAGCAGTATCCGGGACTTGAGCTTCGCCTCCGTCAGCGCCCGGTCCACGTTCAGCATCGCGATCTTGACGATGTCCGCTGCCGTGCCCTGGATCGGGGCGTTCAGCGCCATCCGCTCGGCGGCCTCGCGGCGCTGGCGGTTGTCGCTGTTGAGATCGGGGAGATAGCGGCGACGGCCCAGCATCGTCTCCGTATAGCCGGTGGCGCGGGCCTCGTCCACGACGCGGCGCAGATAGTCGCGCACGCCGCCGAACCGTTCGAAGTACGTGTCCATCAGGGCCCGCGCCTCGCCCGCCTCGATGTTCAGCTGCTGCGAGAGGCCGAACGCCGAGAGGCCGTACGCCAGTCCGTACGACATGGCCTTGATCTTGCGGCGCATCTCCGCGTCGACCTGGGACCGCTCCACCGAGAACACCTGGGAGGCGACGGTGGTGTGCAGGTCCTCGCCGGAGGTGAACGCCTCGAGCAGGCCCTCGTCCTCCGAGAGATGGGCCATCACCCGCAGCTCGATCTGGCTGTAGTCCGCGGTCATCAGCGACTCGAAGCCCTCGCCGACGACAAAGCCGTGGCGGATCGCGCGGCCCTCGTCCGTGCGCACCGGCACATTCTGCAGGTTCGGGTCGGTGGAGGAGAGCCGGCCGGTCGCCGCCACGATCTGGCTGAAGCTGGTGTGGATACGGCCGTCGGCCGCGATCGTCTTGATCAGGCCCTCGACCGTGGAGCGCAGCCGGGCCTGCTCACGGTGGCGCAGCATGATGACCGGCAGCTCGTGCTCGGTCTGCGCGGCGAGCCACGCCAGCGCATCCGCGTCCGTGGTGTAACCGGTCTTGGTCTTCTTGGTCTTGGGGAGATTCAGCTCGCCGAAGAAGACCTCCTGCAGCTGCTTGGGCGAGCCCAGGTTGAACTCGTGCCCGACGGCGGCGTGCGCCTCCTTCACCGCCTGCTGCACGGCACCCGCGAACTGCTGCTCCATGGCTTCCAGATGGGGGCGGTCCGCGGCGATGCCGTGCCGCTCCATCCGGGCCAGCAGCTCGGAGGTGGGCAGTTCGACCTCGTGCAGCAGGTCGGCCGCGCCGACCTCGATCAGCCGCGCGGTGAACGCGTCGCCGAGGTCGAGCACCGCGCGGGCCTGCGCCATCAGGGCGTCGGCCTCGGCCTGTTCGTCCGCGCCGAAGGCGAGCTGCCCGTCGGCGGCGGCCGGGGCGAGCTCACGGCCGAGATATTCGACGGAGAGCGCGTCCAGCGCGAAGGAACGGCGGCCGGGCTTGACCAGATAGGCGGCGAGCGCGGTGTCCATGGTGACCCCGTCGACGCTCCAGCCGTGCTCGGGGAAGACCCGCATCGCGCCCTTGGCGTTGTGCATGACCTTCGGCCGGTCGGGGTCGGCGATCCAGTCGGCGAAGGCCCGCTCGTCGGCCTCGTTCAGCTGAGTGGTGTCGAACCAGGCGGCAGGTCCCGCGGCCGTGGATAGCGCGATCTCGGCGACGCTGCCGGTGCCAAGTGCCCAGGTGTCGACGGTGGACACGCCGAGCGGCTGCCTGCCGTGCTCCTTGAGCCAGGGGGCGAGCTCGCCGGTGCCGAGCACCGTGCCGTCCAGCTCGACGCCGGCGGCGGGGGCCGGGGCCTCCTCCGCCTCGGCGCCCGGGTCGACCGCGAGGAGCCGCTCGCGCAGGCTCGGGTTGCGGATCTCCAGCACCTCCAGGAACCCCTTCAGCGCGGTCCTGTCGTACGGAAGGCGCTCCAGGTCCGCGACGGACTTCGGCAGCTCCACGTCCCGCACCAGCTCGGTGAGGTGGCGGTTGAGCTTGACGGATTCCAGGTGGTCGCGCAGCGCCTGCCCGACCTTGCCCTTGACCTCGTCGGCGCGCTCCACCAGCTCCTCGAACGAACCGAACTGGCTGATCCACTTCGTGGCGGTCTTCTCACCGACGCCGGGGATGCCCGGCAGGTTGTCCGACGGGTCGCCGCGCAGTGCTGCGAAGTCCGGGTACTGCTGGGGGGTGAGTCCGTACTTCTCCTGGACCTTCTCCGGCGTGAAGCGGGTGAGCTCGGAGACGCCCTTGGTGGGGTAGAGCACGGTGGTGTGCTCGCTGACGAGCTGGAAGGAGTCCCGGTCGCCGGTGACGATCAGCACCTCGAAGCCGGCGGCCTCGGCCTGAGTGGCGAGGGTGGCGATGATGTCGTCCGCCTCGAAGCCGTCCACCGCGAACCGCACGGCGTTCATGGTGTCGAGCAGCTCGCCGATCAGCTCGACCTGGCCCTTGAACTCGTCCGGGGTCTTGGAGCGGTTCGCCTTGTACTCGGGGAAGTCCTGCGAGCGCCACGTCTTGCGGGACACGTCGAACGCCACCGCGAAGTGCGTGGGCGACTCGTCGCGCAGCGTGTTCGCCAGCATCGACGCGAAGCCGTAGATGGCGTTGGTCGGCTGGCCCGTCGCGGTCGTGAAATTCTCCGCGGGCAGCGCGAAGAACGCCCGGTACGCCAGGGAATGCCCGTCCATGAGGAGCAGGCGCGGTCGGTTGTCTGCGGTCTTCTTCGATGCCGTCTCAGCCACGTCCCCGATCCTGCCACGTACCACTGACATTCCCGACCGTGGCAGGATCCGGGGTAGCACCGCACACGCAGGCTCAAGGGAGAGCGCGATGGCCACCAAGCCGCCCACCGGTGACCCGGTCCAGGACGCACCGCAGGTCGCCGCCCCGCATCATGCGGCCGCCGGTCTGCCCGCCATCGGGCACACACTCCGTATCGCCCAGCAGCAGATGGGTGTGCGCCGTACCGCGCAGACCCTCCTCAAGGTCAACCAGAAGGACGGTTTCGACTGTCCGGGATGTGCCTGGCCGGAGGAGGACAAGCGGCACACGGCGGAGTTCTGCGAGAACGGCGCGAAGGCGGTGGCCGAGGAGGCGACGCTGCGCCGCGTCACACCCGACTTCTTCGCCGCGCACTCCCTGGCCGATCTCGCCTCACGCAGCGGGTACTGGCTGGGGCAGCAGGGACGCATCACACAGCCGATGTATCTCCCCGAAGGGGCGGACCGGTACGAGGCGGTGACCTGGGAACGGGCCTTCGCGATCATCGCCGAGGAGCTGACGGCGCTGGCCTCCCCCGACGAGGCGCTCTTCTACACCTCGGGCCGCACCAGCAACGAAGCCGCCTTCCTGCTCCAGCTCTTCGCCCGCGAATTCGGCACCAACAATCTCCCCGACTGCTCCAACATGTGCCACGAGTCCTCCGGCTCGGCGCTCACCGAGACGATCGGCATCGGCAAGGGCAGCGTCTCGCTGGAGGATCTCCACCGGGCGGACCTGATCATCGTCGCCGGGCAGAACCCCGGCACCAACCACCCCCGGATGCTCAGCGCGCTGGAGAAGGCCAAGAACGCGGGCGCGAAGATCATTTCCGTGAATCCGCTGCCCGAGGCCGGCCTGGAGCGGTTCAAGAATCCGCAGACCCCGCAGGGCATGATCAAGGGGACGGCGCTGACCGATCTCTTCCTGCAGATCCGCATCGGCGGCGACCAGGCCCTGTTCCGGCTGCTGAACAAACTGATCCTCGAGACGGACGGGGCCGTCGACGAGGATTTCGTACGGGAACACACCCATGGCTACGAGGAGTTCGTGGCCGCGGCCCGCGCCGCCGACTGGGACGAGACGCTGGCCGCGACCGGCCTTCAGCGGGCCGAGATCGAGCAGGCGCTCGCCATGGTCCTCGCGTCCGAGCGCACCATCGTCTGCTGGGCGATGGGCCTGACCCAGCACAAGCACTCGGTGCCGACCATCCGCGAGGTGGTCAACCTCCTTCTGCTGCGCGGCAACATAGGGCGCCCCGGCGCCGGCGTCTGCCCGGTGCGCGGGCACTCCAATGTCCAGGGCGACCGCACCATGGGCATCTTCGAGCGGCCCGCCCCGGCCTTCCTGGACGCCCTGGAGAAGGAGTTCGGCTTCGCGCCGCCGCGCCACCACGGCTTCGACGTCGTACGTTCCATCCAGGCGCTGCGGGACGGCGAGGCGAAGGTCTTCTTCGCGATGGGCGGCAACTTCGTGGGCGCGACGCCCGACACCGAGGTCACCGAGGCGGCGATGCGCCGGGCCCGGCTCACCGTCCATGTGTCGACCAAGCTGAACCGCTCGCACGCGGTCACCGGCGCGCGGGCGCTGATCCTGCCCACCCTCGGCCGGACGGACAAGGACATCCAGGCGGGCGGCAGGCAGGTGGTGACGGTCGAGGACTCGATGAGCATGGTGCACGCCTCGCGCGGCAATCTGCCCCCGGCGAGCCCTCATTTGCTCTCCGAGCCGGCCATCGTGACCCGGATGGCGCGTGCGGTGCTCGGTCCCGCGTCGACGACGCCGTGGGAGGACTTCGAGAAGGACTACGGGACGATCCGCGACCGCATCGCGCGCGTGGTGCCCGGTTTCGAGGACTTCAACGCGAGGATCGCCCGCCCCGGCGGCTTCACGCTCCCGCATGGCCCGCGCGACGAGCGCCGCTTCCCCACCGCCACCGGGAAGGCCAACTTCACTGCCGCGCCGGTGGAGTTCCCCGAGCTCCCGGCGGGCCGGCTGCTGCTGCAGACGCTGCGCTCGCACGACCAGTACAACACCACGATCTACGGCCTCGACGACCGCTACCGCGGCATCAAGGGCGGCCGCCGGGTCGTCCTGGTGAACCCCGAGGACGCCCGGGAGCTGGGCCTTGCGGACGGCTCGTACACCGATCTGGTCAGCGAGTGGAAGGACGGCGTGGAGCGGCGGGCGCCCGGCTTCCGAGTGGTGCACTACCCCACCGCGCGTGGCTGCGCGGCCGCGTACTACCCGGAGACAAATGTGCTGGTGCCGCTGGACTCCACGGCCGACGTCAGCAACACCCCGGCGAGCAAGTCCGTGGTGGTGCGGTTCGAGCACGGGCAGTGAGGGGCCTCGGGGAATGGGGACACCCACCTAAGCGTTCGCTCAGGCATCTGATAAGACGGTGCACACAGCACGCAACGTACTGAGATCGGAGCCGGGCCCCATGGGCGAGCAGAGAACCGTGAAGTTCCCGCAAGAGGTCATCGACGAATACGCCGCGCTCGGGGTCGATCTGCCCGCGCTCTTCTCCGCCGGGACACTGGGCGACCGCATGGGCGTGGAGATCACCGAGGCCTCGGCGGAACGCGTCGTCGGCACGATGCCGGTCGCGGGCAACACCCAGCCGTACGGACTGCTTCACGGCGGCGCGTCCGCCGTGCTCGCCGAGACGCTCGGCTCGGTCGGCTCGATGCTGCACGGCGGTAGCACCAAGATCGCCGTCGGTGTGGACCTCAACTGCACGCACCACCGTGGCGTCCGCTCGGGCCTGGTCACCGGGGTGGCGACCCCGGTTCATCGCGGCCGCTCCACGGCGACGTACGAGATCGTGATCACCGACGAGCAGGACAAGCGGGTCTGCACGGCCCGGCTGACCTGTCTGCTGCGGGATGCGAACCCGGGCGGCACGACGGGCTGACCGGCCCTGCGGTCCGGCGTGCCCGCGCCGCCCTCCCGCGGTGGGTACCGCCGGACCACACGTCCGGCGGCACCAAGCGCACCATTGCCCTCTCCCGTCACCCCCCGCTAGCGTCGCGGCATGGGGTCCCGACCGCCACGCCGAGCAAGGCACTTTGCGATGCCCGCCGTCGCGCTGCTGGCCGTCCTCACCGGCTGCGGGGGCGGTCCCGCCGAAACCGCCGCACCGGCTCCGCACGCCACCCCACCAAAAGAACTGTGCGAACGGCTGATCTCCCACTGGGCGCGGGTCGTCCTCGACGGCGGGAAGCAGGCCAACCTCGACTACCAGGCCATGGGTCTGTCCGGCGGACAGAACCAGATCCTGCTGGACGTGGTGGCCGCCGCCCGCGCCGAACAACAGCGCCTGGGACCGGACGCCGCAGGGAAGTTGATCGACAGTCAGGCCACAGTCCGGTGCGCCGAGCGCTACCGCAGCGGGACTCCGACCGGAGGCCCCTGGCAATGAGCGGAGTCGGCCCGGTCGAGCCGGGCGAGGGCACGTACGCGCCGGACGACGCCCCCGCTCCCCGCGCGGCACGGCCCCGGCAGGGCCGACTCGCCGGCTTCGCCGCGCGTCATCGCCCCGCGGTCATCGCCGCCACCTCGGCGGCCGTCCTCGGCGCAGGCGTGTCGTACCTCTACGTGACCCGGCCGACGCCGCCTCCGCCGCCCCCGACGCCTTGGCCTGCGCAGGCGGTCACCGTGGTCTACGAGGCGCCCGTCCGGCCGGTCGCCGGACACCACTCGTTCGATTTCACCGTCACGGTCACCACCACCTCCGGACCACCGGTCACGATCGAGCGGATCACCCAGACCTCGGCCGGCCTGCGGGTTTCCACCACGCCCGCCGCGCCGTTCACCGTGCGTACGGAAATGCCACGCAAAGTACTCGTCGTGGTTCACGTGTCCGACTGCCAAAAGGTGGCACGGAATGCCGGTCTCCCTTTCCTCGACGTAACACTGCGTAATGCACGCGCAATGCAAGAGCAGAGTTACATTCTGGGCGATCGGTATGCCCGAGACCTGGCCAGAGCGGTTGGCACTGAGTGCCCCGAAGATCAAATGACAGGACTCAAACCGCCGGACGGTCCTGCACGTTCTCAGCATGCGGACAAGACGAACCGACCGGAATTCCCCCGTTCCACCCGCGAAAATCCGCTATGCAGTACGCCGCGGCATAACAAGAGCGTCACATCCTTGCCCAGACCACTCCACCTCCCCCAATACCGCGCTTAGAGTCACGCCCAGTCACCGCGCCGCCGGATTTCCTTCAGTTCGGTTCCAGCGCTCGACTCGGTACGTCCCATGGGGGGCGGCCGTGCCAGGTGAAAGGACTGATCGTGCGTCAACGTTCGCTCGTAGCCATGACGGCTGCGCTCACCGCGGGAGCCCTTGCGCTCACTGCCTGTGGCTCTCGCGACGACAGCAAAAGTGGTGCCGAGGGCGGCGGTACCACGGTCGTCATCGGCATCGATGCCCCGCTGACCGGTGAGCTCTCCGCTCTGGGTCTCGGCATCAAGAACTCCGTCGACCTCGCGGCCAAGCAGGCCAACGCAAAGAAGTACGTCAACGGCATCACCTTCAAGGTCGAGGCCTTCGACGACCAGGCCCAGCCGTCCTCCGGACAGCAGAACGCCACCAAGTTCGTCGCCAACAAGGACGTCCTCGGTGTCGTCGGCCCCCTGAACTCCTCGGTCGCCGAGTCCATGCAGAAGGTCTTCGACGACGCGAAGCTGGCTCAGGTCTCGCCCGCCAACACCAACCCGGCCCTGACCCAGGGACCGAAGTGGAACAGCGGCGAGAAGGCCCGCCCGTACAAGTCGTACTTCCGCACCGCGACCACGGACGCCATCCAGGGCCCGTTCGCCGCGCAGTACCTCTTCAACGACGCCAAGAAGAAGAACGTCTTCATCATCGATGACAAGAAGACGTACGGCGCCGGTCTCGCCGCCACCTTCAAGGCGGAGTTCGAGAAGCTCGGCGGCAAGGTCGCCGGCACCGAGCACGTGAACCCTGACACCAAGGACTTCGCGGCCGTCGTCACCCAGATCAAGAGCTCCAAGGCCGACGTCGTCTACTACGGCGGCGAGTACCCGGTCGCGGGCCCGCTCAGCAAGCAGATCAAGAAGTCCGGTGCCGCGATCCCGCTCGTCGGCGGCGACGGCATCTACAGCGCCGACTTCATCAAGCTCTCCGGCAAGGAGGGCGTGGGCGACCTCGCCACCTCCGTCGGTGCGCCGGTCGAGACGCTCCCCTCGGCCAAGGACTTCGTGGCCAACTACAAGGCCGGCGGCTACAAGGAGGCCTACGAGGCCTACGGCGGCTACTCGTACGACTCTGCCTGGTCGATCATCGAGGCCGTGAAGAAGGTCGTCGAGGGCAACGACGGCAAGCTTCCCTCCGACGCCCGCGCCAAGGTCATCGAGGCCCTGCAGGGTGTTTCCTTCGACGGAGTGACCGGCAAGGTCGCCTTCGACGAGTTCGGCGACGCCACCAACAAGCAGCTCACGGTCTACAAGTACGAGGGCACTGCCTGGAAGGCCGTCAAGTCCGGCACGTTCGCCGGCTGATCCTCACTCCGTAACACCTCACAAGCCGCGCGGGGCGCCGCAAAACCAGCGCCCCGCGCGGTGTCACATCCGTCGAAAGACTCGGAGGACCTGCGGTGCACGAACTGCCGCAACAGCTGGTCAACGGCCTGCTACTGGGATCCATGTACGGGCTCGTCGCCATCGGCTACACGATGGTTTATGGCATTGTCCAGCTCATCAACTTCGCCCATGGCGAGATCTTCATGACCGGAGGGTTCGGGGCCCTCACGGTCTGGCTCATCCTTCCCACCGGCACCACCATGTGGCTTGCCCTGCCACTCATGCTCATCGGCGCGATCATCGTCGCCACCACCATCGCGGTCGGGGCGGAACGGTTCGCCTACCGACCGCTGCGCACCGCACCCCGCCTCGCACCACTCATCACCGCCATCGGCCTCTCGCTGGCTCTCCAGCAGGCGGTGTGGGCCTGGTACCCCGAGGCGAAGTCCTCCCGCACCTTCCCCGAAATCCCAGGTGGCCCCTTCCACCTCGGCAGCATCACCATCCAGACCGGTGACATCTTCCTGCTGATCGCCGCTCCCATCTGTATGGCGATCCTCGCGTTCTTCGTCATGAAGACCCGCACCGGACGCGGTATGCAGGCCACCGCCCAGGATCCGGACACGGCCAAGCTCATGGGCATCAACACCGACCGCATCATCGTGGTCGCGTTCGCCCTCGGCGCCGCCTTCGCGGCCGTCGGAGCCGTCGCGTACGGCCTCAAGTACGGCGAAGTGAACTTCCGCATGGGCTTCATCCTCGGCCTCAAGGCGTTCACCGCAGCCGTCCTCGGCGGAATCGGCAACATCTACGGCGCCATGCTGGGCGGTCTCGCCCTGGGCATCGCCGAAACCATGGCCACGGCCTACATCAACGACATCCCCGGCATGCAGCAGCTCGGCGGCCAGTCCTGGGCCGACGTCTGGGCCTTCGTACTTCTCATCGTCGTGCTCCTCGTCAGGCCACAGGGCCTCCTCGGCGAGCGCGTCGCGGACAGGGCGTGACACCGATGACGACACAGACCACCACCGCGGAAACCCCGCGGACCCCGGCCGACAGCGCACAGTCGGGCCTCATCGCCCTCCCGCCGACCATCGCGCGAGCGGTTGCCACCGGCGGCGGTGCCCTCACCGTCATCTCGGCGTTCCTCGCCTGGACCTGGACGGCCGCCTTCCCCGGCGACCTCACCGTCTACGGCTACCCCGGCGGACTCCAGTGGCTCGTCCTCATCGCGGGCGCCCTGACCACCCTGTTCGGACTCTCCTCGTACGGGGTCAAGGGCCTGAAGTGGCTCACCCCCGCGGGTGCCGACCCGGCGATCAGGCTCTCCGCCTACGCCGCCTACGCAACCACCTGGTTCACGCTGATCGCGATCAGCAAGGAGCTCGGCGGCCTCGCCAACCTGGAGCCCGGCGGCTTCTTCGCCGGCATTGTCAGCCTCGTCGCCCTCATTGGCGCCCGGTCGCTGCCCTTCGAGCGGCCGAAGGTCGACCCGGCGGACCCCGATGAGAACTGGTGGGGACGGTACAAGCACAACCGGCGCAACCGCATAATCATCGCCAAGGCTGCCTACGCCAGCGGCACCGCGGCACCCGCCCGCAAGCTGCCCTCCTACGTCGAGATCCTGATCATCGTCGCGGCGCTCAGCTTCGGCCTGGTCGTCTTCACGTACGGCATCGGCACCGAGTACGACGAGCTCTTCGTCGGCTTCCTCATCACCGCCGGTTTCGGGTTCGGCGCGCTCTTCAAGGCCGGGCTGGTCGGACGGGTGTCCGCGATCACCGCGAAGCACCGCAACGTGACGATGGCCGGCGCGTTCGCCGCCGCCGCCGCGTTCCCCTTCACCCAGTCCGACGACCAGTACGCGACCATCGGCGTCTACATCCTGATCTTCGCCACCGTCGCCCTCGGTCTGAACATCGTCGTCGGCCTCGCCGGACTCCTCGACCTCGGTTACGTCGCCTTCCTCGGCGTCGGCGCGTACGCCGCGGCCATGGTCTCCGGATCGCCGTCCTCGCCGTTCGACGTCCACTTCCCCTTCTGGGGAGCGGTCCTCGTCGGCGCCACCGCGTCCATGGTCTTCGGCGTCCTCATCGGCGCCCCGACCCTGCGACTGCGCGGCGACTACCTCGCGATCGTCACGCTCGGCTTCGGTGAGATCTTCCGGATCACCGTCAACAACCTCGACGGCACCTCGGGCCCCGACATCACCAACGGGTCCAACGGCATCTCGTCGATCCCGAACCTGGAGATGTTCGGCTTCGACTTCGGACTCGAGCACAGCATCTTCGGCGTCACCATCGGCCGGTTCGCGAACTACTTCTTCCTGATGCTGCTGATCACCCTGATCGTCGTGGTGGTCTTCCGCCGCAGCGGTGACTCCCGCATCGGCCGCGCCTGGATCGCGATCCGCGAGGACGAGACCGCGGCGCTCGCCATGGGCATCAACGGCTTCCGGGTCAAGCTCATCGCGTTCGCCCTCGGTGCGACTCTCGCCGGCCTCGCCGGCACGGTCCAGGCACACGTCACCTACACCGTGACGCCGGAGCAGTACCAGTTCGCCCACGTCGTCCCGCCGAACTCGGCCTTCCTGCTGGCTGCGGTCGTCCTCGGCGGCATGGGCACCATCAGCGGACCCCTCGTCGGCGCCGCGCTGCTCTACCTGATCCCGGCCAAGCTGCAGTTCCTCGGCGACTACCAGCTCCTCGCCTTCGGCCTTGCGCTCGTACTCCTGATGCGCTTCAGGCCCGAGGGACTCATCCCCAACCGGCGCCGCCAGCTCGAGTTCCACGAATCCGCGGAAGCGCCCGCAGTCCTCAGCAAGACAGGGGCCTGATCCATGACCACCGACACCACCACGAAGGACACCGCCCCGGCCACGGCGCCCGGCGAGACGGTCCTCGACGCCCGCGGCGTCACCATGCGGTTCGGCGGCCTCACCGCCGTACGCTCGGTCGACCTCACCGTCAACAGCGGCGAGATCGTCGGCCTCATCGGCCCCAACGGCGCGGGGAAGACCACCTTCTTCAACTGCCTCACCGGTCTCTACATCCCCACCGAGGGCGAGGTCCGCTACAAGGGCACCGTCCTCCCCGCCAAGTCCTTCAAGGTCACGGCGGCGGGCGTCGCGCGCACCTTCCAGAACATCCGCCTCTTCGGCAACATGACCGTCCTGGAAAATGTGCTCGTCGGCCGCCACACCCGTACCAAGGAAGGCCTCTGGTCCGCCCTCCTGCGCGGCCCCGGCTTCCACAAGGCCGAGGCCAAGTCCCGGGCACGGGCCATGGAACTCCTCGAGTTCATCGGCCTCGCCGGCAAGGCCGAGCACCTCGCCCGCAACCTCCCCTACGGCGAGCAGCGCAAGCTCGAGATCGCGCGCGCCCTGGCGAGCGACCCGGGTCTGCTCCTCCTGGACGAGCCGACGGCCGGCATGAACCCGCAGGAGACCCGGGCCACCGAGGAACTCGTCTTCGCCATCCGGGACATGGGCATCGCCGTCCTCGTCATCGAGCACGACATGCGCTTCATCTTCAACCTGTGCGACCGCGTCGCGGTGCTCGTCCAGGGCGAGAAGCTCATCGAGGGCGACAGCGAAACCGTCCAGGGAGACGAGCGAGTCATCGCCGCCTACCTCGGCGAACCCTTCGAAGGCGCCCCCGGCGACGAAGAAGTCGCGGAAGTGGTAGCGGCAGAAACCGGCGCAGCGGAGTCCACCGGACCCGCCGAGTCCGCCAGCAAGGAGAACGACTGATGACCGCACTTCTCGAAGTCGAGGACCTGCGCGTCGCCTACGGCAAGATCGAGGCCGTCAAGGGCATCTCGTTCAGCGTCCAGGCCGGCGAGGTCGTCACCCTGATTGGCACCAACGGCGCCGGCAAGACCACCACGCTGCGCACCCTCTCGGGCCTTCTCAAGCCCGTCGGCGGCCAGGTCAAGTTCAACGGCAAGTCGCTCAAGAAGGTACCGGCCCACCAGATCGTCTCGCTCGGTCTCGCCCACTCCCCCGAGGGGCGGCACATCTTCCCGCGCATGACGATCGAGGACAACCTGCGGCTGGGCGCCTTCCTCCGCAGCGACAAGGCCGGAATCGAGAAGGACATCCAGCGCGCCTACGACCTCTTCCCCATCCTGGGTGAGCGGCGCAAGCAGGCCGCGGGCACGCTCTCCGGCGGCGAGCAGCAGATGCTCGCCATGGGTCGCGCGCTCATGTCCCAGCCCAAGCTGCTCATGCTCGACGAGCCCTCCATGGGTCTCTCCCCGATCATGATGCAGAAGATCATGGCGACGATCGTCGAGCTCAAGGCCCAGGGCACCACCATTCTGCTCGTCGAGCAGAATGCCCAGGCCGCGCTCTCGCTCGCCGACCAGGGCCATGTCATGGAGATCGGCAACATCGTGCTCTCGGGCACGGGCCAGGACCTGCTCCACGACGACTCGGTCCGCAAGGCATACCTCGGCGAGGACTGAGCCGTACGCATACGGAGAGGCCCGCACCCCGAGCTCGGGGTGCGGGCCTCTCCGTATGTACTGCTGAATGCGCTGTGTACTGCTGAATGCGCTATTCGCCCTTCGCGGCCTTCTTCTCCTCGGCGTCCTCGATGACCGCCTCGGCCACCTGCTGCATCGACAGCCGCCGGTCCATCGACGTCTTCTGGATCCAGCGGAAGGCGTTCGGCTCGGTGAGCCCGTACTGCGTCTGCAGAATGCTCTTCGCGCGGTCCACCAGCTTGCGCGTCTCCAGCCGCTGGGAGAGGTCCGCGACCTCCTGCTCCAGCGCCTTGAGCTCGGTGAAGCGGGAGACGGCCATCTCGATGGCGGGCACCACATCGCTCTTGCTGAACGGCTTCACCAGATACGCCATGGCTCCCGCGTCCCGGGCCCGCTCGACGAGATCGCGCTGCGAGAACGCGGTCAGCATCAGAACGGGGGCGATGGACTCCTCGGTGATCTTCTCGGCCGCGGAGATCCCGTCCAGGACGGGCATCTTCACATCGAGAATGACGAGGTCCGGCCGGTGCTCCCGGGCGAGCTCGACGGCCCGCTGGCCGTCTCCGGCCTCGCCGACGACCGCGTACCCCTCTTCCTCCAGCATCTCTTTGAGGTCGAGCCTGATGAGGGCCTCGTCCTCGGCGATCACCACGCGGGTCGTCAGCGGAGGGACGTGCGACTTGTCGTCATCGGCGGTGGGCTGGGGCGACTCGGGGGCGGTCACGGGACTCCTCATTCCAAGGCAGGGTGCTCCCCATGAGCCTACCCAGCTCCTGTATGGTTGGGACACGAAGGGTCTTCGCCATCCTTTGTTTCCAAGGGCGCCCCGGTAGCCCAGCGGTAGAGGCAATGGTCTCAAACACCATCCAGCGTGGGTTCGAATCCCACCCGGGGTACTTTCCCTCGTTTTCCAAGGTCACGACTGAGGCCCCTCCGAAGAGGGGCCTCGCGGCGTTTACTTGGGGCTGTCGTCCTCGCCGATGTGATGCACCCGCACCAGGTTCGTGGAGCCGGGCACTCCGGGCGGCGAGCCGGCCGTGATCACCACGGTGTCGCCCTTCTCGCAGCGGCCGATCTTCAGCAGCTCCTCGTCGACCTGGGCGACCATCGCGTCCGTGGATTCGACGCTCGGGCCGAGGAAGGTCTCCACTCCCCAGGTGAGGTTCAGCTGGGAGCGGGTGGCCGGGTCCGGGGTGAAGGCCAGCAGCGGGATCGGTGAGCGGTAGCGGGACAGGCGCCTGACGGTGTCGCCGGACTGGGTGAAGGCGACCAGGAACTTCGCGCCCAGGAAGTCACCCATCTCCGCCGCCGCACGGGCCACGGCGCCGCCCTGCGTACGGGGCTTGTTCCGTTCGGTCAGCGGCGGCAGGCCCTTGGCGAGCACGTCCTCCTCGGCCGCCTCGACGATGCGGCCCATCGTCCGCACCGTCTCGATGGGGTACTTTCCGACGCTTGTCTCGCCCGAGAGCATCACGGCGTCGGTGCCGTCGATCACGGCGTTGGCGACATCGGATGCCTCGGCGCGCGTGGGGCGGGAGTTGTCGATCATCGAGTCGAGCATCTGGGTCGCGACGATCACCGGCTTGGCGTTGCGCTTGGCGAGCTTGATCGCGCGCTTCTGGACGATCGGCACCTGCTCGAGGGGCATCTCGACGCCGAGGTCACCGCGGGCGACCATGATCCCGTCGAAGGCGGCCACGATGTCGTCGATGTTCTCGACGGCCTGCGGCTTCTCGATCTTGGCGATGACCGGGAGGCGGCGGTTCTCCTCGGCCATGATCCGGTGGACGTCCTCGATGTCGCGTCCGCTGCGTACGAAGGAGAGCGCGATGATGTCCGCGCCGATGCGCAGCGCCCAGCGGAGGTCTTCGATGTCCTTCTCGGAGAGGGCGGGCACCGAGACGGCGACACCGGGGAGGTTGAGGCCCTTGTGGTCGGAGACCATGCCGCCTTCGACGACGACGGTGCGGACCCGGGTGCCCTCGACCGCGGTCACTTCGAGGGCGACCTTGCCGTCGTCGACGAGGATGCGCTCACCGGGAGTGACATCGTCGGCCAGACCCGGATAGGTGGTGCCGCAGATCTCGCGGTCGCCCTCGATCTCCTCGACGGTGATGGTGAATTCATCGCCGCGTTCAAGGAGTACGGGTCCTTCGCGGAAGCGTCCCATCCGAATCTTCGGGCCTTGAAGGTCGGCGAGGATACCGACGCTGCGGCCCGTTTCGTCGGAGGCTTTGCGTACGCGCTGGTAGCGCTCCTCGTGCTCGGCGTAGGTGCCGTGGCTGAGGTTGAAGCGGGCGACGTCCATTCCGGCCTCGACCAATGCCTTGATCTGGTCGTATGTGTCGGTGGCGGGCCCCAGAGTACAGACGATCTTTGCTCGGCGCATGCTTCGAGCCTAGGCCTTACCGGCCAGTAGAGAATTGGTCCTGCATGACTACTCAACAACCTTTGCGTGAAGGGTTATTGACAAGTGTTGAATTGCGCGCGGGGGTGCTCCGATGAGCATTTCCGGCCGTTCGGTGCGCTCTGACTAGAGCTTCGGCGGCGTCATCGTAAAGCGGGCGTTGACCTGCGCGTACACGGTCTGTCGCTGCGGCTCCAGGTCAAGGGCCGGGGCCATTTCGGCGGACTCGTCGGATCCGTAGGCGGCCATCCGCATGCCGCCGGGGGCGGGCGGCATTCCATATGCAACGGCGTTCTCGGCGCCGAGGTCGGCGAGCTCCACCAGTGCGGCCAGTCGCGCGCCGAGGGCCTCGGCGTATTCGCGGGCCCGCTGGACCGCTTCCTTCACCGCTTGGCGGCGCGCCTCGCCGTGGGCCGGCGAGTCCGGGCGCAGCGCCCACCAGGGGCCGTCCACCCGGGTGAGTTCGAGGTCCGCGAGTCGGGTGGTGAGCTCGCCGAGCGCGGTGAAGTCGCCGAGCTCGGCGGTGATGTGGACGCGGCCGTAGTAGGCGCGGACGCGTTCGCCGCGGCCGTGCCGGGTGAGCTCGGGGGTGATGGAGAAGGCGCCGGTCTCCAGCTTCTCCACCGATTCGCCGTACGACTTGATCAGGTCCAGGACGCCTGAGTTGCGCCGGGTGAGGTCCTCCAGCGCGCTGCGCCGGTCCGTGCCGCGCGCGCTGACCGTGACACCGATCCTGGCGATCTCCGGGTCGAACTCCAGGCGTGCCTCGCCGCGCACGGCGACCCGCGGCGTCTCGGGGGTGCCGTAGGGCGCGGCGGTGGCGGGTGCGTCGGTGGTCACGGGAGGCTCCCTCTGTACTGCGTGGTCGTACCGGCGGACGTAATGGACACCTTCGCATCCCCCGCGGAACAACCGGCAGACATCAGATGGAAACCCGCGAGGGCTGTTGTTGATTGGTACTCCTGAGACAGAATCTACGCGCGTTGTGCACAGCGCGCAGCACCGAAACGAGGGAGACGAAATGCCGCTGAACCGTAGGACGTTCCTGGAGCGGTCTGCCGCCGCCGGGGCCGGCGTGGCCATCGCCGGCGCCACCGCGCTGCCGGCCGAAGCCGCAGCGGCCACCGAGCAGGACCACGGCCGGGGACGTCCGCCGAAGCGGTACTCCTTCACCGTCATGGGCACCACCGATCTGCACGGCAATGTCTTCAACTGGGACTACTTCACGGACAAGGAGTTCGACGACAAGGCGCACAACGACGTGGGCCTGGCGAAGATCTCCACGCTGGTGGAGAAGATCCGGGCGCAGAAGGGCCGGCGCAACACGCTGCTCATCGACGCCGGTGACACCATCCAGGGCACCCAGCTCTCGTACTACTACGCCAAGGTCGACCCGATCACGGCCGAGCGCGGCCCGGTGCACCCCATGGCCCAGGCCATGAACGCCATCGGATACGACGCGGCGGCGCTCGGCAACCACGAGTTCAACTACGGCATCCCGGTGCTGCGCAAGTTCCAGCAGCAGTGCCGCTTCCCGCTGCTCGGCGCGAACGCGCTGGACGCCAGGACGCTTCGCCCGGCCTTCCCGCCGTACAGCATCCACCGGCTGTGCACCCCGCACGGCCGTGACGTCAAGGTCGCGGTCCTGGGCCTGACCAACCCCGGCATCGCGATCTGGGACAAGGCCAACGTCCAGGGCAAGATGGTCTTCCCCGGTCTGGAGGAGCAGGCCGCGAAGTGGGTGCCGAAGCTGCGCTCCCTGGGCGCGGACGTCGTGATCGTCTCTGCCCACTCGGGTTCCAGCGGCACGTCCTCGTACGGCGACCAGCTCCCGTACATCGAGAACGCCGCCGCTCTGGTCGCCGAGCAGGTGCCCGGCATCGACGCGATACTCGTCGGCCACGCGCACACCGAGATCGCCGAGTACTTCGTGGCCAACAAGGAGACCGGCCAGAAGGTCGTGCTCTCCGAGCCGCTCAAGTGGGGCCAGCGGCTGACGCTGTTCGACTTCGAACTGGTCTGGCAGAAGGGCCGCTGGACGGTGGAGACGGTCGGCGCGCAGGTCCTCAACTCCAACACGGCCGACGAGGACCCGAAGATCACCAAGCTGCTCGGCGACGAGCACACGAAGGTCGTGGCCTACGTCAACCAGGTCATCGGCACCTCCGCCGCCGCGATGACCACGGCCGATGCGCCGTGGAAGGACGAGCCGATCATTGATCTGATCAATCACGTCCAGGCTCAGACAGTGCAGGCGGCGCTGGCCGGCGGCCAGTACGCGGCGCTGCCGGTTCTCTCGCAGGCCTCCTGTTTCTCGCGCACCGCGGCGATCCCGGCGGGGCAGGTGACCATCAGGGACGCGGCCGGTCTCTATGTCTTCGAGAACACCCTGGAGGCGCGGCTGCTGACCGGCGCGCAGATCAAGGACTATCTGGAGTTCTCGGCGCGGTATTACGTGCAGACGCCGGCCGGCGGCCCCGTCGACACCGCCAAGCTGACCAACGCCGACAACACCCCGGACTACAACTACGACGCGATCTCGGGTCTGACGTACGAGATCGACATCGCCAAGCCGGCCGGTGCGCGGATCGCGAAGCTGTCCTTCGACGGCAAGCCGATCGACCCGGCGGCGCAGTTCGTGCTGGCCGTCAACAACTACCGGGCCGCCGGTGGCGGGAACTTCCCGCATGTCGCCAGGGCCCAGCAGCTGTGGGCCAATTCGGAGGAGATCCGGAACACGATCATCAACTGGGTGAAGGCGAAGGGCACGGTCGACCCGGCGCAGTTCGCGACGGTGGGCTGGAAGCTGACCCGGGACGGTACGCCCCTCTTCTGATCAGGACTGTTCCACCAGCGGCAGCAGGCCCGTCGGCACCGGTGCCGGGCGGGCCTGTTCGCGGTCCAGGCCGAAGCGGGTGAAGGCGGTGCGGCGCGGCAGCGGATAGGGCTCCTTGCCGGTCAGGGAGTTGAGGATGCCGGCGCTGCGCCATGCCGCGAGCCCGAGGTCGGGCACGCCCACACCGTGCGTATGGTGCTCCGCGTTCTGTACGTACACCGAGCCGCGCACCGATGCGTCCAGACACAGCCGGAACTGGTCGTCGATGAGCGGCCGCCCGGCCGAGTCCCAGCGCATGTACCGGTCGAGGCCGACGAGCATCCGGTCCACCGGGCGCTCGCGGTAACCGGTGGCCAGCACCACGGCGTCGGTGGTGAGCCGGGAGCGGCTGCCCTGCTGGGTGTGCTCCAGATGGAGCTCGATCTTGGTGGTGCCGACCCGGCCCGCGGTGCGTACGGTGACGCCGGGGGTGAGGACGGCGTCGGGCCAGCCGCCGTGCAGCGTACGGCGGTAGAGCTCGTCGTGGATCGCCGCGATGGTGCTGGCGTCGATGCCCTTGTGGAGCTGCCACTGGCGCGGGACGAGACCGTTGCGCGTCTGTTCGGGCAGCGCGTGGAAGTAGCGCATGTAGTCGGGGGTGAAGTGCTCCAGGCCGAGCTTGGAGTACTCCATCGGCGCGAACGCCTCCGAACGGCCCAGCCAGTGAAGCTTCTCGCTGCCCGCGGGGCGGGCCCGCAGCAGGTCGAGGAAGACCTCCGCGCCCGACTGCCCGGAGCCGATGATCGTGATGCGCTCGGCCGCCAGCAGCCGTTCCCGGTGGTGGAGATAGTCCGCGGAGTGGATGACCGGGACGGTGACGGCGTCGGCGAGCGGTTTGAGCGGCTCCGGGACGTACGGCTCGGTGCCGACGCCGAGCGCGATGTTCCGGGTGTATGCGCGGCCCAGGGCCTCGACCTCGCCCTCGGCGTCGAGCTGGGTGAAGTCGACCTCGAACAGGGCGCGTTCGGGGTTCCAGCGGACGGCGTCGACCTGGTGGCCGAAGTACAGACCGGGCAGCTTGTCGCTGACCCAGCGGCAGTAGGCGTCGTACTCGGCACGGTGGATGTGGAACTTCTCGGCGAAGTAGAAGGGGAAGAGCCGCTCCTGGGAGCGCAGATAGTTGAGGAAGGTCCAGGGGCTGGCCGGGTCGGCGAGGGTCACCAGGTCCGCGAGGAAGGGGACCTGGATCGTCGCGCCCTCGATCAGCAGGCCGGGATGCCAGGCGAAGGCGGGCCGCTGCTCGTAGAAGGCGGTGGCGAGTCCGCCCGGGACGCCGTGCGCGAGCGCGGCGAGGGAGAGGTTGACCGGCCCGATGCCGACGCCCACGAGGTCATGGGGCTGGGAGTCCCCCCACGCCCCCGGGGCGTAGGGGGTGGGTTCGGTTGCAGGCGTTCCGGTCATCGGGGGGTGCTGCCTTCCACGAGTTCGATCAGGGCTTCGAGGTCGCCCAGGGTGGCGTGCGGGTTGAGCAGGGTGGCCTTGAGCCAGAGCCGGCCGTCGGCGCGGGCCCGGCCGAGGACGGCGCGGCCCTCGGCGAGGAGGGTGCGGCGGACGGCGGCGGTCTGCTCGTCGGTGGCCGCGGCGGGGCGGAACAGGACGGTGGGCAGGGTGGGCCGCGCGTACAGCTCCAGGCGGGGGTGCTTCTCGATCAGGCCGGCGAACTGGTGGGCGGCGGCGCAGCTGCGGTCGATCAGCGCGGCGAGACCGGTGCGGCCCAGGGCCCGGAGGGTGACGGCGACCTTGAGGATGTCGGCGCGGCGGGTCGTCCGCAAGGAGCGGCCCAGCAGGTCCGGCAGGCCGGCCTCGGTGTCGTCGTCGGCGTTGAGGTAGTCGGCGCTGACGGCGAGGGGGGCGAGGCGGGCCCGGTCCGGTACGGCGAGCATGCCCGCCGCGACCGGTTGCCAGCCCAGTTTGTGCAGATCGAGGGTGACGGAGTGGGCGCGCTCCAGGCCCGCGAGCCTGCCACGGTGTTCCTCGCTGAACACGAGCGGTCCGCCGTAGGCGGCATCCACATGGAGCTCGGCTCGGTGACGGTCGCAGAGGTCCGCGATCTCGGGGAGCGGATCGATTCGCCCCGTGTCGGTGGTGCCGGCGGTGGCGGCGACGAGGAGCGGGCCGGACGCCTCCGTGAGGGCCTCGTGCAGCGCGGCGAGGTCGAGAACGCCGGAGGGTGTGGGTACGGTCACCGGCTCGGGCAGGCCGAGCAGCCAGGCCGCGCGGTGTACGGAGTGGTGGGCGGCGGCCCCGCAGATCACCTGGACCGCGCCGTGACGTTCGCGGGCGAGCAGCAGGCCGAGCTGGTTGGACTCGGTGCCGCCGGTGGTGACCAGGGCGTCGGGGTCGGGCCCGTGCGGATAGACCTCGGCGGCGAGCGCACGGCAGACCGCGGCCTCCAGCTCGGACGCGGCCGGGGCCTGGTCCCAGGAGTCCAGCGACGGATTGAGCGCGGAGGCGGCGAGGTCGGCGGCGACGGCGAGCGCGAGGGGCGGGGTGTGCAGGTGCGCGGCGCACAGCGGGTCGGCAGGGTCGGCGGCGCCGTGCGCGACGGTGTGGACGAGGGTGCGCAGGGCGGCTTCGGCACCGGTGCCGAGGCCGGGGAGCACGGGTTGGGCGGCCGCGCGCACGCGCGCGGCGACGGCGCGGGGGCCGCCCTTCGGGAACGGCCCGCCGCGGGCCGCCGCGCCTTCGCGGAGTGCGTCGAGCACGACGGCAAGCAGCGGCCCCAGGGCGTCGGGGCCTGTGGTCCCTCCGGCGAGGGGCGGGCCGGGCGGCGTACTCATGCGGGTCCTTCGGGTGAGCGCGGGGTGTCGCCTACCTCAACGATCGGAACCCGAAGGTGGTATTGGCTGGGGGCAAGCCCCCAGACCCCCGAAAGCGACCTCCGGCCGCTTGTCCTCAATCTCCCCCAGACTTCATTCGGGGGGACCCCGGACGGGCTTGATATGCCCGGGCACATCAAGCCTCGCCGGCGATTGAGGCGCGGGGGCCCGGGGGCGGAGCCCCCGGAACGGTTACCCCGCGCGCACCCTCAGCGCGCGGCGGAGGTCGTCGAGCTGGTCCACCAGCTTGCGGCGCAGCGCCGGGATCATCTCGGCGTCGCGCAGACACCCCTCGCCCAGGCTCAGCGTCTCCGCGTCCACCGCGTGCAGCGGAAAGGCGTACCGGCCCGCGGCCTCGGCGATGGCCGGGCCGCGGCGGGTGGCGACCGCCACCGAGTCCGGGTAGTAGCGGGGGACGTACTCCCGTACCAGATCGGCCTGCTCGGGCTGCCAGAAGCCCTGGGCAGTGGCGGTGAACAGGTAGTTGGACAGGGAGTCGGTGGTGAACATCCGCTGCCAGGCGGCCGCCTTCGCCTCCGCGGTCGGCAGCGCCGCACGGCAACGGGCGGCGCCCTCCTGGCCGGTGGCGCTGGGGTCACGGTCCAGTTCCGCGGCGATCGCCGTGTCGTCGGTCGCGCCGAGGACGGCGAGGCGGTAGAGGATGCGCCAGCGCAGCTCGGGGTCGAGCTCCGGGCCGCCGGGCACGCTGCCGTCGCCGAACCACTCCTGGAGCGTCTCGGGCTGTGCGGCGGCGTCGATGAAGTGGCGTACGGCGGTGAGGCGCAGGCCGGGGTTGTTTCCGTCCTCGGTGCGACGCAGCAGATCGCGGCAGATGCCCCTCAGCACGCCGAGGGCGGCGGGCCGCTCGTCGGCGGTGAGGTAGCGGTCGGCGAGTTGGACGGCGGCGAAGACGAGGACGCCCTGGACGACGGCGAGGTCCGACTCGCGCGGGAGGTGGGCGCGGGCGGCCTCCAGATAGGCGGCGGGGGCGAGTTCACCGTCGCGGACCATGTCGCGGGCGGCGTTCCACACGACCGCGCGCGTCAGCGGGTCCGGGATGCCGGAGAGGGAGCGTACGACCGTGTCCCAGGAGGTGGCGTCGAGGCGGACCTTGGCGTAGCTGGCGTCGCCGTCGTTGAGGACGACGAGGGCGGGACGGCGGCCCGGCTGGGCACCGTCGTTCCCGTTCTGCGGGATGTCCAGGTCGAGGCGGGTGCGCAGCACGAGCCGCCCGGGGTCCACCGGGTCGATGTCGTACGCGCCCACCGCGATGCGGTGCGGGCGGCTGCCGTCCTGGGCGATCCGGAGCGACCAGCTGCCGCCGGACTCGGCGACCGTCGGGGTGAGGGTGTCCACACCGGTCGTACGCAGCCAGGACTCGGCCCATGCGTGCACATCGCGGTCCGTGGCCTGCGCCAGGGAGTCGATGAAGTCGGCGAGGGTCGCGTTGCCGAACTTGTGCCGGGCGAAATGGGTGTTGATGCCGGCGAGGAAGTCCTTCTCGCCGAGCCAGACGACGAGCTGCCGCAGCGCGGACGCGCCCTTGGCGTACGAGATGCCGTCGAAGTTGAGCATCGCGGACGCGGTGTCGGGGACGGCTTCAGGATCGGGCGCGACGGGGTGGGTGGAGGGCCGCTGGTCGGCGTCGTAACCCCAGGACTTGCGGCCGATGCCGAAGTCGACCCAGGTGTCGGTGAAGCGGGTGGCCTCGGTGAGGGTCTGGTACCCCATGTACTCGGCGAAGGACTCGTTGAGCCAGATGTCGTCCCACCACTTGAGCGTGACGAGGTCGCCGAACCACATGTGGGCCATCTCGTGGGCGATGACCATGGCGCGGGTCTGCCGCTCGGTGTCGGTGACGGCGGAGCGGTAGACGAACTCGTCGCGGAAGGTGACCAGGCCGGGGTTCTCCATGGCCCCGGCGTTGAACTCGGGCACGAAGGCCTGATCGTACGAGTCGAAGGGGTACGGCTCTTCGAACTTCTCGTGGTACCGGTCGTAGCACTGGCGCGTGATCTCGAGGATCTCGTCGGCGTCGGCGTCCAGGTAGGGGGCGAGCGAGCGGCGGCAGTGAATGCCGAAGGGCAGTCCGGCGTGCTCGGTGTGCACGGAGTGCCAGGGTCCTGCGGCGACGGCGACGAAGTAGGTGGCGAGCGGCGGGGTCGGCGCGCAGGTCCACCTGCCGTCGCCGTCGTGCGTGGCAACACCGTTGCCGAGGACGGTCCAGCCCTCGGGCGCGGTGACCGACAGCTCGAACACGGCCTTGAGATCGGGCTGGTCGAAGGCGGCGAAGACGCGCTGGACGTCCTCCATGAACAGCTGGGTGTAGACGTATGTCTCGCCGTCGGTGGGGTCGGTGAAGCGGTGCATGCCCTCGCCGGTACGGGAGTAGCGCATGTCCGCCTCGATGCGCAGCTCGTGCTCTCCGGCACTCAGCCCGCGGAGCGCGAGCCGGTTCTCGACGAGCGACTCGGGGTCGAGGGGCTGTCCGTCGAGGGTGACGGAGCGCAGCACGTCCGGCTTGAGCTCGACGAAGGTGTTCCCGTCCGCGCGAGCCGTGAAGTGTATGACGGTACGTGAGTCGAAGGTCTGCTCCCCGGAGGTGAGATCGAGGTCGATCGTGTACCTGTGGACGTCGAGGAGCTTGGCTCGGATCTGCGCTTCGTCGCGCGTCAGTACGGACATGGGGGCAATGCTGCCTGATGGGACCTGTCCCGCACACGGGGTATTGATTGCGCTGTCAGCGCACGCACTTCTACGCGCCGGGGGCCGTGACCGGCAGGTCCCGCTCGGTGGCCGCCGCGGCCAGCCGCTTGTCGTAGGTGACGAAGGCGGTCAGCGCCTGTTCGAGGTGTTCGGCACACGCGAGGTGGATCGCATGGAGGCTGCGCAGATGACGCTGCGGGATCCGGCCGGCTGCGCGCAGGATCGGGTCGGTGAGACGGATGCGCAGTACGCGGTCGAGCATCTCCTCGGCGGCGTCGCCCACTTCGGGGTCCGCCCCTGCGCGTACGAGTGCGCGGGCCACCTCGGTCTGGGTGAGTGCGGCGGTGACATGGCCTTCCGCAGCTCGTGCGGCCAGCAAGGTGCGCAGTGCGTCCGTCTCGGGCTCGGGGAGGAGCAGCTTCAGCAGCGCGCAGGAATCGAGGTAGATCAACGGTCTTCTTCCGCTCGCAGCGCCAGCAGGACCTCGGAGAGCCTGGCCGGCGGACCGGGACGGGCGGCCAGGGGCTGCCAGTCGCCGAGCCCGCGCGCGGATTCGGCGTTCTCCGGGTCGACGGTGCCCGTGCGGACGAGGTCCTCCATCACGCGCTGTTCAGGGTCCGGTGGGGCGAGCACCGCAACGAGCCTGCCGTTGCGCGTGATCTCCACACGCTCACCGGCCGCGACCCTCTCGATGAGCTCGCTCGCGTGCTGCTGAAGCCGGCGGACCGGCACTCTTGTGGCCATGGCACCCACGCTACGAGCAGCGTGCGGCGCCTTCCAGCAGCGTGCGGCGCTTTCGCCCGTACGAAGTACGCAGGAGCGGTGCGGTCAGGAGCGGGCGATCGTCTCGTGGTGACGGATCACCTCGGCGATGATGAAGTTCAGCAGCTTCTCGGCGAACGCCGGGTCCAGTTTCGCGCTCTCCGCGAGCTGCCTCAGCCGCTCGATCTGGCGGGACTCCCGCTCCGGGTCGGCCGGTGGCAGGTGGTGCTGCGCCTTGAGGTGGCCGACCTGCTGGGTGCACTTGAAGCGTTCGGCGAGCATGTGGACGACTGCCGCGTCGATGTTGTCGATGCTCTCGCGCAGTCGGTTCAGCTCGGCGCGCACGTTCTCGTCGATGTCCCTCGTGGTCATGGTCAGCGAGCTTACGTCGGACCGGTGGCGATCGTCGGGGGGTGTTCGGGATCCGGGATCTGGTTGCTCCAGCCGCCGGGGACCGTACGGCCCTGCTGCTCGCGGAAGCGGATGGGCGCGGTGCCGACGCGACGGGTGAAGAGCCGCGAGAAGTAGGCCGGGTCCTCGTAGCCGACGCGGCGGGCCACGGCGGCGACCGGGAGTTCGGTGGCCGCGAGGAGTTCCTTGGCGCGGCCGAGGCGGATGGCGAGGAGGTAGTCCTTGGGGCTGCAGCCCGCGCCGCGGCGGACCGCGGTGCGCAGCTCGGCGGGGGTCATACCGTGGCGGGCCGCGTGTTCGGCGACGGTGAGCGGCTGGAAGGCGTCCCGCGCGAGGGCGCTGAGCACCGGGTCGCCGTCGGCGTTGGTGTCGGCGCGGCCACGGCGCAGGGCGACCAGGAGTTCATGGACGGCGGCGGCCGTCTCGACCTCCAGGAGCGGGTTGCCCCGGCGTGCGGCGCGGGCGATGCGGCCCACCGCGGCGCGGGCCCCGGCGGCGTCGGACAGGGGAACGACGGGACGCTCGGGCTCTATGTAGCCGAGTTCGGTGTACGTGGCGGTGGCAGGCCCGGCGAAGTCGACGAAGCTCTCGTCCCAGCCGCGGTCCGGATCGGGGCCGTAGTGGTGCGGCACGCCCGGGGTGAGCCAGATCAGTGCGGGCGCGGTGACGGCGGTGCGCCGCCCGTCGGTGCCGCGGAACCAGCCGCTGCCCGCGCTGATCACGACGGCGACGTGGTGGTCGAGGGTGCGGGGCCCGACGGTGGGCAGGACGCCGTGCTGGAGCCCCACGCCGAGACAGACAAGACCGAGGCGGTGATGGACCGGGCCGGGGGTGAAATAGCGCATCCAGGTGTGATACATCCGCTTCCGCCCCTTCCTCGGGCGCCGAGTGCCGGCGCTGCGTGCCTGTGCTGCGTGCCTGTGCTGCGTCCAAACAGCGCCGATCTTTGTCCATGGACCCGCTCGCCGCCAGGGGGCCAAGGTTGGTCGCGGTACGTGACCGAGCGAGGGGCGATACGTGACCGATTTCACGGTGGGTGACCGGGATTTCCTGATGGACGGGCGGCCCGTGCGGCTGTTGTCGGGAGCGCTGCACTACTTCCGGGTGCACGAGGCGCAGTGGGACCACCGGCTGGCGATGCTGCGGGCCATGGGCCTCAACTGCGTCGAGACATACGTCCCCTGGAACCTCCACGAGCCGGGGCCCGGCCGGTACGCCGACGACGACGCACTCGGTCGCTTCCTCGACGCCGCGCACGCCGCAGGGCTGTGGGCGATCGTGCGCCCCGGTCCGTACATCTGCGCCGAGTGGGAGAACGGCGGGCTGCCGCACTGGCTGACCGGTCGCCTCGGACGGCGCGTACGCACGGAGGACGCCGAGTATCTGGGGCATGTGGAGCGCTGGTTCACCCGGCTCCTGCCGCAGGTCGTCGAGCGGCAGATCACCCGCGGCGGCCCCGTGATCATGGTGCAGGTCGAGAACGAGTACGGCAGCTACGGCTGCGACCAGGGCTATCTCCGCCATCTGGTGGACCTGCTGCGCGGCTGCGGGGTGAGCGTCCCGCTGTTCACCTCCGACGGACCCGATGACCATATGCTCACCGGCGGTTCGGTCCCGGCAGTGCTCGCGACGGTGAACTTCGGGTCGGGTGCCCGGGACGCCTTCGCGACGCTGCGCCGCCATCGGCCCACCGGACCGCTGATGTGCATGGAGTTCTGGTGCGGCTGGTTCGACCACTGGGGCAGGGACCGTGCCGTACGGGATCCGGCGGACGCGGCGGACGCGCTGCGGGAGATCCTGGAAGCCGGCGCCTCCGTGAATGTGTACATGGCGTACGGCGGGACCAGCTTCGCGGGCTGGGCGGGGGCGAACCGCGCGGGCGAACTGCATGACGGGGAGCTGGAGCCGACCGCGACTTCGTACGACTATGACGCGCCGATCGACGAGTACGGACGGCCGACGGAGAAGTTCTGGCTGTTCCGGGACGTGCTCGCGCCGTACCGCGACGGCCCGCCGGCCGGGCTGCCGGCCGCGCCCGCCGCGCTGGGTGCGCCGGTGCGCGCAGAGCTCACCGACTGGGCACCGCTCGACGACGTGCTGGAGGCGCTCGGCGACGAGGAGTCGGAAGGCCCCGTACCGCCCACGTTCGAAGAGCTCGGCGTCGACCGCGGTCTGGTCCGCTACCACGTCCGCGTCCCCGGCCCGCGCCGCCCGTATCCGCTGAGCGTCCTGGGCCTGCGGGACCTGGCCGTCGTGTACGTCGACGGGGTACGCGCAGGCGTACTCAGCGGCGAGAACGCCGCCCTTGAGGACCCGGTGGCCGGGCCCGCCGAGGTGGAGCTCTGGGTGGAGTCGCTGGGACGCGTGAACTACGGCCCGAGGACGGGTGAGCACAAGGGCATCACTGGCGGCGTACTGCACGAGCGGCAGTTCCTGCACGGCGTGCGAGCCCGGGCGCTGCGGCTGAGCGCCTTCGACGAGGACGGCGCGGTCGCGAAGGTCCCCTTCCGCGCGGTCGAGCACCGTGCCGCGGGGCCCGGCGCCGCCGGGCTGTACCGGGGCGTGCTGGACGTACAGGGCGCCGGGGACGCGAAGCTGGAACTGCCGGGCTGGCGACGGGGGTTCGTGTGGGTGAACGGCTTCTGCCTGGGGCGCTACTGGTCGGCGGGTCCGCAGCGGGGGCTGTATGTCCCGGGGCCGGTGCTGAGGGAGGGGGCGAACGAGGTGTGGGTGCTGGAGCTGGAGGGGGCGGGCGCGGGAGTCTGTCTGGGGTGACTCTCCACGTCACCGGGTTGGTGGTTGCCGTGGGCCAGGGGGCGATGGTGGTTGCTGTCCGGTGGGTGGTTTCGCGAGCGAACCGCAGCGGGGTCCGGGGCAGAGCCCCGAAAACCAGCCCCGCCGGCGTTTGACGCGCTGGAGTCCCCTTATGCCCGCAGGGCGTAGGGGGCGGAGCCTCCCCGTGCGGGGTCTGAGGCCGAGCCTCAAGGCGCGGAGGCCCGGCCCCCGGACCCCTGGCTCGGGGGTCCGGGGGCCGAGCCCCCAGGAATTACAGGTTCGCCGCCGCGGACTTGATCGCCGCCGCGAACGTGGACACCTCGGTGTAGACACCCGGGAAGTTGGGCCGCGCACAACCCTCGCCCCAGCTCACGATGCCGACCTGGATCCACGCGTTGTTGTTGTCCTTGCGGAACATCGGGCCGCCGGAGTCACCCTGACAGGTGTCGACGCCACCCTGCTGCAATCCGGCGCAGATCTCCTCACCGGCCACCAGCTCGGGGTACGCCTGCTTACAGCTGGCGTCGGAGACGAAGGGCACCTGGGCCTTGAGAAGGTAGCGCTGCTGGCCGCCACCCTCGCGGGCCGCACCCCAACCGGCCACCGTGAAGGTGCCGTTGTCGTACGCCTTCGTGTCGGCGATCTTCAGGGTGGGCAGGTCGATCGGCTTGGCGAGCTTGATCAGCGCCCAGTCCTTGCCCGTGCCGTTGTAGCCCGGGGCCTGGAGCACCTTGGTCGACTTGACCTTGATGGCGCTCGAGCTCTGCAGGTCGACGACGCCGGCGGTGGCGGTGATGCTGGTGTTGTTGCCCGAGCCGCTCACACAGTGCGCGGCGGTCAGCACGATCTGCTTGGTGTACAGCGCGCCGCCACAGCCCATGGAGAGCCGGACCATGAACGGAAACTCGCCCTGGGCGGCGCGGGTTCCGCCGACGACGGGCGGGGTGGCGGCCGAGGCCGAGGTGGGCTGGAGGCTGATCGCCGCGAGCACGACGGCACCGGCCGCGGCGCATCTCTGGAGCACACGAATGAACTGCTTCAACGGACTGCCTTTCGTGGGGGGTTGAGATTTACGCCGGCGCCGTTTCCAGGTACAGCCTGAGGCACGCTGACATGGGCCCGACAAGGCGTGACCGGATTATGGAGAGTGGATCACTCGGGCCACAAGGCGCACTTTTCGGCCAGGCCGCCGCCGCGGATTCGCGCCCGCCGCCCCGTAGAGTTGAGTCGGGCCGACCGTCGTGCATGGGGGGTACGGAACGTGGTGGCGAAGAGCAGTGAGGTCGTACACGGCTATCCGCACCTCGACACCGTGCGTGCGGCGATCACCGCGGTCCACAGACGGCTGTCACCGGACGGCGTGCACTCCTACGCCCCCAGTGTTCTGCCCGCCGATGTGGCCTTCGCCGACCAGGACGATCTCCACCTCGGCGCACAGCGCGTGGCCCGCGCCCTGGTCCAGCACCTCCATCTGCCGGACGCCCGGATGATCGTGAGCTTCCGCGAGATGCACCATGCGGCGAGCGTCGAACTCACCGCGGGCCCCGAGTACTTCATCGAGCTGAACGACCGCTTCCGCACCCACCGGAGGGACATCGGCGCCGCCCTCGCCCACGAGATCATGCATGTGCTGCTGCACCGGCTCGATCTGTCCTTCCGCGGCACCCGCGACAACGAGATCCTCACCGACACGGCGACCACCTATCTCGGCGCGGGCTGGCTGCTGCTCGACGCGTTCCGTGAGGACGACGTCTCCAGCCAGAAGCTGGGCTATCTCACCCCTGAGGAGTTCGGATACGTACTCGCCAAGCGGGCGATCGCCTTCGACGAGGACCCCTCCCCGTGGTTCACCAGCCCGCAGGGCTACACCGCGTACACCAAGGGCCGCGCCCAGGCGCTGCGCGACGCCCAGCAGCCGCCGCTCACCAGCGCGGGCTGGGCGGGTCGCCACCGCTATGCCAAGGAGCGGCGCCATGCGATGGAGCATCTGGGCCAGGCCGCCGCCCGGCACCAGGGCGCCGAGTCGTCCTCGTACTCCTTCGAGCGCGGGCCCGACGGACCGCTCGTCTCCTTCCCCTGCCCCACCTGCCACCAGCGCATCCGCGTTCCCGTACGGGGGCGGGTGCGGGCCCGCTGCGGGCTGTGCCGCACGATTCTCGAATGCGACACCTGACCGATCTTCCGTAGGCTCGAAATATGACGAAAGAGCCGACTGCGGAAGTCCGCGAGCTGTTCCGGGCCGTGTACAGCGGCGCGGACGACGCCGTCGTGGCGCTGCTCCGCAGGGGGATCCCCGCGGACACGACCGATGAGGAAGGGCAGACACCGCTGTACCGGGCGGCGGTGAGCGCCGAAGTGGGCATCGTGCGGCTGCTGCTGGCCGCGGGCGCCGACCCCGGGCGCGGCAGCGGTCCCGAGGGCGGGGATCTGCCGCTGTGCGGGGCGGCGGTCGGCGGACACACCGAGGTGGTGCGGGCCCTGCTGGCCGCGGGCGCCCGGCCCGATCAGCAGGAGGCGTACGGCTTCACGGCGCTGCGATGGGCGGTGACGCTCGGCCGTGCGTCGACCGCGGAGGCGCTGCTTGAGCACGGCGCCGATCCCGATCTGCCGGGGCCCGGCGGCGAGCTGCCGCTGGTGCTGGCGGCCCGCCGCGGCTCCCCGTCGACGGTGCGGGCGCTGCTGCGGCACGGCGCCGGAGCCGAAGCCAAGGAGGCGGCACTCGCCGAGGCCCGGCTGTGGCTCGAGCGGGATGTGGAGCAGGTGCTGCGCGAGGGGCTGCTGAGCGCGTGCGAGCAGGGCGAGGAGTACGAGACGGTGGCGCGCCGGGTCGCCGAGGACGGCGGGGAGACCGTCATCGTCGAGGTGCTTCAATCGGACGGCACGCCGCGGGCGGGCAATGAGCAGCAGACCGGCCATGCGGCGATCGTGACGCTCCTGGAGCGGGAGTTGGGTGTTCAGACGCCGTACGCCGACCTGGCCGCGCGGGCGCTGCGCTGCGGGGATCCCGACCAGGACGACTGGGTCGAAGCGGTGCTGGCGCTGTGGGCGCGTGGCGACGAGGAGACGTTCCAGGCGGCGGCCGCATGGTGCGCCAGCGGCGACCCGATGCGCCAGGCGTTCGCGGCGGACGTGCTGGCCCAACTGGGGTTCGGGAACGAGGGCTTGGGGCCGTTCGCCGCCCGGTCGCTGCCGCTGCTGCGCGAGCTGTCCCGTGAGGCGCGGGAGCCGGAGCTGATCCAGGCGGTCGTGCTCGGGCTCGGACACCACGGGGATCCGGCCGTGCTGCCGGAGATCCTGCGGCATGCCGGCCATCCGGACGCGGAGGTGCGCAACCAGGTGGCGCTCTCGCTGTTCGGGCTCGTTCCCGGCGATCACGCCGAGGGCATCGACGCGCTGATCGCACTGAGCCGGGACGCGGACCCTCATGTCAGGGACTGGGCGACCACGGCACTGGCGGACGTGGACGCCGATACGGACGAGATCCGCGAGGCGCTGGCCGCGCGGCTCACCGACCAGGACGTGGAGACCTCGGCGGAGGCGGCCCGGGGTCTGGCGATCCGTCAGGATCCGCGTGCGGAAGCGGCCCTGGCGCGGATTCTCGCGGACGAGGACCCGGACGGATACGCCCGGGGGGCGGCCGCGGACGCCGTGCAGCACATAAGGGACGAGAAGCTCAAGCGGCGGCTCGAGCAGACCCTGCCGCGCTGCCGCTGACCCTCCTCGGCCTGTCAGAGCAGTCGCAGCGCGCCCGGCGCCCGCTCCTCCATGATCTCCACCAGCCAGTCGAAGACGGTGGGGCCGAGGCCGGCCTTCGCCCGGTCCAACTGCTCCTGGATCGCGTCCCTGCTCAGCGGATGGCTGCGCCGCAGCCGCAGCTGAAGCTGCCGTACGGTCTCGTCGCGCCCCAGGGCAGTACGGGAGCGCTCGTGGTCGCGCCACTCGATGGCGAAGTCGCCGTCGTCCGGGGTTCCCATGCCGCCGCTGAGACAGTCGGCGAAGGAGTCGAGATTGCGGCCGAAGTAGCCGCCGGGCCCGTTCACGGCCTCGCCGATCACCCGCCAGAAGCTGTCCAGGCCGGTGACCTCCGCCCCGTCGATCACATAGGTCCTGGTCACGGGGCGGAGGATACCGGCTCAGCAGCCGTAGTCGACGAGGTCGAACGTCGCGTAGTGGTCGGCGGTGTAGTAGTCCTCGGCGGATGCCTGGCCCGTGACGATGCGGCGGGCACCGCGGGTCGACGAGCCCGGCGTCTTGACCGTGTACTCGTGGTAGTAGCCGGACGAGTGCGAGGGCAGGACGCCCTCGCGGTTCGAGAAGACCGTGCCGTCCTGCTTGTACGGGAACGGCCCGCCCTGCTCGATCAGATCGAGGGTGTCGTGCGCCTGGGAGGGGAGGTCGGAGTAGCAGATGTCACCGACGGCGGCCGCAGCCGTGGGGGAGGCCGTGGCCTGTCCGCCGATGACGAGCGTGGATACCAGGGCGGCAATGCCGCCGAGCGTGGCGATTCGTGGGGGGATTCGCATACGGACATCATGACGCGCGTAGACATGGACGCGTCAAGGGCAACCTCCTTTAGTTTTCTACGAGTTAACCTGAGTGGCCGCCGGGCTCCGCGCGGGGGTGAAGCTCAGCCCGCTCCGTACACGGATTGCGGATTCTCGGCGTCCGCAAGGAGCTTCAGCGCGGCCTCGCCCGCTTCGGCCGGAGTCCAGCGCGAGCCCTTGTCGGCGGTGGGGCCCGGCCGCCAGCCCTCCATGACGGTGATACGGCCCGCCTCGGCCTCGAAGACCCGGCCGGTCACGCCCGCACTCCCGGCCGAGCCGAGCCAGACGACGAGCGGCGAGACGTCCTCCGGCAGCGCACAGAGCCCGGCGAAAGTCTGTTCGGTCATGCGCGTACGGGCCGCGGGCGCGATGGCGTTGACCTGGACGCCGTACCGGCCGAGCTCCGCCGAAGCGACCAGCGTCAGACCGATGATCCCGGCCTTGGCCGCGGCATAGTTGCCCTGGCCGACGCTGCCCAACAGCCCTGCCCCCGAGGTGGTGTTGATGACCCGGGCGGACACGGGACGACCCGCCTTGGCCTCGGAGCGCCAGTGCGCGGCGGCGTGTTTGAGCGGCAGGAAGTGGCCCTTCACATGGACTCGCACGACCGCGTCCCAGTCGTCCTCGTCGAGGTTGACGAGCATCCGGTCGCGCAGAAAGCCCGCGTTGTTGACGAGGGTGTCGAGCCGTCCATAGGTCTCGAGCGCCGCGGTGACGAGACATGCCGCGCCATCGGTCGTCGCGATGTCGCCGCCGTGCGCCACCGCATCGCCGCCGGCCGCCGTGATCTCGTCGACGACCTGGCGGGCCGGGCTCGCCGACGAGCCCGCCCCGTCCAGGCCGACGCCCAGGTCGTTGACGACGACCTTCGCTCCTTCGGCGGCGAAGGCGAGCGCATGGGCCCGCCCCAGACCGCGCCCGGCACCGGTGACGATGACGACGCGTCCTTCGCAGATCCGGGTCATCTCACTTCTCCCTGTTGACAGTTGCGGCATCGAGAAAGGCGGGGCGCTCCCCGCCGCCGTGCACGAGCAGTGCGGCCCCGCTCACATAGGCCGCGTGGTCCGAAGCGAGGAACACGGCCGCCTCTCCGATCTCCGAGGGCTCGGCCAGCCGTCCCAGCGGCACCGTGCGGCCGACCGCCGCGATGCCCTCCTCGTCCCCGTAGTGCAGTGAGGAGAGTTCGGTGCGGACCATACCGAGCACGAGCGTGTTCACCCGGACCTCGGGCGCCCACTCGACGGCCATGGAGCGGGCCAGGTTCTCCAGACCGGCCTTCGCGGCCCCGTACGCCGCCGTGCCGGGCGAGGGACGGCCGCCGCTGACACTGCCGATCATCACGATCGAACCGCGCGAGGCCCGCAGATGTTCACGGGCCGCGAGGGACGCGGTCAGCGGCGCGGTGAGATTCAGCTCGATCACCCGGGCATGACGGGCCGCATCGCCCTCGCCGAGCAGCCGGTAGGGCGTCCCGCCCGCGTTGTTGACGAGGGTGTCCAAGCGGCCGTGCCGCGCGACGACGGCGTCGAAGAACTCTCCCACCGCGGCCGCATCGCGCAGATCCAGCGCCATGAACTCGGCGCCGGGTACCGGGACTTCGGGGCTTCTCCGGGCGCAAATCACCACTGTGGCGCCCGCCCGAAGGAACGCCCGGGCGATCCCGGCGCCGACGCCGCGCGTACCGCCGGTGACGACGGCGACCCTCCCGTCCAGCTCCATCGGCTGCTACCTTCCTCACCTAACAAATGTTTGGTGGAAAGGTAGCTGATCCGCCCATGGGTGTCTCCACCGCCTGCCCCGAGAAAGGCATCGCTCTCGTCACGGTCGACTTCCCGCCCGTCAACGCCCTTCCCGTACAGGGCTGGTACGACCTCGCCGACGCCCTGCGCACGGCGGGCCGCGACCCCGAGGTCCGCTGTGTCGTCCTGGATGCCGCGGGCCGCGGCTTCAACGCGGGTGTCGACATCAAGGAGATGCAGCGCGATGCCGGGCACAAGGCACTGCTCGGCGCCAACCGCGGCTGCTCCGAGGCCTTCGCCGCCGTGTACGAGTGCGAGGTGCCCGTCGTCGCGGCAGTGCACGGCTTCTGCCTGGGCGGCGGCATCGGCCTCGTCGGCAACGCGGACGCGATCGTCGCCTGTGACGACGCGGTCTTCGGGCTGCCGGAGCTGGACCGGGGCGCGCTCGGCGCGGCCACCCATCTCGCCCGGCTGGTCCCCCAGCATCTGATGCGCGCCCTGTACTACACCTCGCGCACCGTGACCGCCGCCGAACTGCACGCCCACGGCTCGGTCTGGAAGGTCGTCCCACGGGATCAACTGGCCGATGCGGCACTGGGGCTGGCCCGGGAGATCGCGCGGAAGGACGGCTGTCTGATCCGGCTGGCCAAGGCCGCCATCAACGGCATCGACCCCGTCGACGTACGCCGCAGCTACCGCTTCGAGCAGGGCTTCACCTTCGAGGCCAGCCTCAGTGGGGTCGCCGACCGCGTCCGCGACACCTTCGGCAAGGACGGCGTCGGCAACGACACCTTCGGCAAGGAGGACCGAGCGTGACCGACAAGACGATGACGCCCGACGAGGTGGTGTCCCGGCTGAGCAGCGGGATGACGATCGGCATCGGCGGCTGGGGCTCGCGCCGCAAGCCGATGGCGCTGGTGCGGGCAGTGCTCCGGTCCGGGATCACCGATCTCACCGTGGTCTCCTACGGTGGCCCGGACGTCGGCCTGCTCGCCGCAGCCGGCCGTATCCGCAGACTCGTCACGGCCTTCGTCACGCTCGACTCGATCCCGCTCGAACCGCACTTCCGCGCCGCGCGCGAACGCGGTTCGCTCGAACTGACGGAGATCGACGAGGCGATGTTCATGTGGGGGCTGCACGCCGCCGCGAACCGGCTGCCGTTCCTCCCCGTGCGGGCGGGCATCGGCTCCGACGTGATGCGGGTCAACCCCGGGCTGCGCACGGTGACTTCGCCGTACGAGGACGGGGAGGAGTTCGTCGCCGTACCGGCCCTGCGGATGGATGTCGCACTCGTCCATATGAACCGCGCCGACCGGCTCGGCAACGGCCAGTACCTGGGACCCGACCCCTACTTCGACGATCTGTTCTGCGAGGCCGCCGACGCCGCGTACGTCTCCTGCGAGCAGCTGGTGGAAACCGCCGAACTCACCAAGGACGCACCGCCCCAGTCGCTGCTGGTGTCGCGCCACAGCGTCAGCGGCGTCGTCGAGACCCCGAACGGCGCACACTTCACCTCCTGCGTCCCCGACCACCACCGCGACGAGGCCTTCCAGAAGCTGTACGCGACCACCCCGTGGCCCGAGTTCGCCGCGCGCTTCCTGTCCGGCGCCACCGAGCACGACTACCAGTCGGCCGTCCAGGCATGGCACAAGGAGCAGCAGTGACCATCAGTCGTTCCGAGTACTGCGTCATCGCCTGCGCGGAGGCGTGGCGCGACAACGGCGAGGTGCTGGCCAGCCCCATGGGGCTGATCCCGTCCTTCGGGGCCAGGCTCGCCAGGCGTACGTTCTCGCCCGATCTGCTGCTGACCGACGGCGAGGCGATGCTGGTCGGTCTCGACGGGGCGGTGGAGGGCTGGCTGCCGTACCGCAGGCATCTGACCATGGTCACCGGCGGGAAGCGGCACGTGATGATGGGCGCCAGTCAGCTCGACCGCTTCGGCAACCAGAACATCTCCTGCATCGGCGACTGGGCGCGCCCGAAGCGGCAGCTGCTCGGGGTGCGCGGCGCGCCCGTCAACACCCTGAACAATCCGGTCAGTTACTGGGTGCCGAGGCACTCGACACGGGTCTTCGTCGAACGCGTCGACATGGTGAGCGGCGTGGGCTACGACCATGCTGCGGGCGCCCTCTACCACCGCATTCCACGCGTCGTCTCCGATCTCGGTGTCTTCGACTTCGAATCCGACGACCGCTCGATGCGGATTGCGTCCGTGCACCCGGGGGTCACGGTCGAGCAGATCCAACGCGCCACCGGCTTCGCTCTGGCGATCGGCCCGGACGTCCCGTACACCCGCGATCCGAGCGCCGACGAGCTGCGTCTGATCCGCGAGGTGATCGACCCGACGGGAGCGCGCGAGCGCGAGGTCCCCGCGTGATGGAGACGGCACTGACCAGACTGGTCGGGGTCGAGCACCCCATCGTGCAGACCGGGATGGGCTGGGTCGCGGGACCCCGGCTGGTCTCGGCCACCGCCAACGCGGGGGCGCTCGGGATCCTCGCCTCCGCGACGATGAGCGTCGACCAGCTGCGCCGGGCCGTTCGCGAGGTCATGTCCCGCACGGACGCGCCCTTCGGTGTCAATCTCCGCGCCGACGCCGGCGACGCCCGCGAACGGGTGCGGATCATCATCGACGAGGGCGTACGGGTCGCCTCCTTCGCCCTTGCGCCCTCCCGCGAGCTGATCGCCGAGCTCAGGGACGCGGGCGTGGTGGTGATCCCCTCGATCGGGGCCCGCCGCCATGCGGAGAAGGTGGCGGCCTGGGGTGCGGACGCGGTGATCGTGCAGGGCGGCGAGGGCGGCGGGCACACCGGCGATGTCGCAACGACCGTGCTGCTGCCGCAGGTTGTGGACGCGGTCGACATCCCGGTGATCGCGGCGGGCGGCTTCCACGACGGGCGGGGCCTGGTCGCCGCGCTCGCCTATGGGGCGGCGGGCATCGCGATGGGCACGCGTTTCCTGCTCACGTCCGACTCGACCGTCCCGGACGCGGTCAAGGCGACGTACCTGGCCGCGACGGTCAAGGACGTGACGGTCACCACCGCGGTCGACGGTCTGCCGCACCGGATGCTGCGTACGGAGCTCGTCGACTCGCTGGAACGGGCGGGCCGTACGAGAGCGCTGGCGCAGGCGGTGCGGCGGGCCGCGGGGTTCCGGAAGCTCTCGGGCCTGTCGTGGTCGCGGATGCTGCGCGACGGGCTGGCGATGAAGCACGGCAAGGACCTGACCTGGAGCCAGGTGCTGCTCGCCGCGAACACGCCGATGCTGCTGCGGGCGTCGATGGTGGAGGGCCGGACGGATCTGGGGGTGATGGCGTCGGGACAGGTGGCGGGGCTGATCGAGGACCTGCCGAGCTGCGAGGAGCTGGTGAGGCGGGTGATGTCGGACGCGGCGGGGGTGCTCGCCGCGCTGCCGGGGGCGCTGCCCCCGGACCCGCCCCCTACGCCCTGCGGGCGTGGGGGGACCCCCAGCTCCTCAATCGCCGGACGGGCTTGACATGCCCGGGCAGATCAAGCCCCGTGGGGGTCCCCCGGACGAAGTCTGGGGGAGATTGAGGCGCGCGGTTCGGGGCGGAGCCCCGACGCACCGGCTAGGCCGCCGTACGCCGTCCGCCCTGCGCGCCGCCCCGTGCCGGGCGACCCCCCTGGCGGGGCTGGCCCGACTGCGCCCCCTGGCCGCCGCCCTGCCCACCACGCCGACCGCGGCTCCGGCCGCCGCCACCGCTCTGCGCACCCTGCCCCGGTACCTGCGCGCGACGGCGCTGCGGCCGCTGCTGTTGCACGACCGGCTGCGGGACCTCGATCGTGATCGCGATCCCCGACGGCTCGCGCGCCCCGGTGAGACGGGCAAGCTCCTCGTCGCTGGACTTGATCCTGGCCGTGCGCGGGCTGATGCCCGCGTCCGCCATCAGCCGCGTCATCTCACGCCGCTGCTCGGGCAGCACCAGCGTGACGACGCTGCCGGACTCGCCCGCCCGCGCGGTGCGGCCGCCACGGTGCAGATAGTCCTTGTGGTCGACGGGCGGATCGATGTTCACGACCAGGTCGAGATCGTCGACATGGATGCCCCGGGCCGCCACATTCGTCGCGACCAGCGCGGTGACCTGACCGTTCTTGAACTGGTCGAGCGTGCGGTTGCGCTGCGGCTGCGAACGCCCGCCGTGCAGCGCCGCGGCCCGTACGCCGCTGGCCAGCAGCCGCTTGGCGAACCGGTCGGCGGAGCGCTTCGTGTCGACGAAGAGGATCACCCGGCCGTCGCGCGCCGCAATACGCGTGGCCACGGCCTTCTTGTCGGTCTCGTCCACGACGTGCAGCACATGGTGCTCCATCGTGGTCACCGCACCCGCGGACGGGTCGACCGAGTGCACAACGGGGTCGGTGAGGAACATCCGTACGAGCCGGTCGATGTTCTTGTCCAGCGTCGCCGAGAAGAGCATCCGCTGGCCGTCCGCCTCGACCTGCTTGAGCAGCGCGGTGACCTGCGGCATGAAGCCCATGTCGGCCATCTGGTCGGCCTCGTCCAAGACGGTGATCGCCACCTGGTCCAGTACGCAGTCGCCGCGTTCTATGAGGTCCTTGAGCCGCCCGGGCGTGGCCACCAGCACCTCGGCGCCGCGCCGCAGCGCGCCCGACTGCTTGCTGATCGACAGACCGCCGACGACCGTGGCGAGCCGCAGCTGCACGGAGGTCGCGTACGGCGACAGCGCGTCGGTGACCTGCTGTGCGAGCTCGCGGGTCGGTACGAGGACGAGCGCGAGCGGTGCCTTCGGCTCGGCGCGCCGGCCCGCGGTGCGCGCGAGCAGCGCCAGCCCGAAGGCGAGGGTCTTGCCGGAGCCGGTGCGCCCGCGGCCGAGGATGTCGCGGCCCGCGAGTGAGTTCGGCAGGGTCGCGGCCTGGATCGGGAAGGGCTCGGTCACGCCCTGGGCCGCGAGGGTCTTGAGCAGTGCGGCCGGCATGTCCAGCTCGTCGAACGCGCCGGCGGCGGGCAGCGCGGGCGTGACGGTTTCCGGCAGGGTGAATTCCTGCGGGGGCGCCACCTTGCGGGCAGCAGTCTTGCCGGAACCCTTCACGGGGCCCTTGGCGCGGGAACTGACCGGGCGCCTGCGGGCCGGACGGGCGGCCGGGCGTTCGGAGCGAGTCATTCGGAGTTTGCCTTCCTTGGCCTGAGAACAGCACAAACCGGGGCCCGCACCACGACGGTGCGGGCCCCGGCTGCGAGATACGCGTCCAGCGATTAGGCCGGGACGATGTTCTCCGCCTGCGGGCCCTTCTGGCCCTGCGTGACGTCGAAGGAGACCTTCTGGCCTTCCTGGAGCTCACGGAAGCCGGAGGTCGCGATGTTCGAGTAGTGGGCGAAGACGTCGGCGCCGCCGCCGTCCTGCTCAATGAAGCCGAAGCCCTTTTCCGAGTTGAACCACTTCACGGTTCCAGTAGCCATGTCATTCTCCTAAAACAGGGGCAAGCCGAAAACTCACACCTCGTGAGTTTCCCGTCGCTGCATTGACCCCCATCCGGAAAAGCCGGAAACAATAATGTGCGCCTGAGGAAGCATTCCCGTCAGGCGCACACAAAGTTCATGGGTACCAAAACTGCAACGTCGCCAACCGTAGCACGCCACGTCCCAAAACGCTCGTGATCACAGCCGTTCGATCATCGTGACGTTGGCCTGACCTCCCCCTTCACACATCGTTTGCAGTCCGTACCGCCCTCCCGTGCGCTCCAGTTCATGAAGCAGCGTCGTCATCAGCCGGACGCCCGTGGCGCCGAGTGGGTGACCCAGCGCGATGGCGCCGCCGTTGACATTGACCTTGTCCGGGTCGGCGCCGGTCTCCTTCAGCCAGGCGAGCACCACGGGCGCGAAGGCCTCGTTGATCTCGACCAGGTCGATGTCGTCGATCGACAGGCCGGTCTTCTTCAGTGCGTACGCCGTCGCCGGGATCGGGGCCGACAGCATCCGGATCGGGTCCTCGCCGCGTACGGAGAGATGGTGGACACGGGCCCGCGGCGTCAGGCCGTGCACGGCGACGGCCCGTTCGCTCGCGATGAGCATCGCCGCCGCGCCGTCCGAGACCTGCGAGGAGCACGCGGCCGTGATGGTGCCGCCGTCCAGGACCGGCTTCAGGGCCGCCATCTTCTCCAGCGTGGTGTCGCGGCGCGGGCCCTCGTCCACGGTCATGTCGCCGTACGCCACGAGCTCCCGCTCGAAGCGCCCCTCGTCGATGGCGCGGATGGCCCGCCGGTGGGAGAGCAGCGCGAACTCCTCCATGTCGCGCCGTGAGATTCCCCACTTCTCGGCGATCAGCTGTGCGCCGTGGAACTGGTTGACGGGCTGGTCGCCGTACCGGGCACGCCAGCCCTCGCTGCCCGCGAACGGGCCGCCGGTCAGCCCGAGCGGTTCGGCGGCCTGCCGGGACGCGAAGGCGATGGGGATCTGCGTCATGTTCTGCACGCCGCCCGCGACGACCAGGTCCTGGGTGCCCGACAGCACGCCCTGTGCGGCGAAGTGCACCGCCTGCTGGGAGGAGCCGCACTGACGGTCGATCGTCACGCCCGGCACCTCCTCGGGCAGTCCCGCCGCCAGCCATGCCGTACGGGCGATGTCGCCGGCCTGCGGGCCCACCGTGTCGAGGCAGCCGAAGACGACGTCCTCGACGGCGGCGGGGTCGATCCCGGAGCGTTCGACCAGGGCGGTAAGGACATGCGCGCCCAGGTCGGCCGGGTGCACCCCGGCCAGTCGGCCCTTGCGCCTGCCCACCGGAGTGCGCACCGCTTCGACTATGTAGGCCTCGCCCATGACAACTCCTTGGTCGGTCAGCTGCGTACGGCGATTCCGTCCAGCACCATCGACAGGTACTGGCGGGCGATCTCCTCGGGGCTGTGCTGCCCGCCCGGCCGGTACCAGGACGCCGCGACCCACACGGTGTCGCGCACAAACCGATAGGTGAGCCGGACGTCCAGGTCGGCGCGGAACACCTGCTCCCTGACCCCGCGCTCCAGGGTCCCGAGCCATGCCTTCTCGAACTTCTGCTGCGAGTCGGTGAGGTAGTGGAAGCGGGGCTGGGCGGCCAGGTGCCTGGACTCCTTCTGGTAGATCGCGACGGCGGCGCGGTGCCGGTCGATCTCCCGGAAGGACTCGGTGACAAGGGCCTCGATGGTCTCCCGGGGCCCGAGTCCGGCGGCGAGCACGCTGTCGTAGCCCTGCCAGAGCTCGTCGAGAAAGGTGGAGAGGATCTCGTCGAGCATCGATTCCTTGGAATCGAAGTGGTAGTAGAGGCTGCCGGCGAGCATCCCCGCCTCGTCCGCGATCTTGCGGACGGTGGTGGCGTTGTACCCCTGGGCGGCGAACACCTCGGCGGCGGTGTCCAGGAGCTCGCGGCGGCGCTCGGGTGAGGGGGTCACCTGGTTCTTCTTCTTGTTCGGCTGGTTCGGCACACGGTCATTCTCCGTCTACGCGTGCTGGCTGCTGATGGAGACGACCTCGCCGGTGAGGTACGAGGAGTAGCCGCTGGCCAGGAAGACGATGGCGTTGGCGATCTCCCACGGCTCGGCGTAGCGCCCGAAGGCCTCCTTGGTGATCAGCTCGTCGAGCACCTCGGGCGATGTGACCTTCACCAGATGCGGGTGCATGGCGAGGCTGGGGGCGACGGCATTGACGCGTACGCCGTACGTGGCCGCTTCGATCGCCGCGCAGCGGGTGAGCGCCATGACTCCGGCCTTGGCGGCGGCGTAGTGCGCCTGGCCGGACTGGGCACGCCAGCCGACGACGGAGGAGTTGTTGACGATCACTCCGCCACGGCCGGTCGCACGGAAGGAGCGCAGGGCGGCCCGGGTACAGCGGAATGTGCCGTTCAGGGTGACGTCGATGACCTTGTCCCACTGTTCGTCGCTCATGTCGACGAGGGCGGCAGTGCCGCCGAGGCCCGCGTTGTTGACGACGATGTCGAGGCCGCCGTGTTCCTGTACGACGGCCTCGAACAGGGCCTGGACCTGGCTCTCGTCGGTGACGTCGCACGGCAGTGAGGTCACGGCGTCGGGGCCGAACTCCTCCGCGAGTGCAGCCTGGGACTCCTTGAGCCGGCGCGAGTGCGCGTCGCTGATGAGGATGCGGGCGCCCTCCTCCAGGAATTTGCGGGCGGTCGCGCCCCCGATGCCGGCGCCGGCCGCGGCGGTGATCACGGCGGTACGGCCCTTCAGCAGGCCGTGGCCCGGTACGTACTGCGCCCTGTTGTCCGTCACAGCAGCACGTTAACCTACCAAACACTTGTTAGGGAAGGAGGTCCGGATGGATCTGGACCACTCCGCCGCCGACGAGGCGCTGCGGGACGAGGCCCGCGCCTGGCTCGCGGCCCATGTGCCCGCCGAGCCGCTGCCGTCGCTGGAGACTCGGGAGGGCTTCGCGGCGCACCGGGCGTGGGAGGCACAGCTGCACGCGGACCGCTGGTCGGTCGTCTCCTGGCCGCACCGGTACGGCGGGCGGGGCGCCGGCATCTTCGGCTGGCTGGTCTTCGAGGAGGAGTACTACGCGGCGGGCGCGCCGGGGCGGGTCTCGCAGAACGGCATCAATCTGCTGGCCCCCACGCTCTTCGACCACGGGACGGACGAGCAGCGCGCGCGGGTGCTGCCCCCGATGGCGAGCGGCGAGGTGATCTGGGCGCAGGCGTGGTCGGAGCCCGAGTCGGGCTCCGACCTCGCGTCGCTGAAGTCCCGTGCGGTGCGCACGGACCGCGGCTGGCTGCTGAGCGGCCAGAAGACATGGTCCTCGCGGGCCGCCTTCGCCGACCGGGCGTTCGGCATCTTCCGCACGGACCCCGATGCGCCGAAGCCGCATCAGGGGCTGACCTATCTGATGTTCGACCTGTCGGCGGACGGGGTGACGGTCCGCCCGATCGGCCGGCTGGACGGCAGGCCCGCCTTCGCCGAGCTCTTTCTCGACAATGTCTTCGTCCCGGACGAGGACGTGATCGGCGAGCCGGGTCAGGGCTGGCGGATCGCGATGTCCACGACGGGCAACGAACGCGGGCTGATGCTGCGCTCCCCCGGCCGTTTCCTGGCCGCCGCGGACCGTCTCGTACACCAGTGGCGCGAGCGGGGCGAGAACCCGGGTGTACGTGACCGGGTCGCGGACGCGGTGATCGGGGCGCGGGCGTATCAGCTCTTCACCTACGCGGAGGCCTCGCGCTTCGCGTCGGGCGCGAGCATCGGCGCGGAGTCCAGCCTGAACAAGGTCTTCTGGTCCGAGTACGACATCGCCCTGCACGAGACGGCGCTCGATCTGCCCGGCCCGGACGGTGAACTCGCCGACAGCGACTGGGCCGAGGGCTATGTCTTCGCGCTGGCGGGCCCGATCTACGCGGGCACGAACGAGATCCAGCGCGACATCATCGCCGAGCGGCTGCTCGGCCTTCCGAAAGGCCGCCGCTGATGCGTTTTCTCCTTGACGATGAACAGCGGGCGTTCGCGCAGTCCCTGGACGCGATGCTGACGGCTTCGGATCCCGCGGCGGCGGCCCGCGCCTGGGCGGCGGGGGACCATGCGCCGGGTCTGGCCCTGTGGTCCCGGCTGGCCGAGGCGGGGGTCTTCGCGCTGGCGGTCCCGGAGCCGTACGAGGGCGTGGGCCCGCTCCCGGTCGAACTGACGGTGGCCTTCGTGGAGCTGGGCCGCCACGCGGTTCCGGGCCCTGTGGTGGAGACGGTCGCGTCGGCGGCGCTCCTGACACGCCTGTCGGAGCAGGGCGACACGAGCGCGGCGAAGCGTCTGCTGCCGAGCCTGGCCTCGGGCGAGGCACTGGCGACTCTGACGACGGGGGGCGGCTGTGCGCTGGACGCGGACGCGGCGGCGGTGATGCTGGTGGCGACCGCCGAGGACTCGGCACTGCGCGTCGCCCCCTCCCACGGCGCCGTTCGCGCGTCCCTCGATCCCGTACGGCGGTTGGCCGTTCCCGCGCAGGGGGGCGAGGTTCTCGCCGAGGGCGCGCATGTCGGGGACGCCGCCGCCCACGCCGGTGACCTCGCGCGGCTCGTCACCGCCGCGCAAGCCCTCGGCGTCGGGCTCGCGCTGCTCGAGCGGACCGTTGCGTACGTCAAGCAGCGCACCCAATTCAGGGTTGCCATCGGGTCGTTCCAAGCGGTCAAGCACCGGCTTGCCGATGTCCTCGTCGGGCTGGAGTTCGCCCGGCCGCTGCTCTACGGGGCCGCCCTTTCGACGGCCCCCGCCGACATCGCCGCCGCGAAAGTCGCCGCGGGTGAGGCCGCGTACGCCGCCGCCCGTGCCGCGCTCCAGCTGCACGGCGCGGTCGGGTACACCGACGAGCTCGACCTCTCGCTCTGGCTGCGCAAGGCGCGGCCGCTGCGCGACGCCTGGGGCACCCCCGCGCAGTGCCGGGCGCGGGTGCTCGGCGGCTGACCCGGCACTCAGCGGCGCCGGTGCTCGCGTACGCCCTCGCCCGGGCGCCAGGAGCGTACGACCAGCTCATCGCCGTCGACGTGCGTCTGCACCACCTCGCCGATCTCCACCCGGAAGAGGTGGTACGGCTCCGGTGGCCCGACCTCCGCCGTGAAGCGGGCCTTCGCTGCGGAGTCGGTCACCTCCACCGCGCGCCCCGCGATCCGGACGTCGCCGCCGTCCATCGAGTCGTCCGGCCCCGGGTTCGCATGGAGCGCGCAGCGCGGATCGCGCTGGAGGTCCTGCGCCTTGCGGGAGCCCGGCATCATGCCGAGCCACAACTCACCGAAGCGGAAGTCGGCTTCGAGCCCCGTCACCCGCGGGGACCCGTCCTTGCGCACGGTCGCCAGGACATGGTGCTTGTAGCGACCGAAGCGGTTCTGTACGGCCTCGGCAAAGGCGGGCTCCGCCGCCAGGAAATCCGCCCATGAACGAGATGTCATGAGGCCATCGAACCGCCAAAAAGCGACATCCGCTGTCGGGTTTGCTCTCCGTGTGCCGATCCAGGGCGAACGTGCTCTGCTGGAAGGCGGGCAAACCAAGGAGGACCCCGATGACGATCTTCGTGCATGCGACTCTCCCCGGCGTCACCACCGACCAGTACGACGCCCTCAATGCGGAACTGCAGAAAACGCCCGAGATCTTCGCGGGCTGTCTGTCGCACGCCTGCGTGCCCGGCGACTCGGGCCTGGAGATCTACGACCTCTGGGAGTCGGAGGAAGCCATGAACAAGTTCACCGCGGCCATGATGCCCGTCGCCGAACGTTCAGGCATGCCCGCGGGCCCGGGTGGCGGCCCGACGATCTCGCAGGTCCACAACTACTGGGTGCCCGGCGCCTGACCGGCCGCACTCCGCAGGGTGACAACCGCCGCGTGCCCCTCCGTACGCAGCGAGCCGGGCGACTCGTCGAGGACGACAGCGTCGCACAGGCCGAGCGTCACCCCCGCCTCCTTGAGGACCGTCGGCCCGTCCAGCGCGACGATCACGACCGTCGAGCCGGCCGGCACGACAACCAGCAGTCCTCCCCGCACCACCGAGGTCAGAGCGGCCGTGCGTCCCCCTCGGTACATGACGTTGAAGTTGACGACGGGCCCGGCCAGGAGCCTGCCGTCGGTCTCGACGTCGCCGGGGAAGTCGTAGGGCCGGTACCGCTCGGCGGCCAGTACCTGCTGCCCGCCGACCATGAGGTCCATCCCCGCTCCCTCGACCACGGTCAGCGTGCGCGCGATCCCGGGGAAGGCGGAGAACGGCCCGTCCGCTGCGACATCCGCGAGGCTGATACGCCAGTCGAAGTCGTCCATCGACGCGCCCTCGGGCGAGAGGGCGATCTCACGGGTGACGCCGCCGCCGTTCTTCCACGGGACGGCGGTACGGTCCGCCGCCCGCAGCACCCGCGGCGTCATCGCACGATGCCCTGCGCCCGGGCCGCGGCCAGCCACTGCGGGAACTCGGCGACCAGCCGGTCGTACAGCTCCTCGTCCGGGACCTTGCGCGGGTCGAGCCCGGCGTGGAAGAAACCGGCGTTGTCGACCGGCCGTTTGCCGGGCACGGCGAGCTCGTCGAGCTTGTGCAGGAAGTCGAACTGCGTACTGCGCTTGTTGCCGAAGCCGATGAACTGCCAGAACAGCGGCAGCTTCGCCGCCTTGCACAGATAGCGCTCCGCCGCGTGCTTGCTGATCGGGCCGCCGTCCGTCTGGAAGACGACGAGCGCGGGCGCGGTCGAACCGCTGTCGATGTAGTGGTCGATGACCGCGTCCATCGCCAGGTGGTAGCTGGTCTTGCCCATGTGGCCGAGGCCCGCCACGATCTCGTCGACCCGGCCCCGGTGGTTCTCCAGGGCGATGTCGGTGACCGCATCTATGTCCGTGGAGAAGAAGACGAGAGGTACGGAGCCGTCGTCGTCGAGGTTGGCCGAGAGACCGAGCACCCGGTCGGCGAGCGCCTGCACGCTGCCGTCCTTGTAGTAGTCCTTCATGGAGCCCGAGTAGTCGAGCACCAGATAGACGGCGGCTCGCTGCCCGCTCAGACCGTGCTTCTGCAGCGATACGCCCGCGCTCTTGTAGAGGCTGACGAGCGCGGGCGCCTTCTCCTCGACCTTGGCGAGGCTGATGGCCGCCATGCGGGGCTCCGTTCGTGCGAGGGGACGGGAGAGTTGAGGCTACGTCACCGGAACGCGACCGGGCCGGTCCCCCGTCGACCGGGCCGGCCCCCCCGTCAGGCGGAGAATCCGGCCCGGCCGAACTTCGCCTCAGAGCGCCAGCCACACCGCGGTGTCGCTCGGCAGCCGGTCACCGTCCAGCGTCCCGCTGGCCAGCAGTACCCGGCTGTGAGCAGGCAGGGCCACCGGCTCGTCGGAGAAGTTCACCACGCACCGGAAGCCGGGCTCACGGCGGAACGAGAGAACGTCGCTGTCCGGGGCGCTCTCCCAGCTGAGCGTGCCGTCGCCGAGGGCGGGGTTGCTCCGGCGCGCGCTCAGCGCCGACCGGTAGAGGTTCAGCATGGAGGCCGGGTCGCCGTCCTGAGCCTCGGCAGTCAGGGACTTCCACGCCTCCGGCTGAGGCAGCCACGGCGCCGCGGTGACGGCGTCGGGGCTGAAGCCGAACGGCGGGCAGTCATCGCTCCACGGCAGCGGGACGCGGCAGCCGTCACGCCCTCGGTCGGTGTGGCCAGAACGTTCCCAGGTGGGGTCCTGGAGCACCTCCTCCGGCAGATCCTCGACCTCCCACAGGCCCAGCTCCTCGCCCTGGTACAGATAGGCACCCCCGGGCAGGGCCAGCGTGAGCAGGGCGGCGGCCCGGGCCCGCCGGGTGCCGAGCCCCAGGTCGGCCGACCGGTCGAGTTCGGACAGCGACCGCTGCTGACCCTCGGGCTGCGGCCTGGCGTAGCGGGACACATGCCGGGCGACATCGTGGTTGGACAGCACCCAGGTGGCGGGCGCACCCACCGCGCCGAGCGCGGTGAGCGATTCGTCGATCACCCGGCGCAGGTGGCCTGCCCGCCAGGGAGCCATCAGATAGTCGAAGTTGAACGCCGTGTGGAGCTCGTCCGGGCGGACATAGCGGGCCAGCCGCTCCGGAGTGCCCGCCCATGCCTCCGCGACAAAGGCACGGGAGTCGCCGTACGCGTCGGCGACAGCCCGCCAGCCCTGGAAGATCTCGTGGACTTCGTCGCGGTCCCAGTGCGGGTGGTCACCGACGCCCACTCCGTCGAGGAGCTTGACGTCGAGTGAGCCGAGGTCCGGCAGCCCGGGTGCCTTGACCAGGCCGTGCGCCACATCGATGCGCACCCCGTCGATGCCCCGGTCGAACCAGAAGCGCAGAATCGACTCGAACTCGGCGCGCACCTCGGCATCGTCCCAGTCGAGGTCCGGCTGCTCGGGGGCGAAAAGGTGCAGGTACCACGGCCCGGGTGAGCCGTCGGGCTCGGTGATCCGTGTCCAGGCGGGGCCGCCGAACACGCTGCTCCAGTCGTTGGGCGGCAGGTCGCCGCGGGGGCCTCGGCCGGGCCGGACGATGTAGCGGTCCCTGGCCGGCGACGAGGGACCGCCGGCCAGCGCCTCGCGGAACCACGCGTGCTCGGACGATGTGTGGTTCGGCACGATGTCGATGAGGACACGCAGCCCGTGCTCGTGCGCCTCCTCCACCAGGGCCTGTGCGTCGTCCAGGGTGCCGAAGGCCGGGTCGATGTCCCGGTAGTCGGCGACGTCGTAGCCTCCGTCGGCCATGGGGGACGGGTACCAGGGGCTGAGCCAGAGCGCGTCCACGCCGAGCCGGGCGAGGTGGGGAAGGCGCCGGCGCAGACCGGCGATGTCACCGATACCGTCGCCGTTGCCGTCGGCGAAGCTGCGGATGTACACCTCGTAGATGACGGCGTCGCGCCACCAGTTGGCGGGGGTCCGGGCAGGAGCCACGGTGATTCTCCTCGAAAGAACGTAGGTGAGGGGCGGGCGGGGGCCGGTTACTTGACGGCACCCGCCGTGAGTCCCGCGATGATCCTTCGCTGGAAGATCAGCACGAGGACCACCAGCGGCACCGTGACGACGACGCCGGCCGCCATCTTGGTGCCGTAGGGGATGTCGAACCCGGTCGACCCTCCGAAGCGGGAGATCGCGACGGTGGCGGTCTGCATCGAGTTCTTGTTCACCATCGAGACGGCGATGATGAACTCGTTCCACGCGGCGATGAACGTGAGGATGGCGGTGGTGAACACGCCTGGCGCGGTCAGCGGCATGATGACCTTGCGGAACGCCTGTCCTGGAGTACAACCGTCCACCATCGCGGCCTGTTCCAGTTCGCGCGGAAGCTGCTTGAAGAACGCGGTCAGGTTCCACACGGCCAGCGGCAGTGCGAACGACATCGACGGCACGATCATCGCCTGGTAGGTGTTGACCCAGTGCAGTGTGTTGGAGAACAGCTTCAGCATCGGCACGACCAGGGCGATCCCCGGGAACATGGAGGTCGCGATGATCACGGCCAGCACCGCGTTCTTGAAGCGGAACTCCAGCCTGGCCAGTGCGTAGGCGGTGAACACCGCGATCACCAGGGTGAGGACCGTGGTGATGCCGGCCACGAGCAGGCTGTTGAGCAGCGCCCGCCCGAAGCCCGTCCCCGGCCTCAGCACCGCCCGGTAGTTCTCCAGCGACCACGGCGAGGGGATCGGGGACTTGTCGAACAGATCGGAGCTGCGCCGCAGGCTGGAGACGACCATCCAGTAGAACGGCGCCAGACAGTAGGTCATGATCGCGGCGACGCCGGTGAAGGCGAGCACGGCCGGTGGGGCGAATCGTCGCCGGGGCCGAATCCGTACGGTGGTCGAGGTGACGCTCATGCCGTCGCTCCCTTCGTCGTTGCCCGCCGGGCGCGGCGGTCGCGCTTCGTGGCCCGCCGCTCGGAGAACACATCGGCGCCCAGGAGTCTGACGAAGACGAAGGCGACCACGGCGACATAGAGGAAGAGGATCACCGCGTAGGCGGAGGCAGGCCCGTAACGGGTGTTGGCCGCCTCGTCGAACGCCAGCATCGACAGCGTCTGAACCGACTCCTTGTGCGCGCCGACGAGGACGTACGGCAGGTCGAACATGCGCAGCGCGTCCAGCAGCCGGAACAGCACGGCCACCAGCAGCACCGGCCTGATCATGGGAAGGGTGATGCGGAGGAACTCCTGCCGGCGGTTCGCGCCGTCCACGCGCGCCGCCTCGTACACCTCTTTCGGGATCAGCTGGAGACCGGCCAGTACCAGCAGTCCCACGAACGGGGCGGTTTTCCAGGTGTCCGCCACGATCACCGCAAGGGCCGCCTGGACCCCGTCCGTGGTCCACAGGATCTCCTGCCCCAGCAGGGCATTTGCCGCACCGTCCGCCTGGAAGATCCACTGCCACAGCAGGGCGGAGACCACGGTGGGGATGGCCCACGGCACCAGTACCCCGGCCCGGACCAGGGCCCTGCCACGTACCGCGTGGTTCATCACCAAGGCCATCGCCACGCCGAGCACGGTCTCGATGAGCACGGTCGTGACGGTGAAGAACGTGGTGTTGGAGAAGGCGTTCCAGAACTGCTTGCCCGCCTCCCCGCCGAAGATCTCCGTGTAGTGCGTCAGGCCGGTGAACTGCTCGCCCTCCGATACGAATCCGGAGCTGTCCAGGCCCGACTTCTCACTGAACAGGGACTCACGGAAGGCCGCCAGCACCGGGTATCCGGCAACCAGCGCGAGAACCAGGAGCGTTGGGGACACAAGCAGTGCGGCAAGTCGGCCTGTGCCGCGTTTTCGGGACGGGCCGGGGGCGGGGGGCGGCTTGGGCGCCAGGGTGGCAGGGCGTTGCGGTGCCGTCAGGCTGGACATCGGAGATCACCTTCAGCGGGGCGGGGAAGGGCGGGCGAAGGGAGCCGCGGGAGCCGTGTCAGGGGGCGACGCCGCGCGGACCGGGGGTCACGGCTTCGCGATCTTCTCCAGACGTTCCTGGAGGTCCTTCAGTGCCGCCGCCGGCGGGGTGCCGCCCTGCAGTGCCCGGTACGCCGCGCTCTGGATCGCCGCCGTCGCGTCTCCGTAGCGCACCACGCGCGGGCGGGGTGCGGCGCCCAGGATCGAGCTCTTGAGCACCGGCAGGTACGGGTACTTCTCGATCATCGCCGGGTCGTCGTACAGGGACGCGATGGTCGGCGCGTTGGAGCTGAGCAGCAGATTCTCGCGCTGCGACTGCTCGCTCGTGATGAAGCTGATGAAGTCGAGGGCAGTCGCCTTGTTCTTGGCGAACCTGCTGATCGCCAGGTTGTGTCCGCCCAGGCTGGAGACGCCCGGTCCGTTCAGGCCCGGCAGCGGGGCGACGCCGAACTTCCCCGCGACCTTGGAGGAGCCGTCCTTGGCGTTGGCCAGGGACCACTGGTACGGCCACTGCCGGTGGAAGACGAGCCGGCTCTGCTGGAAGGCCTGCCGGCCCTCCTCCTCCTTGAAGGTGATGGCCTTCTTCGGTATCAGGCCGCTCTTGTAGGCGTCCGTGAAGAAGCTGAGGCCCTTGAGCGCCTCGGGTGAGTCGACGGTCGGCTTGCCGTCCTTGTCGACGACGGAGCCGCCCGCGCCGTCGATCATCTCGGAGAAGTTGACCGTCAGGCCCTCGTACTTGTCGAACTGGCCCGCGTAGCAGGACATGCCGTTGCCCTGCGGAAGCGCCAGGACCTTCTGGCAGGTCTGCTCCATCTCCGCCCAGGTGCGCGGAGGCTGGGCGCCCACCTGCTTCAGCAGATCGGAGCGGTAGTACAGCAACCCGCCGTCGGAGGTCCACGGGGCGGCATAGAGACGGCCGAGGTACGAGGCGCCTTCCAGCGTGGGCCCCAGGTACTTGCCGGCCTCGAACCTGTCCTTGGGCAGCTCGGCCACCCAGCGGTTGGCGGCGAACTCGGCCGTCCACACGACGTCGAGGCTGAGCACGGAGAACTCGCCGGACTTCAGCGATGCGTTCTGGATCATCCGCTGGCGCTGGTCGTCGGCGTTGTCGGGCAGTTCGATGAAACGCACCTGCTCCTTGCGGTGGCTCTTGTTCCACTTGTCGAGCATCGTGGCGAGGACACCCGTGTTGTCCTTGCCGCCCGCCAGTGTGATGGGTCCGCGGCCCTTGAAGCTGTCCGTGCTGTTTCCGCCCGCGCTTCCCGCCTGGGTACCCCCGCTCCCGCATGCGGCCAGAACGGCCGCAGCCGTGCTCACCACGCAGGCTCTGAGCAGCAGGTGCCTCATGTTGATCTCCTTTGTGCGGCTCCCGGCGGTCGTCCTCCGCCAAGGTGCAGTGAGACTAAACAGCGAGGCGCAAGGCAGTCTACAGATACTCGCAAGTTACTTAACATTTCTTACGCAAGCAGCCGTCATTCGCGATCACTTCCATGCAAAAGGCGGCGTCCAGGAGGACGCCGCCTTCTCTTGGGGTGGGTTCTCCCCACCACTGACTCCGCTAGCCGCGCGCGACCGCGGTGCTGCCCCTCACCACCAGCTCGGGCTCGAACAGGAGCTCCTCGTTGCTGTTGTTCTTGCCGGCGATCCGGCTCGCCAGCAGTGACACCGCGGCCCTGCCCATCGACTCGACCGGCTGGCGCAGCGTGGTCAGCGGGGGGTTGGCCAGCGGCATGAACGTCGAGTCGTCGTACCCCACCACGGAGACGTCGCCCGGCACGTCGAGTCCCATGCGCTGGAACGCCCGGACGGCACCGAGAGCCATGAGGTCGCTGCCGGACACCACGGCCGTGACGCCCTGCTGAATGAGTCTTTGCGCGGCCGCGGCACCGCCCTCCAGCGAGTACATCGTGTGTGTGACGAACGGCTCGGGGTCCCGCACACCGCAGAGCTCGCGCATCGCCGTGATGAACGCCGTCTTCTTGCGGACGGCGGGCACATGATCGTCGTACTCCCCCAGCGCCAGCCCGATGCGCCGGTGCCCCAGGGAAGCCAAGTGACGTACCGCCAGCTCGGCCGCCATCCCGTCGTCGGTCGACACGGACGGGAAGCTCAGCCCCTCCGCCATCCCGTTCACCCCGATGACAGGCAGTCCGCGCTCCAGCAGCCGTTCGTAGTGGCTGTGGTCCGCCTTGATGTGCGAGTGGAGGCCGCAGACGAACACCGCGCCGGAGATCTGGTGCTCCAGCAGCAGGTCCACATAGTCGCTCTCGGACACACCCCCGAAGGTGCGGGTGCACAGCACGGGCGTGAACCCACGCTGCGCCAACGTGGAGCCGATGACCTCGGAGAACGCGGGGAACACCGGATTTGTCAGATCCGGCGCCACCAGTCCGACCAGGCGGTTGCCCCGCTCCCTCAGCTGCCGGGGCCGCTCGTACCCGAGGACGTCGCACGCGCTCAGCACCGCGGCCCGGGTCGACTCCGCGACCCCCGGCTTCCCGTTGAGGACGCGACTGACCGTCGCCTCACTCACCCCGGCGTATTCCGCCACCTCGACCAGTCGTTTCGCCATGACCGCAAGGCTACTGCAAGTCTTGCATTCGTTTACATAAGTCCCTGAGGGCGGGAGCTCGACAGGGCCCGCTCCTCGTCGGGCAGACACACCGCGGCGCCCACCCATTGTCCGGTCGGGGACAGGGCAGGCGCCGCAGTGCCGGGGGTCCGGGGGTGGCCCCCGGAAGTACCCAGCCCGTACGCCGTTGTACGGGACGTCTGTTGAGGTGGGGCTCAGACCGTCAGCGCACGGTCCGTCGGGCGGATCGGGGCCGGGAGCTGGCTCGCACCCGTCAGATAGCGGTCCACGCCGCGCGCCGCCGAGCGGCCCTCGGCGATCGCCCACACGATCAGCGACTGGCCACGGCCCGCGTCACCGGCGACATACACACCATTGACGTTCGTCGCGAAGTCCGCGTCCCGCGCGATGTTGCCGCGCTCGTCCAGCTCCAGGCCGAACTGCCCCACCAGGCCGTTCTCCTGGTCCGTGCCGGTGAAGCCCATGGCGAGGGTGACCAGCTGCGCCGGGATCTTCCGCTCCGTGCCGGGCTTCTGCTCCAGCTTGCCGTCCTTGAACTCCACCTCGACGAGGTGCAGGAACTGGACATTGCCGTCCTCGTCGCCCTCGAAGTGCGTCGTCGAGACGGAGTAGACCCGCTCGCCGCCCTCCTCGTGCGCCGATGTGACCTTGTAGAGCATCGGGAAGGTCGGCCACGGCTGACCCGTCGGACGGTCGTCGCCCGGCCGCGGCATGATCTCCAGCTGGGTGACGGAGGCCGCGCCCTGCCGGTGCGCCGTGCCCACGCAGTCCGCGCCGGTGTCGCCGCCGCCGATGACCACCACGTGCTTGCCCTCCGCCGTGATCGGCGGGGCCACGAAGTCGCCCTCCTGCACCTTGTTGGCGAGCGGCAGGTACTCCATCGCGAAGTGGATGCCGTTCAGCTCACGGCCCGGGGCGGGCAGATCGCGCGAGACGGTCGCACCGGCCGCGATGACCACCGCGTCGTACCGCTTGCGCAGCTTCGCCGCGTCGATGTCGCGGCCGATCTCCACGCCCGTACGGAACTTCGTGCCCTCCGCCCGCATCTGCTCGATACGGCGGTTGATGTGGCGCTTCTCCATCTTGAACTCGGGGATGCCGTACCGCAGCAGTCCGCCGATGCGGTCCGCCCGCTCGTACACCGCGACCGTGTGGCCCGCCCGGGTCAGCTGCTGGGCCGCGGCGAGACCCGCCGGGCCCGAGCCGATGACCGCGACCGTCTTGCCGGACAGCCGGTCCGGGGCCTGCGGCTTGACGTCATTGGCGTCCCAGGCCTTGTCGATGATCGAGACTTCGACGTTCTTGATGGTGACGGCCGGCTGGTTGATGCCGAGCACACACGCGGACTCGCACGGCGCCGGGCACAGCCGCCCGGTGAACTCCGGGAAGTTGTTGGTCGCGTGCAGCCGCTCGCTCGCCGCCGCCCAGTCCTCGCGGTAGGCGTAGTCGTTCCACTCGGGGATGAGGTTCCCCAGCGGACAGCCGTTGTGACAGAAGGGGATGCCGCAGTCCATGCAGCGCCCGGCCTGCTTGCTGATGATCGGCAGCAGCGAGCCGGGAACGTAGACCTCGTTCCAGTCCTTGAGGCGCTCACCCACGGGGCGGGTCTTGGCGACCTCGCGCCCGGTGGTCAGGAAGCCCTTGGGGTCAGCCATTGGTCGCCGCCTCCATCATCTTCTCGGTGGTCTCCTGGTCGGAGAGACCGGCGAGCTCAGCGGCGTCCTTGGCGGCGAGCACTGCCTTGTACGTGGTCGGAATGATCTTGCTGAAGCGGTCCACGGCGACGTCCCACTCGGCGAGCAGCTTCGCCGCGACGGTCGAGCCGGTCTCCTCCTGGTGGCGGCGCACGACATCGTGCAGCCACTCCTTGTCGGCGTCCGACAGGGCCTCGACGGCATCGACATTGCCGACGTTGACGTTGTCGCGGTCGAGGTCGATGACGTACGCGATACCGCCGGACATGCCGGCCGCGAAGTTGCGTCCGGTCTCGCCGAGGACCACCGCGTAACCGCCGGTCATGTACTCGCAGCCGTGGTCGCCCACGCCCTCCGAGACGACCGTGGCGCCGGAGTTGCGGACGCAGAAACGCTCGCCGGTGCGGCCCCGCAGGAACAGCTCGCCGCCGGTGGCCCCGTAGGCGATGGTGTTGCCCGCGATGGTGGAGTACTCCGCGAGATGGTCGGCGCCGCGGTCCGGGCGGACGATGACGCGGCCGCCGGAGAGGCCCTTGCCGACGTAGTCGTTGGCGTCGCCCTCCAGCCGCAGGGTGACGCCGCGCGGCAGGAAGGCGCCGAAGGACTGGCCGGCCGAGCCGGTGAAGGTGATGTCGATGGTGTCGTCGGGCAGGCCCGCACCGCCGAACCGCCGGGTCACCTCGTAACCGAGCATCGTGCCCACGGTCCGGTTGATGTTCCGTATGGCGATCTGGCCGCGGACCGGCTGGGCGTCCTCGGCGGACGCCGCGTTCAGCGCCTCGGCGGCGAGCTCGATCAGCTCGTTGTCGAGCGCCTTCCCCAGACCGTGGTCCTGCTCGATCAGCTGGTGGCGCACGGCGCCGTCCGGCAGCTCGGGCACGTGGAAGAGGGGCGCGAGGTTGAGGCCCTGGGCCTTCCAGTGGCTCACGGCCCGCTCGGTCTCGAGGAGTTCGGCGTGGCCGACGGCCTCCTCGATCGTACGGAAGCCCAGCTCGGCGAGGAGCTCACGGACCTCCTGGGCAATGAACTCGAAGAAGTTGACGACGTACTCGGCCTTGCCGGAGAACCGGTCCCTCAGGGTCGGGTTCTGCGTGGCGATGCCGACCGGGCAGGTGTCCAGGTGGCAGACGCGCATCATGATGCAGCCGGAGACGACGAGCGGCGCGGTCGCGAAACCGAACTCCTCGGCGCCCAGCAGCGCGGCGATGACGACATCGCGACCGGTCTTCAGCTGGCCGTCGGTCTGCACGACGATCCGGTCCCGCAGGCCGTTGAGCAGCAGGGTCTGCTGGGTCTCGGCGAGACCGAGCTCCCAGGGGCCGCCGGCGTGCTTCAGCGAGGTGAGCGGCGAGGCGCCCGTGCCGCCGTCGTGGCCGGAGATGAGGACGACGTCCGCGTGCGCCTTGGAGACACCGGCGGCGACCGTGCCGACACCGACCTCGGAGACCAGCTTCACATGGATGCGGGCAGCCGGGTTGGCGTTCTTGAGGTCGTGGATCAGCTGAGCCAGGTCCTCGATGGAGTAGATGTCGTGGTGCGGCGGCGGCGAGATCAGCCCGACGCCCGGGGTCGAGTGCCGGGTCTTGGCGACCCAGGGGTAGACCTTGTGGCCGGGCAGCTGGCCACCCTCGCCGGGCTTGGCACCCTGCGCCATCTTGATCTGGATGTCGTCCGCGTTGACCAGGTACTCGCTCGTCACACCGAAGCGGCCGGAGGCGACCTGCTTGATGGAGGAGCGGCGCTCCGGGTCGTACAGCCGGTCCGCGTCCTCGCCGCCCTCACCGGTGTTGGACTTGCCGCCCAGCTGGTTCATGGCGATGGCAAGGGTCTCGTGCGCCTCGCGGGAGATCGATCCGTACGACATCGCGCCGGTGGAGAAGCGCTTGACGATCTCGGAGGCCGGCTCGACCTCGTCGATGGAGATCGGCTGCCGGTCGGACCTGAAGCCGAAAAGGCCGCGCAGCGTCATCAGCCGCTCGGACTGCTCGTTCACCCGGTCCGTGTACTTCTTGAAGATGTCGTACCGCTTGGTGCGCGTGGCGTGCTGGAGGCGGAAGACCGTCTCCGGGTCGAACAGGTGCGGCTCGCCCTCACGCCGCCACTGGTACTCGCCGCCGATCTCCAGCGCACGGTGCGAGGCCGCGATGCCGGAGGCCGGGTACCCCTTGGCGTGCCGGGCGGCGACCTCCTTGGCGACGACCTCGAGTCCGGCTCCACCGATCTTCGTGGCGGTTCCGTTGAAGTACTTCTCGACGAAGGCCTCGTCGAGGCCGACTGCCTCGAAGACCTGGGCACCGCGGTAGGAGGCGACGGTGGAGATGCCCATCTTGGACATCACCTTCAGAACGCCCTTGCCCAGCGCGTAGATCAGGTTGCGGATGGCCTTCTCGGGCTCCAGGCCCTCGATGAAGGTGCCGGCCCGGACCAGGTCCTCGACCGACTCCATCGCCAGGTACGGGTTGACGGCGGCCGCGCCGTAGCCGATGAGCAGCGCGACATGGTGCACCTCGCGCACGTCACCGGCCTCGACCAGCAGACCCACCTGGGTGCGCTGCTTGGTGCGGATGAGGTGGTGGTGCACGGCGGAGGTGAGCAGCAGCGACGGGATCGGCGCGTGCTCGGCGTCCGAATGCCGGTCGGAGAGAACGATCAGGCGGGCGCCGTCCTCGATGGCCGCGTCGGCCTCGGCGCAGATCGCCTCGATACGGGCCGCGAGGGCGTCGCCACCGCCGCTGACCCGGTACAGGCCCGAGAGCGTCGCGGCGTTCATGCCCGGCATGTCGCCGTCGGCATTGATGTGGATGAGCTTGGCCAGCTCGTCGTTGTCGATCACCGGGAAGGGCAGCGTGACGCTGCGACAGGAGGCCGCGGTCGGCTCCAGCAGATTGCCCTGCGGGCCGAGCGAGGAGTACAGCGAGGTGACGAGCTCCTCGCGGATGGCGTCCAGCGGCGGGTTGGTGACCTGCGCGAAGAGCTGGGTGAAGTAGTCGAAGAGCAGCCGGGGGCGCTGGGACAGGGCCGCGATCGGGGAGTCCGTACCCATGGAGCCGAGCGGCTCGCCGCCGGTCCTGGCCATGGGCGCGAGGATGACGCGCAGCTCCTCCTCGGTGTAGCCGAAGGTCTGCTGGCGGCGGGTGACCGACGCGTGGGTGTGGACGATGTGCTCGCGCTCGGGCAGGTCCTCGAGCTCGATCTCGCCGGCCTCCAGCCACTCCTGGTACGGCTGCTCGGCGGCGAGGGCCGACTTGATCTCGTCGTCCTCGATGATGCGGTGCTCGGCGGTGTCGACGAGGAACATCTTGCCGGGCTGGAGGCGGCCCTTGCGGACGACCTTGGCGGGGTCGATGTCGAGGACGCCGACCTCGGAGGAGAGGACGACGAGGCCGTCGTCGGTGACCCAGTAGCGGCCGGGGCGCAGGCCGTTGCGGTCGAGGACCGCGCCGACCTGGGTGCCGTCGGTGAAGGTGACACAGGCCGGGCCGTCCCAGGGCTCCATCATCGTGGAGTGGTACTGGTAGAAGGCGCGCCGGGCCGGGTCCATGGAGTCGTGGTTCTCCCACGCCTCGGGGACCATCATCAGCACGGAGTGCGGCAGCGAGCGGCCGCCGAGGTGGAGCAGCTCCAGGACCTCGTCGAAGGAGGCGGAGTCGGAGGCGTCCGGCGTACAGACCGGGAAGATCCGGTCCAGCTTCTCGCTGCCGAAGAGGTCACTGACCAGCTGCGACTCCCGGGCGCGCATCCAGTTGCGGTTGCCCTTGACCGTGTTGATCTCGCCGTTGTGCGCGACGAAGCGGTACGGGTGGGCGAGCGGCCAGCTCGGGAAGGTGTTCGTCGAGAACCGCGAGTGGACGAGCGCGACGGCCGTGGCGCAGCGCCGGTCGGAGAGGTCCGGGAAGAAGGGCTCCAGCTGGCCGGTGGTCAGCATGCCCTTGTAGACGATGGTGCGGGCGGAGAGCGAGGGGAAGTAGACCCCGGCCTCGCGCTCGGCGCGCTTGCGCAGCAGGAAGGCCTTGCGGTCGAGCGCGATGCCCTTGCTCTCGCCGTCCGCGACGAAGAGCTGCGAGAAGGCGGGCATGGTGGCGCGTGCGCCGCTGCCGAGCAGATCCGGGGTGACGGGGACCTCGCGCCAGCCGAGGACGGTCAGGCCCTCCTCGGCGGCGATCGTCTCGATCCGTGAGACAGCCTGGGCGGAGTCGTCGGCCGGCAGGAAGGCGATGCCGACGGCGTACGAGCCGGCCTCGGGAAGCTCGAAACCGCTGACCTCGCGCAGGAACGCGTCGGGGACCTGAAGCAGAATGCCGGCGCCGTCACCCGAGTCGGGCTCGGAGCCGGTGGCGCCCCGGTGCTCGAGATTCCGCAGTACGGTCAGCGCCTGCTCGACCAGCTCATGGCTGGCAACACCGGTGAGGGTGGCCACGAACCCGACACCGCAGGCGTCGTGTTCGTTACGGGGGTCGTACATCCCCTGGGGGGCGGGGCGACCATCCATGGGCGACCAGGCGTCGGAACGCATCGGCACTCCCGTCGTCGTCGTGGCATGTGTAACTGCCGAGGGACGACGTTGGCCCTCCGCGAAATTTCGTGCAGGTTACATGATGGAGTGCTTCTCGGAAAGCGGATAGCCCATTCCAGCATGCGGACACCGCGCATAGCGGTGAGAGTGGGTCACAGCCGGACAGATCGATATCCGCTGGCCCGTCGCAGAGCAGGCTTCGTTGCCCACAGCGCCTACGGCTCATGCCCGGTGGTTAAGGACTCGAAACCACGGGGTAACGGCTACTTATGTAGCCCCTCGCATAGTGTCTCATCCAAGGCGGACTTCGTAGCGGGGACGTACGTCACAACCTTGCCGACCGCCGAGGGGAAACACAAGGACGCACCGGTCCTCGAGGGAGCCGGTGCGCCGTGCGCCGGATGTGTCGCGCCCGCCTCAGAGGGTGGCCGCCCGCGTCAGAAGGCGGCGCCGAACAGCGTTCCGAGGCCGTAGGTGACGGCCGCGGCGGCGCCGCCGAGGACCAGCTGGCGCAGTCCGCTGTACCACCAGCTGCGCGCGGTCACCCGGGCGACGAGCGCACCGCAGCCGAAGAGCCCGACTAGCGCGAGCAGCACCGCGGGCCACAGGGCGGTCGCGCCGAGGAGATAGGGCAGTACGGGCAGCAGCGCGCCCAGCGCGAACGAGCCGAAGGACGAGACCGCGGCGACGGTCGGCGACGGCAGGTCGTCCGGGTCGATGCCGAGCTCCTCGCGGGCATGGATCTCCAGGGCCTGCTCGGGGTCCCTGGAGAGCTGCATCGCGACCTCGCGGGCGAGCGCGGGCTCGACGCCGCGGGCGACGTAGAGGGCGGCGAGCTCCTCCATCTCGTCGACCGGGTGCTTTCGCAACTCCCGCCGCTCGACGTCGAGTTCGGCCTGGACGAGCTCGCGCTGGGAGGCGACGGAGGTGTACTCGCCGGCGGCCATGGAGAACGCGCCCGCGGCGAGACCGGCAAGTCCGGTGATGACGATGGTCTGCTGGGACACCGCGCCGCCCGCCACACCGGTCATCAGGGCAAGGTTGGAGACAAGGCCGTCCATCGCACCGAAGACGGCGGGGCGCAGCCAGCCACCGTTGACATCACGGTGGGTGTGATTGTCGCGGTGCGCGACGTGGAGCGTCGCCTCGGTTTCGATGATGGACACAGCTCTCCCCTTCTCCGGCAGCGGACTTGGTGCGCCCGCTCCCCCTCAACACCCTCGAAAATACGCGCGAGGTAAGGGGCGCGCCAGCAAGGCAGGCCGTACTTACCTGGAGTCGAGCGGGTGACAGGGGCGTTTCTCAGACTCGTTGTCCGCCGCGCGTGGCACAGATCCAGGAAGAGGCTCGGTGCGCATGAAAGGGGCCCGGCCCATGGAGTTGATTGCATGCGATCCCGCTGATCCTGCCGGTCGGGCCTGCGCACTTCGCGAGCGGGCCTGTGGCGCACTGCTGGGCCTCGCGGTGGGCGATGCGCTGGGGGCTCCCGCCGAGAACATGCGGCCGTCCGAGATCCGCCGGCGGTGGGGCCGTATCGAGGGCTTCGTGAGCGAGGACCCGGCGGGCACGGACGACACGGAGTACGCGATCTTCTCGGGTCTGCTGCTCGCCAGGCACGGCTCGGCGCTGACCGTCGCCCATGTCGAGAACGCGTGGCACCACTGGATCGCGGACCTGGACGAAGGCCCGTTCCGCGGGGCGGGTTTCAGTGAACGCGGCACCCTGGAAAACCTCCGCCGCGGCCTCGAAGCTCCCATCTCCGCGCAGCACCGCCACGCATGGAGCGACGGCCTGGCGATGCGCGCGGCCCCGTTCGGCGTCTTCGCGGCGGGCCACCCGGCGGAGGCGGCACGGCTGGTCGCCATCGACGGCAGCGTCAGCCACGACGGCGAGGGCATTTACGGCGGCCAGGCGGTCGCGGCCGGGGTGGCGGCCGCGATGGCGGGCGGCGGCCCCGCCTCGGTGATCGGCGCCGCGCTGTCCGTCGTACCCATGGACTCCTGGACGGCGCGCTCCCTGCGCCGCGCGGTGGTGGCCGCGCGGCGCACCCACGCGGACACACTGGCGATGGAACGCGCGGTCCGCTCGGCGGTGGTCATCGGCGGCTATCCGTGGACGGACCTGGCCCCGGAGGCGGTGGGCCTGGCCTTCGGCGCGTTTGCGGCGGCGCGCGGAGACTTCCGTACGTCGGTGCTCACCGCGGTCAACATGGGCCGCGACGCGGACACCACGGCGGCGGTGGCGGGCGCGCTGGCCGGCGCGATGTCGGGAGCGTCGTCGATCCCGCCGACCTGGTCCACGGCCATCGGCCCGGTCCGCGGCAGCTGCCTCCCCTCGATGGCGGGCTACCACGTGCTGGACATCGCGGAACTGCTGACGCCGGACGACGACAGCCAGGCGGCGTCATGAACGGGGCACCGGGCTTCGGGACTGCGGGGGATGCGGACCTCGGGGCCGCGGGGGATGCGGACCTGGGGAAGGCGGGGGATGCGGCGCCGGAGAGCGCGGGGGATGCGGACCTCGACGCTGCCGGGGACCCGGACCCCGGGGACGCGAGGGACGCAGATCTAGGGGCGGCGGGCGCCGCGGGCGCCGCAGCGGCCGGGTGCGAGGCGCCCGGCTGCGGGCCCGCAGCCGAGCCGGACGCAGCCACACACCAGCCCGCTCGCTCGGGCGAGGCGCCTGCGCCGAGCACCGCACCCGAACCCGGCGGGCGACCCCGCCCCGCGGTGCCCCGCACCCCGTCGCGGCCCATCGAGGGACTCCTCCTCGGGCTCGCCGCCGGCGACGCCGCCGGGTGGCCCGCCGCGCGGCATCGCGCCGCACGGATGCCCGAATGGACCCGCCGGCTCACCCGTGAGCTCGACACCTTCGCCGAGCAGAACGCCACCACCACCCTCCCCGTCCCCATCGCCCTCAACCAGCCCCCCGAACCCCTCCGCCTCGGCCCCTCGGACGACGCCGAATGGGCCGCCTTCGCCGCCGAGACCGTGCTCACCGCCGCCGGTGACCTCTTCGCCGGCCTCGCCCCCGCCCGCCGTATGCGCGCCGCCGTCGACCTCGCCTGGAACTCCCTCGCCAGCGAAGTCGCCGCCGCGGCCGACCGCGCCCCCGAGGTCGAGTCCGCCGTACTCCCCCTCCGCGCCCGCATCTCCGTACGCGCCGGGCTCGGCAACCTCGCCACCGGACTGCGCCCGCCCGCCACCGGCCACGACAACCCGCACTACTTCGACGACGCCGCCTGCATCCGCGCCGTCGTCCTCGCCGTCGTGCACCCCGGCGACCCGGCCGCCGCCGCCGCGCTCGCCGAGTTCGACGCGCGCTACAGCCAGGACGGCGACGGGGTGCACGGCGCCCGCGCCATGGCCGCCGCCGTGGCCGCCGCGCTCGGTGGCGCGCCCGTCGACGACGCGGTGGACGCCGCCCTCGCCGAACTCCCCGACACCACCGAGATCGGCCGCAACGCCCAGCACGCCGTCAAGCTCGCCCGCGACGCGCACGGCGCCTTCGAGCTCGTCCCCCTGCTCGAGCACCAGATCGTCGACCACGTCTACAGCTACGGGATCGCCGCCGCCGAGACCGTCCCCGTCGCCCTCGCCGTCGCCACCGCCGCCCGCGGCCGGGTCGCCGAAGCCGTACCCGCCGCCGCCTGTCTGTCCCGCGTCGCCGACTCCGCACCCGCTCTCGCCGGCGCGCTGACCGGCGCGCTCGGCGGCGGCGACTCGGTCCCGGGCACCTGGCGCGAGGCCTGCCGTACGCTCGCCGGCTGCGCCCTCCCCCGCCTCGCCGGCACCGACCTCGTGGAACTCGCCGGGCTGCTCGCACACACGGAACTGACCGCCCCGGGTGGACAATTCCGACATGACGACGACACTCGCGACGCTCGCACTCGATGACCGGATCACCGGCAGCCTGATCGGCGCGGCGGTCGGTGACGCGCTCGGCGGCCCGGTCGAGGGCTACACACCGGAGCAGATCGTGGAGCGGCACGGCGGCCGTGTCCACGGCATCGTCGGCCCGTGGCACGGCTCCGACTGGCGCACCGCCCGCCCCATCGCGCCGTTCCACAAGGGCGACGGGCACATCACCGACGACACCCTGATGACGCACGCGTTGATCCGTGTGTACGCCACCGTCCGCGACCACCTCGGCGCGTACGCCGTCGCCGACCATCTGGTCCCGGACCTGATCTCGAACCCCCGCTGGATCCCCGAGCTGGAGGCGGAGGCGCTGCCCCTGCAGCGTGTCTTCCTCGCCGAGAAGTGGATGGTCGCCCGCCTCCACTACGGGCACAACGACCCGCGCGAGGCCGGCGTCGGCAACATCGTCAACTGCGGCGCGGCGATGTACATGGCTCCGGTCGGCCTGGTCAACGCGGCGAATCCCGCGGGCGCCTACGCCGAGGCGGTCGACATCGCGGGCGCCCACCAGTCCTCGTACGGGCGTGAGGCGGCAGGCGTCTTCGCGGCGGCGGTCGCCGCGGCCTGCGTGCCCGGCGCGACACCGGCCTCGGTCGTGGACGCGGCGCTGTCCCTGGCCAAGGACGGCACCAACGCGGCGATCGAGGAGGTCGCCGAAGCCGCTGTGCGCCACACGGACTTCGAGTCGGCGCTCGCCCCGCTGCGGGCCGCGGTCGCCCCCTTCGACACCGTGGGCCCGGACTACCGCGCACCGTCCCTCGCGGCCCGCCGCCCCTCCCGGCTCCACTCGATCGAGGAACTGCCCATCGCCCTCGGCATGCTCGTGGTCGGCGGTGGCGACTACCGCCGTACGGTGCTCGGCGCCGTCAACTACGGCCGCGACTGCGACTCGATCGCCACGATGGCCGGGGCGATCGCGGGCGCGCTGCACGGCGAGTCCGCCGTCCCCGAGGACTGGGCGAAAACGGTCGCCGAAGCCAGCCGCATCGACCTGCACGCCCCCGCGAGGGAACTGGCCGAGGTCACCCGCGAGGTCTTCGCCCGCGACACGGCCCGCCGCCGCAGCCACGAGTCGGCTTTCGCCCTGCTGACGGACACCCGATGACGGGCCTGCGCCTCACCTGGGTCCAGCCGGAGGACCTGCTCGGCCACGAACTGCGCCAGGCCGCGGAGGACGGCCGCGACGCCGGGGCGGTCCGCACCCGCTGGACCCGGGCGGGCGGCTCGCCGGCCCCACCGAGCGCGGGAGCGTCGCCCGCCCCGGCACCGCCCCAGCTGCGCGCCCTGGCCCGCGAACTCCTCGACGAACTGGCCGTCCTCCCCTGCCCCTTGACGGCGTACGAGCCCACCTCACTCCCCTCGATCCAGGCGGCCTGTACCGCCTGGCCCTCGCCCGCGCCGCACAAGCCGCCCATGCCTGGCGGGCCCGGGGACCCGCCCCCCACCGCGCACGAAGCGCCACCCCGAGGCCGGTCCCCGGCCGGGGAAGCCGCCCCTCACGCCCTCCACGCCGCCTGGCTCGGCCGGGCCGTCGGCTGTCTCCTCGGCAAACCCGTCGAAAAGCTCCCCCTCCACGCCATCCGCGCCCTCGCCCGCGCCACCGGCAACTGGCCGCTGAGCACCTGGTTCACCGCCAAGGGTCTGCCCCCTGACCTGGCCGCCGCCCACCCCTGGAACCGGCGCTCCGCCGCCACATCGCTCGCCGAGAACATCGACGGCATGCCCGAGGACGACGACCTCAATTACCCGCTGTTGAATCTGCTGCTCCTCCAGCGCCACGGAAAGGCGTTCACCACCGCCCAGCTCGGCGGGCTCTGGCTCGACGAGCTCCCCGCCGGCCGTACTTTCACCGCCGAGCGCATCGCCTACCGCAACCTCCTCGAAGGCATCGAGCCGCCCTGCACCGCCGCCCACCGCAATCCCTTCCGGGAGTGGATCGGTGCCGCCATCCGCGCCGATGTGCACGGTTGGACGCACCCCGGCGACCCCGCGGCCGCCGCCGCCCAGGCGCATCGCGACGCGTCGCTCACGCACACCGCGAACGGCGTCTACGGCGCGATGTTCATCGCCGCCGCCATCGCCACCGCGGCCACCCGCACCGCCGATGTGCACGACGCCCTCGCCGCCGGCCTCACCGTCGTCCCCCCTTCCTCACGCCTCTCCCGGGCCATCCGCTTCGGCATCGGCACCGCCCGTGCCGAGCCCGACTTCGACACCGTCGTGGACCGCATCCACTCGGTCCTCGGCCACTACCACTGGGTCCATGTCGTCCCCAACGCCGCCCTGCTGGCCGCCGCCCTCACGCACGCCGACGGCGACTTCACCGGGTCCATCTGCCGTGCCGTCTCCGGCGGCCTCGACACCGACTCCAACGGCGCGACCGCCGGCTCCCTCGCGGGCCTGCTAGCCGGCCACCCCGACAGGCTCCCCGGCCACTGGACCGCGCCGCTCAAGAACCGTCTCGCCACCTCCGTCGCCGGTTTCGACGGCATCGGCTTCGACACTCTCGCCCACCTCACACATCAGGAGGCACTGCGCCCATGACCGCCATCGCCGTGCTCGGCAGCACCAACATGGACCTCGTCGCGTACGTAGCCCACGCGCCGAAACGCGGAGAGACAGTCACGGGGCGGGAGTTCCGGACGATCCCCGGCGGCAAGGGCTCCAACCAGGCCGTCGCCGCCGCCCGCGCCGGCGGTGAGGTCTCGATGATCGGCGCGGTCGGCTCGGACGATTTCGGCGCCCTCCTCCGCCATACGCTCGTCTCCTCCGGCGTCGACATCGACCTGCTGCGCACCGCGGAAGGCCCCTCCGGCACCGCGCACATCGTCGTCGACGACGAGGGCGCCAACTCCATCGTGGTGATCCCCGGCGCGAACGGCACCGTCACTGCCCTCGCCCCGGGCGACGAAGCCCTCATCGCCACCGCCGACATGCTGCTCCTCCAGCTCGAACTCCCGCTCAGCGCCGTGCTCGACGGCGCCGAAGCTGCCCGCCGCCACGGCGTGCGAACCATCCTCACCCCCTCCCCCGCCCAGCCCCTGCCTCCCGAACTCCTCGCCGTCACCGACCTGTTGGTGCCCAATGAGCACGAGGCGGCCACCCTCACCGGCGTCTCCGACCCGCACACCGCTGCCGAGGAACTGCTGCGGCTGGTCCCCGAGGTCGTGATCACGCTCGGCTCGGCGGGCAGCCTGTACGCGACCCGGGGCGCGACCCCCCTCACCGTCCCCGCCCCCGAGGTCACCGCCGTGGACACCACCGGCGCCGGTGACACCTTCGTCGGCGCCCTCGCCGTCGCCCTCGGCGAGGGCAAGCCCATGCCTCAGGCCCTCGGCTGGGCCGCCGCGGCCGCCGCCCTGTGCGTCCAGCGCCCGGGAGCCTCCACGTCGATGCCGTACCGCTCCGAGATCGACGCCGCCTCATGACGCCGCCGCCCACTCCGCTGCGGGGGCTTCGCGTCCTCGACCTGGCCACCCTCTTCGCGGGACCGCTCGCGGCCACCATGCTCGGCGACTTCGGCGCGGAGGTCATCAAGATCGAGCACCCCACCAGACCCGACCCCTCCCGGGGCCATGGCCCCGACAAGGACGGCGTCGGCCTGTGGTGGAAGCTGCTCGGCCGCAACAAGCGCACCATCACGCTCGATCTGTCCACGCCCGGCGGCCGCGAGACCCTCCTCCGGCTCGCCGCCACCGCCGATGTGATCATCGAGAACTTCCGCCCCGGCACCCTGGAGAAGTGGCAGCTCGGCTGGGAGGAGCTGAACCGCGCCAACCCCCGCCTCGTCCTGACCCGCGTCACCGGCTTCGGACAGTTCGGCCCCTACTCCCACCGCCCCGGCTTCGGCACCCTCGCCGAGGCCATGAGCGGCTTCGCCTCCATCACCGGCGAGCCCGAAGGTCCGCCCACCCTGCCGCCGTTCGGCCTCGCCGACTCGATCGCGGCGCTCGCCACCTCGTACGCCGTCATGACCGCACTCGCCGCCCGCACCGCCACAGGCAGCGGCCAGGTCGTCGACATGGCGATCATCGAGCCGATCCTGACCGTGCTCGGCCCCCAGCCTCTGTGGTACGACCAACTCGGTTACGTACAGCCGCGCACCGGCAACCGCTCCCGCAACAACGCCCCGCGCAACACCTACCGCACCGCCGACGGCTCCTGGCTGGCCGTCTCCACATCCGCCCAGTCCATCGCCGAACGCGTCATGCAGCTGGTCGGCCGGCCCGACCTGATCGACGAGCCGTGGTTCGGCACCGGCAGCGGCCGCGCCGAGCACGCCCATGTGCTCGACGAGGCGGTCGGCGGCTGGATCGCCCGCCGCACCCGCGCGGAGACCATGGCCGCCTTCGAGAAGGCCGAAGCGGCGATCGCCCCGATCTACGACATCCGCGACGTCATGGAAGACCCCCAGTACCAGGCGCTGGACACCATCACCGAGGTCGCCGATCCCGAACTCGGCCCCCTGCGTATGCAGAACGTCCTCTTCCGCCTGTCCGAGACCCCCGGCGCCATCCGCTGGGCGGGCCGCCCGCACGGCGCCGACACGGACGCGGTCCTCACCGAACTCGGCCTGTCCCGGGCCGACATCAGCGCACTGCGCACCCAGGGCGCCCTATGACGACCCCCCTCACCTATCTGTACGCCCCAGGGGACCGCCCCGAGGTCGTGCACAAGGCACTCGCCTCCGGGGCCGACGTCGTGATCGTCGACCTGGAGGACGCGGTGTCCCCCGACCGCAAGACCTACGCCCTGGCCGCCACGGCCGAACTTCTCGCTTCCCCTCAGACTCTCCCTGTCCATGTCCGCATCAACACCCCCCATGACATCGAGGCCCTTGTCACGCTCCCCGGCCTCTGTGCTCTGCGTGTTCCCAAGGTCGCACACGCCACTGACATCCGGCGGATCGCGGCCGACGCCCCGGGCGTCCCCCTCTATCCGCTCCTCGAATCGGCGCTCGCCATCGAGCACGCGTACGCGATCGCCACCGCCCACCCCGCCGTCCACGGCATCGCACTCGGCGAGGCCGACCTCCGCGCCGACCTCGGCGTACGGGACGGCACATCCCTCGACTGGCCGCGCACCCGCATCGTCATCGCCGCCCGTGCGGCCGGTCTCCCACCCCCGGCCCAGTCCGTCTTCCCCGACATCCGCGACCTGGACGCCCTCTACGCCTCCTGCACCCACGGCCGCGCGCTGGGCTTTCTCGGCCGGGCGGCCATCCACCCCCGCCAACTCCCGGTCATCGAGCGGGCGTTCCGCCCCACGCCCGAGGAGATCGAGGCGGCGGAGGAGATCGTCAAGGCGGCCGCCACGGGCGAGGGCGCGCTGGCCCTGCCGGACGGCCGCTTCGTCGACGCCGCGATCGTGGCAGCGGCGCGGCGGACACTCTGCCTCGCCCAAAGGGCGTGCGGGTAGCACAACGCGAGGCCGCCAGAACCCTTCGGTCCTGGCGGCCTCGTAGCAGGTGCCCCAGCAGGTGCCTGCGGTCAGCCCTTCTTGGCCGACTCCGCGTCCGCCTTCTCGTCGCCGTCGGCCGCGTCGTTCGCCGGGGTGTCCTCGTCCTCATCCTTCGCCGAAGCCGAGGTGTCCTCGGCAGCGCCGTCGGCGGAAGCGTCGTCCGCGTCCTCGTCGGCGGCGTCCGTGGGGCCGGCATCGGCGGCCTTGTCCGCCGGGTCCGCCGCCGTCTCGGACTGCTCGGACTTCGCGGAGGCCTCGGGCCGCTCCGGCTCGACGATCTCCTCGCGCCCCGGCCGCACCCGCGACGAGATCACGATGTACGCCACCGCCAGCACGAAGACCACGATCGAGGTCCATACGTTCAGACGCAGCCCCAGTACATGGTGCGCCTCGTCGACCCGCATGTACTCGATCCAGCCCCGGCCCAGGCAGTACGCCGCGACGTACAGCGCGAACGCCCGCCCGTGCCCGAGCTTGAAGCGCCGGTCGGCCCAGATGACCAGCAGCGCGACGCCGATGCACCACAGGGACTCGTACAGGAACGTCGGGTGGTAGAGGCCCGCCTCGCGGTTCGTACCCTCGGTGATCTTGAGGGCCCACGGCAGATCCGTCGGCTTCCCGTACAGCTCCTGGTTGAACCAGTTGCCCCAGCGGCCGATCGCCTGCGCGAAGGCGATCGCGGGTGCGAGGGCGTCCGCCCAGGCCGGCAGCGGGATCCCGCGGCGGCGGCAGCCGATCCAGGCGCCGACCGCGCCCAGCGCGATCGCACCCCAGATACCGAGGCCGCCCTCCCAGATCTTGAAGGCGTCGACCCAGTTCTCACCCTCGCTGAAGTACAGCTGGTAGTCGGTGATCACGTGGTAGAGCCGGCCGCCGACGAGGCCGAAAGGCACGGCCCAGACGGCGATGTCCGCCACGGTGCCGGCTTTGCCGCCCCGCGCGATCCAGCGCTTGTTGCCGTACCAGACTGCGACGAAGACGCCGATGATGATGCAGAAGGCATAGCCGCGCAGCGGGAGCGGTCCGAGGTGGATCACTCCGGTCGACGGGCTGGGAATGTAGGCAAGTTCCATGGCAGGACCGACGCTACCCTGCCGGGTGGGAGGCACGGCAACCCACCCGGCAACGTATGGATAACGAGCCGCGTTTCGTCCTACGCGGGCCTGCGTCTGCGGCGGGAAGCCTGCGTCGTACGGCGGGAAGCCGTCAGGAGGCCCCGGAGCTCGGGCTCGGCGTGGGCAACCGGGTGCCCGGCTTCTTGCCCTTGTTCGCCGCTTCGACCCACTTCTTGAGGTTGGCCACGGAGATCTGCTCGCCGCCCTTGTTCGGGAAGATGGGCTCCCCGTTGAGCAGCAGGGTGGGTGTGCCACGGAAGCCGCCGTTGACGAAGGCGGTGTTCGACTTGGCCACCCAGGCGTCGTGCTTCCCGTCCTCCACACAGCTGCGGAATGCGGGGGTGTCGAGACCCTCGACCTTGCCCGCGAGCTCGATCAGCCTGCTGTTCTTGCCGAAGGCGTCTTCCTGCTCCGGCGGCTGGTTCTGGTAGAGGACGTCGTGGTACGCGTCGAACTTGCCGGCGTCCTGCGCGCAGGCCGCGGCGTTCGCGGCGCGGAGGGAGCCGCTGCCGCCCATGTTCCCGTCGATGATGGTGGCAAGGTGGTACTCGACCTTCAGCTTGCCCGCCTTCTCCAGCTCGTGGAGGGTGTCCCGGAAGGCGTTCTCGAACTGCCCGCAGACCGGGCAGCGGAAGTCCTCCCAGACCGTGAGCGTGGCGGGGGCGTCGCTCGCGCCCACCGGGATGGCGAGCTGGTCCTTGCCCTGTACGCCCGCGGGCGCGAGGAGCGGGCCGGCGTCGGAGCCGTCCTTCGACGCGTTCTTGCCGGCGTTGGCGGCGATCACGCCGACGACGGCGGCGAGACCGAGTACACCGACGACCGCTGCGGCGACGATCAGCGTTCGCCGGCGTTTCTCACGGGCCCTCTGCGACGCACGTTCCTGCTGGAGTCGCTCGCGCGCGGACCGCTTCCGTTCCTGATTCTCGCTCACGTCCCGCAAACGAACCGGGGAGGCATGTCGCATGCCTCCCCGGTCCGAGTTCCACTCGTACGAGCTACCGGGCCCGACGCACGCCCTGGGCGAGATCGGCCGCGAGTTCCCGTACGGCCAGCAGGCCCGCGGAGAGGTCAGGTGCGTCGAGGAGCCGCTTGACGAACGCGGACCCGACGATCACGCCGTCGGCGAAGCCGGCCACCTCCGCGGCCTGATCGGGGTTGGAGACGCCCAGGCCCACGCAGACCGGCAGGTCAGTGGCTGCGCGGGTACGCGCTACCAGGTCCTGGGCCTGCGCACCCACCGACTCACGGGTGCCGGTGACACCCATCAGTGATGCCGCGTACACAAAGCCGGAACCGGCCGCCGTGATCTTCGCCAGCCGGGCGTCCTTGCTGCTCGGCGCGACGACGAAAACCGTGGCGAGGCCGTGCTTCTCGGCATGCTCACGCCACAGACCGGCCTCCTCGACCGGCAGGTCGGGCAGGATGCAGCCCGCGCCGCCCGCTTCGGCCAGCTCTGCGGTGAAGCGCTCGATGCCGTACCGGTCGATCGGATTCCAGTACGTCATGACGAGCACCGGCTTCCCGGTGGCCTCGTGCGCCTCGCGGACCGTACGCATCACGTCGGCGATCTTCACGCCGCCGCGCAGCGCGATGTCGTCGGCGGTCTGGATGACCGGGCCGTCGAGGACGGGGTCGCTGTGCGGCAGTCCGACCTCGACCACATCGGCGCCACCGTCCAGCGCGGCCTTGATCGCCTCGATGCCGCCGTCGACAGTGGGGAAGCCGGCCGGGAGATACGCGATGAGCGCGGCCCGGTCCTCGTCCCTGGCCTGCGCCAGGGTCTCGTTCAACAGCTTGATGTTCCCGCTCACTTCGCGTCCCCCTCGCCGTCGTAGAGCCCGAAGTACCGGGCGGCGGTGTCCATGTCCTTGTCGCCACGGCCGGACAGATTGACCAGGATCAGCCCGTCCTTGCCCAGCTCCTTGCCCACCTCCAGCGCTCCGGCGAGCGCGTGCGCGGACTCGATCGCCGGGATGATGCCCTCGGTACGGGACAGCAGCCGCAGCGCCTGCATGGCCTCGTCGTCGGTCACCGCGCGATACTCACCGCGGCCGATGTCCTTGAGGTACGAGTGCTCGGGGCCGATGCCCGGGTAGTCGAGTCCGGCGGAGATCGAGTACGGCTCGGTGATCTGGCCCTCCTCGTCCTGCAGCACGTACGAGCGCGAACCGTGCAGGATGCCGGGCTCGCCCGCGGTCAAGGTCGCCGCGTGCTCGCCGGACTCGATGCCGTGGCCCGCGGGCTCGCAGCCCACGAGGCGTACGGCCGCGTCCGGGATGAAGGCGTGGAACAGCCCGATCGCGTTGGATCCGCCGCCGACGCAGGCGACGGCCGCGTCCGGCAGCCGGCCTGCCCGCTCCAGGATCTGGCGGCGGGCCTCGACGCCGATGACGCGGTGGAAGTCGCGGACCATGGCGGGGAAGGGGTGGGGTCCGGCGACCGTGCCGAAGAGATAGTGCGTACGGTCCACATTGGCGACCCAGTCGCGGAACGCCTCGTTGATGGCGTCCTTCAGGGTCCGGCTGCCGGAGGTCACCGGGATGACCTCGGCACCGAGGATCCGCATCCGCGCCACGTTCAGGGCCTGGCGCTGGGTGTCGATCTCGCCCATGTAGATCGTGCACTCGAGGCCGAAGAGGGCGCAGGCGGTCGCGGTGGCGACGCCGTGCTGGCCGGCGCCGGTCTCGGCGATGACACGAGTCTTGCCCATGCGCTTGGTGAGCAGCGCCTGCCCGAGAACGTTGTTGATCTTGTGCGATCCCGTGTGGTTCAGGTCCTCCCGCTTCAGGAAGACCCGCGCACCGCCGGCGTGCTCGGCGAACCGGGGCACTTCGGTGAGCGCGCTGGGTCGGCCGGTGTAGTTGACCATGAGGTCGTTGAGCTCGGCGACGAAGGCGGGGTCCGCCTTTGCCTTGTCGTACTCGACGGCGACCTCGTCGACTGCGGCGACGAGGGCCTCGGGGATGAATTTTCCGCCGAAGGCGCCGAAGTAGCCCTCGGGGCTGGGGACTTGACCGTCCGGGTCCGGGATGAAGAAGTCGCTCGACATGCGACATGCTCCTTGTCGGGGCGTTATGCCCCAGAAGTCTGGTGTGCGATGGACACGGTATGCGCGCGTCGTGGGTGACCGGGCGGGGATTTCCCCAACCCCGCCCCATCCCGTAACCGGGGGCCAGCCCCCGGACCCGCCCCCTACGCCCTGCGGGCGTGGGGGGACCCCCAGCGCCTCAATCTCCCCCAGACTCCGTCCGGGGGGACCCCCACGGGGCTGGTTTTCGCCGGTCGGCCTGAGGATTCAGGCCGACCGGCGGGAAATTCAAGCCCGTCCGGCGACTGAGGACATGCGGCCGAAGGTCGCATACGGGTTCGGGGCGGAGCCCCGATTCGGGAAGGGCGGGTAGGGGAACAGCCCCGCGCAGCGGCACCGCCTAGCGCGCGCAGGCCCCGCGCCATCGCATGCCGTTGACCTGGCCCGGCTCCGAGCCGATGACATACCGCACCCGGCGGCCGTGCACCCGCCTCGCCGGCGCCCGGCAGCCGCGCGGCTTGCAGCCCCGCGCCAGCGGTGCGTGCGGGTCCCGCGCGGGTAGTCCGGCGCGCACACCGGCCGGCCGCGGGCAGCGGCCCGCGGTGGTCGGTCGGCAGACGTGGTGGACGGTCATCGAGGGGTCAGCTCCGCCCGTGCCGCAGCGCCGGGTGCGCCCCCGCGGCCACCAGGTCGGCGACTGCCGACTTCGGGTCGCGGCCGGTGACCAGGGACTCGCCGACGAGCACCGCGTCGGCGCCCGCGTTGGCGTAGGCGATCAGATCGTGCGGACCGCGCACACCGGACTCGGCGATCTTGACGATGTGCGCCGGGATCTCGGGCGCGACGCGATCGAACGTCGCCCGGTCGACCTTGAGCGTCTTCAGGTCGCGCGCATTGACGCCGATGATCTTCGCGCCGGCCTCCACCGCCCGCTCGACCTCGTCCTCGTCGTGCACCTCGACCAGCGGCGTCAGCCCGATCGACTCCGCGCGCTCGATCAGCGAGACCAGCGCCTCCTGCTCCAGCGCGGCAACGATCAGCAGCACGAGGTCGGCGCCGTACGCCCTGGCCTCCCACAGCTGGTACGCGGTGACGATGAAGTCCTTGCGCAGCACCGGGATGTCCACCCGGGCGCGAACGGCCTCCAGGTCCTCGAGCGAGCCGCCGAAGCGGCGTTGCTCGGTCAGTACGGAGATGATGGCCGCGCCGCCCGCCTCGTAGTCCGCGGCGAGCCCGGCCGGGTCGGCGATCGCGGCGAGCGCGCCCTTCGACGGGCTGGAGCGCTTGACCTCGCAGATCACATGGACGCCCTCGCCACGCAGCGCGGCGACGCCGTCCTTGGCCGCAGGAGCCTTGCCGGCGCGCTCCTTGAGCTCGTCGAGGCTGACACGCGCCTGCCGCTCTGCGAGGTCGGCGCGCACGCCTTCAATGATCTCGTCGAGCACACTCACGCGAGCAGCCCCCTTCCGGGACGGTGATGGTTCAGGATCAGCCATGTCGATGGTATCCGCAGGAGGGCCCGGGGTTCGCATCCGGTTGACGGCTGTCCCACTACCTGGGACTTCACGGAGCCAGGGCAGAGCCGAACGGAAGGTTCCGCACCACGCTGAAGATCAGCCCGACGCCGCCGAGCGCCCACCACCACACCGGTGCCACGGCGATCCGCATGGGCACGCCCCGTACCGCGCGAATCAGCCACACCACCCATACCGCGGCGAAGACTCCGTAGCCCACGACGGCCATGGCATTGGACCCGAGCGCGGTGGTCAGATCGCCGTGGATGAAGGCGTGCGCGCTGCGCAGGCCGCCACAGCCGGGGCAGTAGATCCCGGTGAAACGGAGCAGGGGGCAGACCGGGTAGTGGCCCGGTTCATTGGGATCGACCGTGCCGACGTAGGCGAAGGCCGCCGCGACTCCTGCCAGGGTGGCCAGGGGGGCGGCAAGACGCCGTCTGAGCGGCCCGGGACCGGGCTCGCCGGGAAAGCGCGCAGGAGGCGCAGGGGGCGGGGAAGGCATGGCGTCCACCCCGTGATTCTGCCCGTTCACACGAAAAGGCGCAGCCCGGTGGGAACGGGGCTGCGCCTTGCGTACGGCAGGGCCGCGGCGGACGTCGGACGGATGACGTCGGGCGGACGATGTCAGGCGGACGTCTCCGCCGTGACCGGCTGCGCCGTGGCGGTCGCCGGGGCCGCCTGCACCCGGGCCCGCACCTGCGCCTCGGACTCCTTCGGCATGCCCAGGCCCGCGGCCTTCATCGCGCCGCCGACAACGCCGCCGAGGAGGATGACGACGATGCCGCCCCAGAAGCCGAGCGGATTTGCGGCCACCATGAAGACGCCTGCGATGCAGAAACCGATGAAGGCGATGGTGACGCCGGTCCAGGCGGCCGGGGTGTGTCCGTGGCTGCTGCCCGCCATGTGTGTGCTCCTCCGTGATGCTCTGTGGCTGATTGCCCTGTGGTGAGCCGGACGCTCACCCATCATTGTCCCGTACGCCGTGGAATGAGGTGACGTGGGGTGTGTCACGCCGGCTGTGTCTGCCGCCGCGGCGCCTCACGCTTCTTGCGTCGGGTCCTCGCCGCGGTCCAGGGCCTTCCAGAGGTCCTCGGGCCGGTCCGGGTCCACGACCGCAGCCTTCCTGGGCCTCGGGGTGCCGTCGCGCTCGTACCGCCCGGACATCGCGGGCCACCGCTTGCCGTACCGCAGCGCGAGCAGGCCCGCGAACAGGATCAGCAGGCCGCCGGCCACGGTCACATAGGGCCAGGGCGTGTGCGCGAGGGCGTCGACGGTGGCGGAGCTGTCGCCGGTGGCCTTTGCCGCCTTCTCGTCGAGTGCCGCGCTGTCGGAGGCCCCCAGGAAGGCGGCGAGCGCCGCGCCCGCGCCGCTGAGGGCCAGCAGTGCGGAGACGAGCAGCCGGCCGGCCCTGCGGACCGCGAAGACGGCGACGAGGGCGGCCAGGCCGACGATCGCAAGCGCCGTCGGGACGCCGGTGACATCGCTGCCCTGGGCGTCGAGCGGCAGGCTGCCGCCGCCGACGGCCGCCGTGCCCTCGGCCCAGATCTGGCCGGCGGCGAGCAGGACGACGGTCGCGCCCACGGCGCCGAGAAGCAGGGCTGCGGCGAGGCTGCGTCGGCTGCTCAGGGCGGCGGAGGCGGCTTCGGCGCGTGGCTGGGGTACGGGTACAGCACTCACATACCCCACTATCCCTTACCGCCGATTCAGCCGCCCAGGCGGTTCGCCGTGTGTACGGCGCGGAGCACCGCGGCCGCCTTGTTGCGGCACTCGGTGTCCTCGCCGACCGGGTCCGAGTCCGCCACGACGCCGGCTCCGGCCTGCACATATGCAGTGCCGTCGCGCAGCAGCGCGGTGCGGATGGCGATCGCGGTGTCGGAGTCCCCGGCGAAGTCGAGATAGCCGACACAGCCGCCGTACAGCCCGCGCCGTGAGGGCTCCAGCTCGTCGATGATCTGCATCGCGCGGGGCTTGGGCGCACCGGACAGCGTGCCCGCGGGGAAGCAGGCGGTGAGCACGTCGAATGCGGTACGGCCCTCGGCGACCCGGCCGGTCACGGTGGAGACGATGTGCATGACGTGGGAGTACCGCTCGATCGACATGAAGTCGACGACCTCGACGGTGCCCGGCGCACAGACCCGGCCCAGGTCGTTGCGGCCGAGGTCGACGAGCATCAGATGCTCGGCGCGCTCCTTGGGGTCTGCCAGCAGCTCGTCGGCGAGCGCCTGGTCCTCCTGCGGCGTTGCGCCGCGCGGCCGGGTCCCGGCGATCGGGTGGACCATGGCGTGCCCGTCCTCGACCTTGACGAGGGCTTCGGGGGAGGAGCCCACCACGTCGAAGCCGTCGAAGCGGAAGAGGTACATGTACGGCGACGGGTTGGTGGCCCGCAGCACGCGGTAGACGTCCAACGCGCTTGCGCGGCAAGGAGTTTCGAACCGCTGCGACGGCACGACCTGGAAGGCCTCGCCCGCGCGGATGCGCTCCTTGATGTCGTCGACCGCGTCCTGGTAGGCCTTGCCGCCCCACAGCGCGGAGAACTCCGGCAGCTCGGAGGGCGGCAGCGCGGCGGGCACCGATGCCAGCGGCCGGGCGAGATCACTCTCCATGGCGTCCAGACGGGCGACGGCGTCCGCGTACGCCTCGTCCACGCCCGTGTCGAGGTCGTTGTGGTTGATGGCGTTGGCGATCAGCAGGACACTGCCGTCCCAGTGGTCGAGCACAGCGAGGTCCGAGGTGAGCAGCATGGTCAGCTCGGGGAGCTTGAGGTCGTCGCGCTCGCCGGGGCCGATCTTCTCCAGCCTGCGGACGATGTCGTACCCGAGATAGCCGACCATGCCGCCGGTGAAGGGCGGCATGCCGGAGGCGAGGTCGCGCGGGGTGTGCAGCGCCTCGACGGTCGTGCGCAGGGCCTCGAGCGGGTCGCCGTCGACCGGGACGCCGACCGGCGGGGTGCCGAGCCAGTGGGCCTGGCCGTCACGCTCGGTGAGCGTGCCCGCGCTGCGGACGCCCACGAACGAGTAGCGCGACCAGGAGCGGCCGTTCTCGGCGGACTCGAGGAGGAAGGTGCCGGGCCGCTCGGCGGCGAGCTTGCGGTAGAGCCCGACCGGGGTGTCGCCGTCCGCGAGGAGGCGGCGGCTGACGGGGATGACACGGCGGTCGGCGGCCAGCTTGCGGAAGGTCTCGAGATCCATGGCGCCAGACCCTACTTGTCCAGAAGAACGTCGGCGTCGAAGCAGGTGCGGTCCCCTGTGTGGCAGGCGGCCCCGATCTGGTCGACCTTGACGAGGATCGCGTCGGCGTCGCAGTCCAGTGCGACCGACTTGACGTGCTGGACATGGCCCGAGGTGTCGCCCTTGACCCAGTACTCCCGGCGGCTGCGGGACCAGTAGGTGCAGCGGCCGGTGGTCAGGGTGCGGTGCAGGGCCTCGTCGTCCATCCAGCCGAGCATCAGCACCTCGCCGGTGTCGTACTGCTGGGCGACGGCCGGGAGCAGGCCGTCGGCGCTGCGCTTGAGGCGGGCGGCGACGGCGGGATCGAGGGAGCTTGCGGGGACACTGCTGGTCATAGGGCCCATTGTGCCGTGCCCGGCGAATGCGACGGGCGGTGCGTCCACTGGGCGGACCCGGCGCCCCGGCCGTACGCTGGCGGGCATGTCGACCCATGCCAAGCGTGAACGACTTATCCTCGCGGACCTGTTGGAGACGGTGGGCCCCGATGCCCGGACTCTGTGTGAAGGCTGGCAGACCCGGGACCTCGCCGCCCATGTGGTGGTGCGCGAGCGGCGGCCCGACGCCGCGGGCGGGATTGTGCTCGGCGCGCTCAGGGACCGTTTGGAGCGGGTGCAGGCGGAGTTCGCCGCGAAGCCGTACGAGGAGCTGATCCGGCTGATCCGTACGGGACCACCGCGGATGTCGTTCTACGGGATCAAGCAGATCGACGAGGCGGCGAACACCGTCGAATTCTTCGTGCACTCCGAGGATGTGCGGCGGGCGCAGCCGGAATGGACGCCGCGCCCGCTTGACCAGGTGTTCGAGAACGCGCTGTGGTCGCGTCTTGAGAAGGCGGCCAGACTGCTGGGGCGCAGGTCGCCGGTGGGTCTGGTGCTGCGGCGTACGGACGGGCAGACGGCGGTGGGCCACCGCGGCACTCCGGTGGTGACCGTGACCGGGGAGCCGAGTGAGCTGACGATGTTCGCGTTCGGGCGGCAGGACGTGGCCCAGGTGGACCTGGAGGGCGACAAGGAGTCGATCGCCCGGCTGCACGAGGTCAGCCCCTTCGGCATGTGACCAGGGACTTCCGCCCGGCGGCAGGGCTTCGGCCCGGCGGCAGGGCTTCGGCCCGGCAGCTCTGCGCGGCCGGGGGCGTCAGCGCACCGGGTGCCCGGCCGCCCGCAGAGTGTCCTTCACCTGCGAGATGCGCAGGTCGCCGAAGTGGAAGACCGAAGCCGCGAGCACCGCGTCCGCGCCCGCAGCAATCGCGGGCGGAAAGTCCGCAAGCCTGCCCGCACCACCCGAGGCGATGACCGGGACGGTGACGTGCTTCCGTACCGCCGCGATCATTTCCGTGTCGTAGCCGTCCTTCGTGCCGTCCGCGTCCATCGAGTTGAGCAGGATCTCGCCCGCGCCGAGATCGGCGGCCCGGTGTGCCCACTCGACGGCGTCGATGCCGGTGCCCTTGCGGCCGCCGTGCGTCGTCACCTCGAACGACCCCGACTCGGTACGGCGGGCGTCGACCGACAGCACCAGCACCTGGCGGCCGAAGCGCTCGGCGATCTCGCGGATCAGCTCCGGACGGGCGATCGCCGCGGTGTTCACGCCGACCTTGTCCGCGCCCGCGCGCAGCAGCTTGTCCACGTCTTCGGCGCTGCGTACGCCGCCGCCCACGGTCAGCGGGATGAACACCTGCTCGGCGGTGCGGCGCACCACGTCGTACGTCGTCTCCCGGTTGCCGGACGAGGCCGTGATGTCGAGGAAGGTCAGCTCGTCGGCGCCCTCGGCGTCGTACAGCTTGGCCATCTCGACGGGGTCGCCGGCGTCGCGCAGATTCTGGAAGTTGACGCCCTTGACGACCCGGCCGTTGTCCACGTCCAGGCAGGGAATGACTCGGACCGCGAGGGTCATGACTGCTCTGCTCCTCGGAAGGCTTCGACTTCTACTTCGACCAGGATGCGCGGGTCGACGAAACCCTCGACCACCAGGAGGGTCGCGGCCGGGCGCACGGAGTCGAACAACTCCTTGTGTGCCCGGGACACCTCGTCGACATCGCGCACATGGGTCAGATACATCCGGGTGCGGATCACCGACCCGGCACCGAGCCCGAATTCCTTCAGCGCTTCAAGGGCGTTGCCGAAGGCCACCCGCGTCTGCTCGTACGGATCGCCCTCGCCGTACAGCACCCGGCCCCTGAAGGACGTGGTGCCCGCCACAAGTACCCGGTCACCCGCCGCGACGGCGCGCGCGAAGCCGATGGTCTCTTCCCAGGGACTGCCGCTCTGCACGCGCCGTACTTCGGTCATCCGGACACAGCCTCCAAGGCCTCTTCCAGGGTGAACGCCTTCGCGTACAGCGCCTTGCCCACGATCGCACCCTCCACACCCTGCGGCACGAGCGACGCGATCGCACGCAGGTCGTCCAGCGACGAGACGCCGCCGGAGGCGACGACGGGCTTGTCGGTGGCCGCGCAGACGTTCCGCAGCAGCTCCAGGTTGGGGCCCTGCAGCGTGCCGTCCTTGGCGATGTCGGTGACGACGTAACGGGCGCAGCCCTCGGAGTCGAGGCGGGCCAGCGTCTCGTAGAGGTCGCCGCCGTCCCGGGTCCAGCCGCGGCCGCGCAGCGTCGTGCCGCGTACGTCCAGGCCCACCGCGATCTTGTCGCCGTGCTCGGCGATGACCTTCGCGACCCACTGAGGAGTCTCCAGCGCGGCCGTGCCCAGGTTGACCCGGGTGCAGCCGGTGGCCAGCGCGGCCGCGAGCGAGGCGTCGTCGCGGATGCCGCCGGAGAGCTCGACCTTGATGTCCATGGCCCCGGCGACCTCGGCGATCAGCGCACGGTTGTCGCCGGTGCCGAACGCGGCGTCCAGGTCGACCAGATGGAGCCACTCGGCGCCGGCGCGCTGCCAGGTCAGGGCGGCCTCCAGCGGGGAGCCGTACGAGGTCTCCGTACCGGACTCGCCATGCACCAGGCGGACGGCCTGGCCGTCGCGGACGTCGACTGCGGGCAGGAGTTCAAGCTTCGGCATTACAGCGTCTCAATCCAGTTGGTCAGCAGCTGGGCGCCGGCGTCGCCGGACTTCTCGGGGTGGAACTGCGTCGCCCACAGCGCGTTGTTCTCCACGGCGGCGACAAAGCGCTCGCCGTGCGTGGCCCAGGTGACCTGGGGCGCGCGGATGGCGGGGTTGGTGACCTCCAGCTCCCACTCGTGCACGGCGTAGGAGTGCACGAAGTAGAAGCGGGCGTCGGGCTCGACACCGGCGAAGAGCCGGCTGTCGGCAGGCGCCTCCACGGTGTTCCAGCCCATGTGGGGGACGATCGGGGCCTTGAGCGGGCCGACCGTGCCGGGCCACTCGTCGAGGCCCTCGGTCTCCACGCCGTGCTCGATGCCGCGCGCGAAGAGGATCTGCATGCCGACGCAGATGCCCATGACCGGGCGGCCGCCGGAGAGGCGGCGGCCGACGATCCACTCGCCGCGGGCCTTCCTCAGGCCCTCCATGCAGGCGGAGAAGGCGCCGACGCCGGGCACGAGGAGCCCGTCGGCGTTCATGGCGGCATCGAAGTCGCGGGTGATCTCGACGTCCGCGCCGACCCGGGCCAGCGCGCGTTCGGCGGAGCGGACATTGCCGAATCCGTAGTCGAAGACGACGACCTTCTTGGTTGCGCTCATTCCCAGATCCCCTGAATCCGCAGGACACCGGCGACGAGGCACATCACGGAGCCGATGCCGAGGAGCACGATCAGGCCCTTGGGCAGGTCCTGCTTGACGAACGAGTAGACACCGCCGGCGAGGAACAGCCCGACGACGATGAGAACGGTGGAGAGGCCGGTCATGGAGTTACAGGGCGCCCTTCGTGGAGGGGAGGATGCCGGCGGCGCGCGGGTCGCGCTCACTGGCGTAGCGCAGGGCCCGGGCCAGCGCCTTGAACTGGCACTCCACGATGTGGTGCGCATTGCGCCCGTACGGGACGTGCACGTGCAGCGCGATCTGGGCCTGCGCGACGAAGGACTCCAGGATGTGCCGGGTCATCGTCGTGTCGTACGAGCCGATCATGGGCGCCATGTTCTCGGGCTCGGTGTGCACGAGGTAGGGGCGGCCCGAGAGGTCCACGGTGACCTGGGCAAGGGACTCGTCCAGCGGCACGGTGCAGTTGCCGAACCGGTAGATCCCCACCTTGTCGCCGAGTGCCTGCTTGAAGGCGGCGCCCAGCGCGAGGGCGGTGTCCTCGATGGTGTGGTGCGAGTCGATGTGCAGATCGCCCTCGGTCTTCACGGTGAGGTCGAACAGACCGTGGCGGCCGAGCTGGTCGAGCATGTGGTCGTAGAAGCCGACCCCGGTCGACACATCGACCTTTCCGTGACCGTCGAGGTCGATCTCGACGACGACGGACGTCTCCTTGGTGGTGCGTTCGACACGGCCAACCCGGCTCATGCGTCGTACTCCTTCTTCAGCTCACGAACCGCGTCGAGGAACGCGTCGTTCTCTTCGGGGGTGCCGGCAGTGACGCGCAGCCACTCGGGCACCCCGTTGTCACGGACCAGGACGCCGCGGTCCAGGATCTTCTGCCAGGCCTCGTGGCTGTCGGCGAAACGGCCGAACTGCACGAAGTTCGCGTCCGATTCGGTGACCTCCCAGCCGATCGCCCGCAGCTCGGTGACCAGCCGGTCCCGCTCGGTCTTCAGCTGCTCGACATACCCGAGCAGCGTATCGGTGTGCTCCAGCGCGGCGAGCGCGGTGGCCTGGGTGACGGCGGACAGGTGATACGGCAGCCGCACCAGCTGGACGGCGTCGACCACGGCGGGGTGCGCGGCCAGATAGCCCAGGCGCAGACCGGCCGCGCCGAAGGCCTTGGACATGGTGCGCGAGACCACCAGATTCGGCCGGCCCTCGATCAGCGGCAGCAGCGAGGGGTGGTGGCTGAATTCGACGTACGCCTCGTCGACCACGACTATCGCCCCGGCATGAGCAGCCTTGGCGGCCTGGGCGGCCTCGTACAGCGCGAGAACCGTTTCGGCCTCGACCGCGGTGCCTGTGGGGTTGTTGGGCGAGGTGATGAAGACGACGTCCGGCGCGTTCTCGGCGATGGCCTGCCCGGCCGCCGCGAGGTCGATGGTGAAGTCGTCGTTGCGCGGGCCCGAGATCCAGCCGGTGCCGGTGCCGCGCGCGATGAGCGCGTGCATCGAGTACGAGGGCTCGAAGCCGATCGCGGTACGGCCCGGGCCGCCGAAGGTCTGCAACAGCTGCTGGATGACCTCGTTGGAGCCGTTGGCCGCCCATACGTTCTCGATGCCGACCGGGTGCTTTCCGGTCCGGGTCAGATACGCGGCCAGCTCGGTGCGCAGCTCCACCGCGTCCCGGTCGGGGTAGCGGTTGAGCCCGCGCGCGGCCTCGGTGACCCGCTCGGCGATCCGTTCGACGAGCGGCTCGGGCAGCGGGTAGGGGTTCTCGTTGGTGTTCAGCTGTACGGGAACGTCCAACTGGGGCGCGCCGTAGGGGGACTTGCCGCGCAGCTCGTCCCGTACGGGAAGGTCGTCGATGCCGGTCATCCCTTCGGCACCTTCCACTCGAAGCGCGCCTTCATGGCCGCACCGTGCGCGGGCAGGTCCTCGGCCTCCGCGAGCGTCACCACGTGGTGGGTGACCTCGGCGAGCGCGTCCCGGGTGTAGTCCACGATGTGGATCCCGCGCAGGAAGGACTGCACGGACAGGCCGGAGGAGTGACAGGCGCAGCCGCCGGTCGGCAGGACGTGGTTGGAGCCCGCGCAGTAGTCGCCGAGCGAGACCGGCGCCCAGGGGCCGACGAAGATCGCGCCGGCGTTGCGGACGCGGGCGGCGACCGCTGCGGCGTCGGCGGTCTGGATCTCCAGGTGCTCGGCGCCGTAGGCGTTGACGACCCGCAGGCCCTCCTCGACGCCGTCGACCAGGACGATTGCGGACTGCTTGCCGCTCAGCGCGGGGACGATCCGGTCCTCGATGTGCTTGGTGGCCGCGATCTGCGGCTCCAGCTCCTTCTCGACCGCGTCCGCCAGCTCCGTGGAGTCGGTGACCAGCACAGCGGCGGCCAGCGGGTCGTGCTCGGCCTGGCTGATCAGGTCGGCGGCGACATGCACCGGGTCGGCACTCTCGTCGGCAAGGATCGCGATCTCGGTCGGACCGGCCTCGGTGTCGATGCCGATACGGCCGGTGAAGTACCGCTTGGCAGCGGCGACCCAGACATTGCCCGGGCCCGTCACCATATTGGCGGGGGCGCACTCCTCGGTGCCGTACGCGAACATGGCGACGGCCTGGGCGCCGCCCGCGGCGTACACCTCGTCGACGCCGAGCAGCGCGCACGCCGCCAGAATCGTCGGGTGCGGCAGTCCGCCGAACTCTTTCTGCGGCGGCGACGCGAGCGCGATGGACTCGACGCCCGCCTCCTGCGCCGGTACGGCGTTCATGATCACGGAGGAGGGATAGACGGAGCGGCCCCCGGGTGCGTACAGGCCGACGCGCTCGACCGGTACCCACTTTTCGGTGACGGTGCCGCCAGGGACGACCTGGGTGGTGTGCTCACTGCGGCGCTGCGCCCGGTGCACAATCCTGGCGCGCCGGATCGACTCCTCCAGGGCGGCCTTGACCTCGGGGTCCAGCTGCTTCAGGGCGTCGGCGACGACAGCCGCGGGCACCCGCACCTGCTCCAGCCTGACGCCGTCGAACCTCTCCGCGTAGTCGATCAGCGCCGCGGTGCCCCGATGATGCACGGCCTCGCAGATGGGCCGCACCTTCTCCAGGGCGGCTTCCACGTCGAACTCGGCACGGGGCAGCAGGTCGCGCAGAGCGCCACCCTCCGGGAGGGCGTCGCCGCGCAGATCGATTCGTGAGATCACGGAACCAATTCTCGCAGACCGGAATCGGCCGGTGGTCGTCCGTATCACTGGCTGATATGAGTCCCGCAACATGACCATGACCACTAGCGTTCAGTCCGTTACACAGCGGGAAGAACAGCTGTACGAAATAACGAAGCGGAGGAGCGGCAGTGACCGAGCCGCTGGACGGCGGGCCGCCGGACGGACTGAGCCCGACCGAGCTGCGCATGTGGAACGCCTTCAAAAACGGGAGTACGTACGATCTGAGCGATCCCAACCCCTTGCTGAACGATCCCTTCTCGCCACGCCCCTGGGGCGAGGAGCGCAGCGTCCGCGCGAGCATCGTCGCCCGGCTGCTGCTCAGCGGACCGCCCGCGCGGCCCGGCCGGGTCGCGGCCCTCAAGCTCCGCGGGGTGCAGATCACCGGCACCCTCAAGCTCGCGGGCGGCAGCATCGCCCCGTATGTCGAGCTGAACGGCTGCCGCTTCGAGAGCGAACTGCTGATGCCCGAGGCCCACTTCACCACGGTGCGCATGGTCGGCTGTGCGATCCCGCGGATAGAGGCCGCCCGGCTGCGTACCGAGGGCGATCTCCATCTGCCGCGCTGCCGGGTCGAGCACGGCATCCGGCTCACCGACGCGCAGATCGGCACCGACCTGCTGCTCAACCAGATCCATGTCCGGCCGGACCGCCGGGGCCGGGCGATCACCGCCGACGGGATGTCGGTCGCGCAGGACTTACAGGCCGAACTGATAGAGACCTACGGCGAGTTCAGCCTGCGCGGCGCGAAGGTGGGCGTCTCGCTCAGCCTGCGCGGCAGCCGGCTGCGCGCGGCCGCCGAGCGCCGGGCGCTCAACGCCCCGCAGCTGAGCGTGGAGCGAACGCTCTATCTGACGGGCGCATGGGTGAGCGAGTCCACGGGCAACCAGGGCTCCACTCCCCCGTTCGGCACCCCCACCAATGCCGGCACGCCGACGCGCGGCACCCGGCTGCAGCCCTTCGAGTGCCACGGCGGGGTGCGGCTGGACGACGGGCGTTTCGGCGACGCGGTCGATCTGCACCGGGCGCGTTTTGTGCTGAGCTCGCGCGAGGAGCTGTCGCTGCGCCGGATCGTCACACCGGAGCTGCGGTTCAACGCGGAGCGCCCCGAGGAGGGGCGCGTCGTGCTGAACGGCGCGAAGGTGGTGACGCTGATCGATCTGGCGGCGAGCTGGCCCGGCCCGGGCGGGCTCGCGATGGGCGGCTTCGTCTACGAGAACCTCGTCCCGTACGAGGCCTTCCCGCTCAGCCGACGGCTGGAGTGGGTGGCTTCGGCGACCCCGGAGTACTCCCCGGAGCCGTACGAACGCCTCGCGACCGTACTGCGCAACAGCGGCGAGGACGCGGACGCCCGCGAGGTGCTCCTGGCCAAGCAGCGCCGCCGCCGGGAGACGCTGCCGCTGGCCGCGAAGCTGTGGGGCTACCTCCAGGACTGGACGGTGGCGTACGGCTACCGCCCGGGCCGGGCGGCGCTGTGGATGGCGGTGCTCTGGGCGATGGGCGCGCTGGCCTTCACCCAGATCGATCCGGCGCCGATCAAGGCCGACGAGCACCCGCAGTGGAACGCGGCGCTCTATGCCCTGGATCTGCTGGTGCCGGTGATCAATCTCGGCCAGGACGGGTACTGGCAGCTCGACAGCAGCTGGCAGTGGGCATCGGCAGCGCTGGTGCTGCTCGGCTGGATCCTCGCGACGACGGTCGCGGCCGGCGCGTCCCGGCTGCTGCGCCGTGGTTGAGGGCGGTGGGGGCTGCGCCGCCGCTGAGCCAGTTCTTTACGATCTCTTGACTTTCGCCAGGACAACCATTGTGCCACTACCAAAGCTTCACAGCTGCCCTCTGGCGCGCCCTCCGACCTGCGGTTTTCAATGGTCCGCACCATGTCATTGCTTCGTGCTCTGATCCGTACCGCGCGCATGATCCGTCATACGCCGCGGCTGGCCGACGGCCTGCCGCCCGCCGAGGCGGTACTGCTCGACGCCCCCGACGAGCGGCTGGGCCCGGCGCTGGTCGCGGCCGCGCTCGGGGAGTACGAACCGGCCGCCAAGCTGCTGGCGACCACCCGGGAATCGGCCGAGTGGGAGAACCGCGACCGGTATGTGATGCGGCTCGCCACCTTCGCGCACAACCGCGACGAGTGGCTGACGAGCTGGCTCGCCGCGGCGCCGCGCGACCCCGACGCACTGGTCGTCAAGGCCGAGCTCGCGGTCCGCAGGGCGTGGGAGTCACCGGCCAGGGCGGAGCGGCTGCGTGAACTGGGACCGCTGATCGACGCGGCGGCGGAGGGCGATCCGAACGATCCGGTGCCGTGGCGGATCTCGCTGGACCACGCGCGCGGCACGCATGCCACGCACACGGCCTTCGAGTCGCTGTGGGAGCAGGCCGTGCGCCGCTCCTCGCACCACTACGGCTGCCATGTCGCGGCCCTGCAGTATCTGTCCGCGCAGTGGTACGGCTCGCACCGCGAGTGCTTCGACTTCGCCGAGCAGGCCGCGGCGGACTCGCTGCCGGGCTCGCTGGTGCAGGCGCTGCCGGTGCGGGCGGCGTTCGCGCAGTTGCTGAACGGCGACACCAACTCCGTACAGGACGACCGGATCGACGCGGCGGCGGATCTCGCCATCACGCTCTCGGGCGACTACGCGGCCGCGGACCCCTGGCCGGCCGAGGTGCGCAATCTGCTGGCGTACGTGCTGGTGGCGCGGGGGCGATGGGCGGATGCGCTGGAGCAGTTCCGGCTGATCGGACCGCATGCGACGTCATTTCCGTGGACGTCGGTCACCGATGATCCGCTGGGGCAGTTCCTCGAAGCGCGGGACGGCGTACGGATCGAGATCGCATCGACGATGCCTCTGCGCCCAAGGGCCGGACGAAGCGGGTCCGTGGGCCATTAGGCTAGACCGTTGTGACAACCGCACGTCTTCCCCTGTTCCCGCTGAACTCGGTGCTGTTCCCGGGCCTCGTCCTGCCCTTGAACGTCTTCGAGGAGCGATATCGCGCCATGATGCGCGAGCTGTTGAAGACGGACGAGTCCGAGCCGCGCCGCTTCGCCGTGGTCGCCATCCGCGACGGCCGCGAGGTCGCGCCGACCGCGCCCGGCATGCCGGACCAGACCGCGCTGCCCGAGCGCGGTCCCGCGGCGGGCTTCGGCGCCGACCCGATCCAGGCGTTCCACCGGGTCGGCTGTATCGCGGACGCGGCGACGATCCGCGAGCGCGACGACGGCAGCTTCGAGGTGCTCGCCACCGGAACGACCCGGGTCAAGCTCCTCTCGGTCGACGCGAGCGGCCCCTATCTGACGGCGGAACTCGAAGAGATCCCGGAGGAGTCCGGAGACGGCGCGGGCGCCCTCGCGGAGGGTGTGCTGCGGGCCTTCCGCAGCTACCAGAAGCGGCTGGCGGGGGCGCGGGAGAGGTCGCTGTCCACGAGCGCGGATCTGCCGGACGAGCCGTCGGTGGTGTCGTATCTGGTGGCGGCCGCGGCGGTGCTGGACGTCCCGTCGAAGCAACGCCTCCTCCAGGCGCCGGACACGGCCACCCGGCTGCGGGAGGAACTGACGCTGCTGCGCGCGGAGACCGCGGTGATCCGCCATCTGCCGTCGCTGCCCGCGGTCGACCTGACCCGGGCGCCGACGAGCCCCAACTGACAGGAGCAGCCTGCCGTGCCGAAGAAGCCCAAGAAGTCCGGCGGCACGCCCGCGACGGTCGCCCTGACCGCGGCGGGCACGGCCTTCACGGTGCATGCGTACGACCACGACCCGGCATCGCCCTCCTACGGCGAGGAGGCGGCCGTCGCGCTCGGCGTCTGTCCCGACCGGGTCTTCAAGACGCTGATCGCGGACGTCGACGGCGAACTGACCGTGGCGATCGTCCCGGTGGCGGGCCAACTGGACCTCAAGGCGCTGGCGGCAGCGGTGGGCGCGAAGCGCGCGACGATGGCGGACCCGATGGCTGCGGAGCGCACGACGGGCTATGTCCGCGGCGGCATCTCCCCACTGGGCCAGCGCAAACGCCTGCGCACGGTCCTCGACGCCACGGCGTCCGGCCATCCGACGATCTGCGTCTCGGCGGGCCGCCGCGGCCTGGAGGTCGAACTTGCCCCCGCGGACCTGGCGGCGCTGACGGGGGCGGTGCTGGCGCCGATCGGCCGCGCGTAGGGGGTCGACGGCGGGGCGGTCCTCGGCTACGACCGTAGGAACCGACGGGAATGAGGACGGTCATGTCCAAACGCACCCGCAAGCGCAAGTGGCGCATCCGCAAGCACCGCGCAAACCACGGCCGCCGCCCGGCCTGACCCGGGGCTCCGCCCCGGACCCCGGGACGCCCTTCGGGCTGGGGGTCTGGGGGCTAGCCCCCAGTTCGGGAAGAGGCAGCGGGCAAAGCCCGTCGCAGGCGTCAGGCCGGGCCGCTCGGACCCGGTCCGTACCCCGTGGGCCACTCCGGCTCCGGGTCCCGCGGTCCGAACAACGCCGTCAGCGCCAGGTGAACCACCATCGCCGCCACCGGCCACGCCAACACCGCCCCCGTCGCCTTCAGCTCCAGCGGCGCGTAGAACGTCACGCCCTCCCCCACCGCCCGTGCATGCGCCACCACGTCGTCCGTCGGGCCGAACCACTCCCCGATGCCCCACGCCAGCAGCGAGCCCAACAGGCCGCCCAGGGCCAGCGCCGCCACCAGCGCGATGCCGCCGCGCCTGCGGAGCCAGAACACCGCCGCCGCGCTCACCGCGCCGAAGGCGAGGGCCAGCAGCGCGAACGTACCGTCCGCACCCACCGCCTCCTCGCCCTCCGTGTCCTTGAGGAAGACCGCCTTGCCGTTCGAGATCAGCGGCACCCGCGGCGCCAGCCACAACCACAGCAGCCCCAGCGCCACACCGGCGATGGTCACGGCCACCAGCACCACGGCCGCGTCCCGCAGGTCCGTCTTCAGATCGGCACCGCCGCCCTTCGCACCCGGTACGTAGTAGGGCGCGGTCGGCGGCGACTGCCACGGGTCGTCGTTGTTCGGCGAAGGCTGGTGCGGCGGAGTCAGAGGTGCGGTCACCCCGCCATCGTGCCAGGCGGGCCCGGACGGCGCCTCACCGGACTGCCGCCCGCCGGTACGCCCACGTCGCGACCGTCAGCGAAACGACACCGACCGCCGCGCAGACCGCGAGGTCGAGACCCACCACCGCCCAGTCGGGACGCGCGTCGAAGGTTCTGGCGAGCGCCTCGACTCCGTATGTCGACGGCAGCACATCACGCGCGTACGAGACGGGACCGGGCAGCCGGTCGGCCGGCAGCACCCCGAGCAGCAGCGCCGCGGACATGCCCAACTGCCCGAGCAGCGTGGCCAGTTCCTGGCGCGGCGCGAGCAGCCCGAGCGCCGCGCCAAGACCGGCGAGGGCCGCCCCGGCGAGCGGGATCACCGCGGCGAGCACCCACAGATGCGTCAGCGGCAGCTGGAAGAGCACGCTGCCGGCGATCGCCGTGACGAGAGTCCCGGGCACCGTGAAGGAGGCGTACGCACCCGCCGCACCGAGCACCACCGCCGCGGGCGGCACCGGCAGCGTGGCGTAGTGGTCGAGGCCGCCCCCGGCCCGCAGCTGCCCGAAGTACTGGGCGAGGAGATTGAGCGCGACGAACGCGACGACGAGGACGCTCGACCCGGCGACGACGGCCCGCGCCTCGCCGCCACCGTCGACGACCCCGCGCATCAGCACCATGATCCCGATCGACTGGAAGGTCGCCACGAAGAGCAGCGGGATCCGGGCGACCCGCGCCCGCGACAGCTGCGCGCGGTACACGGCGCCGAGCGCGGGCAGCAGCCGCGCCCGTGGCGCGAGCGGCGCGGCGGCCGTGGCCCGGCTCTCAACTGGGACCTTCGCGGACACCGCCTCCGCGGGCACGATGCTCACGCCTTGACCAGCCCCTTCGTCGCGTTCCCGCCGAGCGCCAAGTACACGTCCTCCAGGCTGGGCGTGGCCAGCGTGAAGTCGTCGAGCGCCGCGAAGGCCGCGCCGCCCGTCACCGCCGCGACCGCCGCCCGCGCCTCGTCCGGCGCCAGCCTGAGCACCCAACGGCGCCCGGACTCCTGCGCCAGGGCGCGCAGCGCGGCGACCTCGGGCACCCCCAGCGGCGCCCGCTCGCGCCACACCAGCTCGACCCGCACCTCGCCGGCGATCCGCTCCTTGAGCCCGGTCGGGGTGTCGCAGGCGATGACACGGCCGCGCTCCAGCACGGCGACGCGGTCCAGTACGGTCTCGGCCTCGATGACGTTGTGGGTGACGAGCAGCACGGTGGCCCCGTTCTCGGCTCGCCGCCGGTCGACCGCGGCCCACACCGCGCGCCGCGCGACGGGGTCCATGCCGGTGGTCGGCTCGTCCAGTACCAGCACCGGGCGCTCCCCCACCAGCGTCGCCGCGAAGCAGGCCAGGCGCCGCTGCCCGCCGGACAACTTCTTCAGCGGACGCGTGGCGAGCTCGGTGAGACCGAGTTCGTCCAGTACGGCGTCCCGCTCGGCCCGCGCGTCCCGCACCGAAAGGCCGCGCAGCCGTCCCGTGGTCTCGGCGGCGAGCGCGACGGTCAGCTCGTCGAGCGCGGTGGACTGCTGGCCGAGGTAGCCGATGAGCCGGGCGGCCCGCTCCGGGTGGCGGACAAGATCGTGGCCCAGTACCTCGACGCTGCCGGCGTCCGGGCGCATCAGCCCGGTGAGCTGTCGTACGAGGGTGGACTTGCCGGCGCCGTTGGGCCCGAGCAGACCGAAGATCTCGCCACGCCGCACCTGGAGAGAGATCCCGTCGGTGGCACGCACCTCCGGCGTTCCCGGAGCCCCGCGGCGACTGCGCACGGCGGGGTACGTTTTGACCAGATCCCGCACCACGCACACCGTACTCACAAGGGACGAGCCTACGGGGTCGGCCGGGCTACTCCCCCGCGGGGGCGTGTTCCGCTGCCGCGCGCACATCGATCTCGCGCCAGAATCCCGCCCGGATCGCATAGCGGTCGTGCTCGTCGATCTGGTCGTCCTTGTGCGCGAGCAGACCGAAGCGCGCGGCGTAGCGCAGCAGTTCACCGTCGATGCGGTGCGGGATACGCGGATACATGGTGGACAGCTTCTGTACATGGCTTGACTCGGCCAGCCGTTCCATCCAGCGCCGGGCGAAAACCTGGCCTACCTCGAAGGGGTCGCCGCCGACCGTGGTGATGTCCTCCTCGCGGTCGGCCCAGCGCTGTTCGGCGGTGGTGAGCTGGGCCAGCGTCGGCAACGAGGCGGTCTCCGCCGGCTCGCCCAGCGGCCCGGCACCGGGGCGCTCGACCCATCCCTTGTCGGAGGACCAGCGCAGGGTGGCGCTGGCGGGGTGCGGCGCCGGGTGCTGGCCGGGGGCGCGCAGGCCCGCCAGGTCCTTGGGGGTGGGGACACCTTTCGCCGTGGGGGCCGGGACCTCCTCGGAGCCGTTCTCCGAGGGGGCGGGCTGCGAGCCGTTGCGTACGGCCTCGGCGGCACGCTCCTGCGAGGCGGCCAGCGCCGACTCGGGCAGCGGCGCGGAGAGGATCGCCGCAATCTCGGGGCGGGGCACGGGCGGTGGCGCGCAGATGCCGGTGAGTTCCTTGGCCCGTACGGCACGGGTGATCCAGGCCCGGTCGAGCACCCGGCGCTCGTCGGCCTCGGCCACCAGGTCCTCGGACTGGTTGTAGTCGCCGTCGGCGGCCTGCACCGCCCAGAGATGGACGGCGACTCCGTGTTCCTTGGCGGACATCAGACCGGGCAGCAGATCCCCGTCGCCCGTCACCAGGACCACATCGGAGCAGGCACGGTTTCTGGCAAGTTCGGTCAGCTCGGCGTGCATGGCCGCATCCACACCTTTCTGCGCCCAGCGGCCGTCGCTGCGGGTCAGGGCGCCGAGCCGGACCGTCACCCGTGGCATGACGCGCAGCCGCCGGTGTTCGGGTTGCGGTACGCGGTCGGGGGCGCCGTCGAACCAGTAGATACGCAGCAGTGGGCGCTCCGTATCGGTCTCGGCGAGTTCGCGCAGGCCCTGGATGAGGGCGGCGTGGTCGACGGTGATCCGGGAACGCGCCGGTTCCCCGGCGAGAAGACTCGCGGCGGCGCCCAGCAGATATCCGGCGTCCACCAGGACTACGCAGCGGTCCACGCGTTCCACCCTCTTTCGGGAACCTCGGGATCGGGGAATCGGGGAAAGATCCGGATCCGGGAGGAGTCCGGATCGGGGATTGTTCCGGGTTTCCTTCGAGTCTGCCCGACCACCGGAGGGTTAACGGCCGGAACTCGATCATCGGCGTGGCGGATCCGCGGACCACGGCGCAACGAACGCCCGTTACACACCGCAATGATCCAAAATGCGGCAGTTTATCCCGTATGTGAGTCTGACAGCGGCCCTGGCCCCGAGACCCACAGGAGGAATCACCATGGCCAAGAACAAGAACCGCAAGCAGAGTGGTCAGCAGGACCGCGCGTCGTCCTCGGAGCGCGGCCCCGAGCAGGCCGCCAAGTCGACTGCCTACGAGTCCCACGCGCAGCCCCACCCTCAGTCCCAGGGCAGCCCCGCGGACGTGGCCCGCAAGCACCAGAAGCGCTTCGGCCACAACTGATCGCGCCGTACAGGCAGCGCTCTCACGCCACAGGGGCGCGCCCGTGACGACGGGCGCGCCCCTTGCGCATGCGTACAGAGGTCTCCGCTCGGTACGAAAGCCTCCGCGGCGTACGGAGGTCTCAGCCGGCCAGGCAGGACGGGCCGAGCAGCACCTTCAGATCGCCGAAGAGCGCCGGGTCGGGCTGGACGCGGTGCCGGTCGAGCCGTAGCACGGTGGTTTTGCGGGGACCCTGCAGCTTGATCCGCACCTCGGTGTTGCCCTTGTGGTGGCTGAGGATCTCGCCGAGCCTGCTGATCATCGGCGGGGTGACCTTGACCGTGGGGATGGTGACGACCACCGGGGCGTTGGTGCCCGCCGACGAGAGGTCGGGGACCATCAGCTCCATGGCGACAAGACGCGGGATGTCCTCGCGTTTGTCGAGCCGTCCCTTGACGAAGACCACGGTGTCCTCGACGAGTTGCGTCGACACCAGTTGGTAGGTCGCCGGGAAGAACATGCACTCGATGGAGCCGGCCAGATCCTCGACGGTGGCGATCGCCCAGGCGTTGCCCTGCTTGGTCATCTTGCGCTGCAGGCCGGAGATGATGCCGCCGATGGTGACGACCGCGCCGTCCGCGTGCTCCCCGCCGGTGAGCTGAGAAATCGCCGCGTCCGTCTTGTCGCTCAGGACATGCTCGATGCCGAAGAGCGGATGGTCGGAGACATAGAGGCCGAGCATCTCCCGCTCCTGCGCGAGCAGATACGACTTGTCCCATTCGATGTCGGAGAACTCGACGTCGAGCCCGAAGCCCGGCTCGTCGTTGTCCTCCTCGCCCATCCCGCCGAACAGGTCGAACTGGCCCTCGGCCTCCTTGCGCTTGACCGCCACCACGTTGTCGATCATCGGCTCGTGGTGGGCGACCAGGCCCTTGCGGGTGTGGCCCATCTCGTCGAAGGCACCGGCCTTGATGAGCGATTCGACGGTCCGCTTGTTGCAGACGACGGCCTCGACCTTGTCGAGGAAGTCGGGGAAGGAGGTGTACTTCCCCTTGGCCTTGCGGCTGCGGATGATCGATTCCACCACGTTCGTGCCGACATTGCGGACGGCGGAGAGGCCGAAGAGGATCACGTCGTCGCCCTGCGCGGCGAAGTTCGACTGGGACTCGTTCACATTGGGCGGCAGCACCTTGATGCCCATGCGGCGGCACTCGTTCAGATAGACCGCGGACTTGTCCTTGTCGTCCTTCACCGAGGTGAGCAGCGCGGCCATGTACTCGGCGGGGTAGTTCGCCTTGAGATACGCGGTCCAGTAGGTGACCAGACCGTACGCCGAGGAGTGCGCCTTGTTGAACGCGTATCCGGCGAACGGGACCAGCACGTCCCACAGGGCCTGGATCGCCTGGTCCGAGTAGTTGTTCTTGCGGGCGCCTTCCTGGAACAGAACGAAGTTCTTCGCCAGCTCCTCGGGCTTCTTCTTGCCCATCACCCGGCGCAGGATGTCGGCCTCGCCGAGCGAGTACCCGGCGATGATCTGGGCGGCCTTCTGCACCTGCTCCTGGTAGACGATCAGGCCGTAGGTGACGCCGAGGACCTCCTTGAGAGGCTCCTCGAGCTCCGGGTGGATCGGCGTGATCTCCTGCTGGCCGTTCTTGCGGAGCGCGTAGTTCGTGTGCGAGTTCATGCCCATCGGGCCCGGCCGGTACAGGGCCGAGACGGCGGAAATGTCCTCGAAGTTGTCGGGCTTCATCAGCCGCAGCAGCGAACGCATGGGGCCGCCGTCGAACTGGAAGACGCCGAGCGTGTCACCGCGGCAGAGCAGTTCGTATGTCGTCGGGTCGTCCAGCGCAACCGAGAGCAGCTCCAGGTCGACGCCCTTGTTGGACTTCACCATCTTGACGGCGTCGTCCATGATCGTGAGGTTGCGCAGGCCGAGGAAGTCCATCTTCAGCAGGCCCAGCGACTCGCACTGCGGGTAGTCCCACTGCGTGATGGTGACGCCGTCGGTGTGCCGCACCCAGATCGGGGCGTGGTCGACGATGGGCTCGCTGGACATGATGACGCCGGCGGCGTGCACGCCCATCTGCCGGACCAGGCCCTCGACGCCCTTGGCGGTGTCGATGACCTTCTTCACGTCCGGCTCGTTCTCGTACATCCCGCGGATCTCGCCGGCCTCGCTGTAGCGCGGGTGCGAGGGGTCGGTGATGCCGGAGAGGTCGATGCCCTTGCCGAGGACGTCGGCCGGCATCGCCTTGGTGAGCCGGTCGCCCATCGCGTACGGGTAGCCGAGGACCCGGGCGGAGTCCTTGATCGCGTTCTTCGCCTTGATCTTTCCGTACGTACCGATCATGGCGACCTTGTCGGCGCCGTACTTCTCGGTGACGTACCGGATCACTTCGACGCGCCGGCGCTCGTCGAAGTCGATGTCGACATCGGGCATCGAGACGCGCTCGGGGTTGAGGAACCGCTCGAAGATCAGACCGTGCTCGATCGGGTCGAGGTCGGTGATGCCCATCGCGTACGCCACGATCGAACCGGCCGCGGAGCCTCGGCCGGGGCCCACCGCGATGCCGTTGTTCTTGGCCCACATGATGAAGTCGGCGACCACGAGGAAGTAGCCCGGGAACCCCATCTGGATGATGACGTCCATCTCGTACTCGGCCTGCTTCTGGCGGTCGTCGGGGATGCCGCCCGGATAGCGCCGCTCCATACCGCGCCGGACTTCCTCCTGGAACCAGGTGATCTCGGTGAAGCCCTCCGGGATGTCGAACTTCGGCATGAGGTTCTTCGCCTCGAACATGCCGGTGGTGTCGATCTGCTGCGCGACGAGGAGGGTGTTGGCGCAGCCCTCCTGCCAGGCGTCCGAGGAGTCCACGGCGTACATCTCGTCGGTGGACTTGAGGTAGTACCCGGTGCCGTCGAAGCGGAAGCGGTCCGGGTCCGAGAGGTTCTTGCCGGTCTGGATGCACAGCAGGGCGTCGTGCGCGCCGGCCTCGTGGGCGTAGGTGTAGTGCGAGTCGTTGGTGACGAGCGGCGGGATGCCGAGCTTCTTGCCGATCTCCAGCAGGCCGTCGCGGACCCGGCGCTCGATCTCGATGCCGTGGTCCATCAGTTCCAGGAAGTACTTGTCCTTGCCGAAGATGTCCTGGTACTCACTGGCCGCCTTGAGGGCCTCGTCGAACTGGCCGAGGCGCAGCCGGGTCTGGAGCTCGCCGGAGGGGCAGCCGGTGGAGGCGATGAGCCCCTCCGACCACTGGGCGATGGTCTCCTTGTCCATCCGCGGCCACTTCTGGAGCCAGCCCTCGGCGTACGCGTCGGAGGAGAGCCGGAAGAGATTGTGCAGACCGGTCTTGTTCGCCGCCCAGATCGTCTTGTGGGTGTAACCACCGGAACCGGAGACGTCGTCCCGCTTCTGGTGCGGCTGGCCCCACTGGATCTTCCGCTTGTTCCGCCGGGACTCCGGGGCGATATACGCCTCGATGCCGATGATGGGCGTGACGTCCGCCTTCTTCGCCGAATGGAAGAAGTCGTACGCGCCGTGCAGGTTGCCATGGTCGGTCATGGCGATGTGCGTCATGCCCATCTCGTTGCAGGCGTTGAACATGTCCTTGAGCCGCGCGGCACCGTCCAGCAGGGAGTACTGGGTGTGGACGTGAAGGTGCGTGAAAGGCGGCTTGGTCACGGCGGAGGCCTCCAGCAGAAACGGCGGATGACAGGCTGCGGGCAGTCTGGGGGAACAGCGTGGAAGTCTACGTCGCCGCACTGACAGCCGGCGGGCACTCCCGGGTACCTTCGTGCGTTGGAGGGGGCGGAACACCGCTCCTACTTGTCAGGCACCAGGAGGCACCCAGCGATGTCGGTACCGCGCCCCGCCGAGGTCACAGCCGAAGAGCGTGGCGAGCAGATTCTCGCCGTCTTCGACACCGCTTTCGGCCAGCTGCTGGCCGCCGATCCCGCTGCCTTCCAGGTCAAGTTCCGGAAGATGGCCGCCTCGGCGTTCGCGTTCTACCGGGGCACGGCCTGCCTCTTCTACAGCGACCTGGCGCGGGAGCAGCGCGGCGGCCCGTTCCTGGACGAGCGCACCGGCCGGGTCTGGATCCACGGCGATCTGCACGCCGAGAACTTCGGCACGTACATGGACGCCAACGGCCGTCTGATCTTCAACGTCAACGACTTCGACGAGGCGTACGTCGGCCCGTTCACCTGGGACCTGAAGCGGCTGGCCGCATCGCTGGCGCTGATCGGCTACACCAAGGCGCTCAGCGACGACCAGATCACCGAGCTGGTACGGATCTGTGCCGCGGCCTACCGCGAGCGCATCCACGCCCTGGCGACCGGCGCGAAGAACGACGAGGTGCCGCCCTTCACGCTGGACACCGCCGAGGGCCCGCTGCTGGACGTGCTGCGTGACGCCCGCTCGCTGACCCGCTTCTCGCTGCTCGACTCGATGACCGAGATCCGCGACTTCGAGCGCCGGTTCGCACCCGGCGGCGGCTCGATCGAGCTGGACGCGGCGACCCGCTACAAGGTGCTGGCCGCGTTCGACGGGTATCTGGAGACGCTGCCCGAGTCCAGCCTGACCCGGCCCGACTCCTACCGCGTCAAGGACGTGGTGGGCCGTCGCGGCATCGGCATCGGGTCCGCGGGCCTGCCCTCGTACAACATCCTGCTGGAGGGCAACAGCGACGCCCTCGAGAACGACGTCATCATCTATATGAAGCAGGCGCAGACCCCCGCGGTCTCCCGGCACATCACCGACACCGCCGTGCGGGAGTACTTCCAGCACGAGGGCCACCGCACGGTGATCTCGCAGCGCGCGCTCCAGGACCACGCCGACCCGTGGCTGGGCTGGACCGAGCTGGACGGCGCGGGCCAGCTGGTCGCCGAAGTCTCTCCGTACGCGGTGGATCTGGACTGGTCCGACATCGACGACCCGGAGGAGATCGCGGCGGTCGTCGCCGACCTGGGCCGGGCGACGGCCACGATGCACGGCGCGGCGGACTACGAGAGCGGGCACTCGTTGGTGCCGTTCTCCACGGAGCGGGCCATCGACGCGGCGATCGCGGCCGACGAGGAGGGCTTCCCCGAGCTGCTGGTCGAGTTCGCGCACAGCTACGGCGCACGGGCGCGGGCGGACCACCAGATCTTCGTGGACCTGTTCCGCAACGGCCGCCTGGGCTGAGCCTCGACGGACCTTTAGGGACCGCTTACCGGCAGCCATGGGACACTCCCGGGTGATGGACATATCAGAGATTCAGCTCAGGGGGCTGCGGGCAGCGATCTTCACGGCACTGGTCGTGACGCTGTCCGTGGCTTCCCATGTGCTGCTCTCCCGGGCTCCGCTGCCGCTGACCACCGTCGCGGGTCTGTCGGCGGGCGTCTTCGGCGTCGCGTACGCCCTGTCCGGCCGCGAGCGCGGCTACTGGCGGATCGCGAGTCTGCTCGTCCCGCTGGAGCTGGCCGCGGACACCGTGTTCACCACCGGCCAGGACGTCTGTTACGGCCCCGGGGGCGGGCCGGTCGCCGGTTCACTGCGCTCGGTCGGCTTCGACGTGCTGTGCGGCGACAGCGTCGGCGCACGGCTGCCGGGTGTGTCCACCGGCCATGCTGCGCTCCCCCTGCTCCACTCCACCGATCCGGCCCTGCCCTGGCTGCTGCTCGCCGCCCATGTGTCGGTGGGCCTGCTCGCCGCGGCCTGGCTGCGGCGCGGCGAGTCCGCGCTGGCCACTCTGGTGCGGACGGTGGGCGCCTTCGCGTTCCGGCCGCTGCTGCTGGCGGTCGCCGCGTCGGGGACGGCGCGCCGGTCCGTACGCCGGGGGGCGCGCCTCGCGCTCGACCGCCCCCGCGTCTCCCGCACCCGCCTGCTGGTGCACTCCGTCGGACGGCGGGGACCGCCGCGCTCGGCCGCAGCTTTCGCCTGAGCCCGCAGTCCCCCTTTTCCGTATCTCTCGATACGACATCACACGGAGTGAATCAGCATGAGTGCACGCAACAGCCAGGCCAACAAGGCGGCGGCCCGCGAACGGCTGCGCCAGGAGCGTGAGCGCCAGGCCAAGAAGGACAAGGCCCGCCGGCAGCTTGTCGTCATCGGCTCGACGGTCGTGGTCCTCGCCATCGCGGGCGGCATCGGATACGCCGTCATGCAGGCGAACAAGCCGGGCCACTGGGAGTCGGTGAAGGACGAGAAGAACATCTCCGCGCCGAAGAACACCGAGGGAGACAACGGGACGACCGTCGTCATCGGCAAGGCGACGGCAAAGAAGACGCTGGAGCTGTACGAGGACTCGCGCTGCCCGATCTGCGCGAACTTCGAGCAGTCGGTGGGCGCGACGGTGAAGAAGGACGTCGACGCGGGGAAGTACAAGCTCAAGTACATCGGCGCGACCTTCATCGACAACGCGGACCAGGGCGAGGGCTCGAAAAACGCGCTGAGCGCGCTGGGTGCGGCGCTGAATGTGAGCCCGGAGGCGTTCTCGGAGTACAAGGCCGCGCTGTACTCGGCGAAGTACCACCCCCAGGAGAGCGACGACAAGTTCGCGAAGGACGCGTACCTCCTGGAGGTCGCGGACACGGTCCCGGCGCTGAAGAACAACGCGGAGTTCAAGAAGAACGTCGAGGAGGGGACCTTCGACGCCTGGGCGATGAAGATGTCGGCGACGTTCGACAAGAGCGGGGTCCAAGGCACCCCGTCGCTGAAGATGGACGGCAAGAAGGTCACGGCCCAGGGGACGGACAGTCCGCCGATGACGGTGGCCCAGTACAACGCGGCGATCGCCAAGGCCCTCAAGGGCTGACCTCGCCCACCGGGTGCGCCGTGATCCGGCGCACCCGGTCCGCGTCCCAGCCCCTCCCGGGGCCGCGGGCGGACGGCAGGGAACGGGCCGGTTGACCGTTACCGATGGGTAGGCGAACTTTCCCCGTTCGCCCGCGCATTCGGTTTACCGGTCAGTAGTCTGATCGGCCGTGACCAGTCGATTCTCGTCAACTCCCAGTCGCCGCACGGTCGTCAAGGCCGCCGCCGCCACCGCTGTCGTCGCCGCGCCCGCCCTCGCGGTCGCCACCACCGCCTCCGCCGCCTCCGCCGAGGAGGCCCCCGCCTTTCTGCACGGCATAGCCTCCGGCGACCCGTTGCCCGACGGCGTGCTGCTGTGGACGCGTATCACCCCCACGCCCGACGCCGTGCCGGGCTCCGGCAAGGGCCCGGACACCGCGGTGAGTTGGGAGGTCGCGGAGGACAAGGGCTTCGCCCGCATCGTCGCCCGCGGCAGCACGACGTCGAAGGCCGCCTCCGACCACACCGTCAAGGTGGATGTAAGGGGCCTGCGCCAGGCAACCGTCTATTACTTCCGCTTCACCGCCGGCGCGAGCGTCTCCCCCGTCGGCCGCACCCGCACCGCCCCCGCCACCGACGCCGCAACGCCCGGCGTCCGCTTCGGCGTGGTCTCCTGCGCCAACTGGGAGTCCGGCTACTTCTCGTCGTACCGGCATCTCGCCGCCCGTGCCGACCTGGACGCGATTCTCCATCTCGGCGACTACATCTACGAGTACGCGACCGGCGGCTACCCCGAGCCCAAGTACGTCGTACGGCAGCACTCCCCGAAGAACGAGATCATCACGCTCGCCGACTACCGCACGCGGCACGCCACCTACAAGACGGACGCCGATCTGCAGGCGCTGCACGCCACGCACCCGGTGATCGCGATCTGGGACGACCACGAGTTCGCGAACGACACCTGGTCGGGCGGGGCCGAGAACCACACGCCGGGCACCGAGGGCGACTGGGCCGCGCGCGCCGCGGCCGCGCGCCAGGCCTACTTCGAGTGGATGCCCGTACGCGCCTCCACCGAGGGCACGGTCTACCGCCGGCTCCGCTTCGGCAAGCTCGCCGATCTGCACCTGCTGGACCTGCGCTCCTTCCGCTCGCAGCAGTCGACGATCGGCAACGGCAGCGTCGACGACCCGGAGCGCACGATCACCGGCCGCGCACAGCTGGACTGGCTGAAGGCCGGTCTCGCCGGATCGGACGCGTCCTGGAAGCTCGTCGGCACGTCGGTGATGATCTCGCCGGTGGCGTTCGGCTCGCTGCCCGCCCATCTCCTGGAGCCGATCGCGGAGTTGCTCGGCCTGCCCAAGGAGGGCCTCGCGATCAACGTCGACCAGTGGGACGGCTACACGGACGACCGCAAGGAGCTGCTGGCGCACCTCACCCAGCGCGGCATCAAGAACACCGTCTTCCTCACCGGCGACATCCACATGGCGTGGGCGAACGATGTGCCGGTCAAGGCGGCGACGTATCCGCTGTCGCAGTCCGCGGCGACCGAGTTCGTCGTGACGTCGGTGACGTCCGACAACCTGGACGACATCCTCCATGTCGCGCCCAACACTCTCTCGCTGGTGGCAGAGACGGCCGTCAAGGCGGCCAACCGCCATGTGAAGTGGCTGGACATGGACAACCACGGCTACGGCGTGCTCGACATCACCGCCGAGCACTCCCAGATGGACTACTACGTCATCTCCGACAAGACGAAGCAGGACGCGACCACCAAGTGGAGCCGCTCCTACCGGACGCTCAGCGGAACGCAGAAGGTCGAGCGGGTGAATCAGCCGGTGCGCTGACACCCGCCCCAACGGCGAATTCCAGCCACTCCGCGATGTGTTAACTCACGATCACATCGCCGCGACGGGTGGCGTGATCCGCACCATGAATGCGGACACACCACCCGTCGCTCCAGCCCCACTTGTTACGTGAGCGTCTCACCCCTCGGGCGGCGCAGGCGATTTCATCCCTGATGCACCCCGGTCTACGCGAGTCAATTGGGCTTGATCAGCTCTCATCCAGCCATGTCATGCACCCGTAATCTCCCCGCGGTGGCCAGAAAAAGGCCCTCCCCCACACCCCCACGCGAGGAGATCCTGTGCGTACTTTTGCCCGTATATCGCCGCGTTTGCGCAACCGCGTAATCGGCACGGCAATCATGGCCGGAACCCTGGCCCTCTCACCGCTCTCCGCCCCCGCGGGCGCCGCCGCCAAGGCACCCGCCACCAAGGCAACCGCCGCCACGTCCGCCGCCAATGAGTGCGCGGGGGACACCGGCACGAGCGCCGCCGCCCGCAAGTCCCGCCCCGTCGGCGGCACCCAGGCCCACGAGCCCAACGAGGTCACCGACGCCAAGGCCAAGGCCATGGACGCGGATTTGAAGAAGAGAGTCGAAGCGGCCCGGGCCGACGGCCGCAGATTCTCCGCCGCCGCCACGACCACGATCCCGGTCTACTTCCACGTCATCCACAGCGGTTCGACCGGCAAGCTCACCGCCACCGACATCTCCAAGCAGATCTCGGTCCTCAACGCGGCCTACGCCGGCCAGGGCACCGGCAACACCAACTCGAGCTTCCAGTTCTCGCTGGCCGGCACGGACTACACGGACAACGCCACCTGGTACAACGGCATCCAGCCCGGCTCCTCCGCCGAGACGGCCATGAAGTCCACGCTGCGCAAGGGCGGCGCCGGCGCGCTCAACTTCTACACCGCCAGCCTGGGCGGCGGTCTGCTCGGCTGGGCCACCTTCCCGTCCTCGTACGCCTCCGACCCGTCCGACGACGGTGTGGTCGTCCTCGACACCTCGCTGCCCGGCGGTTCCGCGACCAACTACAACGAGGGCGACACCGCGACCCACGAGGTCGGCCACTGGATGGGGCTGTACCACACCTTCCAGGGCGGCTGCTCCGGCAACGGCGACTATGTCTCGGACACCCCGGCCGAGAAGACCGCGGCGACGGCCTGCCCGACCGGCCGTGACAGCTGCGCCAACAAGACCGGCGTGGACCCGATCCACAACTTCATGGACTACACGTACGACCCGTGCATGTACCAGTTCACCGCGGGCCAGGTGCAGCGGATGAAGGACAGCTGGACCGCCTACCGGGCCGGCTGACGCCAGGCTGCCCGCCGCACCCGCGGCGGGCAGCCACCCCTCTCAGTTCTCCTGGAGCGTCGACAGGAAGCCCAGCGCCACCCGCCAGGTCTGCTCGGCGGCCGCCTCGTCGTAGTCGGGCAGCTCGGGGTCGGTGTACAGATGCCCGGCGCCCGGGTAGCGGTAGATCTCCACATCCGCGCCCGCCCGCTGCATCTGCAGATACCAGGCGCTCAGCCAGTCGTGCGGCTCGAAGGGGTCGGGATCGGCGACATGCAGCTGTACGGGCAGCTCGTCCACGCCCGCACCCTCCGCGATGTCGGACGTGCCGTGCAGAAGCAGCAGCCCGCGTGCCTTCTCGTCGCCCAGCGCGAGGTTCTGTGCGATCGAGCCGCCGAGCGAGAAGCCCGCGTACACCAGACCCCGGTCCGAGTACGGCGCGGCGGCCAGGATCGCCCGGCGCAGCAGCTCCTCATTGCCGATCTTGTCCTTGAGTTCCCTGCCCTCTTCGACACTTTCGACGGTTTGTCCCTCGAAGAGGTCGGGAACGTGAACCTGGTGCCCGGCTTCGCGCAGCCGGTCGGCTGCCGCGTGCACGGCCGGGCGCAGACCGTAGACCGAATGGAAGAGCATGATGTTCATTCGGTCATCCTGCCAGTTGACGTCGAAGTCCAGTTAGCGTCGGAGTCATGGAGAACGTACTGCGCCCGTTGATCGTCCTCGGTGGTTCGGTCGTGCTCACGCTGCTGCTCGGCTGGGTCCTTGACCTGCTGTTGCGGCGAGTGGACGACCGCCACCCCGAGACCCCGCTGTGGGGGCTGCTGCGCCGCTGCCGGCTGCCCTTCCAGGTGGTGCTGCTCACCGCGCTGCTGAGAGGGAGCTTCCGGGAAACCGGCTGGCAGCCCATCGAGGTGCACGAGGCGGGCATCGGCCATGTGCTGTCGCTGGTGCTGATCGGCGCCGGGGCCTGGCTGGTGACCCGGAACGTGTCCGCCGTCGTCGAGTCCTCGTACGCCCGTTATGCGTCGTCGACCCGCGACCCGGCCCGGGTGCGGCGGGTGCGCACGCAGGTCACGCTGATCATGCGGATCGTCACCGCGATCGTCGTGGTGGTGGCGGCCGCGGCGATGCTGCTGACCTTCCCCGGCATGGAGAAGCTCGGCGCCTCGATGCTGGCCTCCGCGGGCATCATCGGCATCGTCGCCGGTGTCGCCGCGCAGTCCACACTCGGCAATCTCTTCGCCGGCTTCCAGATCGCGTTCGGCGACATGGTGCGGATCGGCGACACGGTGGTCGTGGACGGCGAGTGGGGTGTGGTCGAGGAGGTCACGCTCACCTTCCTCACCGTACGGACCTGGGACGAGCGCCGGATCACGATGCCTGTGTCGTACTTCACCGGCAAGCCGTTCGAGAACTGGTCGCGCGGCGGGGTGCAGATGACCGGGACGGTCTTCTTCCATCTGGACCACTCGGCTCCGGTGGGTCTGATGCGCGAGAAGCTGCCGGAGATCCTGCGGGACTGCGCTGCATGGGACGGCCGGGACTGGAGTCTGGCGGTCACGGAGACGACGCCGACCACGATTCTGGTGCGGGCCGTGGTGACGGCGAAGGATGCGGACGACCTCTGGACGGCGCGATGTGCCGTACGGGAGCAGATGATCGCCTGGCTGTACGAGAAGCATCCCTACGCGCTGCCGCGGGTCGCGACGTCCCCGGCCGCTCGTGACGGCGCGTCCGTCCCGCCCCCGCGGGACGAGACCCACGAGGGCGACACCCGGGCCCGCACGGGCCGCGGCTGACACATCGTCATCGCAGGCTGTGGACGTCCAGGTGCCGCAGCACCCGGTCCACGACTTCGGGGTCCGCGCCCGGTTCGTTGCGGGCCGAGAGGACCTCGTGCCGTGCCGCCGACAGCATCTCCCGCTGGATCCGCTGTACCGTCCTCATCCGGTCCACGCGCTTGGTGAACCACTCGCGCCGCTCCTCGTCCATGATGTCCGGGCTGATCCGCACCCCGATGTCGTACGCCCTGCGCAGCAGCCGTTCGCTGATGTCCTCCGGCAGGTCCTCCACCGCCTCGATCTCCCGCAGCCGGTGCTTGGCCGCCTTCGCGGCGCGCAGTGCCAGGCGCCGCTCCAGTTCGCGTTCGGCGTCCGCGTCCGCACGGACGCGGAGCCGCCGGACCAGCCAGGGCAGCGTCAGCCCCTGGAGGACGAGCGTGGCCAGGATGACCGCGAAGGCGATGAAGATGATCTCGTCCCGGGCGGGAAAGCCCGCCCCGCTGTCCGTCTTCAGCGGGATCGCGAGCGCCAGAGCGACCGATACCACCCCTCGCATCCCCGCCCACCACATGACGACGGTCTCCCGCCAGCTGACGGGGATTTCCTCGTCGTAGTCCCGCAGGGTGTGCAGCCGCTTGGCGAGCCAGGTCGCGGGCATCAGCCACAGCAGCCGTACGACCACGACAACCCCGGTGATCGCCGCGCCCCACCCCAGCATCTGCGTCTCGCGACCGTCGGCCGTACCGAAGACGTTGTGCAGTTCGAGGCCGATGAGCCCGAACGCGACTCCGGTCACGAGGGTGTCGACGATCTGCCAGAAGGTGTTCCCGGCGAGCCGCCCCATCACGTCGTCGGCGTCGGCCGCGTGCTCGGCCAGGAAGAGCCCGGTCGTGAGGACGGCGAGAACACCCGACCCTTTCAGCTCCTCGGCCAGTACGTAGCTGCCGAACGGCACCATCAGCGACAGGCCGATCTGCAGGGTCGCATCGCCGAGGAGGCCCATCAGCTTGTTGGAGAGCCAGCCGAGCGCCAGCCCGACCGCGACGGCCACCACGGCCGACAGCACCAGTTCACCCGCCGCTGCGGGCCAGGAGAACGTCCCGCTCACCGCCGCCGCGATCGCCACGTGGTAGAGCACGATCGCGGTGACATCGTTGAACAGCCCTTCCCCCTCCAGGATCGAGACCAGCCGTCGCGGCAGTCCGAGCGACCCGGCGACGGCGGTCGCGGCCACCGGGTCGGGCGGCGCGACCAGCGCGCCGAGCGCGACCGCCGCGGCGATCGGCACCCCGGGAACGATCGCGTTGGCGACGGCCGCCACCGCCGCCGTCGTCACGAATACCAGCGCGACGGCGAGCAGCAGGATCGGCCGGATGTTGGCGGTGAACTGCCGCCAGGAGGTGCGCTGCACGGATGCGTACAGCAGGGGCGGCAGCAACAGCGGCAGGATGAACTCGGGCGGCACGTCGACATTCGGCACGGCCGGCACAAAGGCCAGCACGATCCCGGCCAGCGTCATCAGCACGGGTGCGGGCAGCTTGAGCCGCTCCCCCAGGGGCACCGTCACCACGGCCCCGAGCAACAGCGCGAACAGCAGCGCCAATTGGTCCACGGTGCGCCCTCCGGCGGTTTGAGACCTCCACGGTCAGGCCTTCCAGCCTGCCACGCAAAACGCCGTAATCATCCCAACACCTCCTCCGGCAGAGACCTCTGATTCACGATCCTGAACAGCCATCGGATGTCTATCGCGCGAGAGGACTTCCGGTTCTGCTGAGGCGCGGGCACCGTGCGGGTCATGAGACGACGTGATGTACCCGCCGTCCAACTCCCGCGTCACGCAACGGCGGTGATCACGACAGCGGGCGCACACCCGGCGCCACCTCGGGACGTTCCGCCCCTGGGCGCGTGGAGGAGCCGGGGCCTACCGGGCCGAGTCGCGACCACGCCCCCGCGGCCGCGCTACAGCGCCCGCCGCATTGCCCTGTGCCCGATCCCCGCGTCCAGGAACTCCGCCCCGTACGCCACGTACCCCAGCCGCTCGTAGAACCCCGTCGCATGCGTCTGCGCATGCAGGTCCACCGCCGCCAGGCCCCGCTCGCGCGCGGCCTCCTCGATCGCCCGGACCAGCGCCACGCCCACCCCCAGGCCCCGTGCCGCCCTGCTCACCGCGAGGCGGCCCAGCGAGCCCACCGACGGGTCGTCGCCGGTGCGGTCCGCCGCGGCCGGGCCGTACAGCAGGCGGCCCGTTCCCAGCGGCAGCCCGTCCGCGCCGACCGCCAGCACGTGCACCGTGTCCGCGTCCACCTCGTCGAACGCGTCGTACTCGATCTCCGCCGGCACCTGCTGCTCGACGACGAAGACTTCCTTCCGTACGGCGAAGCAGGCCTCCCGGTCCGCCGGGCCCACCGCCACCCGTACCTCGAAGACACTCACGCGCTCTCCGCCGCGATCTTGTCCAGGGCCAGCTGCAAGTCCTCCGGGTACGAGCTCTCGAACTCCACCCACTGCCCGTCCGACGGATGCTCGAAGCCCAGCCGCACCGCGTGCAGCCACTGCCTGGTCAGCCCGAGGCGCTTCGCCATCGTCGGGTCCGCGCCGTACGTCAGATCGCCCACGCAGGGATGCCGGTGCGCCGCCATGTGCACCCGGATCTGGTGCGTACGCCCCGTCTCCAGCTTGATGTCCAGCAGCGACGCCGCCCGGAACGCCTCGATCAGGTCGTAGTGCGTGACCGACGGCTTGCCCTCCGCCGTCACCGCCCACTTGTAGTCGTGGTTCGGGTGCCGTCCGATCGGCGCGTCGATCGTCCCGCTCATCGGGTCCGGATGCCCCTGCACCAGCGCGTGGTACCGCTTGTCCACGACCCGGTCCCGGAACTGCGCCTTCAGCAGGGTGTACGCCCGCTCCGACTTGGCGACGACCATCAGCCCGGACGTACCGACGTCCAGCCGGTGCACGATCCCCTGCCGCTCCGCCGCGCCCGAGGTGGAGATCCGGTACCCCGCGGCCGCGAGACCGCCGATCACGGTCGTACCGCTCCAGCCGGGGCTCGGATGCGCGGCCACCCCGACCGGCTTCACGATCACGACGATGTCCTCGTCGTCGTGCACGATCTCCATGCCCTCGACGGGCTCGGCCACGATCTGCACCGGCGCGGGTGCCTGCGGCATCTCGACCTCGAGCCACGCCCCGCCGCGCACCCGCTCGGATTTTCCGACCACCGAGCCGTCGACCTGTACCTTCCCGGCGGCGGCCAATTCGGCCGCCTTCGTACGGGAGAACCCGAACATCCGGCTGATGGCGGCGTCGACGCGCTCGCCCTCGAGGCCGTCGGGTACGGGCAGGGTGCGGATCTCGGGAAGCGTACTCACCCGTTGAGTATGCCTTGTCAGTCCTTGTGGACTGTCCCGTCGGGGTCCAGCCCCTTGAAGGACAGGATCACAATCAGAAAGCCGCCGCAGACGATCGCGGAGTCGGCGAGGTTGAAGACGGCGAAGTGCGCGGGCGCGATGAAGTCGACGACCGCGCCCTTGAAGACGCCCGGCGCACGGAAGATCCGGTCGGTGAGATTGCCGAGCGCACCGCCGAGCAGCAACCCGAGGGCGATCGCCCAGGGCAGGCTGTAGAGCTTGCGCGCCAGCCGGGCGATCACAATGATCACCGCCGCCGCGATGACCGTGAAGATCACGGTGAAGGCCTCGCCGATGCCGAACGCGGCGCCCGCGTTCCGTACCGCCGAGAACTTCAGCAGATCGCCGATGATCTCGATGGGCTCGTGGTGCTCCAGCTTGGCCACCACGATCATCTTGCTGACGAGGTCGATCAGGTACGCCACGGCCGCCACGCCGAACAGCACGGCGATCTTGCGCCTGCGCCTGGGCTGCTCAGCGGGCTCCGCAGCCTCGTCGGCTCCCGCTGAATCCGACGTACCGATGGTGCGCTCCGCCTCTGCCACGTGAGTCCCTCAACCTAGGTGCCTGACTGAGCACGAGGGTACGGCACACGCGTACGGAGTCAGCCCCGCCGTTCCTGCTTCTGCTTGTCCTCGACGCAGAGGGTGGCGCGCGGGAAAGCCTGCATACGGGCCTTGCCGATCGGGTTCCCGCAGACCTCGCAGAGCCCGTACGTCCCGGCGTCCAGCCGCAGCAGTGCCCGCTCGGTCTGCTCCAGCATGTCCCGGGCGTTGGCGGCGAGCGCCAGCTCGTGCTCGCGCGTGATGTTCTTGGTCCCGGTGTCGGCGTCGTCGTCCCCGGCGCCGTCCCCGGAGTCCCGCATCAGCCCGGCCAGGGACTCCTCCGACGAGCTGATCTCGAGTGTCAGCCGGGCCGCCTCGCTCTCCAGCTCGGCACGCGCCTCGGCCACCTCCTCGGGGGTCCACGGGTCCTCGCCGGGCCGCACCGCGAGCCCGCCGGGCGATGTCGCGGCGGCTGTAGTGATCGTGGGCACCGTGGCCGCACCCTTGCCGGCTGCGGCTGACGTGCCCGCGGTCTTCTTCGCTCCCACCGTCCTGGCTCCTGTCTGCTGTGCGGCCTGGGCCGCCCCCTTGGCCGCGGTCGCGGCCTTCTTCGCGGCCTTCTTGGCCACGGCCTTCTTCGCAGGTGCCTTCTTCACCGGCGGCGTACGGTCCGCGGTTGCGGCCGTCGCCCTCTTCTTGGTGGCGGTTGTCTTTTCGGTGGCGGCCTTCTTCGCCGCGGCCTTCTTCGGGGCAGTCGTCTTTGCCGTGGTGGTCTTCGTCGGGGTCGCCTTCTTCGTCGCAGGGGCCTTCTTCGTCGCGGGGGCCTTCTTCGTCGCGGGGGCCTTCTTCGTGGCAGGTGCCGCGACCGCCGACACCCGTTTCACCGTCGCCGTCGCAGCTGACGCCTTCGTCGCCGCCGCCTTATTGGTGGCCGCTTTCTTGGTCACCGACTTCTTTGCCGCCGCCTTCTTCGCGGCGGTGGATCTTGCGGACGCCGTCTTCTCGGCGGTCTTCTTCGCCACCATGCCGCGGCCCCTTCACATATTGTGATCTTGCGCGCGAATCGTGCTGGGACGATAAATCGACCCAAGCCCCGCGGCAAACGGGGCACGCCGCCGCATCGGTCCGCCCCGGCCTGCGACAAGGCGAACCTGCATCCGTTGTGCCCAGCTCCCCGCCCCGTAATCCGCCCCCGGGGCTCAGCCGGACTCCGCCGCGGCGCGTATCGCCATTCGGGTCAACGAGCACCTCGCGGGCGAGCCCGTGGACGGCACGGGGAAATACGGTCGGCCGACCCCGGTACGGGCCCGTACACTGGGCGCAGCGAAAGGCGTGGATGGGGACGAGTAGCGTCGTAGGCAGCCATGAGCGACCCGGGGACGGTGAGAGCCCGGGGGCGAGCGCGATGTGAAGCATCACCCCTGAGCCGCCGGAAGAAAGCCGCAAGGCGAGTAGAACCGGCTTCGCGACCCCAATGAGGGGGCTCACCGGTCACGGTCGGCGGGCCAAGGAGGGTGGTACCGCGGGAGCACAGGCTCTCGTCCCTCCGACGGAACGAATGACCTGTCCGTTGGAGGAGCTCCTCGATGACACCACCGCAGTACCGCCAGGTGCCCGCCCAGGTCGACCTGCCCGCGCTCGAGCACGCCGTGCTCGACTTCTGGCGCGACAGCAAGGTCTTCGCCAAGAGCCTCGAGCAGTCCGAGGGCCGTCCCGAGTGGGTCTTCTACGAAGGCCCGCCGACCGCCAACGGCATGCCCGGCGCCCATCACATCGAGGCCCGCGTCTTCAAGGACGTCTTTCCGCGCTTCCGCACGATGCGCGGCTACCACGTCGCCCGCAAGGCCGGCTGGGACTGCCACGGCCTGCCGGTCGAGCTCGCCGTCGAGAAGGAGCTCGGCTTCGCCGGCAAGAAGGACATCGAGGCGTACGGCATCGCCGAGTTCAACGCCAAGTGCCGTGAGTCGGTGACCCGCCACACGGACGCGTTCGCCGAGCTCACGACCCGCATGGGCTACTGGGTCGACCTCGACGACGCGTACCGCACGATGGACCCCGAGTACATCGAGTCGGTGTGGTGGTCGCTGAAGGAGATCTTCAACAAGGGCCTCCTTGTCCAGGACCACCGCGTCGCCCCTTGGTGCCCGCGCTGCGGCACCGGCCTCTCGGACCATGAGCTGGCGCAGGGCTACGAGACGGTCGTGGACCCCTCCGTCTTCGTCCGCTTCCCGCTGACCTCCGGCCCGCTCGCGGGCGAGGCCGCGCTGCTCGTCTGGACGACGACTCCCTGGACGCTGGTCTCCAACACCGCGGTGGCCGCGCACCCCGAGGTCACCTACGTCGTCGCGACGAACGGCGAGGAAAAGCTGGTCGTCGCCGAGCCGCTGCTCGAGAAGGCGCTGGGTGAAGGCTGGGAGACCACCGGGCAGTCCTTCACGGGCGCCGAGATGGAGCGCTGGACGTACCACCGTCCCTTCGCCCTGGTCGACTTCCCTTCGGAAGCGCACTACGTCGTCAACGCCGAGTATGTGACGACCGAGGACGGCACCGGTCTGGTCCACCAGTCCCCCGCCTTCGGTGAGGACGACCTCAAGGTCTGCCGTGCGTACGGCCTCCCGGTCGTGAACCCGGTCCGCCCCGACGGCACCTTCGAGGAGGACGTCCCCCTGGTCGGCGGCGTCTTCTTCAAGAAGGCCGACGAGGCGCTCGTGGACGATCTGCAGGCCCGCGGACTGCTCTTCAGGCACGTCCCGTACGAGCACAGCTATCCGCACTGCTGGCGCTGCCACACCGCGCTGCTCTACTACGCGCAGCCGTCCTGGTACATCCGCACCACCGCGATCAAGGACCGGCTCCTCGAGGAGAACGAGAACACCAACTGGTTCCCGGACTCGGTCAAGCACGGCCGCTTCGGTGACTGGCTGAACAACAACGTCGACTGGGCGCTCTCCCGCAACCGCTACTGGGGCACGCCGCTGCCGATCTGGCGCTGTGAGGAGAACCACCTCACCGTCGTCGGCTCGCGCGCCGAGCTCGGCGAGCTGACGGGCGAGGACCAGTCGGCGCTGGACCCGCACCGCCCGTTCATCGACGAGGTCACCTTCCCGTGCCCGCAGTGCTCCGGCACGGCGACGCGCGTGCCTGAGGTCATCGACGCCTGGTACGACTCGGGCTCGATGCCGTTCGCGCAGTGGGGCTATCCGTACAAGAACAAGGAGATCTTCGAGAAGCGCTACCCGGCGCAGTTCATCTCGGAGGCCATCGACCAGACGCGCGGGTGGTTCTACACGCTGATGGCCGTGGGCACGCTCGTCTTCGACAAGTCCTCGTACGAGAACGTGGTCTGTCTGGGCCACATCCTCGCCGAGGACGGCCGCAAGATGTCCAAGCACCTGGGGAACATCCTTCAGCCGATCCCGCTGATGGACCAGCACGGCGCCGACGCGGTCCGCTGGTTCATGGCGGCGGGCGGTTCGCCGTGGGCGGCTCGCAGGGTGGGCCACGGCACGATCCAGGAGGTCGTGCGCAAGACCCTCCTCACGTACTGGAACACGGTGGCCTTCCAGGCTCTGTACGCGCGCACGTCCAACTGGGCGCCGTCCGCGGCCGATCCGGCTCCGGCCGAGCGCTCGGTCCTGGACCGCTGGCTGCTGAGCGAGCTGGGCGCGCTGGTGGACCAGACGACCCAGGCGCTGGAGGGGTACGACACCCAGCGCGCCGGAAAGCTGCTGTCGGCCTTCGTCGACGACCTGTCCAACTGGTACGTACGCCGCTCGCGCCGCCGCTTCTGGCAGGGCGACCCGGCCGCGCTGCGCACGCTGCACGACGTCATCGAGACGGTGACCCGACTCATGGCCCCGCTGACCCCGTTCATCACGGAGCGGGTCTGGCAGGACCTGATCGTCCCGGTGACACCGGACGCGCCCGAGTCGGTGCATCTGTCGACCTGGCCGGCGGCCGACCTGGACGCCATCGACCCCACCCTCTCCTCCCAGATGGCCCTGGTCCGCCGACTGGTGGAGCTGGGCCGCGCCACCCGCGCGGAGTCCGGGGTCAAGACCCGCCAGCCACTGTCTCGGGCGCTGGTCGCCGCCGCGGGCTTCGAGTCGCTCTCCCCCGAGTTGCAGGCGCAGATCACCGAGGAGCTGAACGTCTCGTCCCTCGCCTCGCTCTCCGAGGTCGGCGGCTCGCTGGTCGACACGACGGCGAAGGCGAATTTCCGCGCGCTGGGCAAGCGCTTCGGCAAGGGCGTCCAGGCGGTGGCCAAGGCGGTCGCCGAGGCGGATGCCGCGGCGCTCTCCCTGGCTCTGCGCGAGGGGACTGCTTCCGTCGAGGTCGACGGCTCGCCCGTCACCCTCTCCCCGGAGGAGGTCATCATCACCGAGACCCCGCGCGAGGGCTGGTCGGTGGCCTCCGACTCGGGCGCGACGGTCGCACTCGACCTGGAGATCACGCCGGAGCTGCGGCTCGCGGGCCTGGCGCGTGACGCGATCCGCCTGATCCAGGAGGCCCGCAAGAACAGCGGCCTGGACGTGGCGGACCGGATCGCGGTGACCTGGTCGGCGACGGACCCGTCCACGACGGAGGCGCTGACGGAGCACGCGGGTCTGATCGCCGACGAGGTCCTGGCGACGGAGTTCGGCCGGGACGCGGCGGCGGAGGGCTTCGGTGACCCGTTCACGGACGAGGGCCTGTCGCTGACGTTCCGTCTGCGCAAGGTGTAACGCGTCGACGCAAGGGGGCCCGGGCGACGGCTCGGGCCCTTTTGCTTTCCTCACCCCGAAAACAAGCCCCGCCGGCGATTGAGGCGTGGGGTCCGGGGCGGAGCCCCGGTTCGGGATGGGGGTACCTCCCACGGCCGCCAGGCCGTAGGGGGAGGGCGGGTAGGGAACAAAGCCCGCCGCAGGCGACCCGGACGCAGCGCACGGCAAAGGGCCGGGCCCGGGACATGATGTCCCGGGCCCGGCCCTCAGCCTGCCGACGGCTACGCGCGATCCGCGCGACCCGCCGTCAGTTGTCGTCCTCGTCGATCAGAAAGCCCCGCATCGGCGACGGCGCCTGCTGCATCGGCTGCGGCGCCTGCGGCCGCACCGGTGCCATCGGCTGGGTCATCGCCGGGGACATCTGCTGCTGGCCGCCGTACGACGGGGCACCGCCCATGGACTGGTTGCCGCCCATCGACTGCCCCATCGACTGGCCCATGGACTGGTTGCCGCCCATGGTGTGGCCCATCGCACCCGCACCGGCCGAAGCCATCGACGGGGACGGCGGCAGCGAAGCGGTCGGCGGAGTACGCGGCGGGGCCAGCGAGTCGTCCGCCTGGGTCTCCAGCTGACGCAGCTGCGACTCCAGGTAGGACTTCAGACGCGTGCGGTACTCGCGCTCGAAGCCCCGCAGGTCCTCGACCTTGCGCTCCAGCGTGGCGCGCGCGGACTCCAGCGAGCCCATTGCAACGCGGTGCTTCTCCTGGGCGTCCCGCTCGAGCGCGTCCGCCTTGGCGCGGGCGTCCCGCTCCAGACCCTCGGCGCGGCTGCGAGCCTCGCCGACGATCTTGTTGGCCTCGGAACGGGCCTCCGCGATCGCCTGGTCCGCGGTCTGCTGAGCAAGGGACAGCACACGCGCGGCGCTGTCGCCGCCGGGGCTCTGCTGCGGCATCTGCGGGCCGTGACCGCCCATGGGGCCGCCCATCGGGCCACCCATGGGACCGCCCTGCATCGGACCGGGGCCCATCGGGCCCTGCGGACCGCCGTGGCTGGGACCGGCGGGCAGCTGCGGAGCACCACTGGGCAGCTGGGGGGGACCCATCTGCGGGGGCTGCTGCTGGACCGGCGGTCCGGATATGGCGGCGGGCACCGGCCCACCCGGACCTCGGCCGTCCTGCGGCTCCGGCTTGCGCATGCCCTGCTGCTGGTTCTGCGCGGCCGCACGTGTCGCCGCGGCCAACTTGGCACGCAGGTCCTCGTTCTCGCGGAGCAGGCGGGTCAGTTCGGACTCGACCTCGTCGAGGAAGGCATCGACCTCGTCCTCGTCATAGCCTTCTCGGAGGCGGACGGTCGTGAACTGCTTGTTCCGCACGTCCTCGGGGGTCAGCGGCATCTCTTCTTCACCTCTACGTAGTCGTCGGCAGTCGGCAGGACCGTATCGCTCACATCAGTTCCCCACGCCGTTCACGACGGAGATCAAAATGTAGACGATGATCATCAGAACGAAGAAGGACAGGTCGAGTGCCACGCCCCCGAGACGCAGCGGCGGAATGAACCGCCGCAGAAGCTTGAGCGGTGGATCGGTGACAGTGTAGGTGGCCTCCAGAACGACCACCATCGCCTTACCGGGTTGCCATGAGCGGGCGAACTGGAAGACGTAGTCCATGACCAGCCGGAAGATCAGCACGACAAGGAAGCACACCAGCGCGATGTAGACCACCTGCAGCGCCACGCCCATTCCTTGCTTCCCTCTCCCCTGGCTCTCGTCTTACCGGCCTCGCGGCCGGGTCGTTCCCGGTGTCGTGTTCTCAGCTCTGGTTGAAGAATCCGCCCTCTGCGATGCGGGCCTTGTCCTCCGCCGTGACATCGACGTTAGCAGGCGACAACAGGAACACCTTCTGCGTCACTCGCTCAATGCTGCCATGCAAGCCGAAGACGAGTCCCGCGGCAAAGTCGACAAGTCGCTTCGCATCGGTGTCATCCATCTCCGTCAGATTCATGATCACCGGGGTGCCCTCCCTGAAGTGTTCCCCGATGGTACGGGCCTCGTTGTAGGTCCGCGGGTGCAGTGTGGTGATGCGGTAGGGCTCCCGCTCGGACACAACCTTGGGCATGATCACCGGTGCGTTCTTCTCCAGGTTCGGACGTTCAGGTGTGATGGACGCCACGGGGGCAATTCGTGCCGGACGTCCAATTTCGGCGGGAAGCGGAACCGGCTCGCGCTGCGCGGGCGGCTGCACCACCCGTACCGGTTCGTCCCGCTCAACCTGGTGCGGGGGCTGGTGGCGCCGGTGGTCCCGCTCCGGCTCCGGCTCGGGTTCGAAGTCGTCGTCGGGATCGAAACCTCGGCCGTCGTACCCATCGTCCTCCACGAGGCCGAGGTAGACCGCCATCTTGCGCATCGCGCCGGCCATTCTCTGAGTCCTCCGCTCTGTGGTGGATCGGATCGGCCTCGTCACCAAGTGCCCGCGATCCACTCGGTCTGCCCGCATTTGCCGGGAATGACCATATTTTCTGCTGTGGTCCGACTTGCTTCGCGACGTTACCCGAGCCGGGGTCGGAGTCCGAGTACCGCAGTGCCGACGCGCACATGTGTCGCTCCGGCCGCCACGGCCTCTTCGAGGTCCGCACTCATCCCTGCTGACACCATGTTCGCAGCCGGATGCCCGGCGCGCAGGCGGGATGAGAATTCCATCAGCCGCTCGAACGCCGCCTGTTGCCGTCCCGCATACGGTCCGGCGAGCGGCGCGACAGTCATCAGACCGTCGAGCCGCAGTCCTGGTGCTTCCTCCAGCGCGGCGGCCAACTCCTCGATACCGTCCGGCGCAATGCCGCCCCGCGCCCCGCGCTCCCCCGACCCGGCGTCCAGCGCGACCTGGATCAGGCAGCCGAGTTCGCGCTCCTCGCGTACCGCGGCGGCGGACAGAGCGGTGACGAGCTTGAGCCGGTCGACAGACTGCACGACATCGGCATAACTCGCCACGGAACGGACCTTGTTGGTCTGCAACTGTCCGACGAAGTGCCAGCTGAGGTCCAGATCCGAGCAGGCTGCGGCCTTCGGCGCCGCGTCCTGGTCACGGTTCTCGGCAACATGCCGCACACCGAGCTCGTACAGCAGTCGCACATCGCCGGCGGGGTAGGTCTTGGTGACCACGATCAGGGTCACCTCCTCCCGCTTGCGGCCGGCGGCCGCACAGGCGGAGGCGATACGTTCCTCCACCAACGCCAGGTTCGCTGCGAGTTCGCTTCTGCGGTCGGTCATGCGGTCTCTCCTGCCGGGGGTCCGGGGGTCGCCCCCCGGGAAGGCACAGCCAGCCAGACAAATCCGGCGAGCCGCCCGGTGGTGCGGTCGCGGCGGTACGAATAATGGTCGCGCGATTCCAGTGTGCAGACCTTCGAGCGCTGCCGGTCCCGTACGCCGAGCGCTTCGAGCTGGGCGTGGACCGCGGCCGTGACATCGACGGCCGGAGTACCCCAGCTGGTCTCGGACCATGCGGCCGGCTCGACCGCGGCAACTTCCGCCCGCATCTGTTCGGGAACTTCGTAGCAGCGACCACAGACGGCGGGCCCTGTTCTGGCGATGATCCGCTCCGGGCGCGCACCCAGGGATCTCATCGCCTCGATCGCCGCGGGCACGATCCCCGCGACCATCCCGGGCCGGCCCGCGTGCGCGGCGCCCACCACCGACGCGACCGGGTCGGCGAGCAGTACGGGAGTGCAGTCCGCGGTCAGTACGGCGAGGGCGAGCCCGCGCCGCGCAGTGACCAGTCCGTCCACGGGCGGGGTAGGACCCTCGCCCCACGGCCCGTCCACCTCGGCGACGTCCTTGCCGTGAACCTGGTTCATCCAGACGACCTCGTCCGGGTCGAGCCCCAGCTCCTTCGCGGCGATCGCCCGGTTGGCCAGAACGTCCGCGGGGTCGTCGCCGACCGCTCCGCCGAGGTTGAGCTCTTCGTACGGAACGGCGCTCACCCCGCCCCACCTGTCGGTGAAGGCGAAGTTCGCGCCGCTCACGATGTCGTGCTGTCCTATCACTTCAAGAGGTCACTTCAAGAAGTCCGGGACATCGAGCTCTTCGGCCTGGGTGTCCGGGTACGGACGGGCCGGCGGGACCTGCGCCGACGAGCCCGGGGAGTTCAGGTCGCCGGCGACCGGAACCGGCTCCGCGGGAGCCGAGGTCTCATCGCGGTGCGGCACGGAGCCGAGCGAGGAGCGCGCGCTCTCGGTGGAGCGGGCGGAGCTCGCCGGCTGCTCGTCGCGCTTGCCCGCGCCGGCCCCGAGGACGGTGTCCCGGCGGGTCGGCGGCTGTCCGCCGTCGAAGCCGGCCGCGATGACCGTGACCCGTACCTCGTCACCCAGGGCGTCGTCGATGACCGCACCGAAGATGATGTTGGCCTCGGGGTGGGCGGCCTCGCTGACCAGCTGGGCCGCTTCGTTGATCTCGAAGAGACCGAGGTCCGAGCCGCCGGAGATGGAGAGCAGCACCCCGCGGGCGCCGTCGATGGAGGCCTCGAGCAGCGGCGAGGAGATCGCCATCTCGGCCGCGGCCACCGCGCGGTCGTCGCCGCGGGCCGAGCCGATGCCCATGAGCGCCGATCCCGCCTCGGACATCACGGACTTGACGTCGGCGAAGTCGAGGTTGATCAGGCCGGGCGTGGTGATGAGGTCGGTGATGCCCTGGACGCCGCTCAGCAGCACCTGGTCCGCGGACTTGAATGCGTCAAGCACGCTCACCTGGCGGTCCGAGATGGACAGCAGGCGGTCGTTCGGGATCACGATCAGGGTGTCGACCTCTTCGCGGAGCTCGGCGATGCCGTCCTCTGCCTGGTTCGCCCGGCGGCGGCCCTCGAAGGTGAACGGACGGGTGACGACGCCGATCGTCAGGGCGCCGAGCGTGCGAGCGATATTGGCGACGACGGGTGCGCCGCCGGTGCCGGTGCCGCCCCCTTCGCCGGCGGTGACGAAGACCATGTCGGCCCCCTTGAGGACCTCCTCGATCTCCTCACGGTGGTCCTCTGCCGCCTTACGGCCGACTGCCGGGTTGGCTCCGGCCCCCAGGCCGCGGGTCAGTTCACGACCGACGTCGAGCTTGACGTCGGCGTCGCTCATCAACAGGGCTTGCGCGTCAGTGTTGATCGCGATGAACTCGACGCCCTTGAGGCCGACCTCGATCATTCGGTTGATGGCATTGACACCACCGCCGCCGACACCGATGACCTTGATGACTGCGAGGTAGTTCTGCGGTGCTGCCACGTCGAAGGCCTCTCGCCTCGAGTTACGTGTCGTCGCTGCGCGGTTGCCGCGTCGCGACGACGGATGCCGATGGGACGGTCCGAAACGCCGACCCAAACCCTAACGCTGAAGTTTAGGGTTACCAGTGTGTCTGCTTCCTGGACTCTCCGAACAGGACACTAAGTCGACAAGTGGCGCGCGTTCAACGAACACGCCGAACCTCCCGTTTTTCTTTTCACCCTATGTGATCAGCCGTTGCGCTGCCCAGTCAGGGTGCTGAACAGCGCATATGTCCGTCAACTCCTCGATGCGGCGGGCGCGGTGGGCGCGCTCACGTCGAAGTGCCGGGCCTCGGGCGCGGCTTTCATCAGTGCGGTGAGCGCACGCGCCTTCGCCGGTCCGTGCTCGGCGCTGCCCCAGACCACCGTACGGTCCCGGCTCAACTCCACGGTGATGTAGTCGTACGAACGGACTGTGACCTTTGTTGTGTCCGCGGCGACATTTCCGGGGAGTTCGCCCCTGACCCGTACCGCCGCGGCGACGAGCCGGTCGGCGCCGAAGCGGCGCAGACTCGGGGACCGGCCCACTGCCATTTCGAGCAGCGGAACGGCCTTGGGAGCCTTGTCCACTGCGGCGAACCGTACGCCCTTCGCGTCCACTTCGACGAACCTTGCGCCCTTTTCCAGCAGCAGCACGGGCTTTCGCTCGGTGATTTTCAGACCGATCCCGTGCGGCCACGACCGTGCGACGTCCGCCGTGTCGATACGGGGCAGCTTCTGCCGAAGCCGGGCCTCAATGGCGTCCGTATCGACGGAAATCAGCGGCGAACCGACCGGCACGGCCGCCGCATCCATGACCTCCTGCGGCGTCAGAACCTCAACTCCGGATGTCTCCACCCGCTCCACGCGCAGCCACGGGGAGCCGTAGAGCACCCAGATTCCGCCCGCGAGAAGCAGGATCGTGGCGGCGGCGATCAGCATGGCGCGGCGGCCGGGGAGGCGCAGCCGCCGGGCAGGGGAGCCCTGGCGGGGCGGGCCCGCCGACCCCGCGTTCCCGCCGGGGGGCTTGCCTGCCCCCCGTTCGGCGGTGGTCGGTCCGGCCACGCTCCCCTGCCCTTCTTACGCCTGGCGGCGTGCAGCGATCGCCTCGTACACCATGCCGACGAGCAGGTCGTCGGCGTCCCTGCGGCCGAACTCGGCGGCGGCACGCGACATCTCGTACAGCCGGTGCGGATCGGCGAGCACCGGAAGGACATTGCCCTGGACCCACTCGGGGCTCAGTTCGGCGTCGTCGACCAGCAGTCCGCCGCCGGCCTTCACCACCGGTTGGGCGTTGAGCCGCTGTTCGCCGTTGCCGATCGGCAGCGGTACGTACGCGGCGGGCAGCCCCACGGCGGAGAGTTCGGCGACGGTCATCGCGCCCGCGCGGCAGAGCATCATGTCGGCCGCGGCATACGCAAGGTCCATCCGGTCCACGTACGGTACCGGGATGTAGGGCGGCATACCGGGCATGTTGTCCACGCGCGGCAGTTCGTTCTTCGGGCCGACCGCGTGCAGGATCTGGATGCCGGAGCGCTGCAGCACCGGAGCGATCTGCTGGATCACCTCATTGAGCCGGCGGGCGCCCTGCGAGCCGCCGGAGACCAGCAGCGTCGGCAGGTTGGGGTCCAGACCGAAGGCGGCGCGCGCCTCGGGTCGCACTCGAGCGCGGTCGAGGGTGGCGATGGTGTGGCGCAGCGGGATCCCGATGTAGCGGGAGTTGCGCAGCTTGCTGTCGGGCGTGGCGACGGCCACGCCCGCGGCGTACCGCGAGCCGATCTTGTTGGCCAGACCGGGCCGGGCGTTGGCCTCGTGGACCACGATCGGCACCCCGAGCCGCTTGGCGGCCAGATAGCCGGGCAGCGCGACATAGCCACCGAAGCCGACGACGCAGTCGGCCTTCGTACGCTCCAGGATCTGCTCGGCGGCCTTGATGGTGCCGCGCAGCCGCCCGGGGACGGTGATCAGCTCAGGGGTGGGCTTGCGCGGCAGCGGAACGGCGGGGATGAGCGCCAACTCGTAACCCCGCTCGGGCACGAGCCTGGTCTCGAGCCCCTTCTCCGTGCCCAGTGCCGTGATCCCCACGGTCGGGTCCTGCCTGCGCAGGGCGTCCGCGAGGGCGAGCGCGGGCTCGATGTGGCCGGCGGTCCCCCCACCGGCGAGTACGACATGCACCGAAATTCACCGCTCTCCGGACGGACGCTTCTTACCGCTCCGTCTCATTGTCTTCCATCTCACCCCGGGCCTCCGCACGGCCAGGGCCGCTTTCGCGGCTGGGTCCTCTCGCGCGAAGGCGATCAGCAGCCCGACAGCGAACATGGTCGGCAGCAGGGCCGATCCTCCGTAGGAGAACAGCGGGAGCGGGACACCGGCGATCGGCAGCAGACCGAGCACCGCACCAATGTTGACCACGGCCTGGGCCGTGATCCAGGTGGTCACGCCTCCCGCGGCATACCTCACGAAGGGGTCCTCCGTGCGTCCGGCCACGCGGATACCCGCATAGCCTAGAGCCGCGAAGAGAGCGAGCACCGACAGCGTCCCCGCCAGCCCCAGTTCCTCGCCGGCGATGGCGAAGATGAAGTCGGTGTGAGGTTCGGGGAGTTGCCCCCATTTTTCCACACTTGCGCCGAGACCGGAACCGAACCATCCGCCGGAGGCAAGAGCATAGATGCCGTGCACGGCCTGCCAGCACTCGCCTTTCGGCCCCAGGTCGATGGCGCCGATGCAGGAGAGCCGGGACATCCGGTTCTCATTGGTCTTGATCAGCATGAAGCCGACGAGCCCGGCGATGCCGAGCACACCCGCGAACAGCCTGGTGGGCGCTCCGGCCAGCCACAGCAGGCCGAAGAGGATCGCGGTGAGGATGATCGCCGTGCCCATGTCGCCGCCGAGCATGATCAGGCCCAGCAGCAGAAAAGCGACCGGGACGAGCGGCACCAGCATGTGCTTCCACTGGGTCAGCAGCCGCTTGTCCTGCTTACGGGCGAGCAGGTCGGCGCCCCAGAGGATCAGCGCCAGCTTGCCGAATTCGCTGGGCTGGAGCTGGAAGGGGCCGCCCAGGTAGATCCAGTTCTGGTTGCCGTTGACCGCGTGCCCTATCCCTGGGATCTGGACGAGCACCATCAGAAAGATGGCGCCCATCAGCAGCGGATAGGACAGGGCGCGGTGCAGCTTGGCCGGCATCCGGGAGGCGATCAGCAGCAGACCGGTGCCGAGAGCGGCGGCGAGGAACTGCTTCCGGAAGAAGTACGAGGCCGGGAGCGAGAGCTCGAGCGCCTTGATCATCGAGGCGGAGTAGACCATCACCAGGCCGAGCACGGTGATCAGCAGGCTGCTGCCGAGGATCAGGTAGTACGCGGTCAGCGGCCGGTCCCAGGCGCGGCGCGCCTGCTCGTACAGGCGCCGGGGGCCGCGGTCGCGGGGCGGTCGGGGGGTGCTGGGCCTGCGGGCGGTGCGGCGGGCGGCAGGGGGGCGGCGTACGGCTCCGCCGGCGCGACTGCGCAGCACGAGCCCGGCGGAGCCGGGGCCCGCCAGGGCGGGCATGGCGGGCATGGCGGGCACAAGCACCTGGCCGATCCGGGCGGCACGCTCGCGCAGGGTGCGCAGAAAGGCCGGTCCGACCTCGGCGGCGTGCTCCCGCAGGGTACGGACGGAGCCCGCGACGGCGCGAGGCCCGGCGTACGCGCTCGTGCGCGCGGCAGCGCGCCGCGGGCTCAGGCCCCGGGCCGCACCATCCGGCCCCGGCGCGGCAGCAGACCGCGGGCTCGGCCCGGAGACGGTGCCGTCAGGCACCAGCGCGGCACCGCCGAGCGGGCTCAGGCCCTGGGCGGCACCATCCGGCCCAGGCGCGGCACCGGGCCGCGGGCTCAGGCCCTGGGCGGCACCATCCGGCCCAGGCGCGGCACCGGGCCGCGGGCTCGGCCCGGAAAGGGCATCATTCGGCCCCGGCGCGGCAGCGTGGCGCGAGGTCGGGTCCAGGGCGGCGGCAGCCGGGCCCGGCGGGGCAGGGTGGCGGCGTGGGCCCGGGCCGGGGGTGGTGTCGTCGGCCGGCATGGTCGCTGTCCCCTCCAGTCGTGCCAGGCGCGGCCGCCGGGACGCACGGCACGGCGCGGGAGTCGGTCCGGTCAGGCGCGCTCGGCGGCGAGTGCGCGGACCGCGTCCGCAAACGCCTCGCCTCGCTTGTTGTAGTTGGCGAACATGTCCATCGACGCACAGGCCGGGGCCAGCAGAACCGTGTCCCCCGGCCGGGCGAGGCGCGCAGCTTCCGAGACCGCCGCCGACATCGCCCCAGTGTCTGTCCGGTCGAGGTCGACGACCGGGACCTCGGGCGCGTGTCGCGCGAGGGCTTCGCGGATCAGCGCCCGGTCCGCACCGATAAGTACGACTGCGCGCAGTCGCTTTGCCGACTTCTCGACGATCTCGTCGAAGGTCGCACCCTTGGCGAGGCCGCCCGCGATCCACACGATCGGGTCGTACGCCGCCAGAGACGCTTCCGCGGCATGGGTGTTGGTGGCCTTGGAGTCGTCGATGTACCCGACCCCGTCCACGTCCTCGACGCGCTCGATGCGGTGCGGATCGGGCCGGAAGTTGCGCAGTCCGTCGCGTACGGCAGCGGGTGCGACGCCGTACGCACGCGCCAGCGCCGCCGCCGCAAGGGCGTTGGCGATGTTGTGCGGGGCCGGCGGGTTGACGTCCGCGACCTCGGCGAGCTCCTGCGCCTGCTTCTGCCGGTTCTCGACGAAGGCGCGGTCGACCAGGATCCCGTCCACGACTCCGAGTTGGGAGGGCCCCGGCGTGCCGAGGGTGAAGCCGATCGCCCGGCAGCCCTCCTCGACGTCCGCCTCGCGCACCAGGTCCTCGGTCGCCTGGTCGGCGGCGTTGTAGATACAGGCGACGGTGTTGCCCTCGTAGATCCGGCCCTTGTCGGCGGCGTACGCCTGCATCGAGCCGTGCCAGTCGAGGTGGTCGGGCGCCAGGTTGAGCACGGCGGCCGAGTGGGCGCGCAGCGAGGGCGCCCAGTGCAGCTGGTAGCTGGAGAGTTCGACGGCGAGGACGTCGTACTTCTCCTCGCCGAGGACCGCGTCGAGCAGCGAGACGCCGATGTTGCCGACGGCAGCCGTGCGCAGACCCGCGGCCTCAAGGATCGAGGCGAGCATCCGTACGGTCGTTGTCTTGCCGTTGGTGCCGGTGACCGCGAGCCAGGGCGCCGCGTCGGGTCCGCGCAGCCGCCAGGCCAGTTCGACGTCGCCCCAGACGGGGACGCCCGCCTCGGCAGCGGCCAGGAACAGCGGCTTGTCCGGCTTCCAGCCGGGCGTGGTGACGATGAGCTCCGTACCGGCGGGCAGCGTGCCCCCGTCGCCGAGGCGGACGGTGATGCCCGCCGCCTCCAGCTCGGCCGCCTGCGCACGGGAGCGCTCGTCGTCCCCGTCGTTGACGACTGTGACGACGGCGCCGAGACCGTGCAGCACACGGGCCGCCGGGATCCCGGATACCCCGAGACCCGCGACGGTGACCCGCTTGCCCCGCCAGTCCAGCGTGCTCACTTGTCGGCCGCCCAGCCCGCGTAGAAGAGACCAAGTCCCACAATGACGCACATGCCCTGAATGATCCAGAAGCGGACCACCACAAGGACTTCCGACCACCCCTTGAGTTCGAAGTGGTGCTGGAGCGGCGCCATCCGGAAGACCCGCTTGCCGGTCATCTTGAAGGAACCGACCTGGATGACCACGGACATGGTGATCAGGACGAAGAGTCCGCCGAGGAGGGCGAGCAGGAACTCCGTACGGGAGCAGATGGCCAGACCCGCGAGCGCGCCGCCGAGGGCGAGCGAACCGGTGTCGCCCATGAAGATCTTGGCGGGCGAGGTGTTCCACCACAGGAAGCCGAAGCAGGAGCCCATCAGGGCGGAGGCGACGACCGCGAGGTCCAGCGGATCGCGTACCTCGAAGCAGGCGTTGGGGTTGGTCAGGGTCACGGCGTTGGCGCAGGACTCCTGGAACTGCCAGAGCCCGATGAAGGTGTACGCGCCGAAGACCATCACCGACGCGCCGGTGGCCAGGCCGTCCAGACCGTCCGTCAGATTCACGCCGTTCGACATCGCGAGAATCATGAACAGCGCCCAGACGACGAAGATCACCGGGCCGATCGACCAGCCGAAGTCCGTGATGAACGAAAGCTTGGTGGAGGCAGGGGTGTTGCCCCGGCTGTCGGCGAACTGCAGCGACAGCACGGCGAATGCGATGCCGACGATCAGCTGGCCGGCCATCTTCGCCTTGGCCCGCAGACCCAGCGAGCGCTGCTTGACGATCTTGATGTAGTCGTCGAGGAAGCCGACCAGGCCCATGCCCGCCGTCAGGAAGAGCACCAGCACACCCGAGAACGTCGGGTCCTCGCCGGTGATCACCTTGGCCAGGGCGTACGCGATCAGCGTGGCCAGGATGAAGGCGATGCCGCCCATGGTGGGCGTGCCCTGCTTGCTGCCGTGGCTGCGCGGACCGTCGTCCCGGATGAACTGCCCATATCCCTTGCGGGCCAGGAGCTTGATCAGCAGCGGGGTGCCGACCAGGGTCAGGAAGAGCCCGATGGCTCCCGCGAAGAGGATCTGCCTCATCGGCCGGCCACCTCGCCCTCGGCCGTGTCCTCGAGGAGCGCCTGGGCGACCCGCTCAAGACCGACCGACCTGGAAGCCTTCACCAGCACGACGTCTCCCGGTCGCAGTTCACTGCGCAACAGGTCGACCGCCGCCTGCGCGTCGGACACGTGCACCGACTCCTCACCCCACGAACCCTCGTTATATGCGCCCAGTTGAAGCCAGGACGCTTCCCTGCCCCCGACTGCGACGAGCTTGCTGACGTTGAGCCGGACGGCAAGCCGTCCGACCGCGTCGTGCTCGGCGAGCGCTTCGTCGCCGAGCTCGGCCATCAGGCCGAGCACCGCCCACGTTCTCCCCCCCTTTGCCTGCGAGGCTTTGCCCATGGCCACGAGCGCGCGAAGGGCGGCTCGCATGGACTCGGGGTTCGCGTTGTAGGCGTCGTTCACGACCGTCACGCCGTCCGGTCGCTCGGTGACCTCCATGCGCCAGCGGGAGAGGGTGCCCGCCTCGGAGAGCGCGAGGGCGATCTCGTCGACGGACATGCCCAGCTCATGGGCGACGGCGGCCGCGGCGAGCGCGTTCGACACGTGGTGCTCACCGTACAGGCGCAAGGTCACATCGCTGCACCCGGTGGGTGTGTGAAGCCTGAAAGCGGGCTGTCCGGATTCTGTGAGCCGGACATTCTCGGCACGTACGTCGGCGTCGTCGGCCTCTCCGAAGAGGACGACGCGTGCCTTGGTACGGGAAGCCATGGCGCGTACAAGAGGGTCGTCGGCGTTGAGCACGGCCACGCCGTCCTCCGGCAGGGCCTCCACGATCTCGCCCTTGGCCTCGGCGATCTGCTCGCGGCCGCCGAACTCGCCGATGTGGGCGGTGCCCACGTTCAGCACGAGACCGATCTTCGGCGGGACCAGACCGGTGAGGTAGCGGATGTCGCCGATGTAGCGGGCGCCCATTTCGAGGACGAGGTGCTCGGTGTCCTCGGCGGCCCGCAGCGCGGTCAGCGGCAGGCCGATCTCGTTGTTCAGATTGCCCGCCGGGTAGACCGTGGGGCCCTTGCGCTCGAGGAGTTGGGCGATCAGGTCCTTGGTGCTGGTCTTGCCGGCCGAGCCGGTGAGCGCGACGGTGGTGGTGCCGAGGCGTTCGACGACGCGGCGTGCGAGGGCGCCGAGCGCGGCGGTCACATCGGGCACGACGATCGCGGGTACGCCGACGGGGCGGGTGGCCAGCACGGCCACCGCTCCTGCCGCCACGGCCCGCTCGGCGTAGTCGTGGCCGTCGACGTGCTCGCCCGCGAAGGCGGCGAAGAGGGCACCGGGCTGCACCGCGCGGGAGTCGGTGACGACGGGACCGGTGACCGATGCGGCCGTATCCGGTATGTCGTACGACTGCCCGCCGACGATTTCGGCGATCTCGGCGAGGGAGAGGGCGATCACTGCTTCTTCCCACTGTTCTGGACGGCTGCAGCGTGCTCGATGGCGGCGCGCAGGACCTCACGGTCGTCGAACGGGCGGACCACTCCGGCGATGTCCTGGCCCTGCTCATGGCCCTTGCCCGCGATCAGCACGGTGTCGCCGGGCTGTGCGCGGGCGACGACCGCGGCGATGGCGGCCGCCCGGTCGGCCTCGACCAGGACGTCACCGCGCTCGTGGATCGGGACTTCGGCCGCCCCGGCGAGCATCGCGGCGAGGATCGCGAGCGGGTCCTCGGAGCGGGGGTTGTCCGAGGTCAGTACGGCGGTGTCGGCGAGGCGGGCGGCGGCGGCGCCCATCGGGCCGCGCTTGTTCTTGTCCCGGTCGCCGCCGCAGCCGAGGACGATGTGCAGCCTGCCGTCGGTGACCTTGCGCAGGGAGCGCAGGACCGATTCGACGGCATCGGTCTTGTGGGCGTAGTCCACGACGGCGAGGTACGGCTGGCCCGCGTCCACGCGCTCGAGCCGGCCCGGCACACCGGGGACGGCGGCAATGCCGTCCGCCGCGGTCTGCGGGTCGATCCCGGCGACAGCGAGGGTGACGACGGCGGCCAGGGTGTTGGCCACATTGAACGGTCCCGGCAGCGGGGCCTCGGCGCGGATCCGCTCGCCGCCCGGTCCCACCGCGGTGAAAGTCGAGCCGACTGCGCTGATTTCCACGTTCTCGGCCCGCCAGTCGGCGTCCGGATGTCCCTCGGCGGAGAAGCTCGTGACCGGTACGGACGCCTCCTTGAGGAGCCTGCGACCGTACTCGTCATCGAAGTTGACCACCCCGAGCTTGCTGCGCTTCGGCGTGAACAGCTGCGCCTTCGCCTGGAAGTAGTCCTCCATGCCGGAGTGGAATTCCATGTGCTCGGGGCTGAGGTTGTTGAAGACGGCGACGTCGAAGACGCAGCCGTCGACCCGGCCGAGCACGAGGGCGTGGCTGGAGACCTCCATGGCGACCGACTCGACGCCGCGCTCGCGCATGACGGCGAACAGGGCCTGGAGGTCGGTGGCTTCCGGGGTGGTGCGCTCGGACTTGATCCGCTCGTCGCCGATACGCATCTCGACCGTGCCGATCAGACCGGTGCTGTGGCCGGCGGCTCGCAGGCCGCCCTCGACGAGATACGCCGACGTGGTCTTGCCGGAGGTGCCGGTGATGCCGATCTGGAGCAGATCGTCGCCGGGGTGACCGTAGATCTCGGCGGCGAGCTCGCCCATGCGGCCGCGCGGGTCGTCGGTGACCAGGACCGGCAGTCCGGTCGCGGCCGCGCGCTCGGCACCCGTCGGGTCGGTGAGGATCGCAGCCGCCCCGAGGTCCGCCGCCTGCGCGACGAAGTCGGCGCCGTGGAGCCGGGCGCCGGGGAGGGCGGCATACACATCACCGGGCCGTACCGCCCGCGAGTCGTGGGTGATGCCGGTTGCTTCACCGGGGCCCGGGCTCTGCACACCCAGCCGGGCAGCCAGCTCCCCCAGGGGTGTCGGGCGGGGCCTGTCCGGACGGGGCGCTCCCGGCTGTTTCGCGGGGGCGTCCTGCTGGGCGGTTCGGTACTGATCAGCTTGTGACACGGCCGTGAGCGTACCCGGCGCACCCGGCCCGGGGGAAAAGGAGGGGGTGCTGCGCGCAGCGTGCTTGTCCGGCCGGTTCCCGGAATCGGAGGCGATGGTCGTCACTGGGTGTTTCCTCCGGGTTACTCGCCGGGCTTGAAGGTCACGGGCAGCCGGGCGGGGTCGCTGCCGGTCGGCGCCACCTGGAGGGTCTTGAGCGCGAACTCCATGACCTTCTGGTAGATCGGGCCACAGATCTGGCCGCCGAAGTAACTGCCCTTGGTGGGGTTCTGGATGGCGCAGTAGACGGTGATGCGCGGCTTGTCGGCGGGCGCGAACCCGGCGAAGGAGGCCGTGTAGCCGCGGTAGCGGCCCAGTTCCGGGTCGACCCGGTTGGCCGTGCCGGTCTTGCCCGCGACCCGGTAGCCGGGGATGCGGGCCTTGGTGCCGGTGCCCTCCTCGTCGCCGACGACCGATTCCAGCATGGTGGCGAGCGTGCTCGCGGTCTGCTGACTGACGACGCGGGTCTTCCTGGGGGCGGGCGCCGGGGTGAAGTGGCCGTCGGGGCCCTTGGTGCCGCGGATCAGGGTGGGCTCGATGCGCACGCCGCCGTTGGCGATCGTCGAGTAGACGGAGGCCGCCTGCATGGCGTTGAGCGACAGGCCCTGGCCGAACGGGATCGTGTACTGCTGCGAGGTGGACCAGTTCTGCGGCTTGGCGAGGATGCCCGGCGTCTCGCCCGGGTATCCGATGCCGGTGGGGCTGCCGAGGCCGAACTTCCGCAGATACGAGTAGAGGACCTGGTTGGCCTCCGGCTGGGTCCTGCCGAGCTGCCCGGCCGCCAGGATGGTGCCGATGTTGCTGGACTTGGCCAGTACGCCGTTGAGCGTGAGGTGCCAGGTGGGGTGGTCGATGTCGTCCTTGAAGAGCCGGTCGCCGCGGTGCAGCCGGTTGGGGACGACGACATGGGTGCCGGGCACGGCGGCCTTCTCCTCCAGCACGGCGGCCATGGACATCACCTTGGCGGTGGAGCCCGGCTCGTATGCGTCCTGGAGCGCGGCGTTGCCCATGGCGGCCGAGTTGGCCTGGGTGAGGTCGTTGGGGTCGAAGCCGGGCGCGTTGGCCATGGCCAGGACCTCGCCGGTCCGGGTGTCCTGCACTATCACGTAGCCGCGGTCGGCATCGGACTTTCTGACCTGCTCGGCGATGGCCCGCTGGGCCGCCCACTGGATGTCGCGGTCGATGGTCAACTCGATGTCGGAGCCGGGGACCGCGGGGACCTCGCGGGAGCCGGCGGTGGGGACGCGGCGGCCGCCGGACTGGGCGTAGGTGATCTTCCCGTCCTGGCCGGCCAGGGCCTTGTCGAGCATGGACTCCACGCCGCCGCCTCCGCGGCCCTCGGCGTTGACGTAACCGAGTATCCCGGCGGCGAGATCGCCGTTGGGGTAGACGCGTTTGCTGCTCGGCTCCTGGAACACTCCGCTCAGCACATTGGCGCCGGGTCCGCCCTTGCGCTTGTCGGCGGCGGCCTTCTCGGCGAAGACCGACTTGAGGTCTTTGATCTGGTTCCAGACCTGAGGGGTCTGGCGGCGGGCCAGCACGGTGTAGCGGGACCTGGGGGTCTTCAGCTTCTTGGCGAGCTCGCCGGCGTCCTTGCCGAGGATGGGGGCGAGCAGCGCGGCCGCCTGTTCCGGGGCGTCGGGAGCCTTGCTCTCCTTGGGCGTGAACATCTTCGGGTCGGCGGTGATGTCGTACGCGTCGACGCTGGTGGCCAGGGCGATTCCGGCCCGGTCGGTGATCTCGCCGCGCTCGGCCGTGAGCACATGGCTGAGGTAGCGGTTCTTCTCCGCCTTGGCGGCGTACGCGCTGGCGTCGACGGCCTGCACCTGCAGGAGGCGTACGACGAAGACCAGCATCACCAGGGTCAGGCCGAGGCTGACCAGGCGCAGCCGGGGGCGCGGGCTGCCGAGCCGGATGATGCGCGGTCCGGGCCGCGGGCGGCGGGCCGCGGGGCGGACGGACGGACGCCGGGCGGGTCCTGGCACCCGGCGGCGCGGAGCTTCCTTGGGCACTGCGTCACCTGCCGGGGGTCGTCGGGGTCGGCTTCGCGGGCGGGCGGGACGGCTTGGCTGCCTGGGTGGGCCGGGCCGCTTGGCCGCCGGGCCCGGGGGCGGCCGCCGCCCGGCTGGGCTTGGGGGGCGCGGGCTCGAGGGGCGCGGGCTCGAGGGGCGTCGCGGGCTGCTGCTGGGCGGCCGGTGCGGACGACGGTGCGGCGGCGGCCGGCGCCGATGAGGGCGAGGTCGGCGACGGCGACTGCGACGCGGAGGGCGACACAGGCGTGCTGGGCTTCGCGGAGGTGCTCGGGTTCGCGGGCGACGCGGACGGGGCCACCGGAGCCGGGATCTCCATCGGCGTCGGGGCCGGTGACGGCCGGGCGGTGGCCCGGCGGGGCACGCCGCGGACCGTGCCGTCCGGCTCGAGGAAGGCGGGGCTGCCGCCGGGCACCATGCCCAGCTCACGGGCGCGCCGCTCCAGGGCGTCGGGCGCGGAGCGGGCGTCCACGTCCCGCTGCAGCGCCTGCTGCTCGTCGGTGAGTTCGGTGGTCTTCCGCTTGAGCTCGCTCAGCTTGAACGAGCCTTGGTTGAGCGCGGAGTTCAGCAGCAGCAGCGTGATCAGCCCGCCGCCGAGAAGCACCACGACCAGCAGGACGAAGGGGGTACGGGCTGCGGTGCTCGGCCCTGACGGCATCAGCTTGGCCAGCCGCGCCGCCCGCCCCTTCAGCTGCTTGGCCGCTGCGCTCACACGTCCTCCCGGATGCGCTGCGCTCCCCTGAGCCGCGCGGGCGCCGCACGGCGGTTCTGGGCGACCTCTTCCTCGGTCGGCAGCTCCGCACCTCGGGTCAGCAGTTTGAGCCGCGGCTGGTACTCCTCGGGCACGACCGGCAGGCCGGGCGGCGCCGTATTGGCCGCGCCGGCCGCGAAGACCTGCTTGACCAGCCGGTCCTCGAGGGAGTGGTACGACAGGACGGCGATGCGGCCGCCGACGGCGAGGGTCTGGACGGCCGCCGGGATCGCCTGTTCCAGGACGGTGAGCTCGCCGTTCACCTCGATGCGCAGGGCCTGGAAGGTGCGCTTGGCCGGGTTGCCGCCGGTGCGCTTGGCGGCCTGCGGCAGCGCGTCGCGGATCAGCTCGACGAGCCGGGCGCTGTTGGTGAACGGCTCGTTCTCGCGCTCCCGTACGACCGCCGAGACGATCCGCTTGGCCTGCTTCTCCTCGCCGTACGTACGCAGGATCCGCACCAGCTCGCCCGGCGGGTAGGTGTTGAGGACCTCGGCCGCGCTGACGCCCGTCGTCTGGTCCATGCGCATGTCGAGGGGGGCGTCCTGGGCGTAGGCGAACCCGCGCCCGGCTTCGTCGAGCTGCATGGAGGAGACGCCGAGGTCGAAGAGGATGCCCTGGACGCGCGGGATCTTCAGCCGCTCGAGGACCTCGGGCAGCTCGTCGTACACGGCGTGCACCAGGGTGGCGCGGTCTCCGAAAGGGGCGAGCCGCTCGCCGGAGAGCCGCAGCGCTTCCTTGTCCCGGTCCAGCGCGATCAGGCGGGCCTCGGGGAACTGCGTGAGCAGGGCCTCGCTGTGTCCGCCGAGGCCGAGGGTGCAGTCGACGACGACCGCCCCGGGCCGCTCCAGGGCCGGTGCCAACAGGTCCAGGCACCGCTGGAGCATTACCGGGACGTGTCGGGTCTCGCTCATGCGCGCCCCTCGCAGAGCTCGGGGCGACATTCGCCAGGCGCACGGCTTCCCATGATTCGCTCGCTGCGCTCGCTCATGCGCCCTCTCAGATCCGGAGCGGGCGTACGTACTGCCGGGTCCCCGCCCGCTCAGAAGAGTCGTACGTACGCCGCACACGCGGGGAATTACGTCAAAATTGCAGTATGTGCAGGATGTGTCCCTGAACTTCGCGTCACTTTAGTCCACCGGCCCTCCGGGTCAATCAACCGGCCGCTGCGTGGCGCGGGGCGGGTGGGAGAGATGTCGCGCGAGCGGAGAGTTCACTCGTAAGAAGGCGGCCGCATCACTCCTGTGGGTTAGCTCACAACAAGGCTCATTGATGTTCTTTGTCCCGTCTCACAGCAGGCCTCGGCCGCGTGTGCCCATTACCGTCAGGACCATGTCGACTTCCGCGCACCACCCTGCTGACGCAGCCCGCTCCGGCGGTACTGTCACCGACCGTCTTGTCGAGGCGAACCTGCGCTACGCCGCCGGCTTCCAGGACCCGGGAATGGACGCACGTCCCGTGCTGGGCGTGGCCGTGGTCGCCTGCATGGACGCCAGGCTCGACCTGCACGACGCGCTCGGTCTCGAACTGGGCGACTGCCACACCATCCGCAACGCGGGCGGCGTGGTCACGGACGATGTGATCCGCTCGCTGACCATCAGCCAGCGCGCGCTCGGCACACGCAGCGTCATACTCATCCACCACACCAACTGCGGCCTGGAGTCCCTCACCGAGGACTTCCGGCACGAGCTGGAGGACGAGGTGGGGCAGCGTCCGTCCTGGGCCGTGGAGGCGTTCCGGGACGTCGACCAGGACGTACGGCAGTCGATGCAGCGGGTCCGTACCTCGCCGTTCCTGCCGCACACCGACGACGTGCGAGGCTTTGTCTTCGATGTGACACAGGGTCTGCTGCGCGAGATCGATCCCTCGGTGTGACCGACCGGACACCTCAGAAAACACGGCAAAGCATCCATATCCCACCCCTTTATCCACAGGCGAGTGACACAACGCGGTAACGCCAACAAGAATGCGTGTGTGGCACCTTCCGGAAGCTCCGGAGAGGGTGTGTGAGTTGGGGTGGGCCGGGCCGTCTGACGAGCCCGGCCCGTAGAACGGGCCGAGGAGGGCCGGGTGACGACCTATGACGATCGAGCGAGCCTCACAGATCTGACCACCACAGCGGAGCGGGTCCGCAGGTCGGTGGAGGGTGTGATCGAGGGCAAGCCTGAGGTCGTACGGCTTTCGCTTACTGTGCTGCTCGCCGAGGGGCATCTGCTCATCGAGGATGTGCCGGGCGTGGGCAAGACGATGCTGGCGAAGGCGCTGGCGCGGTCCATCGACTGTTCGGTGCGGCGTATCCAGTTCACGCCGGACCTGCTGCCGTCCGACATCACAGGTGTGTCGATCTTCGACCAGCAGCAGCGTGACTTCGAGTTCAAGCCGGGCGCGATCTTCGCCCAGATCGTGATCGGCGACGAGATCAACCGCGCATCGCCGAAGACACAGTCGGCGCTGCTGGAGTCGATGGAGGAGCGCCAGGTCACGATCGACGGGCAGACCTATGAACTGCCGAGCCCCTTCATGGTGGTGGCCACCCAGAACCCGGTGGAGATGGAGGGCACCTATCCGCTGCCCGAGGCGCAGCGCGACCGCTTCATGGCGCGGGTGTCGATCGGCTACCCCAGCGCGGACGCCGAGCTGCAGATGCTCGATGTGCACGGCGGCGTCTCGCCACTGGACGATCTGCAGCCGGTGGCGCACGCCCACGACATCGTGAAGCTCATCGACGCGGTGCGTACGGTCCATGTCGCCGATGCCGTACGGCGGTATGCGGTGGAGCTGGTGGCAGCCACCCGCAGCCACCCGGACCTCAGACTCGGCGCGTCGCCGCGCGCCACGCTGCACCTGCTGCGGGCCGCGAAGGCCACCGCCGCGCTCAGCGGCCGTGACTACGCCCTGCCGGACGACGTCCAGTCGCTGGCGGTGCAGGTGCTCGCGCACCGGCTGCTGCCCACCGCGCAGGCCCAGTTGAACCGGCGTACGGCCGAGCAGGTCGTGCTGGAGATCATGCAGCGCATCCCCGTGCCCACGGCCAACGGCTCGGAGACCAGCTATGTCCCGGGCCGGCCGGCGCAGCCGCCGCTCTACGGCCAGCAGCCCGGCGCCCGGCGGCTGTGATGTCGGCCGGGGCGCCCGCCGCCGCGGAAGGCAAGGACACGGGCGGTGTGCGGGCGGCCCTGGGCGGGCTGACCACACGCGGCCGTTCCTTCCTCGCGGCCGGCGTGGCGGCGATGGTGTGCGCGTACGTCCTCGGGCAGGGCGACCTGCTGCGGGTCGGTCTGCTGCTCGCCGTGCTGCCGCTGGTCTGTGTGGCCGTGCTGTACCGCACCCGCTACCGGGTCGCGGGCAGCCGGCGTCTTTCCCCGTCGCGGGTGCCCGCCGGGGCCGAGGCGCGGGTGCATCTGCGGATGGACAACGTCTCGCGGCTGCCCACCGGGCTGCTGATGCTCCAGGACCATGTGCCGTATGTGCTGGGGCCGCGGCCCCGGTTCGTGCTGGACCGGGTGGAGGCGGGCGGCCGGCGCGAGGTCTCGTACCGGGTGCGCTCGGATCTGCGCGGGCGCTATCCGCTGGGGCCGCTTCAGCTGCGGCTGAGCGACCCGTTCGGGATGTGCGAGCTGACCCGCTCCTTCAGCGCCTTCGACACCCTCACCGTCATTCCGCGGACCGAGGCGCTGCCGGCGGTGCGGCTCGCGGGTGAGGCGGCGGGGTACGGCGACGGGCGCCAGCGCTCACTGGCGCTGGCCGGCGACGACGACGTGATCCCGCGCAACTACCGCTACGGCGACGATCTGCGCCGGGTGCACTGGCGCTCCACCGCGCGCTACGGCGAGCTGATGGTGCGCCGCGAGGAGCAGCCGCAGCGGGCCAGATGCACGGTGCTGCTCGACACCCGGCGCACCGCCTATCAGGGTGCGGGTCCCGACTCCGCCTTCGAGTGGGCCGTGTCGGGCGCCGCCTCGGCGCTGGTGCACATGCTGGAACGGGGCTTCGCGGTCCGGCTGTTGACCGACACGGGAAACTCGGTGCCCGGTGAGGGCGCCGACGGCTTCGCCGGGTCGACCCAGGAGTCCGCGGACTCAGCGGGACTGATGATGGACACGCTCGCGGTCGTCGACCACTCCGACGGCACCGGGCTCTCGCCGTCGTACGACGTGCTGCGCGGCGGGAACGAAGGGCTGCTGGTCGCCTTCTTCGGCGATCTGGACGAGGAGCAGGCGGCCCTGGCGGGGCGCATGCGCCAGCGCAGCGGCGCCGCTGTCGCCTTCGTCCTGGACAGCGGGGCATGGGTGACGAGCGGCGCGAGTGCCGGAGCCGTCGAGGACCGGCTGAGACTGCTGCGCGAGGCGGGCTGGACGGCCCTGGCCGTGCCGCCGGGGGCTGCGCTCTCCGAGCTGTGGCAGCTGGCCGGCCGACAGCGCGCTGAAGCCTCCGGCAGCGGTACGAACGGTTTCTCTGGGGGTTGGTCATGAGCGGTCGCGGGAGGCTGGCGCTCTGTGCCTATGCCGCCACGCTGATGGCGGCGGGCGCGATGCTGCCGCTGGTCGAGCCGGCCACCTGGATGCTGCAGGCGGCGTTCCTGCTGGCGATCCTGAGCGGCGTGGGCGCACTGACCCGGCGGGTGCCACTGGCCCGCCCGCTGACGGTGGCGGTGCAGGCCCTGGTCATGCTGCTGCTGCTCACCGTGGTCTTCGCCCGGGGCCAGGCGATTCTCGGTGTGCTGCCGGGACCCGATGTGTTCCAGCAGTTCGGCCACCTGCTGAACGCGGGCGGCGAGGACGTCGGGCGGTACGCGATCCCGGCGCCGGCGACCGACGGCATCAAGCTGATGGTGATCGGCGGCGTGCTGCTGATCGGCCTTGCGGTGGACGCCCTCGCGGTGACGTTCCGCAGCTCGGCCCCGGCGGGGCTGCCGCTGCTCGCCCTGTACTCGGTCGCCGCGGGCCTGGCCGGCGGCGGCGCGAGCTGGCTGTGGTTCCTGCTGGCTGCCACCGGATATCTGGTGCTTCTGCTGGCAGAGGGCCGCGACCGGCTCTCCCAGTGGGGCCGGGTCTTCGGCGGTGCCCCGCCCGGGCCCGGGCGCTGGGTCCCCGCGGCGGGCGGCAATCCCACCGCCCCGGTCCGCACCGGCCGCCGGATCGGCGCGCTCGCCCTCGGTGTCGCGCTGGTGGTCCCGGCGACGCTGCCCGCGCTGGACGGCGGGCTGCTGGGCAGCACCGGCAGCGGCGACGGCCCGGGACCGGGCGGCGGCACCATCTCCGCGGTGAATCCGCTGGTCTCGCTGCAGGACAGCCTGAACCAGCCCGAGAACCGCGAGGTCATCAGGTACCGCACAAATGCGACGGACACCAAGGACCTCTATCTGCGGATCGTCGCGCTGGACGAGTTCGACGGGACGGCGTGGAAGTCCTCGGAGCGCAAGGTCAAGGACGTACCGGACCAGCTTCCGCAGCCGGAAGGGCTGAGCTCGTCCGTCGGCGTCACCGAGATCAAGACGAACCTCTCCGCCGCGGGCTCGTACAAGCAGAGCTGGCTGCCCCTCCCCTACCCGGCGACGAAGGTGCGGATCGACGGGCGCTGGCGCTACGAGCCCACCGGGCGGACCCTGGTGGGCGACCGCGGCCAGAACACCCGTGGCGCGCAGTACTCCGTCACCAGCCTGCTGGTGAAGCCGACGGCGGATCAGCTGGCCTCCGCGCCTGTCGCGCCCCCGAAGCTGCTGCGCGAGTACACCAGGGTGCCCGACGGGCTGCCCGACGTGGTCCGGAAGACCGCGAAGGCGGTGACCAAGGGCGCCACGAACGACTACGAGCGGGCGGTCAAGCTCCAGGACTGGTTCGCCGTCGACGGCGGCTTCCGGTACGACACCCAGGTGGCGTCGGGTACGGGAGTCGAGGCGATCAGCCGGTTCCTGAAGCAAAAAGAAGGCTTCTGCGTCCACTTCTCGTTCTCGATGGCCGCGATGGCCCGGACCCTGGGCATACCGGCGCGGGTCGCGGTGGGCTTCACGCCCGGCTCCCCGCGCCCGGACGGCACGATGTCGGTCGGTCTGCGCGAGGCGCACGCCTGGCCCGAGCTGTTTTTCGAGGGCGTCGGCTGGACCCGGTTCGAGCCGACCCCGAGCCGGGGCTCCGCGCCGGACTACACCCGGCCCGAGTCGCCGAGCGGCAGTCCGAGCAACCCGGCCCAGCCGTCGGCCACCCCGTCGTCGGAGCCGACCACGGTGCCTTCCGCCTCGGACAGCTGCCCGCCGCAGGCGAAGCGGCTCGGCGACTGCGGGGCGGCCGCCCCGCAGGAGATCCTGCCGCCCACCGATCCGGGCACCTCGCCGGGGACCGTGCTGGGCGTGGTTCTGATCGTGCTGGCCCTGCTCCTCGTACCGCTGCTGCCGATGCTGTGGCGGATCAGGGTGCGGGCCGGCCGCCTCGGCTCCGGCGGGCGCACGCCCGAGGACGCCTCGGCCCGGACGCTGGCGGCCTGGCAGGAGATCGCCGACACGGCCTGGGACCACGGCATCCTGCCCAACGACTCGCAGACGCCGCGCAAGGCGGCTGCCCGCATCGTCCGGCTGGGACGTCTTGAGGGCGAGTCGGCGGACGCGGTGCACCGGGTGGCCCATGCGGTGGAGCAGGTGCTGTACGCGCCGGTGCCCCGGCCGGGTACGGGGCTGGCCGATGACGTCGGGCAGATCCGGCTCGGGCTCGGTGCAGGGGTGAGCCGTTGGACGCGGCTGCGGGCACTGCTCGCGCCCCGCTCAACCGTCCGGGTGGTGTGGGCCCTGTCCGAGCGCTGGGCGGCGGTCACGGACCGCTGGGGCGTGCACCGCCTGCGGCTGGACCGGTGGTCGCAGATCCTGCGGCGCCCGTCCCGGCAGCGAGGCTGATACGCAGGCTGATACGGGTGAGGGGCCGACGCGATTGCGTCGGCCCCTCACCCGTATCGGTCTGTCACCCGTAAGCCTGTGGAGGCGGTGATGCAAGAAGTTCAGTTGCCGTGCTCGTCGCGGCGGCGCTGCCACCGCTGCTCGATCCGGTTCATCAACGACCTGCGCTGACGAGGATGGCGGCGAGAGGTCGCTGCCGCGTCCCCCAGGGCCTGTTGCTCACCCGGCTTGGGCGCCTTGCGCCATCCGGTGACCGCGAGAACCGCACAGCCGAGCATGACGAGGAATCCCACCACGCTGATCCAGATCTGCTGCGCGACCATTCCGGCCATGAGGAGCGCGATACCCACCAGGAAGCCGACGACTGCCTGGTAGACCCGTCGCCGGGTGTACGTACGCAGCCCGCTTCCCTCAAGCGCTGTAGCGAACTTGGGATCTTCGGCGTACAGCGCTCGCTCCATCTGCTCGAGCATTCGCTGCTCGTGCTCCGAGAGCGGCACGGAGTCCTCCTAGTCGTCGGTCGCGGGGGCGACCGGTATGCGGCCCTTTCAGGATAGGCAGGGAATCGCCCCCGTGAAACCCGCCCTCTACGCCAATTCGCCAGTCCGGGCCGCCATGGCGGCTTTGGCTGCTGAGGCGTAGATTCCCCAACCGCCAATCCGTCATGCCGGATGGTGTCCCCCGATCATACGGGGCGCAGGCCACGATCGGGGGGTCTGTGGCGTACTCCATGTGCGGCTGCGCCGCTGATCAGCCGCGCTTCTCGCCCAGTACGTGCAGCTGTGTGGCGACGGAGTGGAAGGCGGGCAGCTCGGCGGCCGCGGCCTCCAGCTTGAGCAGCGCGTCCAGCGCGCCGGGCTCGGTGTCCACCAGGACACCGGGGACGAGGTCGGCGAAGACCCTGACACCGTGTACGGCGCCCACGTCGACGCCCGCGTCGGCCAGCAGCTCGGTCAGCTGCTCGGCGGTGAAGCGCCGGGGCACCGGGTCGCCGTTGCCCCAGCGGCCTGACGGGTCGTTCAGCGCATGCTGTGCCTCGGCGAAGTGCCCTGCCAGCGCCCTGGCGAGGACGGCCCCGCCGAGCCCCGCGGCGAGCAGGCTGATGGCGCCGGACGGACGGAGCGCGGCGACGGCATTGCGCACTCCCTCGGCCGGGTCGTCCACATACTCCAGGACTCCATGGCACAGCACCGCGTCGTACCCACCGCGCTCGACGACGTCGAAGAGACCGTGGATGTCCCCCTGGACCCCGCGGACCCGGTCGGCCACTGTGGCCTCGGCGGCCCGGCGCTCCAGCGCGAAGAGCGCGTTGGGGCTGGGGTCGACGACGGTGACCCGGTGCCCGAGCTTGGCTGCCGGCACCGCGAAGTTCCCCGAGCCGCCGCCGGTGTCGAGGATGTCCAGGGCGTCCGACCCGATCGCCTTGACCCGGCGGTCGAGGGCGTCCTTGAGGACCTCCCAGACCACGGCGGTACGGAGGGAGGCGCGGGGGCGCATCGGGTCCGACACGGCAGTTGACTCCTCGGACGGTGCCGCCCCGGTCCCGGGGCGTGAGCGGGGTGGACGGTCGCTCGAGTGCTGATCGAGTGAACGGTGAATACGCAGCCCACCCTATTGCCTCCGCCAAGCATCCCGGCCCCTCAGGCCCTGTCCGCGGCGTCCCCCGTCCCCGGCTGCTCGGCGCGCGGCTGCGGCAGTACCGGCTGGAGCACCAGCAGCCGCTCCACCAGGCGCAGGAACATGGCCGCGTCGCGCAGCAGGTCGTCGGCGTCGCGGCTGCTCGCGGCGCCCTGTATGCCGGCCTCCGCGCGCGCCCTGCGGCTGGCGCCCGAGGCGAAATGTGCGCTCCACTCGGTCAACTCGGGCGCTATCTCGGGCAGGACTTCCCAGGCGCTTCGGATGCGCTGCCTGCGGCGCTCACTGGTCTCCGGGCGGCCGCGGGCGGCGAGCACCGCGGCCGCGGTGCGCAGGGCGGCCAGATGGGCCGTGGCATACCGCTCGTTGGGCGTTTCGAGAGTGGCGGCCTCGTCGAGACCCGTGCGGGCCTGAGCGAGCAGGTCGAGGGCGGCGGGCGGTGCCGAGGCCCGCCGCAGGACGGGGTGCACGTCGTTCGCCGGTCCGGTCAGTGAGGGGGCAGGGCCGGTGGCGCGGCGCCGGTGTGCGGCTGCTGCGTAGGAGCTGGCCATGACGAACCTCCTGTCGTCGTGTGACGGCACTGTGGCCGTATGTGTCCATCGTGAAGGGCACCACTGACAATCGGCTCTGACCTGCTGCTTTCTCTGTGGAGACCGCTGCTTGCCATGCGAGACGGCTGTTTTCCCCAACAGGAGGGCTGTGCGGGGGCGGACGGCTAAGGTGAGGTGAGAAGTACGCGCGATCCCTCGGAGCGGTCATGCGCGGACATCGCAGCGACCCTCCCGACAGTGGGCAGGAACTCCTGCTCACCCTCGGGCAACTCGTCGACCAGGCCCTGGAGCGGATCAAGCTGCAGCGGGCCCGCGTCGAGCTGGCCATGGTCCTGCAGCGCCATATGCTCCCGCCTGAGTTGCCGAAGCTGCCCGGCCTGCAGATCGCGGGCCGTTACTCGCCCTCACGGGACGGTCTTGACGTCGGCGGAGACTGGTACGACGCCTTCGTGATGATGGACGGCTCGCTGGGGCTCGCGATCGGCGATGTGCAGGGCCACGACGTGGAGGCCATCGCGTTCATGGGCCAGGTCCGCACCAGCCTGCGGGCCCTCGCCGAGGGGACGAGCGATCCGCGAGAGGTGCTCAGCCGCACCAACAACCTGCTGATCTCGATGGGCTTCGGCCTCTTCGCGACCTGCTGCTTCCTCCGTTTCGACCCGGTCAGCCGCGATCTCACCGTGTCCCGGGCCGGTCATGTCCCGATGATCTGGGCCACCGCGGCCGGCCGCTCCGGCATCGCCCTGGACAGCGGCGGCCCGCCGCTGGGCGTCGTGCGGGGCGAGCGCTATCCGGTGACCCACCGACGGCTGACGGAGGCAGGGGTCCTCGTTCTGCTCACCGACGGCGTCGTCGAAGGCCCGACCTACCCGATGGAGGCCGGCCTGGCCGAGGTGCACCGGCTGGCCCGCAGGGGATTCGACGCCGACCCCGACGTGCTCGCCTCGGCCGTCATCAAGGTCGCCGAACGGACCGGGCACCGTGACGATGCCGCCGTCCTCGTCGTCCGTTACGACGGCCCGCCGGTACCTGGGTAACCGTGCGGCACACCGTGCTCGACCCACCGGTGCCCGGACGGCCGATCCGACGGTCCGGTCGCCGGGGGCCAACCGGGAGCGCAGAATGCAGTGGTGCGCACTGCGGAGATCGGCCGTTACGGGCCTCCTGCCCTGCAGATCCTCGCTGTGGCCGCCATCTATTACGGGGCCGCCCGACTCGGGCTTCTTCAGCAGCTCGTTCGCGGTCAGGTCACTCCGTTGTGGCCGCCGACCGGGGTGGCCCTGGCCAGTCTGCTCGTCCTCGGCCTGCGGATCTGGCCGGGCGTCGCGCTCGGCGCCTTCCTGGTCAATGTGTCCATCGGCCCCTCGGCACTCGCCGTGCTGGCCATCGTCGCCGGCAACACCCTGGCCCCGGTCTGCGCGTACCTCATGCTGCGTCGGGCGCAGTTCCGCAACGAACTGGACCGGCTGCGGGACGTACTGGCACTGGTCTTCCTCGGCGCGCTGGCCGGCATGCTGATCAGCTCGACCGTGGGCAGCGGTGTGCTGGTGCTTGCCGGGGCACTGGAGGGGAGCGACTTCTGGCCGACGTGGTCGGTGTGGTGGACCGGTGACGCGATGGGCGTCCTTGTCGTCACTCCGTTCCTGCTCGCCCTGCGCAGGGCCCGGTGGCCACGGGATGCCGGGACCGGCCGCTGGATCGAAGCGGTGGCGCTGCTGCTGGGCACGCTCCTCGTGACGATTCTGGCGACCAGTACCGGCAGTTCGGCCCTGCTGTTCCTCGTCTTCCCGTTCCTGATCTGGGCCGCGTTCCGCTTCCAGCTGGCGGGTGCCGCGTCGTGTGCGCTGGGGGTGTCGACGCTGGCGATCCTCGCCGCGGCCCGGGAGTCCGGCCCGTTCGCCGGTCACGACCTGTTCTCCAACATGGTCACGCTGCAGGCCTTCAACGGCGCCACGGCGCTGACGGCCCTGCTGCTCGCGGCAGTCATCACCGAGCGGGACGAGACCCATGAGGAGATCAAACGGGTCTGCGCACGGCTCACCGAGATGGTGGCCCATATGGAGCCGCGCCTGGAGTCGTACGACTTCCCCTCGGCCGAGGACGAGGACGAGGGGAAGTGACGCCCGGAGCCGCGTCGGACACGGCCGCGGTGGACGAGGCCGCGGCGGACCGGATCTCGATCGCTGAACCACCCTCTTTTGCTTCGGCCGGAGAATCGGAGTAGTTTTTGAACTGACCAGTCAGTTCAAATGTTGGGGGGAACGTGGGCAGCTCTGTCAGCCCCGACGGCAGCCACGGGGCGGCCGTCACCGCCGAGAACTTCGGCCTCAAGGGCCCGCGCGGCTGGGCGTTCCGCTCGGTGGGCATCGAGGCGGAACCCGGCTCGCTCATCGCGATCGAGGGTCCGTCCGGTTCCGGCCGCACCTGCCTGCTGCTCGCGCTCACCGGCCGGATGCGCCCCACCGAGGGCCACGCCAAGGTCGGTGGTCTGCCGCTGCCGCACAAGATGGCCGCGGTACGCCGGATCAGCGCGCTCGGCCCGGTGACAGGCGTCAGCGAGCTCGACCCGGCCCTGACGGTCGCCGAGCATCTGCGTGAACGGGGGCTGCTGCAACGCCACTTCGACGGCTCACTGCGCGCCCTGCTGCGGCCCCCGGGCGAGCGCGCGGCCGCGACCAGGAGCCGTATCGACGAGGCGCTGGAGGCGGCGGGGCTGGTCCTGGCCACGCTCCCCAAGGAGGAGCGCACGGCCGTACGCGATCTGGAACGGCTGGAGGCGCTGCGCCTGTCCGTCGCCCTCGCGCTGATCGGCCGGCCGCGTCTGCTCGCCGTCGACGACGCCGACCTCAAGCTCTCCGACGCGGACCGGGCCGAGGCCTGGAAGCTGCTGCGCTCGGTCGCCGAGGCCGGTACGACGGTGCTCGCCGTGTGCAGCCAGGCGCCCGAGGGCACGACGGTGATCCGCACGGTCGCCGCCACCACGCCCTCGGCCGCCCCGGATGCCTCGGACACCCCGGCCGCCCCGAAGAGCGAAGCCGCGTCCGACGCAACTCCTGGCGCCGTGCCCGCCAACACAACCGAAGTCACAGAAGCCACGTCCGAAGCCACGCGCGAAGACGCGTCCGCGGACACCGACCAGGACACCACCGAGGAGGGGACGGCCGATGCGCTCGCCGAAACTGGCCGCGCTTGAGCTGAAGCGGTTCGGCAGGGGGAAGCTGCCGCGTGCCGCACTCGTCGCGATCCTGCTGCTCCCACTGCTGTACGGCGCTCTGTACCTGTGGTCCTTCTGGGACCCGTACGGACAGCTCAACCGGATCCCTGTCGCACTCGTCAACGACGACAAGGGAGCCACCGCCGCCGGCAAGAAGATCGCGGCAGGCAACGAGATCACCAAGGGCCTGCGCGAGAGCGAGGTCTTCGAATGGCACGAGGTGAGCGCCACCGAGGCCCGCAAGGGCGTCGAGGACGGGTCGTACTACCTGTCCCTCACCATGCCGAAGGACTTCAGCAAGCGCATCGCGTCCAGCTCCGGCGACTCCCCCGAGACCGGCGCCCTTCAGGTCCGTACGAACGACGCCAACAACTACATCGTCGGACAGATCTCGCGGTCGGTCTTCTCCGAGGTGCGCACCGCCGCTTCGACCAAGACCTCCCGTTCCTTCCTCGACCGGATCTTCATCTCCTTCTCCGACATCCATGCTGCGACCGAGAAGGCGGCGAAGGGCGCCGACCAGCTCAAGGGCGGGATCGGCAAGGCGAAGAAGGGCTCCAAGGACCTCGCGGACGGGCTCAAGGACGCCAAGGACGGCAGCGGCAGGCTCGCCGGCGGCCTGACCAAGCTCAACAAGGGCGCGGGCGACCTCGAGACCGGCTCCCAGCAGGTCGCCGACGGCACCCAGGTACTCGCCGACAAGGTCAACGGGATCGCCGCCGACGTCCGTCCTTACCTCAAGGACAACGGCAAGACGATCGGCGACACGGCCCGGCTGGTCGCCGACTCCTCGCAGGCGGTGCGCCACAACCTCGACATCCTCGTGAAGACGGCACCCGCCTCCGCGGCCCTCGCCCACAAGTCGGCCGACGAGCTGAGCGCCATCTACAAGACGCACTGCGAGGACGCGCTGCTGCCCGACCCGACCACCTGCCCCGCCCTCAAGCGCGCCAAGGTCACGGCGGCCGATGTCGCCAAGGTCGCCGACGATGTCAACGCCCTGGTGAAGGACAACAACGGCGATCTGAAAAAGCTCGACGGCCATCTCGCCGATCTGCAGAAGAAGGCGAACGACCTGGCCAAGCGGTCCCCGCACCTCGACGAGGACCTGGAGTCGTCGGTCCGCAAGATCAATGAGCTCAACTCGGGCGCCGGGAAGGTCGCCCAGGGCGCGGACAAGCTGCACACCGGACTGAGCAGCGCCAAGACGGGCTCAACGGATCTCGACAGCGGTGTCGGCAAGCTCAAGAACGGCGCCAACAGCCTGGACGGCGGCATGTTCAAGCTCGCGGACGGTTCGACCGAGCTGGCCGGCGGGCTCAACAAGGGCGTCGACAAGATCCCCGACTACGACAAGAACGACCGCGACCGCCGCACCGAGGTGATGGCCGACCCGGTGAAGCTGGCCAGTCAGTCTCTGCACAAGGCGCCCAACTACGGCACCGGCTTCGCCCCGTACTTCATCCCGCTGTCCCTCTGGGTCGGTTCGATGGTCGCGTACATGCTCATCCAGCCGCTGAACCGGCGGGCCCTGGCCGCCGGCGCCTCCGCCTGGCGGATCGCGGTGGCCGGCTGGCTGCCCGTCGCCGCGATCGGCCTGGTGCAGGTCGGCGCACTGATGTCCGTGCTGCACTGGGGAATTGGCCTCGAGATGACGCACGCGGCCGGGACGATCGGCTTCCTGGCCCTCGTCACCTGCTGCTTCGCGGCCATCATCCAGTGGCTGAACGCCCGCTTCGGGGCCGCGGGACGGATCCTCGTACTGGCGTTGCTGATGCTCCAGCTGACCTCGGCCGGCGGCACCTACCCCGTGGAGACCAGCCCCGGTTTCTTCAACGCCATCCACCCCTTCCTCCCGATGACGTATGTCGTCGAGACGCTGCGCCTGCTCATCACGGGCGGCGGACTCGGCCCGGTCTGGCAGGCGTGCACGGTTCTGAGCGCCTTCACCGCGGGCGCGCTGGCGCTCACCGCCGTCTCCGCACGGCGCAAGCAGGTGTGGACGCTCGACAGGCTGCACCCGGAGCTGAGTCTGTGAGAACGGCCGGACCTGTGAGAATCGATGTCATGGACGGCATGGACAGCACGAGCACCAGACGCCGCGCGACCCGGGCGAAGCTCTATGAGGCGGCGGTGACGCTCATCGCCGAGCAGGGGTTCTCCGCCACGACGGTGGACGAGATCGCCGAACGGGCCGGGGTCGCCAAGGGCACGGTCTACTACAACTTCAAGAGCAAGACCGAACTCTTCGAGGAGCTGCTGCGGTTCGGCGTCGGCCTGCTCACCTCCTCGCTGCAGTCCGCCGCCGACGAGACGACGGAGCGCGGCGGCAGCAGGGTCGAGGCACTGGACGCGATGATCAGGGCCGGTCTGGGGTTCATCGACCGCTATCCGGCCTTCACCCAGCTGTACGTCGCCGAGTTGTGGCGTACCAACAGGGCCTGGCAGTCGACCCTGCTCGTGGTGCGGCAGCAGGCCGTGGCCGTCGTCGAGAACGTGCTCCGGGAAGCCGTCGAGAACGGGGAGTTGAGCGAGGAGATCGACATTCCGCTGACGGCGGCCGCGCTGGTCGGGATGGTCCTGGTGGCGGCGCTCGACTGGCAGGCCTTCCAGCCGGAGCGGTCGCTCGACGATGTGCACTCCGCCCTGTCCCGGTTGCTGCACGGCCGGGTCAGCGGCCGCTGAGGCGCGCTCCACGCGCGCGTGTCGGACGGTGCGCGCTCCGGACAGCCGCGCGGGAGTGCGCCTGACAGCGCGCGGACAGAAAAGTGCCGGTCCGGCGAGGCTCGATCCCCCCGAGCCCCGCCGGACCGGCGTGTTTCCCCCGTACCCCCGTTGTTCCCCGTTTGCCCCCGTTTTTCCCCCGTGGAGACGGAGAACCCGTGTGCCGGAGAACCCGTGGTCAGTGGGTTCTCCGTTCGTGCACCCCCGTTCCGTCAGGGGAGCCGCGCCGTTCCGCCGCCCCGTGTCGGCGGTACCGGCGCTGCGCCCCTTCCGTGGTCTCCACTCTTCCGTCTCCGCAGGTGAGACCCCATCCGCGCGCGTACTCATCTCACCCACTAGGTACGCATACTCAGCTGTCCGTGCTCATCCCCACCCGCGCGGGCGGCCGACTGGTTACGATCGCGTCCGTGTCCGTACTCCCTCTCGTCTTCACCAGCGGCTGGGCCAGCGGGATCAACGCCTATGCGGTGGTTCTGCTGTTCGGCATCTTCGGTGCGACCGGCCTCACCGACGAGGTGCCCGAATCGCTTCAGCGCACCGATGTCCTGATCGTGGCCGGAGTGCTCTTCCTCTGCGAGGCGGTGGCGGACAAGATCCCGTACGCCGACTCGGTGTGGGACTCGGTGCACACCGTGATCCGGCCGGTGGCGGGCGCGGTTGTCGCGGCGTTGCTGGCCGGGGAGAACGGCTCGCTGCCGGAGCTCGCGGCCGGTGCGGTCGGCGGTTCGGCGGCGCTCATGAGCCATCTGGTCAAGGCCGGCACGAGGATGGCGGTGAACACCTCGCCCGAGCCGTTCAGCAATATCGCGCTGAGCACGGCGGAGGATCTGGGCGTCGCCGGGATCATCTCGTTCGCGGTCTTCCATCCGCTGGCGGCCGCGATCATCGCCGGGACGCTGCTCCTGCTGGGGGTGGTGGTACTGGCCTTCGTCGCGGGCAGGATCCGCCGATTCCTGCGCCGCAGGGCGCAGCGCCGCGAAGGCCGCGGCTACCGGGGGCCGGCCCCCAGGCTGCCGGCCGACGACGCGGCCGGCAGCCGCGCTGCCCAGCCACCGCCCTGGTGATCCGCCCGCCGGAGCCCAGTCGGCCCGAAACCCTGGTGACCGGACCGCCCGGACCCGCTGTCAGTGGCGGCGGATAAAGTCGCTGACATGGCACGGATTGCGGTGATCGGCGCCGGGATGGGCGCCATGGCGGCTGCCGCCCGGCTGGCCGTGGCAGGCCACCGGGTGACGGTGTACGAGCGCTCGGCGACCCATGGCGGCGCGGTGGGCCGGTTCGAGCGCGAGGGCTTCGGCTTCGACTCCGGTCCCGCTCTGCTGCATCTGCCCGCCGTCTGGCGGGACTTGTTCGTGAAGACCGGCAAGGAGCCGCTGGAGCGGTGCGTCGAGCTGGTCCAGGTCGACCCGGCGAGCCGTCATCTCTTCGCCGACGGCACCACGGTCTCCCTGCCGAACGCCTCGCGGGCCGGGATCGTCGCCGCGCTGGACGCGGCGCTCGGGGCGGGCGCGGGTGCGCGATGGGGCGACTTCCTGGGCCGCGCGCGGGACGCCTGGGAGCGCACCCGGCGTCCCCTGCTCGAGGAGCCGCTGCCCGCCGACCTGTCGCCGCTGGAGCGAGAGCCGTACCCGGCGCTCAGGTCCGGGCTGCTGCGGCGCTCGGCGAGGACACTCGCCGAGGTGGGCCGGCGCGAGCTGGCCGATCCGAGGCTGGCGGCGCTGCTGGAGAGCTACGCCCTGGCGTACGGCTTCGATCCGGCGACCGCCCCCGCCTCCGCCGCCGTGCTGCCGTACATGGAGCAGACCTTCGGCAGCTGGTACGTGCAAGGGGGCATGCGCGCACTCGCTGACGCCGTGCACGAACGGTGCCTCGCCCGGAAGGTTGAGTTCGTCTTCGGCGCCGAGGTGACCGGCGTAAGGGAGAAGGACGGCCGGGCGGCCGGTGTCGCGCTGGCCGACGGGCGGCTGATCGAGGCGGACCTGGTGGTCGCGGGCGCGCCCGTGCCCGCCCTCTACCGGGACCAGGTCATCGGCTGGCAGAGCCAGGACGAGTGGCCCCGATTTCAGTCGGCGGTGCGGACCGGACGGGTCACCGTGTGCCTGGCGTTGCGGGGCGCGCGGCCCGCGGACGCCGTGCACCGGACGCTGGTGCACTCGGCGGACCGGGCGGACGAGCTGGACGCCCTGGCGGGGGCCAGGCTTCCCGACCGGCCGACCGTCGCGGTGCTGCGTCCTGACGACGAGCGACTGCGCCCCGACGGGGACCATGAGTCGGTGACGGTCACCGCGACCGTCCCGGCCGGAGGCCTGTTCTCCTCGGAGAACCTGTGGGGCGGCGAGCCGCAGCCGGTGGATGCCTTCGCCGACCGGATGACCGAGGCCGCGGAGGCTGCAATACCCGGACTGCGGGAGCGGTTGCTGTGGCGCGAGGTCCGCACCCCGGCCGACACCTTCCGCGAGACGGGCATGTACCAGGTGCCGGGTCCGGCGCTGGCCGCTGCGCGCGGCGCACTGCTGCCCGCGGCCAACCGGTCGCCGCTGCCCGGGCTGCACTTCGCCGGCGGCTGGGCGCACCCGGGCGGCTCTCTCGCGCACGCGGGGATGTCGGGGGCGCTGGTGGCCGGTCTGATCGTGGAGGGCGCGGACTTCCGCGGCTCTCAGTGACAGGCCCTGAGCGTCAGTAGCGGTACTGCTGCTCGTTGTACCCGGACCCGGTGTCGTAGCCGTACGGCGAGGGCTGCTCCTGCGGCATCGGCGGAGCCTGCTGCTCGCCGTCCCGCTGCTGGGGCACCCACACCCCGCCGGGCGGCGTCTCGCTGTACTGAGGCTGTGCGTAGGGGTCGGCGTACTGCTGCTGGCCGCCGTAACTGTCGTAGCTGTCGTACGTGTTGTACTGCTGCCCGCCGACGTACGGATCGGAGTAAGGGGCGTACTGCTGCTGCCCGCTCCCGTAGTCGTACTGCCCGGCGTAGCTCTCCTGGCCGGTGGGCTGCTGGGTGTAGCCGGAGTAGTAGGTGTCGTACATGCCGCCGTACTGGCCCTGGCTCTGGCTCTGGTCCTGTTGCTGCTGCGCCGCCGCATAGGCCTGGTCGCTGTAGACGCCGTACTGCCCGGTGTCGTCCGGGAGCGGCTGCGGTTCGTACACCGGCTCCGGCTCGTAGCCGGACTCCTGCTCGGCCGCGCCGGGCTCGTAGGAGAGGTCCGAGACCTCGAGTGTGGGCTCGCGCAAAGCGGCCTTGTCCGGCCTGGCACCGGACTTGCGGCGGCGGCTCACGCCCGGACTGCCGCCGAGCGCCCAGCCGGTGGAGAACCCGCGGCGGAAGGAGAGCGTGACGTACGTCTGGCCGACGGCGAAGGCTATCGCGCCCAGCGCGATCACCACGACGGAAGGCAGCAGCACGCCGACGACCACGCCGAGGAAGCCGGCGAACGCGAGCAGCCGCCAGCGCAGTCGTGCCTTGTACTGCAAGAGCACCTCGCCGAGCAGCCACAGCGCGACGATGCCGAACGCGAGATAGAGGACCGTCCAGCCCATGCCCGCCCCTCTCCTTCGGTCACCGCCCGGGGTGGGGGCGGGTACGACCGATCACGACTGCTCGTGCAGTCCGAGATTCTCGTAGATTTCGAGCGTCGCAGTGGAGTTGTTGAGCGTAATGAAATGCAGTCCGGGGACACCCTCGGAGAGCAAACGTGCGCAGAACTCCGTTGCGAACTCGATGCCAATGGAGCGTACAGCGGCGGGATCCTCCTTGACGGTGAGGATCCTCTCTTTCAGCTCGGGCGGGAACGAGGCATTGCTGAGCTGGGCAAAACGCTCGAGCTGCTTGACGCTGGTGACCGGCATGACCTCGGGGATGATCGGGGTCTCGCAGCCCGCCTCCGCGACCCGGTCGCGCAGCCGCAGATAGTCCTCCGGCTGGAAGAACATCTGCGTGATCGCGTAGTCGGCGCCGGCGCGGCACTTGTCGACGAAGTGCCGGGTGTCGGTTGCCCAGTCCTCCGAGCGCGGATGCATCTCGGGGAAGGCCGCGACACCGACGCAGAAGTCACCGGACTCCTTGATCAGCTGGACGAGCTCGGCCGCGTACCGCACGCCGTCGGGGTGCTTGATCCACTCGCCCATCGGGTCGCCGGGCGGGTCGCCCCGGACGGCAAGGATGTTGCGGATCCCGGCGTCGGCGTACTGGCCGATCATGTTGCGCAGCTCGGCGATGGAGTGGTTCACCGCGGTGAGGTGCGCGACGGGGGTGAGGGTGGTGTCGGCGGCGATCTGCTCGGTGGCCTTGACGGTGCCGGCGCGCGTGGAGCCGCCCGCGCCGTAGGTCACGGAGACGAAGTTCGGGGCGACCGCCTCGACCCTGCGGAGCGCGTTCCAGAGGTTCCGCTCGCCCTTCTCCGTCTTGGGCGCCCAGAACTCGAAAGAGTAGGAAGGTTTGCCGGTCGCAAGCAGCTCGCGCACTGTCCGTGCGCGATCCGTCCTGGTGGAAGCTGTTCCGAGGGCCATAACTGCAGGTTATCCAGGGCTCGACGGTCACCCAACCAGAACCAGGGAATATGTCCGTATTGTCTGCCTAATGTCCACCCCTCGGACAGTTATGCGCTTCCCGTTGTCCACCGCGCCCCCTTCATGCGCCGTCTGGGGCCTTAAGCGTCGCGCTCCCTGACGCGCTTGGCCAGGGACGCGGACGCCGCCGCGGGGTCGTCGGCCTCGGTGATGGCCCGTACGACGACGATCCGGCGCGCGCCCGCGTCCAGCACCTCGTCGAGGTTGCCCGCGTCGATCCCGCCGATCGCGAACCACGGCCGGTCGGTCGCCAGCCCCGCCGCATACCGCACAAGGCCGAGTCCCGGGGCGTACCGCCCGGGCTTGGTCGGGGTGGGCCAGCAGGGTCCGGTGCAGAAGTAGTCCACGCCGGGCTCGGCGGCGGCCGCATCCACTTCGGACTCCGCGTGCGTCGAACGGCCGGTCAGCACCTGGTCGCCGAGGATCGCGCGGGCGGCCGGGACCGGCAGATCGCCCTGGCCCAGATGCAGCACGTCGGAGCCGATGGCGTGGGCCACGTCCGCGCGGTCGTTCACGGCGAGCAACTTGCCGTGCCGGCGGCAGGCGTCCGCGAAGACCTGAAGGTGCTCGAGCTCCTCGGCCGCCTCCATGCCCTTGTCGCGCAGCTGCACGATGTCGACCCCGGAGGCGAGCACGACATCGAGGAACTCCGCGAGGTCGCCCTGCTTCTTCCGGGCGTCCGTGCAGAGATAGAGCCGGGCGTCGGACAGCAGCTCACGAGCCGTGGGCATGGGTGTTTCCCCCCGTTGGGTGGGCGGTGTGCGGGCAGGAACGCTCGGCCCCCGTCCCGCACACCGCGTGGTGTTGTCTTCAGGACCCCGTGACGCCAGGACGTGGCATCACGAAGTCCGGATGTCAGACGGCGAGCGCCTGGGCACGGCGCTTCACCTCCGTGCCGCGATTCTCGCTGAGCGCCTGCGCGGGCGTGCCCGGCAGGGTCGGGTCGGGAGTGAAGAGCCACTCCAGCATCTCGTCGTCGGTGAAGCCGTCGTCCTTCAGGAGCGTCAGGGTCCCGGCGAGACCCTTGACCACCTTGTTGCCGTCGATGAAGGCGGCAGGCACCTGAAGCGCCCGGTTCTCACCGCGGCGCACGGCGATCAGCTGGCCCTCCTTGACCAGCTGCCGTACGCGTGTCACCTCGACATCGAGCATTTCCGCGATGTCGGGAAGGTGGAGCCAGGCGGGGACGAGAGCATCGATTTTTGCGTCAATCTCGGTCACAGGACAAGCGTGCCATCCCGGACTGACAGTCGGTAGCCGGACCCCTCGCGCGGCACCTCGCTGCCCCCTAGACAGCCGCCGCCTTCAGAGGGACGGACGGGTCCGCCGCGCGGTCCGGATCCAGCCGCGCGCCGGACAGGATGAGTTTGCGCCCCTGCGCCAGGTCACGGGCCCTGCCCACGGCGAGCAGCGCTACCAGCGCACCCTCGCGCAGCCAGAGCACCGACCAGGAGGCGGCCGCCGGATCGCCCCGCCACACCATCGTGTCGGCGGCAGCGTGATGGCCCGCGTACTGCACGAAGCGGCCGAATTGCTCGGACCAGAAATACGGCACCGGGTCATAGACCTGCGGGGCCTCGCCCACGACATTGGCGGCCACCGTGCGCGGCCCCTGCAGGGCGTTGTCCCAGTGGTGCACGAGCAGCCGCTCGCCGTAGCGCGCGGACGGGAAGGAGGCGCAGTCCCCCACCGCGTACACATCGGGCAGCGAGGTGCGCAGATACTCGTCCGCGGTGATTGCTCCGTCCGGGCCGAGTTCGATGCCGGAGCCCGCGAGCCAGCCGGTGGCGGGGCGCGCGCCGATGCCCACGACCACGGCCCCGGCCGGGAGCAGGCGGCCGTCCGCCAGGATCACCGTGCCCGGCTCGATGTCGGCCACGCGCGCGTGGGTGATCAGTTCGGCGCCGTACTCCGCGTACCAGTGGGCCATCGGGGCGGCGACCTCGGCGGGCAGGGCACCCGCGAGGGGGCGGTCGGCGGCCTCGACGACGATCACGGCGCAGCCCGCCTCCCGGGCTGCCGTCGCGAACTCCGCGCCGATCCAGCCCGCGCCGACGACCACGACGTCGTGCTGCTGCGCGAGTACCGGGCGCAGCCGCTCGGCGTCGTCGAGGGTGCGCAGGAGATGGACGCCGGGGACGCCTTCGGTGCCGGGCAGGGTGATCGGCTCGGCACCGCCGGCGATGACCAGGACGTCGTACGGGACGGGCCCCGCCTCGGTGTCCAGCTCATGCACGGCCGGGCGCACGCCGGTCACCTCGCAGCCCAGCCGCAGTTCGATGTCGAGCGCCTCGAAGTCGACCTCGAAGGCCGACCCCTCCGCCTTGCCGAGCAGGATCGCCTTGGAGAGCGGGGGTCTGTCGTACGGCTGGTGGGGCTCGGCGCCGATCAGGGTGACCGGGCCGGTGAAGCCCTGCTCGCGCAGCGCCACCGCGGTCTGCACGCCGGCCATTCCCGCGCCGACGACGACCACGCGGCGCCCGCCCTGTGCTGTCTGCTGCTGCTCGCTCACCCTGCAACCCTAACGATCTGACGACCTGTCAGGAAGCCGGGATCCGCGACGCCGCTCACCCCGCACTCCCTTACTGCGAGTTGATGGCTGGGGTTAGGGTGGCCACCGTAAGGCACTCGCGGGAGCCCGGACGCACCGGGCTGAGAGGGAGGCTGGCGGCCTCCGACCGTACGAACCTGATCCGGGTCATGCCGGCGAAGGGAGGGGCTGGACGCCCATGTCGCGTATTTCCGAAACGCGCACTTCAGACGTCCTCGTCATCGGGGGCGGAATCATCGGCCTGGTCACGGCCTGGCGCACGGCACAGCGCGGACTGCGGGTCGCCGTCGCCGATCCGGAGCCGGGCGGCGGGGCCGCGCAGGTCGCCGCGGGCATGCTCGCCGCCGTCACCGAGCTGCACTACGGCGAGCAGATGCTGCTCGGTCTCAATCTGGAGTCCGCCGGACGCTATCCCGCATTCGTCGCCGAACTCGAGGAGGCGAGCGGGCAGCGCCTCGGGTACCGCGCCTGCGGGACACTCGCCGTCGCGCTGGATGCCGACGACCGCGCGCATCTGCGTGAACTGCACACCCTGCAACGCCGGTCCGGTCTTCAGTCGGAGTGGCTGACGGGCCGCGAATGCAGACGTCTCGAGCCGATGCTCGCACCCGGCGTGCGCGGGGGCCTGCGGGTGGACGGCGATCACCAGATCGATCCGCGCCGGCTGGCGGCCGCGCTGCTGACCGCCTGCGAGCGGGCCGGGGTGGTCTTCCACCGCGGCTGGGCGGACCGGCTTTCCGTGGTGCGGGACCGGGCGGCCGGGGCCGTACTGACCGACGGCGACGAGCTCAGCGCGGATCAGGTCGTCCTGGCGGGCGGCAGCCTGAGCGGCAGGCTCGGCGGTGTGCCGGCGGACGTACTGCCTCCCGTACGGCCGGTGAAGGGCCAGGTCCTGCGGCTGACCGTGCCGCCCGCGTACGCGCCCTTCCTCTCCCGGACGGTGCGGGCCGTGGTGCGCGGCAGCAATGTCTATCTGGTGCCGCGCGAGAACGGCGAGCTGGTCGTCGGCGCGACCAGCGAGGAGCTCGGCTGGGACACCACGGTCACCGCGGGTGGTGTGTACGAGCTGCTGCGCGACGCGCACGAGCTGGTGCCCGGCATCACCGAGCTGCCGCTCACCGAGACCCGCGCGGGGCTGCGCCCCGCCTCCCCCGACAACGCCCCGCTGCTGGGCCCGACCGCGCTGCCCGGTCTGCATCTGGCCACCGGGCACTACCGCAACGGGGTACTGCTGACTCCCGTCACCGGCGATGTGCTGGCCGAGCTGCTGGTCACCGGCGCGCTGCCGGACGAGGCCCGCGCCTTCACGCCGCGCCGTTTCTCTCCCGTACCTCTGGAGCAGCCCGCATGAACGTCTCCGTCAACGGCGAGGCCCGCGAGCTCACCGCCGGAACCACCCTGGACACCCTGGTCACGGCCCTCACCGCCGCTCCCGCCGGGGTCGCCGCCGCCGTCAACGAAGCGGTCGTCCCGCGCAGCCAGTGGTCGGGCACGCTGCTCGGCGACGGCGACCGCGTCGAGGTCCTCACCGCAGTGCAGGGAGGCTGATCAGCCATGGCCGACGACCGTCTCACCATCGGTGACACCGTCTTCAACTCCCGCCTGATCATGGGTACGGGCGGGGCGCCGAGCCTCGACGTGCTCGAACGCTCCCTCGTCGCGAGCGGCACCGAGCTCACCACCGTCGCGATGCGCCGCCTCGACCCGACGGTCCAGGGCTCCGTGCTGTCCGTCCTGGAGAAGCTGAACATCCGCGTCCTGCCCAATACGGCGGGCTGCTTCACCGCGGGCGAGGCCGTGCTGACCGCCCGGCTCGCGCGCGAGGCGCTCGGCACGGACTGGATCAAGCTGGAGGTCGTCGCGGACGAACGGACCCTGCTGCCCGATCCGATCGAGCTGCTCGACGCGGCCGAGACGCTGGTCGACGACGGCTTCACGGTGCTGCCGTACACCAATGACGATCCGGTGCTGGCCCGGAAGCTTCAGGACGTGGGGTGTGCGGCGATCATGCCGTTGGGCTCGCCGATCGGCTCCGGTCTGGGTATCCGCAACCCGCACAACTTCCAGCTGATCGTGGAACACGCGCGCGTGCCGGTCGTGCTGGACGCGGGAGCGGGCACGGCGTCGGACGCGGCGCTGGCGATGGAGCTGGGCTGCGCGGCGGTGATGCTGGCCTCGGCGGTCACGCGGGCGCAGGAACCGGTGCTGATGGCGGAGGCGATGCGGCACGCGGTGGAGGCGGGACGCCTCGCGTACCGGGCGGGCCGTATCCCGCGGCGCCACTTCGCGGAGGCGTCGTCGCCGCATGAGGGCCGCGCGGCCCTGGACCCGGAACGCCCGGCGTTCTGACCGCTGCGGCCGTTTCCGTAGCCGGGGCTCCGCCCCGGATCCTCCCCCTACGCCCTGCGGGCGTGGGGGGACCTCCACGCCTCAAACGCCGGCGGGGCTGAATTCAGCCCGTCTGGGGTCCCCCCGGACGAAGTCTGGGGGAGATTGAGGAACAACGCCCGAAGGGCGTCCCGGGCGGAGCCCCGGTCAACCCGCGCTGTCACAGCTCGGCTGCAGTACGGCCCCGGTCCCGCCCCGGGGAGTCTGGCCTGTCCGTGGTGACTCGTAGAATCTCCCGCGTGGATACGACCCTCAGGGACCCCCTCGTCGGGCAGGTGCTCGACGGCCGCTACCGCGTCGACGCGCGCGTCGCAGTCGGCGGCATGGCCACGGTCTACCGGGCCGTCGACACCCGACTCGACCGGGTGCTCGCGCTCAAGGTGATGCACCCCGCCCTCGCCACCGACGCCTCCTTCGTGGAGCGCTTCATCCGCGAGGCCAAGTCCGTGGCGCGGCTCGCCCACCCCAATGTGGTCGCGGTCTTCGACCAGGGCGCCGAGGGTGCGTACGTCTATCTCGCCATGGAGTACGTCGCGGGCTGCACCCTGCGCGACGTACTGCGCGAGCGCGGGGCGCTCCAGCCGCGGGCCGCGCTCGACATCCTGGAGCCCGTGCTGGCCGCCCTCGGTGCCGCGCACCGGGCCGGGTTCGTCCACCGGGACATGAAGCCGGAGAACGTGCTGATAGGAGACGACGGCCGGGTCAAGGTCGCCGACTTCGGTCTCGTACGTTCCGTCGGCTCGGTCACCAGCACCACCGGCACCGTGCTGGGCACGGTCTCCTATCTGGCTCCCGAGCAGATCGAGCACGGCACGGCCGACACCCGCGCCGATGTGTACGCCTGCGGGGTCGTCCTCTACGAGATGCTGACCGGTGCCAAGCCGCACGCCGGGGACACCCCCGCCCAGGTGCTCTTCCAGCATCTGAACGAGGCCATGCCGGCGCCCTCAGCGCAGTTCCCCGGACTCGCCGTCGAGCTCGACGAGCTGGTCGCGAGTGCCACCGCCCGCACCCCCGAGGTCCGTCCGTACGACGCGGTGGCGCTGCTGGCGCAGGTCCGCGAGGCCCGTGCGGCGCTCGGCGACGAGCAGTTGGACATGGTGCCGCCGCGTGCGCGTACCGAGGATCCGGCCGAGAACCCGGCGCGGAACGGAATCACCGGCGATAGCGCGGGCGAGATCTCCTCCTCGTCCGAGGACCGTACGGATGTCATCCCGCGGGTGATCTCCCGCGAGGAACCACCGGTGGACCACACCGCCCGGTTGGTGATGCCGCCCCCGCAGCCGCCGTACCAGCCCGAGCCGCCCCGCCTCCTGGGCGTCCCGCGGCGCGGCATGCTCGCCATTCTGGTCGCCGTCCTGCTCGTGCTCGGCGTGGGCGCCGGTGTCTGGTACATCAACTCGGGTCAGTTCACCCGCGTACCGGCCCTCATCGGCAAGACCGAGCAGGACGCCAGGCAGCAGCTGAAGAGCGCCGGTCTCGGCGTGAAGAAGGTGCGGTACGACTTCAGCGAGACGGTAGAGCGCGGCACGGTGATCAACAGCGTCCCCGCGATCAATCAGCGCATCCGCGGCAACGGCTCCGTGACACTCATCGTCTCGCGCGGCCCGGAGATCGTCAGGGTCCCCGACGTCGGCAGCATGCCGCTCAAGAAGGCCGAGCAGGAGCTGCGGAAGGTCGGCCTGGCACCCGGTGTGATCACCAAGGCCTTCAGCGACGAGATCGAGCAGGGCTCGGTGATCAGTACGGAACCGGCGGCCGGTACCGGACGCAGCCCGGACTCCGCGGTCGCCCTCGTCGTCAGCCGGGGCGCCCCGGTCGATGTCCCGGATGTGACCGGCGAGTCGGTGGAGGATGCCACCAGCAAGCTCGAAGGCGCCGGCTTCAAGGTCAAGGTCGCCGCCGAGCAGATCAACTCCCCCGAGGAGGCGGGCACCATCGCCGAGCAGTCCGCGACCGAGGGCGCCCAGCTGGCCCGCGGCGACACCATCACGCTCACGGTCTCCAAGGGCCCGCGCATGGTGGAGGTCCCCGATGTCGTGGGCATGAAGGCGGACGAGGCCACCGACAAGCTGAAGTCGGCAGGCTTCGAGGTCAAGGTGGAGAAGAGCTTCCCCTTCCTCGGCGACACCGTGGAGAGCCAGTCCGTCGCGGCGGGCGAACAGGCCCCCGAGGGCAGCACGATCACCATCAAGACCAAGGGACTGTAGTTCTGATGCGCAACCCCGTCGGCGGCCATGTCCCCGTGGCCGGCGGCCTCGCCACCACCGGCCTTGCCTACGCCCGTGAGCTGGAGGCCGAGACAGTACAGGTCTTCGTGGCCAATCCGCGCGGCTGGGCGACGCCCGCCGGAAACCCGGCGCAGGACGAGCGGTTCCGGGCCGAGTGCGCCGCCGACGGGATCTCGGCGTACGTGCACGCCCCCTATCTGATCAACTTCGGCTCGCACACCGAGGCGACCGCCGAGAAATCCGTGGAGTCGCTGCGGCACTCGCTGCGCCGGGGCCGGGAGATCGGCGCTCTGGGCGTGGTCGTGCACACCGGCTCGGCAACCGGGGGCAGGACCCGCGAGGTGGCGCTGGCGCAGGTGCGGGAGCGGATGCTGCCGCTGCTCGACGAGCTGACGCACGACGACGACCCGTTCCTGCTGCTGGAGTCGACGGCCGGCCAGGGCTTCTCGCTCTGCTCGAGGACCTGGGACTTCGGGCCGTACTTCGAGGCCCTCGACTCCCATCCGAAGCTGGGCGTCTGCCTGGACACCTGCCACGTCTTCGCGGCCGGGCACGATCTGGCGGGCCCGGACGGGATGGCGCAGACCCTGGATCTGTTGGTGGAGACGGTCGGCGAGGGCCGGCTCAAGCTGATCCACGCCAATGACTCCAAGGACGTGGTGGGCGCCCACAAGGACAGGCACGAGAACATCGGCGCAGGTCACATAGGTGAGGAGCCGTTCAGGGAGCTGATGCGGCATCCGGCGACCGAGGGCGTACCGCTGATCATCGAGACGCCCGGCGGCAAGGAGGGGCACGCGGCGGACGTGGCACGGCTGAAGAAACTCCGCTGAGAGATCCCCATCAGGGAATACCCTTGGGGGGTATACGGTTCTTGCTCGGCAGGAACCGCTGTCCGGCATTGGGGGCACTCATGCAGCACGAGACTCACACCGAGCACGCGCACCACACGCCCGAGGGCCGCGGCAGGGTCAGCTGGGCCATGGCCGCCGGGGCGACCCTTCACTGCCTCACGGGCTGCGCCATCGGCGAGGTGCTCGGTATGGTCATCGGCACCGCGCTGGGCTGGGGAAACGTCCCGACGACGGTCCTGGCGATCATCCTGGCCTTCTTCTTCGGTTACTCGCTCACGCTGCGCGGCGTCCTCAGGGCCGGAGTCGACTTCAGGACCGCGGTGCGGGTCGCCCTCGCCGCCGACACCCTCTCCATCGCCGTGATGGAGCTGATCGACAACGGCGTGATCGTGCTCTGGCCGGGCGCCATGGACGCACAGCTGGCCGACGCACTGTTCTGGGGCGCTCTCGCCATCTCGCTCGTCGTGGCCTTCGTGGTCACCACACCCGTGAACAGATGGATGATCGGCCGCGGAAAGGGCCATGCGGTGGTTCACCGGTACCACCACTGACCTGGGGCGCCAGGACTCAGAGCTCGGGGCCGTCCCCGGGCTCTTCCTGGTACGAGTAGCGCTGTTCCCGCCATGGGTCGCCGAGATTGTGGTACCCGCGCTCTTCCCAGAAGCCGCGGCGGTCGGCGGTCATGTATTCCACGCCCCGGACCCACTTGGGTCCCTTCCAGGCATACAGATGCGGCACGACAAGGCGGAGCGGGAAGCCGTGCTCGGCGGTGAGCAGTTCGCCGTCCTTGTGGGTCGCGAAGATCGTGCGCTCCGAGACGAAGTCGGCGAGCCGCATATTGGCGCTGAATCCGTACTCGGCCCAGACCATGGCATGGGTGGCGTTCGCCGCCGGCGGTGCGAGTTCCACGATCGTACGGGCGGGGACACCACCCCATTCGGCCCCCAGCATGCTGAACTTCGTCACGCAGTGCAGGTCGGCGACCACCGTCGAGAAAGGCAGAGCCGAGAACTCCTCATGGTTCCAGCAGTGCTTGCCGCCGTCGGCAGTGGCGCCGAAAACCCTGAACTCCCAGCGGTCCGGCTTGAACTTGGGTACGGGCCCGTAGTGAGTGACCGGCCAGCCACGCTGCAGTCGCTGCCCCGGCGGAAGCTCGGACTCCTCTGATGCGCGGTATTCCCGGCTTTCCGGCTGACCCATGCCTTCAATGGTGACAGACCTGGAGGGGTGGTCATGACCAGGTCTGGCCCGATTCGGGCAACTCGTACTAAGCATGCACTTACTGGACTGCCCCGGGCCGCGGTGCGAGGATTCGCCCACCTGCCCAGTCACACGTGCGGAAGGAGCCTCTGCGATGCAGGGCGACCCCGAAGTCATCGAGTTTCTCAATGAGCAGCTGACCGCCGAATTGACGGCCATCAACCAGTACTTCCTGCACGCGAAGATGCAGGAGAACTTCGGCTGGACGAAGCTCGCCAAGTACACCAGGGCAGAGTCGTTCGACGAGATGAAGCACGCGGAAGTGCTCACCGACCGGATCCTCTTCCTCGACGGCCTGCCGAACTACCAGCGCCTGTTCCATGTGCGTGTGGGCCAGACGGTGACCGAGATGTTCCAGTCGGACCGGCAGGTCGAGGTGGAGGCGATCGACCGCCTCAAGCGCGGGATCGAGGTGATGCGCAGCAAGGGCGACATCACGTCGGCGAACATCTTCGAGTCGATCCTGGCGGACGAGGAGCACCACATCGACTATCTCGACACGCAGCTGGAGCTGATCGAGAAGCTCGGTGAGCCGCTCTACATCGCGCAGCTGATCGAGCAGCCGGAGAGCTAGAGGTCGCCCCGGATCAGGCCGCTTCGCGGAGCTCGGTCTGCGCGTCGGCGCCGGGGTCGGAGGTCAGCACGGCTGTGCCGTTACCCTGCTCCAGCAGCTCACGCCGCGGGCAGCTGCCCCGGCCCAGAATCCCCTGGATGCGGCGGACACACGATCCACAGTCGGTACCGGCTTTGGATACCGACGCTATCTGTCGAGGGGTGCAGGCACCGGCGTCCGCGTGTTCCTTGACCTGCTTCTCGGTGATGCCGAAGCATGAGCACACGTACACGCGGTTCACCTCCCGGACGGGATCGATACGGTGGCGCCTTTCCCGATGATCGGTGAGGCTTACCTAACCTTAGCCGCAGAACCGGATACGCAAAAGCCCCGAAATGACGGTGGGGCGCGGATCACACCGATCCGCGCCCCACTGTCATTGATCCGTTACTACTGGTCGCGGTACATCTCGGCGACCAGGAAGGCCAGGTCCAGGGACTGGCTGCGGTTCAGGCGCGGGTCGCAGGCCGTCTCGTAGCGCTGGTGCAGATCGTCGACGAAGATCTCGTCGCCGCCGCCCACGCACTCGGTGACATCGTCACCGGTGAGCTCGACATGGATACCGCCCGGGTGCGTGCCGAGCGCCTTGTGGACCTCGAAGAAGCCCTTGACCTCGTCGAGCACGTCGTCGAAGCGGCGGGTCTTGTGGCCGGAGGCCGCCTCGAAGGTGTTGCCGTGCATCGGGTCGGTCACCCAGGCCACGGTGGCGCCGGAGGCGGTGACCTTCTCGACCAGCTCCGGGAGCCTGTCGCGGACCTTGTCGGCGCCCATGCGGACCACGAAGGTCAGCCGCCCGGGCTCGCGCTCCGGGTCGAGCTTGTCGATGTACTGCAGCGCCTCGTCGACCGTGGTCGTCGGGCCGAGCTTCACACCGATCGGGTTGCGGATCCTGGAGGCGAACTCGATGTGCGCCCCGTCCAGCTGGCGGGTGCGCTCGCCGATCCAGACCATGTGGCCCGAGACGTCGTACAGATTGCCCGTACGGGAGTCGATGCGGGTCAGCGCCGACTCGTAGTCGAGCAGCAGCGCCTCGTGGGAGGCGTAGAACTCGACCGTGCGGAACTCCGCCGGGTCGGTGCCACAGGCCTCCATGAAGTTCAGCGCGTTGTCGATCTCGCGGGCGAGCTGCTCGTAGCGCTGGCCGGAGGGCGACGACTTCACGAAGTCCTGGTTCCAGGCGTGCACCTGGCGCAGGTCGGCGTAGCCACCGGTGGTGAAGGCGCGCACCAGGTTGAGCGTCGCGGCGGAGGCGTTGTACATCCGCTTGAGGCGCTCGGGGTCCGGGATGCGGGCCGCCTCGGTGAAGTCGAAGCCGTTGACGGAGTCGCCCCGGTAGGTGGGGAGCGTCACGCCGTCGCGGGTCTCGGTCGGCTTGGAGCGCGGCTTGGAGTACTGGCCGGCGATACGGCCGACCTTCACCACGGGCACGGACGCGGCGTAGGTCAGCACCGCGCCCATCTGGAGCAGGGTCTTCAGCTTGTTACGGATGTGGTCGGCGGACACGGCGTCGAAGGCCTCGGCGCAGTCGCCACCCTGAAGCAGGAACGCCTCGCCCTTGGCGACGGCTCCCATCCGGGCACGCAGCTGGTCGCACTCGCCCGCGAAGACGAGCGGCGGATACGACTCGAGGTCCGCGATCACATCGCGCAGAGCCTCGGCATCGGGGTACTCGGGCTGCTGCGCCGCGGGCAGGTCTCGCCAGGTGTTGCCACCGACAGCGGTGGTCTTAGCGTTCACGGTCACCCAGCCAACAGTACGGGGTCTTCGCGGACGCCCCTTCCAGCGCCCACCAAATGAGACGCGATGTCCACCACTCCGCCATTGGTTGTTCAACGGGCCAGGTGGCCCGGCATGTCGGATCTGTCTGCCGAGGCGATGCGGAGCCCTCGCGCCTGTTACTCTCACGCCGATTTTCGCATTGGTTTGAGATTAAACAAGTAAACCAGGGGTGGGCGTGATCCGGGGTCATCGAAGAGACCGCAAGAAGAAGCTGCTCATTTACGGTGTCGCCACGGCCGTGGTCGCCACCGTCACGATCGGCACCATCGCCGTGGCCTCGCCCGGCTTCCTCGACTCCTCCGGCGACGGCAAGCCGACGCCTCCGGGTGCGGTGCTGCAGTCCCAGTTCGAGGACGCCGCGCGGGAGTTCGACGTACCGAAGAGCGTGCTGATGGCGGTCTCGTACCACCAGACGCGCTGGGAGAGTCACGACGGCCTGCCGAGCACCACCGGCGCCTACAACGTGATGGGCCTCACCCAGGTGACGCCGGACGACCTGGAGAAGCCGACCACCGAGGAGCGGCTCGCCCACCTCAACAGGAGCGGCGACCCCACGGTCGAAAAGCACTTCGACGCCGCGCGTGCGCTGAAGACCAACCCGACCACCGTGGACACGAGCGACCCGCGTCTGCACACGCTGAAGGAGGCGGCGGAGCTCATCGACGAGCCGGCCGACTCGCTCCGGACGGACGCGAAGGAGAGCATCCGCGCGGGTGCGGCGCTGCTCGCCGAGTACCAGCGCGAGGCCACCGACTCGCTTCCCGACGAGCCCGGCCAGTGGTACCCCGCGATCGCCCGCTTCAGCCAGGCGCCCGACGCCAAGGGCGCCCAGCTGTTCACGAAGCGCGTCTTCGCGTCCATCAACGCGGGCGAGAGCCGGCTCACGACGGACGGCCAGCAGGTCACGCTCGTCGGCGACCCCTCGGTCAAGCCCGTCAAGCCGTCGAGACTTCCCCTCGCCGCCAGTTACGCGAGTACGTCCGCGGTCCCGACGCCCGAGTGCCCGGCCGGACTGAACTGCGATTTCGTCCCGGCCGGCTATGCGGAGGACCAGGGCAACTACAACATTGCCAGCCGTCCGGCGAACGGCTTCGACATCCGCAAGATCGTCATCCACGACACGGAGGGCGGCTACGACGGATCGCTGGCCGCCTTCAAGAACCCGGCGTCGTACGCGAGCGCGCACTACATGATCCGCGCGTCCGACGGCCTGGTCACACAGATGGTGGAGACCAAGAACGAGGCGTGGCACGCGGGCAACAAGACCGTGAACATGCACTCGATCGGCATCGAGCACGAGGGCTACGCCATCAAGGCGGGCAGCTGGTACACCGAACCCCAGTACGAGTCCTCGGCGGCCGTGGCGAAATACGTGGCGGCCAAGTTCTCCGTCCCGCTGGACCGCGAGCACATCATCGGCCATGACGAGGTGCCGGGCGTGCTGGACGACAAGGTCCGCGCGCAGCACTGGGACCCGGGCCCGTTCTGGGACTGGAACCACTACATGTCGCTGCTGGGTGCACCCACCGGTGCGGGCGGCGCGGGCGGCCCGCTGACGGCCGGGCAGCTGGTCCGCGTCGTGCCCCCGTTCACCACGGCGAACCAGCCCAAGCTGACCAATGGTGGCGCCGCCGTCGCCACGCAGCCGACGAACTTCGGATACCTGTACGAGTCGCCATCGGCCGACGCGACGAAGCTGACCGACCCCTACTTCCCCACCGTGCTCTGGAGCGACGGCGCGAATTGGTCGAACAAGGTCCTCGCAGGCGGCGAGTACGTCGTCGCCGAGGCCCGGACCGACTGGACGGCGATCTGGTACGGCGGCACGAAGGCCTGGTTCTACAACCCGGGCGGGCAGTTCACCGCGCCGGTCGGCAAGACCTCCCAGACCGTGCTGGCCGCCAAAGCGGGCGTGACGTCGATCCCGGTCTACGGGCGTGCCTACCCGGAGGACGCGGCCTACGCGGGGACCGGTGTCCCGGTCCAGGACGACAACTCCGCATCGCTGACCAAGTACAGCGTCCCTGCCGGACAGGCCTACGCACTGGCCGGCGGATCGGCCGCCGGTGACTACTACTACTCGGCCTACAACACCGACGGCACCCTGGTGAAGGGCACCAACTCCTTCTTGCCGATCCACTTCAACCACCGCATGGCGTGGGTGAGGGCGAGCGACGTCCAGCAGATCAACAGCACCGTCCCGGACGCGGGCACCAGCCGTTACAACACGCTCGCCCGCGACTCCTCGGGCGTGCTGTGGCAGTACCAGGGCACGGGCAGCGCGACCGCTCCGTACCTCTCCCGCTACCGCGTCGGCAGCGGCTGGCAGGGCTACGACGCGGTGACCTCGATGACCGCCCTGCGGGCCGACGCCGTCGGCGACATCGTGGCCCGCGAGCCCTCCGGAGTGCTCTGGTACTACCGGGCCAGCGGCAATCCGTCCGCGCCGTTCCTCAAGCGTCTCGAAGTCGGCAAGGGCTGGCAGATCTACAACCAGCTCACCGGCGCCCGGGACATCACCGGTGACGGCACGGCCGATCTGGTCGCGCGGGACTCCTCCGGTGTGCTCTGGCTCTACACCGGCACCGGAACCGCCACCGCGCCGTTCGCCGCCAGGGTGAAGATCGGCTCCGGCTGGGGGATCTACACCCAGCTGACCGACACCGGTGACCTCACCGCCGACGGCAAGGCCGACCTGATCGCCCGCGACACCTCCGGCGTGCTCTGGCTCTACCGGGGCACGGGCAACGCCACCGCACCGTACGCCGCACGGACCAAGATCGGCACCGGCTGGGGGATCTACAACGTCCTGGTCGGGCCGAGCGACCTCTCCGGTGACGGCAAGCCCGACCTGATCGCCCGGGACTCCTCGGGTGTGCTGTGGCTGTACCAGGGCAGCGGCAGCGCGACATCGCCGTTTGCCGCCCGCGTCAAGATCGCCGACGGCTGGGGGATCTACAACCTGCTGGTCTGACCCCCGTCCGACCTCCCGGGGCTCCGCCCACGGTGCCGCGGCCGTCCGTTTCCCGGACTGCCGCGGCACCGCGCGCGGATGTGCGTTAGGGTCTGCGACATGTTCGCGCACTCGATCCAGAACTGGTGGTGGACCGCACACCCGGCGGCCCACTGACTGATCGCGCGCAACAGGATCGCGAAGGCCGCCCGAGGGGCGGCCTTCAGTGTTTCCCGGGTCCCGGGGCAACGGCCGTTCCTCCCACTCGGAAGGAACACCGATGCTCATCAGCCGACTCCTGGACGACGACTGCCCACCCTTCGCCCTGCTGCGCAGGCGCACCCCCGGCCATGACCACGACATCGTCGAGGTCCTGATCGGCTCCGTGCACGAGGTCGAGCGGCTCGCCGACCTCCCGGCCGGAGACCGCCCGTCCCTCGCCCTCGTCCCGTTCCGCCAGATCAGAGAACGCGGCTTCGACGTACGCGACGACGGCACGCCGCTGTCGGTGCTCGTCGCCGACGAGTCGTACGAACTGCCGCTCGCCGAAGTCCTGTCGACGCTTCCCGCCCATGACGTACAGGTCGAGGGCGGGGCCTTCGACGTCGGCGACGAGGAGTACGCGGACATCGTCCGCCGGGTCATCGACGACGAGATCGGCCGCGGCGAGGGCGCGAACTTCGTCATCCGCCGCACCTATACCGGCCGCATCCCCGGCTTCGGCCGGGCCGACGCCCTCGCCCTGTTCCGGCGGCTGCTGGCCGGCGAGCGCGGCGCGTACTGGACCTTCGTCGTGCACACCGGCGAGCGGACCCTGGTCGGCGCCTCCCCCGAGGTACATGTCCGGATGAGCGGCGGCACCGTCGTGATGAACCCCATCAGCGGCACCTTCCGCTATCCGCCCGAGGGCCCGACCCCCGAGGCGCTGCTCTCCTTCCTGGCGGACCGCAAGGAGCGCGAGGAGCTCTCCATGGTCGTCGACGAGGAGCTGAAGATGATGTGCAACGTCGGCGACATGGGCGGCGTCGTCATCGGTCCCCGGCTCAAGGAGATGGCCCATCTCGCGCACACCGAGTACGAGTTGAGGGGCAGGAGCTCCCTGGACGTACGGGACGTACTGCGGGAGACCATGTTCGCGGCGACGGTGACAGGATCGCCGGTGCAGAACGCCTGCCGGGTCATCGAACGGCACGAGATGGGCGGGCGCGGCTACTACGCGGGGGCCCTCGCGCTGATCGGCCTTGACGCGGGCGGTGCGCAGACCCTCGACTCACCCATCCTGATCCGTACCGCCGACATCGACGCCGAGGGCTTTCTGCGGGTGCCGGTCGGTGCGACGCTGGTCCGGCACTCCGACCCGGCGGGCGAGGTCGCCGAGACGCACGCCAAGGCTGCCGGTGTGCTCGCCGCACTGGGGGTGGCGCCGGGCCGGCCGCGGGAGGACGCCGGGCGCCCGCAGCTCGCCGACGACCCGCGGGTACGGGCCGCCCTCGACGCCCGCCGCGCCGACCTCGCGCCCTTCTGGCTGCGGATGCAGGAGCGCAGCGCCCGGCTGAGCGGCCATGCGCTGGTCGTCGACGGCGAGGACACCTTCACCGCGATGCTGGCGCATCTGCTGCGCTCCACCGGCCTGGAGGTGACGGTGCGTCGGTACGACGAGCCGGGCCTGCGGGAATCGGCCTTGTCGCATACGGGACCGGTGGTGCTGGGGCCGGGACCGGGCGATCCGGCCGACGCGGGCGACCCGAAGATGCGCTTCCTGCACTCGCTCGCAGCGGATCTGCTGCGCGATCACCGCCACGGTCTGCTGGGCGTCTGCCTCGGCCATGAGCTGATGGCGGCCGAGCTCGGCCTGGAGATCGTACGCAAGGACGCGCCGTACCAGGGGGCGCAGGAGCGGATCGACTTCTTCGGGCGTGCGGAGACGGTGGGCTTCTACAACAGCTTCACGGCGCGCTGCGACGACGCGGCGGCGGCGGAGCTGGAGGCGCACGGGGTCGAGGTGGCCCGCGATCCCGTCTCGGCGGAGGTGCATGCCCTGCGGGGCACGGGCTTCGCGGGCATCCAGTTCCACCCGGAGTCGGTACTGACGATGCGGGGGCCGGAGGTGATCCACGGCCTCCTCACCTCAACGGTGCGAGCGGGCCGAGCCTGATTTCTTGGCTGCGGTTCCGCCCCGGACCCTCCCCCCTACGCCCTGCGGGCGTGGGGGGACCGGCCCCCACGCCTCAATCGCCGGCGGTGCTCGAGGACATGCCTGAAGGGCGTACGGGGTCCGGGGCGGAGCCCCAGGGGTCAGCCGAAGAAGACCCCGACCTCCTCGTACAGCTTCGGGTCGACCGTCTTCAGCTTGGCCGTGGCCTCCGCGATCGGCACTCGCACGATGTCCGTGCCCTGCAGCGCGACCATCTTGCCGAAGTCCCCGTCCCGCACCGCGTCGATCACGTGCAGTCCGAAGCGGGTGGCCAGCCAGCGGTCGAAGGCGCTCGGGGTGCCGCCGCGCTGGACATGGCCGAGGACGGTGGTGCGGGCCTCCTTGCCCGTACGCCTCTCGATCTCCTTGGCCAGCCACTCGCCGACGCCGGAGAGCCGGACATGGCCGAAGGAGTCGAGCGAGCCGTCCTTGAGGACCGCCTCGCCGTCCTTGGGCATGGCGCCCTCGGCCACCACCACGATCGGGGCGTAACTGGCCTTGAAACGCGAGGTCACCCAGGCGCAGACCTGGTCGACGTCGAAGCGCTGCTCGGGGATGAGGATGACATTGGCGCCGCCGGCCAGACCGGAGTGCAGGGCGATCCAGCCCGCGTGGCGCCCCATCACCTCGACGACCAGGACGCGCATATGGGATTCGGCGGTGGTGTGCAGCCGGTCGATGGCCTCGGTGGCGATGCCGACCGCGGTGTCGAAGCCGAAGGTGTAGTCGGTGGCGGACAGATCGTTGTCGATGGTCTTGGGCACGCCGACGCACTTGATGCCGTACTCCTCGTACAGGCGCGCGGCAACGCCGAGGGTGTCCTCGCCGCCGATCGCGATCAGCGCGTCCACCTCGTGCTTGGCGAGGTTCTCCTTGATGCGGCGGACGCCGTTCTCCGACTTGAGGGGGTTGGTGCGCGAAGAGCCGAGGATGGTGCCGCCGCGGGGGAGGATGCCGCGTACGGCCGGGATGTCGAGCGTGACCGTGTCGCCCTCGACGGGTCCGCGCCAGCCGTCGCGATAGCCGACGAATTCGTACCCGTACTCCTGCACGCCCTTGCGGACGATGCCACGGATGACCGCATTGAGCCCGGGGCAGTCGCCGCCCCCGGTCAGTACTCCGACGCGCATGGAAACTTCCCTTCGCCTGGTGAGCCGTATTGACCGCCACGCTAATGGTGATCCAGGTCACTACGGGATGGGACGAAAGGTCAATTCCTGTGCGTCATACGACGGTTGACGCCCGTTTTTCACCCGTACGAGTCTCGTACGGGTGAGGGGCGGCGGGTTACTCGTCGTCGAGGCCGCGCTCGATCGCGTACCGCACGAGCTCCACGCGGTTGTGCAACTGGAGCTTGCCGAGCGTGTTCTGGACGTGGTTCTGGACAGTGCGGTGGGAGATGACCAGGCGCTCGGCGATCTGCTTGTAGGAGAGCCCCTTGGCGACCAGGCGCAGCACCTCGGTCTCGCGCTCGGTCAGCTGCGGGGCCTTCGGCTCGTCGCCCCCCGGCCCGGGAGCGGGCTCGGAGGCGAGCCTGCGGTACTCGCCGAGGACCAGGCCCGCGAGGCCGGGCGTGAAGACCGGGTCGCCGACGGCGGTGCGCCGCACGGCGTCGGTCAGCTCCTCCGTACTGGCGGACTTGAGCAGATAGCCGGTGGCGCCGGACTTCACCGCTTCCAGTACGTCCGCATGCTCGCCGCTCGCGGAGAGCACCAGGACCCGCAGGGCGGGGTGGGAGCCGACGAGTTCCTTGCACACCTGGACGCCCGGCATCCCGGGCAGATTGAGGTCGAGTACGAGGACGTCGGGCGCGACGGCCCTGGCGCGGCGCACGGCCTGGGGACCGTCGCCGGCCGTCCCCACCACCTTGAAGCCGGCGGCGTCCAGGTCGCGGGCGACCGCGTCCCGCCACATCGGGTGGTCGTCGACGACCATCACCTTGATCGTCTGCTGATCCGTCATTTTCCTGCCTTCCCCCGTGGAACCCGTGTCCGTGGAGCCCGCGAGGCCCGTGGAACCTTCAGTTCGACTTCTGTGCCCTGGCCCGGGACCGAGATCACTTCGGCCGTGCCGCCGAGATCCCGCAGCCGCCCGCGGATCGAGAGGGCGACACCGAGCCGTCCCTCGCCCTCCGCCTGGGCAAGCCTGCCCTCCGGAATGCCCGGGCCGTCGTCCCGGACCGTCACGATCACCTCGTCCGGCCAGTCCTCGACCAGGATCCAGGCCTGGGCGTTGTCCCCCGCGTGCTTGCGGACATTGTCCAGGGCGGCACTGACAGCGGCGGCGAGTTCGGCCGCCGCGGTCGTCGGGAGCAGCACCGGCGCGCCCGGCTCCGAGAACGTCACCTTCGATCCGGCGTGCTGCGCGAGCAGCGACCGCAGATCGTAGAGCTCCGGCTCGCCCGAGGCCTCGTCGTCCTCGACGGTGCGGACCACGGCACCCATCGAGGCGTCGTCGGAGGCACGCATCGCCGGGACCAGGCCGCTGGAGACCAGGGTGCGCAGGGCGACCTCCTGCTCCCCCGCCATCCGGCCGAGTTCGGCGGCCTCGCCGCCCAGCGCCGTACCGCGCCGCTGCACCATCGCAAGCACCTGGAGCACGCTGTCGTGGATGTCGCGGGCCAGCCGCTCCCGCTCGCGGGTCGCCGCCTCGATCTCCAGGGCGCGGGCGAGGGTGCGCTCGGAGGCGCGGGCGACCTCGACGACATAGCCGATGGCGACCGAGGCGACCCAGACCAGCAGGACGTTGTGGAAGGTGTCCCGGCTGGGCTGGCCGCGCTCGATGATGTTGACGACGGCGACGAGTGAGGACGCGAAGCCTGCCCAGCGCCAGCCGCCCTTGATGGCGAAGGCCAGGACGGATCCGGCGGTCCATATCGTCGGCAGCGTCGGGCCGTCCATGTGCTGCGCCTGGGCGTCGGCGAGCGGGGTGAGCAGAATGCCCGTCAGCGCAATGGTGAGATCGGCGCCGAGGAAGCGTTTGGTGCAGCGGCGGGCGTTGGCCACCTTGGGGAGCGTGAGCAGCGTCCAGACGGAGATCACCGCGAGGACGGCCACCGCCACCCAGGGACGCTCGAACTTGTCCCGGGTGAAGACGGCGAGGACCACCGCGTACGTCATGGTGATGAGGCGGTACGCCGTCAGCGCACGCCACAGCGGCAGTTCGACCGACATCCGTACGACCCGTCGGCGCTTGGCCATGTCCCCCACCCCAGGACGGACGGCTCGGCTAGGCAGCCGGCCGGTCCGTCGTCTCTGCCGTGTCCGCCTTCGCGGCCGCCTTCGCCGCCTTCTCCGCCGCCGCCTTCTGCTCGGCGATCTGGCGCTTCGCAGCCGTCGCGTAGATGTCGACGTACTCCTGGCCGGAGAGCTTCATGATCTCGTACATGACCTCGTCGGTCACCGAGCGCAGGATGAAGCGGTCGCCCTCCATGCCGTGGTAGCGGCTGAAGTCGAGCGGCTTGCCGATCCTGATCCCCGGGCGCATCAGCTTGGGGACCACCTTGCCGGGCGGCTGGATCTTCTCCGTGTCGATCATCGCGACCGGGATGACGGGAGCGCCGGTGGCGAGCGCCACGCGCGCGAGGCCGCCCGGCTTACCGCGATAGAGGCGCCCGTCCGGGGAGCGGGTGCCCTCCGGGTAGATGCCGAACAGGCCGCCGCCCGCGATGACATCGACTCCGGCCTTGATCGCTGCCTCACCGGCGCCGCGCGCGCCCGAACGGTCCACCGGGAGCTGTCCGACGCCCTTGAAGAAGGCCGCGGTGAGCTTGCCCTTGATTCCGGGCGAGGTGAAGTACTCCGCCTTGGCGATGAAGGTGACCTTGCGGTCGAGCACCGCCGGGAGGAAGAACGAGTCCGAGAAGGACAGATGATTGCTCGCCAGGATCGCCGGTCCCTCGGCGGGAATGTTCTCAAGACCCTCCACCCAGGGCCTGAAGGCAAGCTTCAGCGAGCCTCCGATGGAGAACTTCATTGCGCCGTAGATCAACTCGGGTGCCTCCTGTGTGCTGTGGAACAGACCTTAACCCGAGGTGGGCCCGGGGTCCCCGCGCTGGGGGGGCTTACGCACCTGGTCGGTGTCGGTCCGGTCGCGTACGGTGAAGTACACCTTCAGCAACTGACGAACAGGAGACCCTGGTGCCGGTCCTTCCTGGAGCCGAGCCATACCGCCACGAAGGCGGAGAGGTCGGCGTCCTTCTCTGTCACGGATTCACCGGTTCCCCGCAGTCGCTGCGCCCCTGGGCCGAGTATCTGGCGGAGCGCGGTCTCACCGTGTCGCTGCCGCTGCTCCCCGGGCACGGCACGAGCTGGCAGGACATGCAGGTCACCGGCTGGCAGGACTGGTATGCGGAGGTGGACCGCGAGCTTCGGGTGCTGGTCGAGCGGTGCAGCCAGGTCTTCGTCTTCGGGCTCTCGATGGGCGGCGCGCTCACGCTGCGGCTCGCCGCGAAGCACGGGGACGCGATCAGCGGCATCGTCCTGGTCAACCCGGCGAACAAGGTCCACGGCCCGTCGGCGCACGCCCTGCCGGTCGCCCGCCACTTCGTGCGCACGACCAAGGGGCTGACGAGCGACATCGCCAAGGAGGGGTCCCTGGAGGTCGGGTACGACCGGGTGCCGCTGCACGCCGCGCACTCCCTGCGGAACTTCCTCCGGCTGGTCGACGGCGAGCTGCCGCAGGTCACCCAGCCGATGGTGCTGCTGCACAGCCCGCAGGACCATGTGGTGCCGCCGGTCGACTCGGCCCGCGTCCTCAGCCGGGTCTCCTCCACGGACGTCACGGAGATCCTGCTGGAACAGAGCTACCACGTGGCGACGTTGGACCACGATGCGGAGCGGATTTTCGACGAGAGTTACGCGTTCATCGGCCGGCTCGCTCCGAGTGTCGGGAAGAAGGGGAGCACGACCGGTGGCTGAACAGCACGACGCGGACCGCGAGCCGCAGCCCATCGACGAGGAGGCCGCCTGGGCGGCCATCGTCGCCGGGTACGGCGACGAGCCCGCAGACCCGCCGGGCGCGAAGCCGTTCAAGTCGGTGGAGGATCTCGCGCTGCTCGCTGAGGGCGAGGTGAACGAGACCCCTCAGGACCGGGCGGCGCAGCCGGAGCCCGACCCCGAGGAGGACTCCGACGCGGACAGGCCCGCGCTGGGCAGCTCGATCACCTTTGCACCGGGGGTCGGCGGACCGCGCGACTACCAGGTGGAGGAGCCGAAGGAAGGCGACCTCGACGACGACGGCGACGACGAGGGCCACTTCGTGCCGCCGGAGCCGCCGCCGCTGCCGGAGGCCGATGTCACGGCCAAGTTCGCCTGGCTCGCGGTGGTCGGCGGCCCGGTGCTGATGCTCGTCGCGGTGCTCTTGCAGTGGGACATGACGTGGTGGCTGACGACGCTCTGCGTCGGCGGCTTCCTGGGCGGTTTCGCCACCTTGGTGGCCCGGATGTCGGGCGCCGACGACGACGAGGACGACGACCCGGGCCGCGGGGCAGTGGTCTGATCCGGGGGCTCGTACGAGGAGTGGTCTGATCCGGGGCTCGGGCGGGCCACCCGCTCAGGCCGCGGGCACCCGGAGCGCGGCCAGCACCGGAAGGTGATCCGTCGCGGCCTCCAGGTCGTCCGCGGTGATGCCCGGGAGGTCCAGCGGCACGCCGCAGCCCAGCACTTCGACCCCCTCCGTCGCGAAGATCGCGTCGATCCGCTGGTGCGGGTCCTCGGGCGTCGACGTGTGCTCGCCGCCCCAGGGGGCGACCGCCCAGCAGTCCTGCAGCGCCCCCGCAAGCCTGCGGAAGCTCCGCCCGGTGGGCCGGTCGTTGAGGTCGCCCGCCGCGATCGCGTACGGCACGTCCATCGCCCTCAGCCGGTCGAGCAGCATCCCGGCCTGTGTGTAGCGCTCGTCGCTCTGCAGGCTCAGATGACAGCTGAGCAATCCGATCCGGGCGCCCCCGATGCGTACGACGGCGGTGGCGAAGCCGCGCCGGTGCAGGCCGGGGGTGCGCGGCAGCAGCACGTCCTGCGTACGCTCCACGGTCGCCCGCAGCGAACACATCAGCAGCGGCCCGGCCGCGGTCGCGCCGCCGGTCAGCACGACGAGCTCGCTCTTGGCGGCGAGCCGGGCGGCGTGCTTGCGCCAGCGGAAGAACCGCGGCGCCTCCTGGACGAAGACCAGATCGGGCTCACAGGCACGGATCACCCGGGTCAGCGCGTCCTCGTCGTCGCGCAGGGAGCGGATGTTGTAGCTGAGCACCCGGATCACCACCGAACCGTCCGGCTCGGTGCGGGGGTTGGGCAGCACGGTGATCGCCATGCGGCTCACGATACGACGCCACGAGCCATCCACCGGGGCTCCGCCCCGGACCCTGCTCCTCAATCGCCGGAGCGGCTGATTCCGGGGGCTTCGCCCCCGGACCGGGATGCCCTTCGGGTGTGCCCTCAATCGCGGGCGGGCCGCATTTCGGCCCGCCCGCGATTGAGGACGAAGAGCTCAGCCCTGCCGGGCCAGGTCCGCCGCGCCCACCAGGCCCGCCCTGCCGCCCAGTTGCGCCGCCAGAACCTGCGCGTGCGGCCGGTACCGGCCGCCGATCAGCCAGCGGCGGAAGGACTTGCGGATCGGGTCCAGGACCAGCTCGCCCTCGTCCGAGACGCCGCCGCCCACGATGAACGCCGACGGGTCGAAGAGCGAGGCCAGATCGGCCAGGCCCGCGCCCGCCCAGCGCGCCAGTTCGCGGAAGGAGTCGACCGCGACCGGGTCGCCCTGCCGGGCCGCCGCGCTGACGTGCTTGCCCTCGATGCCCTCGACCGTGCCGTCGCCCAGAGAGAGGAGCACCTCGGCGTTCTCCGGGGTGGCGTTGGCGCGCTGTTTCGCGTACCGCACGAGGGCGCGCCCGGAGGCGTACTGCTCCCAGCAGCCCTGGCTGCCACAGCCGCACTGCAGACCGTCGGGGACCACCCGGATGTGGCCGAACTCCGCGGCCACGCCGAAGCGTCCGCGGCGCAACTTGTTGCCGATGATGATGCCGCCGCCGAGCCCGGTGCCGAGGGTGATGCAGATGACGTCCTCGTGGCCCTGGCCCGCGCCGAAGCGGTACTCGCCCCAGGCCGCCGCGTTCGCGTCGTTCTCGACGACCACCGGGAGCCCTACGCGCTGCTCGACCTTGTCCTTCAGCGGTTCGTGCCGCCAGTGGATGTTCGGCGCGAACAGCACGGTGGCGCGCTTGTCGTCGACGTATCCGGCGGCGCCGATGCCGACGGCCTCGATGTCGTGCCCCTCGCCGGCTCCGGCCACGGCGGAGCAGATCGCGTCGACGATGCCTTGCGGGGTCGACGGGGTGGGCACCGTGTGCGTCTCGATGATGGTGCCCTCTTCGTCGACCACGCCGGCCGCGATCTTCGTGCCGCCGATGTCGACGCCGATGGTGAGTCCCATGTGTCCCTCAGTTTTCGGTCGAGCCCCGCTACGGCCAACCGTACCCGAGGGCGGGCACCGCCTTTGTCAGTCCAGGTCGATGTGCTCGCTCGCCCCGGGGCCCTCGTCGCGGGGGTCCGTGTCGTCCTCGGCGGCCGCCGTGCCCTTCGTTCCCCTCGGGTCGTACGGCCGCTGTGCCCAGCGTCGCTCATGGCCCTCGACGGCCGATCGATACGCGGCGAGCAGCTCGCCGCCCGCCGCGGCGAGGTGGTCGAAGACCTGTGGGTTGCGCTCGATGACCGGCTCGACGGCCGATTTCGCCTGGTTGACCAGCTGCTGCACGGCGCTCTGCGCGGCCAGGCCGGGAACGGAGCTCTGGAACGAGGAGACCTTGTCGGCGACCGCGTCGAGCAGCTTGCGCAGCTCCTCCGCGGCGGAGCCGGGCGGCGGCCCGTACTGGGCGCGGCGGCGGGCCTTCTCGGCCTCCAGGTCCTCGGCGCACGCCCTGGCCCAGGCGTCGTCGTCGACGGGACGCTCGGTGGCATCACTCATGGCGTACTCCTGCACGGCGGCGGTGGCGGAACTTCCGGTTCGTACGCTCGACGTTACCCGAATGGGGGCAGGTCGTTCAGCGTGCCCGCGGCCACAGCTCGGGGTCCGGAGTGAAGCGGACCCGCAGCACGTCGTCGGTGAGTCCGGCGCCCGACACGGTGCAGCGGCGCAGTACGGACGGCAGCGAAACGATCCTGCGGAACGGGCCCACGGTGAGCAGCAGTTCGTCCCCACGGCGGACAAGCCCGACGTCCTCCTTGACGGCGCCGGGCAGCCGGAGCCCCCAGACGAGGACCCCCTCCTCCACGCGCCGGTCCTCGACCGGCTGCCAGGCGCTGCCCGCGCCCGCCGGTCCGGCACCCGCGCGACCGCGCAGCAGTGCGTCAAAACCGCCGTCCGCGGCCGGGTCGTCCACCGCCCAGGGGTCGGCGGCCCGCCGCTCGCGGTCCCAGTCGAGTTCGACCGCGAGCCCGTCGCCCGCGAAAAGGCCGCCGCCGGTGCCCGCCTGCTCGAAGGTGGTGCAGGACGAACCCGTGTCGAGGAGCGTGAGGTCGTCCAGGCCACGCGGGTCCCGGCCGAGGTGGGCCACCTCGCAGAGCGAGGCCTCGGGCACCCACAGCTCGTACCACTCGCGCAGGCACTTCTCCTGCTGGGCGGAGAGGGTCGCGAGCCAGGTGTCGGCCGAGTCCCGCGGCAGGATCCTGTTCGGTACGAGGGTGTCGACCCGCAGTCCGTGCAGTGCGAGCCCGGGGCGAGCGGCGGACAGGGCGTCGGCGGCCGCGGGCGAGGGCTCGGCGACGACCCGCAGGGTCGTGTTGCTGGATTCGATCACCGTCTGGACAGCGGCCAGTTCGGCGTCCCAGCGGGCCGCGGTCTCGTACAGCCACTGCGCGGGCATCGGCACGCCGGCGAGCTGGGCGAGCATCGGGCGCAGCGCGCGGGCGACCTGCCGTTCCGGCGGCAGCAACCGGCGCAGATAGCGCCGCAGCTGCTCGGGCAGGGCGAGCAGGGCGATGGACTCGCGCAGCGGCGGCATGTCGACGACGACCACGTCCCAGTCGCCGTCGGCGGCGGACGTCAGGGCGCGCAGCAGTGCGTACTGGTCGCTGCCGGGAAGCTCGGTCAGCTCCTCGTCCTCCAGCCGGGCCGCGCCCAGCAGATCGAGCGCGGCGCCGCTGCGCTCCTGCAGAGCGAGCAGCTCGGCCCGGAAGTCGGTCGCGGAGTCGATGCGCGCGGCCCACAGCCCGTCCGTGAGCTGCGCCGGATCGCCGGGCCGGCCGGTGACGGGCGTGCCGAGGACGTCGCCGGGTTCGGCGGAGAGCAGCAGTGTGCGCCGGCCGCGGCGGGCCGCGGCGAGCGCGGTGGCAGCGGCGACGGTGGTACGGCCCGCGCCGCCGAGGCCGGTGACGAGGACCTTGCGCATCAGGCGGTGGGCGCGCTCTCGACGCGCTTCTTCAGACCGGCCAGGGCGCGGTCGATGATGACCTTCTCGGCCTTGCGCTTGATCATGCCGAGCATGGGGATCTTGACGTCGACGGTCAGCTGGTAGGTGACCTCGGTGCGGTCGCCACCGCCGACGGCCTTGAGGCTGTACGAGCCGTCGATGGTGCGCAGCATCTGGGACTTGACGAGCGTCCAGCTGACCTCGTTGTCGCCGTTCCAGGTGTACGCGAGGGTGTGGTCGTCCTTGATCGCGCCGGCGTCGAGCACCAGGCGGACCTGCTCGGCGCGGCCCTTGGCGTCGGTGGCGAGCACCTCGGCCTCCTTCACCTCACCCGTCCACTCCGGGTAGCGGGCGAAGTCGGAGATCACGCCCATCACGTCGGCCGGCGCCGCCTCGATCGTGATGCTCGAGCTGGTGTGTTCCGCCATCGCTGCGGCTCCTCACAGTGCGGTTCGGACCGGGGGTGGTGTGGTGTGCAGGCTATCGCGCCCCGACTGGTCAGCACTCCAGGGCCCGTGGGTCACCACTGCGTGCCCCCACATCACCACTCCAGCGCCCAGGGGCGACCGGTCGAGGCGAAATGCCCGACGTTCACGCACTCCGTCCGGCCGACGCGCATTCGCTGGGCGAGCGGCTGGTGGACATGGCCGAAAAGCGCGTACCGGGGGCGGATCCGGTGGATCGCGTCGAGCAGTGCGCTGCTGCCGCGCTCGAAGCGGCGCGCGACGGTGTCGTACGTCAACTCGGGCACCTCCGGCGGGATGTGCGAGCAGAGCACATCGACGTCTCCGAGCGCCTCGACCTTGGCCGCGTACTCCTCGTCGGAGATCTCGTAGGGAGTGTTCATCGGGCTGCGCAGTCCCCCGCCGACAAAGCCGAAGACAAGGCCGCCGATTTCGACGCGCTCGCCGTCGAGAACGGTGGTGCCGGGGCGCGCGTACTCCGGCCAGAGGGCCGGCATGTCGACATTGCCGTAGGTGGCGTACGTCGGAGTGGGGAAGGCCGCGAACAACTCGGCGTACTGGCGCCGTACGGCCGACTCGATCGCGCTCTCCCGGTCCGTCCGGAGCTCACCCCAGAGCCTGCGCCCCAGCTCGCGGGCCTCGTCGAAGCGGCGGGCCGTGCGCAGCTCCACGATCAGGTCGGCGTTCTCGACGCCGAAGAGATCGGGGAAGATGCCGCGCGAGTGGTCGGCGTAGTCGAGAAAGAGGACGAGGTCACCGAGGCAGACGAGCGCGTCGGCACCGTCCCCCGCCATGGCTAGATCCTTGGCGTTGCCGTGCACGTCACTCACCACATTGACTCGCATGCCTCGCATGACGATCACCCTAGGACGACGGAGTTGTGGCTGGGTAGTGGGGGACGGACCAGCCGTTCTACCGAGGCGTCATGGGTGTGGACTACTCTGCGCGAAGCGATGCCACACACATGTGACGCAGCGAACATCTGGCCGGAACCCCCTATCCGGAACCGAGTACTGGTGGGTAACGTCCGGGCAGTCCAGTCGTGCTCGCCCCCATGAGCACCTGCCCGATCTTGGACCGCAGCCGGTGCATCACACAGAGCCGTGGCGCCGGCGCCTGATGAGGAGCAGCAGTCTTGCGCGAGTTCAGCCTCCCGGCCCTGTACGAGGTCCCTTCGGACGGCAATCTGACGGATCTGATCCGCCGCAATGCCGCTCAGCATCCTGATGTAGCCGTCATGGGCAGAAAGGTGGCGGGCGTCTGGACGGACGTCACCGCCACGCAGTTCCTTGCGGAGGTGCGCGCCGCCGCCAAGGGCCTGATCGCCGCGGGTATCCAGCCCGGCGACCGGGTGGCCCTGATGTCGCGCACCCGTTACGAGTGGGTGCAGCTGGACTTCGCGATCTGGAGCGCGGGCGCGGTCACCGTCCCGGTGTACGAGACCAGCTCGGCCGAGCAGGTCTCCTGGATCCTCGGCGACTCCGGCGCGGTCGCGGTGATCGTGGAGAACGACGGGCACGCCCAAGCCGTGGAGTCGGTACGGGACCGGCTCCCCGCTCTGCGCAGTGTCTGGCAGATCGAGAAAGGCGCGGTCGAGGAGCTGACCGCGGCCGGCGCCGAGGTCGCCGAAGAGACGGTCGACGCGCGCAGCGCCGCCGCCAAGGCGGACGACCCGGCGACGATCGTCTACACCTCGGGCACCACCGGCCGCCCCAAGGGCTGTGTGCTCACGCACCGCAGCTTCTTCGCGGAGTGCGGCAATCTCGTCGAGCGCCTCAAGCCGCTGTTCCGCACGGGCGAGAGTTCCGTTCTGCTCTTCCTCCCCGCCGCGCACGTCTTCGGCCGCATGGTCGCGCTCGCGCCGGCGATGGCGCCGATCAAGCTCGGCTGCGTTTCGGACATCAAGAACCTCACCGACGAGCTCGCGTCCTTCCGGCCGACGCTGATCCTCGGTGTGCCGCGCGTCTTCGAGAAGGTCTACAACTCGGCGCGGGCGAAGGCCCAGGCGGACGGCAAGGGCAAGATCTTCGACAAGGCCACGGACACGGCGATCGCGTACAGCAAGGCGATCGGCACCCCCGAGGGCGCGTCGGTCGGCCTCAAGATCAAGCACAAGGTCTTCGACAAGCTCGTCTACAGCAAGCTCCGTGCAGTCCTCGGCGGGCGCGGCGAGTACGCGATCTCCGGCGGCGCTCCGCTGGGCGAGCGGCTCGGCCACTTCTTCCGCGGCATCGGCTTCACGGTGCTGGAGGGCTACGGCCTCACCGAGTCGTGTGCGGCCACCGCGTTCAACCCGTGGGACCGGCAGAAGATCGGCACGGTCGGCCAGCCGCTGCCGGGCTCGGTGGTGCGGATCGCGGACGACGGCGAGGTGCTGCTGCACGGCGAGCATGTCTTCCAGGGGTACTGGAACAACGAGGCCGCGACCGCGGAGGCGCTGGCCGACGGCTGGTTCCACACGGGCGACATCGGCACCCTGGACGAGGACGGCTACCTCGCGATCACGGGCCGCAAGAAGGAGATCCTGGTCACCGCGGGCGGCAAGAACGTCGCCCCCGCAGTGATCGAGGACCGCATCCGCGCGCACGCACTGGTCGCGGAGTGCATGGTGGTGGGCGACGGGCGGCCCTTCGTGGGCGCGCTGGTCACCATCGACGAGGAGTTCCTCGGACGCTGGGTCTCGGACCACGGCAAACCGGCCGGTTCGACGGCGGCTTCGCTGCGCGACGACGCGGATCTGCTGGCGGAGGTCCAGCGGGCGGTGGACGACGGCAATGCGGCCGTCTCCAAGGCGGAATCGGTGCGGAAATTCCGCATTCTCTCCTCCCAGTTCACTGAAGAGGCGGGACACATCACGCCGTCGCTGAAGCTGAAGCGCAATGTGGTGGCGAAGGACTTCGCCGATGAGATCGAGGCGATCTACCGGGGCTGAGTGCCGCCGCTGATCAGCCGCTGGGGTCCTCGGCCAGAATCCGGGTCATGTTCCGTTCGGCGAGAGCCGTGATGGTGACGAACGGATTGACCCCGATCGAGCCGGGGACCAGCGCGCCGTCGGTGACATACAACCCCGAATACCCCCTGGCACGGCCGTAGTTGTCGGTGGCCCGGCCCAGTACGCAGCCGCCCAGGGGGTGGTACGTGAAGTCGTCGGCGAAGGTTTTGTTGCCACCGAAGAGGTCGTACCGGTAAATGGTGGCGTTCGCCCTGTTGACGCGGTCGAAGAGAGATTTGGCCGCGTTGACGGAGGGCTGATTCTGCGACCGGGTCCAGTCGAGCTTTGCGGAGTCGCCGGCGGGGTCGTACGAGAAAGTCCCGCGCTCCGGGTTCTTGGTGATCGCCAGATAGAGGCTGATCCAGTGCTCGAATCCCATGGGCAGCGGCGCGATTTCCGCGAAGACGGGATTCGTGGGGTTGGCCCAGTCGTCGATGCCCATGGTGGGCATGGTCGCCTGGTTCGCCCCGACAGTGTCCCAGATGTGGTTGGCACGGCCGGTCATCACATTGCCGTTGTGGCCCCAGCCTCTGCCCACCTCGGCGCTGAGGTCGGGCAGCGTGCCCTTCTCCCGTGCGCGCAGCAGGAGTTCGGTGCTGCCGAGGCTGCCCGCGCCGAGGAAGAGCTGCCGGCAGCCGATCTCGTCGGTCCCGACGACCCTGCCCGAGATGTCCGTCCGGTCGACGGTCAGGACATAGCCGCCGTCGGGTTCCCTTCGGATGCCTCGGGCCCGGCTCATGGTCTGGATGGTGACGTTGCCGGTGCCGAGCGCGGCCGCGAGATAGGTCTTGTCGACGCTGCGCTTGCCATGGTTGTTGCCGTAGATGACCTCGCCGGCGAGCGCCGACTTCGGGGCCTGTCCGGCGGCTTCACGCTGCATATGGCCGAAGTCGTAGACGTTCGGCACGAAGACGGTCCTCAGGCCGGCGTTCTGGGCGTGCTTGCGGGAGATCCGTGAGAAGCGGTACCACTCGGTGGACTCGAACCAGGCCGGGTCGATGGTGTTGACGCCGAGCATCCGGCGGGCCCGCGGGAAGTAGGTGTCGTACATCTCGGCGGCGTCGACCTGGGGCAGTACCTCGGAGAAGTACGTACGCAGCGGGGTCACCGCCATCCCGCCGTTGACCAGCGATCCGCCGCCGACGCCGCGTCCTACGTAGACGGACATGCCGGGGTAGCGAACCCGGTCGAGTACGCCGGGGTAGGGGCTGATGTTCTTGTTGACGACATCCAGCCAGAGGAAGGTGGCGAGCGGGGCCTCGGTGCGGGTGCGGAACCACATGGAGCGCTGATCGGGGGCTCCGGTGCTACAGAAGATCTTTCCGTCCGGGCCCGGGGTGTCCCAGAGCCGGCCCATCTCCAGTACGAGGGTGCGGACGCCCGCCTCGCCGAGACGGAGGGCGGCGACGGCAGCGCCGTAGCCGGAGCCGATCACGACTGCGGGGGCGTAGTCGGCTGCCGAGGGCTCGACGGCGGCCGAGGCCTCCCCGGCGGCTGCCGGGGAGAGACCGATGCGGGTGAAGCCGAGCGCGGCCGCGGTCTGCAGGGCGGCGATACCCAGCAGTTGACGGCGCGTCAGATTTGATGTCATGTCCGGAGCATGGGCGGAATTCGGTCTTGTGCCCATATCCCGCGCGGCTCAGAACTGACGCTCCATCAAAAAATGGTTTACGCAGCTCAGCGATGTGTCCGGTACGGGTTTACGCAGGTCAGCAAAATGTCTGGTTTCAGGGCTGGTCAGAGCAGTGTGCGAAGCTTCTCGGCCAGCAGGTCCCAGCGCCACTTCTCCTCGACCCACTCCCGGCCGCGCTCCCCCATCCGCCGCCGCAGCCCCGGGTCCTCGAGCAGCGCCACGATCCGCTCGGCCGACTCCTCGGCACTCCCGCCGCGGACCACCCAGCCCGTCTCTCCGTCTAGTACGGCGTCGGGGGCGCCGCCCGAGTCGCCCGCGACGACCGGGAGCCCGGTCGCCGACGCCTCCAGATACACGATTCCAAGGCCCTCGACGTCGAGGCCGCCTCTTCGGGTGCGGCAGGGCATCGCGAAGACGTCGCCCGCGCCGAAGTGCGCGGGCAGTTCCTCCCACGGCACGGCGCCGGTGAAGCGCACGGAGCCCGCGACGCCGCTCTCGTCGGCGAGCCTGCGCAGATCCTTCTCGTAGGGACCGCCGCCGACGATCAGGAGCACCGCGTCCGGCACCTTGGCCAGGATCGCGGGCATCGCCTGGATCAGCGTGTCCTGGCCCTTGCGCGGCACCAGCCGCGATACGCACACCACGACCGGCCGGCCGGCCAGCCCCAGCCGCTCGCGGACCGCGTCCCCGCCCGAGCCCGGATGGAAGGTCTTCTCGTCCACACCGGGCGGGAGTTGGACCATGCGCCCGGCCGCGGCGGGGGTGAGCGCGGCGGCTATGCGCGAGCGGGTGTACTCACCGAGATAGGTGATCGTGTCCGTGCCCTCGCCGATCCGGCGCAGCAACTGCCGGGACACGGGCAGCTGCGCCCAGCCGGCCTCGTGGCCGTGCGTGGTGGCCACCAGCCGACGTGCACCGGCCCTGCGCAGGGCCGGGGCCATCAGACCGAGCGGGGCTGCCGCGCCGAACCACACGGATTCACAGCCGTGCTCGCGCAGCAGCTGGGTCGCCCTCCGCGTGACACGCGGGGTCGGCAGCAGCATCGTCGTACGGTCCCGTACGACCGTGAACGGCTGCTCGACGTCGAATGCTGCGGTCGATTCGGCGCCCTCGCGGCCACGCTTCCAGGTGGAGGCATAGACGACGAGCTGCTCCGGGTCCAGCCGCAGCGCCATGTTGTGCAGGAACGCCTGGATGCCGCCGGGCCTGGGCGGGAAGTCGTTGGTCACGATCAAGGTCTTGTGCATCGTCGCCGACAGTACCGAACGGCCCTGCCTCACCGCTCCTGCGCTGCCCTGCCGGGCATCATGGGGACCCACAAATCGGCCCGAACGGGATGAGGTGCTCATGGCGGGCGGGCGCGGGAGCGGTGGCGGCACGGGCGGCGTCGGCGGTGACGCCACAAAGGGCGCGGGCAGCAGCGGCAGGGGCGGCACATGGCTTGCCGTCGCGGTGTGGATCCTCACCAGGACGGCGGTGCTGCTCTGCGTCCTCGATGTGCTGCCCCTCCCCGGCCCCGATGTCACCGCCGATGTCTCGGTGATCTACGAGGGCTGGTACGAGGTGCTGAAGAACGGCACCTATCCGATGGACGACGTCGCCTGGCAGTACCCGCCCGCCGCGGCGCTGGCGATCCTCTCCCCGGCCCTGCTGCCCTTCCTCGGCTACGCCCACGCGTTCTTCGCCCTCACCCTGCTCTGTGACGCGCTGGTCTTCGGCCTGCTGCTCCATGCGGGCGGACAGCTCCGCGAGCGACGCCCGCGAGGCCGCCGGGCAGCAGGCGGCGACGAAAGCCGCGCTGTCGCCGAGCGGGCGGAGAAGCGTGCAGAGGACAGGGGCAGGTCGCCGCATGGAGCGTGGGTGTGGGTCGCCGGTGTGCCGCTGCTCGGCCCGACCGCGTACGCCCGCTACGACCTCATGGTCACAGCCGTCGCCGTGGCCGCGCTGCTGGCCGGCGCTCGCCATCCGCGCACACTGGGCGCGCTCGCGGCCTTCGGCGCGCTGCTGAAGGTCTGGCCGCTGCTGCTGCTCACGGGGGTCCCGGGCGTACGGGCGAACCGCCGCGCCTGGGCCACCGCGGCGGGCACGGCGGCAGCGGTCGCGGTTGCGCTCGTAGCGGCGATGCCGGGGGCGCTGGCCTTTCTCACCTTCCAGCGCGATCGGGGCACCGAGATCGAGTCGCTGGGCGGACTGGTCTTCCATGTGGCGCGGCACCACGGCTGGCAGGGTCAGGTGCTGCTGCACTACGGGTCGGTGGAGTTCGTGGGCCGCCATGTCACCCTCGTCTCCACACTCTCCCTCGGCCTCGCCCTGCTCGCCCTCGGCTGGCTGGTGCTGTGGCGGCTGCGAATCAAGAAATTCGAGCCGAGCACGCTGTCCGACGCGGCGTTCACCGCGGTGCTGCTGTTCACCACGACGAGCCGGGTGATCAGCCCCCAGTACATGATCTGGCTGGTCGGCCTGGCCGCGGTGTGTCTGGTCTTCCGGGGCAGCCGGATGGCGCCGCCCGCCTGGCTGGTGCTGGCCGCGACGGGGGGCTCGCTGCTGGAGTTCCCCGTCTGGTTCTCACAGGTGGTGGCGAGCGAGCCGCTGGGGGTGCTGCTGCTGTTCGTACGCAACGGACTGCTCGTCGCCGCGACGCTGACGGCGTGCCTGCGGCTGTGGCGCCAGACGGTGAGCGAGCCGGGCCGCCGCCGGCTGCTGCCCGCCCAGTCGACCCGCGACAATGCGCTGCTGTCCTCCTGACCCCGAGTCCCGGTCCATGACCCCGACTCCCGGTCCGGCGCCGCGCCCGGGACAGCCATGGCAGCGTGGTCAGCCCGCCAGTCGCTCGCGCAGATACTCCCGCCACCGCACCGTGAAGTCCTGCGGCGTCGTCCCCAGCACATCCGCCAGCGCCTTCTCGACGGCCCCCGCCCGGTGTTTGCCCGCCCCCACGGCCCGGTAGAACGCCGTCAGCTTCTCCTCGCCCCAGCGCGCCGCAATCAGCTCACAGGCCAGCCACCCGCCCTCGTACGCCCGCGCCAGCCTGTCCGCGTCCGCCCCGAAGGCGAAGTCCGCGTCGGACGGCAGCGCGGCCGGCACCTCGCCGCTCCGGACCGCGCGCTGGAGTTCGGGGGCCGTCTGCCCGGCCGTGCGGCCCCTGCCGCGGTACGCGACCCAGTCGGCGAAGCCCTCCGAGAGCCACATCGGGGTCGACGCCGAGGTGTACGCGCGGGTGGCCACATGGGTGGTCTCATGCGTGAGGACGACACTCCTGCCGAAGTCGCCGAGCACCCCGTAGGCATCGGGGTTGACGATCACCCGGTCCGCCGGCGATGTGCCGGCCGCACCCGTCTCGCCCGTGGTGACCGCCGCTATCCCCCGGTACCCGGCAGCGGGCGCGCCCAGCAGCCTCCCCATGGCATCCAGTGAGGCAGGGACGAGGACGACGACGCGGCGCGCCCAGGGAGACGTCCAGGCGTCCGAGACGGCGGGCACGGCCCGGTCGGCGGTCGCCACGAGGGCTTTCAGCCGCTCGCCGTTCTGGCCGACGGCGAGGATCAGACTCCGCTCGCCCCGGACCACCCGCACATCACCCTGCTGCCAGAGCTGCTGGCCGCCGCCCTTGCCCGCGCGTTCGGCCGTGACGTACCAGCGGCCGTCGCGCTCGGCGAGCTCCAGCGTGCGGGACGCGGTCACCGGGGCGGTGTCGTACCCCTCGATCCGGTAGCGCAGTTCGGCCTCGGCGACGGCTCGGGTGCCGTGCCGCCGCACCGTCCCCAGCCGGTACTCCCAGGAGCGCAGTGGCACGTCCGCGAGGTTCCGGAACTCCCTGCGCTCCGCCGTACGCAGTTGCACGGCCTCGGGCGCCAGCGCGGCCAGATAGGCGCTCTCGTCATGGCCCAGGACGGCGGCCGCGCGCCCGTCCAGGGTCTGCTGGATGTCCCGCACGCTCGTGTCGGAGCCCTCGTCGGCCGTACAGCCGGACACCAGCAGGGCGGCGGAGAGGATCAGCCCCGCCGCACGCCGTATCGCCCGGCGCCCTGCGCTGCGCCCCTGACCTGCCACATGACCGATCGTACGGAACGGGGCGCGGAACGAAACGCAGCGGTTCGGAACACAGCGGGGAGCGGAACGCCGCTCAGACGCGGGTGACCGAGGAGATCGGCATCATGCCGACCGGGTCGTAGCGCACCGCGGCGCCGGGGTAGGGGGCGTGCACGACCTGTCCGTTGCCCATGTACATCCCGATATGACTGGCGTCGTTGCGGTACGCCACGAGGTCTCCCGGACGCGCCTGCGACAGCGGGACCTGCCGGCCCGCGTACCGCTGCGCCTGCGAGGTGCGGGGCAGACCGACGCCCGCCTGTGCGTACGACCACTGGGTGAGCCCCGAACAGTCGAAGCCGGACGGCCCGTTGGCGCCCCACACATAGGGGCGGCCGACCACGCTGCGGGCCGCCCGCACCGCGGCGGCCGCCCGCGCGGAGGCGGGCGCGAGGCCGGAGAGCGCGGGCAGGGGGCCGCGGCCCGCGCGCGACACCCGGTCGAAGGCCTCGCGGTCGGCGGCCGGCAGGGAGTTCAGCAGCCGCTGCGCCTCGGTGAGTTTGCGCTCGACGGTGCGTTTGTGGCGGGCCACCGCCGCCCGGCTGCGCTCCAGTTCGGCGAGGTCGCGGGAGGCCTCGGCCCGCTCCTGGCCGAGGCTGCGCTGCTCCCGCCGCAGATCCCGCAGCACGGCGGTCTGCCGCTCGCTGATGCGGTCCAGGGTCGCGGCCCTGTCCAGGTAGCTGTCCGGGTCCGCGGAGAGCAGCAGGGCGAGCGCGGGGTCCATGCCGCCCGACCGGTACTGCGCGCCTGCCACCGATCCGAGCGCTCCCCGCATCCGGTTGATGCGCTCCTGGCCGCGCGCCACGCTGTCCTGCACCTGCGTCACCTGCTCACGCAGCCGCTCGACGCGCTCACCGGCCTTGTTGAACTCCTCGGTGGCCTGCTCGGCCTCCTCGTAGAGCCGGTCGACCGTGGCCCGGGTGCTCTCCGCGGTGGCGCCCGGGTCGGCGCTCGCCGGTGCGGCCCCGAGCGCTGCGGCGGCCGTTGCCGCCGCGGCGGACAGGACGGTGACCCGGGCACTCTGAGTGAGGCCCGACTGTGAGAGCCGTCGATGGGACGTCACGAGCCGCGCTCCCTTCCGCTGTACGAGGGATGTTGCGCGGCAGACAGTAGCCGGGCGAACACGGAGCGGCCAAAGGCCGCGCCGGGCACGCAAAGTGACGCCCCGCCGGAGACCACAGGTCAATGGCGGGGCGTGACGTCAGCAGTGGGTACGGGAAATCGCCCGATTGGGCGTCAGATGCGCACGCCGAACTGGAACGGCATGTTGCCGATCGACTCGTAGCGCACACTGGCACCGGGCTTGGGGGCGTGCAGCACCTGGCCGTTGCCGGCGTACAGGCCGACGTGGTGCATGTCGCCGTAGAAGATGACCAGGTCGCCCTGCTGGAGCCCGCTCTGCGAGTAGATGCGGGTGCCGGCGTTGGCCTGCGACTGCGAGGTACGGGGTATGGAGACACCGGCCTGCGAGTACGCCCAGGAGGTCAGCCCGGAGCAGTCGAAGGAGCTGGGGCCGGACGCGCCGTAGACGTACGGCGAGCCGATCTTGCTCTGGGCGGCCGCGAAGGCCGCGCCCGCGCGCTGCGAGGCGGGAACCGAGTTGCCGAGGTCCGCACGCGAGTTGTCACGGTTTGCCCGGGACTCGTCGGCGGAGAGAGCGGCACGCTCCTGCGCGGTAAGGGTGTTGAGAAGCTTCTGCGCGGCGCCGAGCTTGGACTGGACTTCCTTCTTCTTGGCGCCCAGCTCCTTGCGCGTGTCGGCCAGGTCGGCGAGCTTGTCCTGGGCCTCCCTGCGCTGCTGCGCAAGGGTCCGCTGCTTGGCCTGGATCTCGGCCAGCGCCTCGGTCTGCTTGGCGCCCAGCTGGTCCAGCGCGGAGGCCTTGTCGAGGTAGGTGTCCGGGTCGGAGGAGAGGAAGAGCTGCACGGCCGGGTCGATGCCGCCCGAGCGGTACTGGGCGCTCGCCACCGAACCGAGTCCGTCGCGCAGGGTGTTGAGCTCGTCCTGACCGCGGGCGACCTTGTCCTGCAGAGCGTCGACCTGCTTCTCGAGCTTCTCCTGCTGCTCCTTGGCCCCGTTGTACTTCTCGGTGGCCTTCTCCGCCTCTTCGTAGAGCTTGTCGACCTTCTCCTTGACCTCGCTCTTGCTCGGCTTCGGCTCGGCCTGGGCGGCCTGGGAGGTCAGGGCTACGGCCGCAGCGGCGGTCGCGGTGAGCACGGTCACGCGGGTGCGGCTCGGCTGCTTGGGTCGACGGTGGGACGCCACGAAGGCGAGCTCCTTCTTCCTCGAGCCGCCTACCGGGCTGTGGGGGGTTGAATCCCCGGCTCTGGGCATTCATCCCCCGGGGACAAAAGGGCTGAACTGCACAGATTCGGCGGTTCCTTCGCTGTTCGCCCCGGCTGGACGATCAACCGCGCGAAGGTTCGAGGCCCGACCCTAGTGACCTTCTTGTGATCAGTTCAAATCCTGATGAGAAAAATCTGGGTCACCGACTGGATTCTTTACCCACATCACACGCGTAGTAGTGGCCACTTGACACAACGTCCCGTCAACATCGGTCGAATTCGGGCATTGGGCACGGGAGTTACTTAGACCCGTGAAAGCCGCTTCAGCAACAAGACGGACGCGACCGGCCGAGCCCCGGCCTTCGCCACTCCGTCGGCGACCTCGCGGTCGGTGGACACCACCACCACCGGCCGGCCCGGCGGCTCCGCCCGTACGAGCTGACGGATCAGTTCGTCCGCCGTCACGCCCGGCTTGGAGAACAGCACCCGCACTCCACGCGGTGGCGCGAGCAGCACCGGGGCGGCCAGCTCCGCTCCGTCGAAGACACAGGTGATCTCGGCGCCGGTCTGCGCGGCAAGCACCGAGAGGCCGCCGAGCAGCCGCAGTCGCTGCTTCTCCAACGGCATCGTCGGATAGCCCGTCTTGGTGACGTTGTAGCCGTCCACGACCAGATGCGCCTGCGGCAGCGCGAGCAGCTGGTCGAGCAGCGCCGGATCGGTCTCCGAAAGCGCGCGGGCCGCGATGTCCTTGGGTGACATCCGGCCCGGCTCGACCGCGTCCACCGTGTCGGCGGGATGGACCGCGGCGGGCGGCAGGGCCAGCTCACGGCGCAGCCCCTGGGCCGCCTCCAGCACCGTGTCCAGCAGCAGCCGCAGCCGCATGTCCTCGATCGAGCGGCCCTCGCGCGCGGCCCGGCGACTCGCCTCCACGGCCGCCTCCGCCTCGCCGAGGCGTGCCTTGAGCCGACGGCTCTCGCTCTCGGCGGCCGACACCTGGGCGGCGGCCTCCGACCTGATCGTCTCGGTCTCGGCGTGTGTACGGCGCAGAGCGGCCTCGCCGCGCTTCACATCGCTCTGGGCGCTGCGCAGCTTGCGGCGCAGCGATTCGGCTTCCTTGCGGGCCGCCTCCAGCTCCGTGCGCAGCCGCTCGGTCTCGCTCTTGGTCAGCCCGCGGGCCTCGGTCAGCTCCACGCGCAGCCGATCCAGCTCGCGCCGCCCGGCCTCGTCGGCGCGCTCGGCGTCCGCCCGCTGGGCCTCCTCGCCCGCGGCGGCGACGAGTTTCACCCATCCGGTGGGACGCAGCACATAGGCGGCAGCCGCGACATCGACGGGATCGGCGGCCGCGGGCGGCGATCCGGCCTCCAGCGCCGCGGACAGCTCCGGCTGGGCCTGGCCGAGCCGCTCGGCGATGCGCTGCCGGAAGACCGGGTCGCTCTCCAGCGCCGCGGCCATCGCGTTGCCCGCGAACTTGGCCCGACGACTCGGGGTGAACCGGGCGTACTGCCGCAGCTGGGCCGGAAGTTCGGAGACCGTCAGACCGCCGAACGCGTCCGAGACCAGCGCCACCACCCGGCGCCGTACGCCCTCCGGCAGCGGGCGGTCGAGCGCCTCGGCGGCGTCACCGGCTGCATCGGCCGGCTCAGCGCCGTTTGCAGGCTGCTCCACGATCCGTCACCCCACTACCCGTTCGGGCCGCTCCCTCAGGAGCCGGCGCCCGGCCTGTCCACCAGCTCGATCTGGTCCACCGCGTTGCACCAACGGCAGCGCACCGACTCGATGGTCTCACTGACCACCTCTCGCTCCTCGACCGTCGGCTCTCCGGCCAGGTCCAGATGGACGTACTCGACGACCTTGGAGGAGCGCGTGACGTCGAAGCGGGTGAGGTTGCCGCAGAGCGTGCAGCGCCAGCGGGTCTTGGCGGTCGGCATGGGAACCGTCGTCATCGAGCCGTCCTCTTCCATGATGGGGGTGCGGGTGCCGCTGTGCGCCGTCGAACTGCGGGTGTACTGCCCGTAACCCTACGGCCTCGCCGGTACCCTGTGCCGCGGCGAGGCACCCTGTACCGTTCAGTCCCACTACGCCATGCTCTGTCCATGATCGGTTGGCGGGGTGCGGGCCTCCGGAGCGCGGTCCTGCGGGGCACGCTCACCGGACCTGCGGTGACGTACGGAGTGATCGCCGTCTGCTGTGCGGTGTTCGTGATCAGCCCGGTCTCGGGCATCAACCCGGTGTACGGCACGGGTGACGCGCTGCTGACCGCGCAGAGCCTGTACTTCCAGCGCTGGGGGGTGATCCCCGCCGAGCTGCTGAGCAGCTCTCCCGACACCCTCCTCACTCCCCTCACCGCCCTCTTCGTCCACGGCAGTTGGCTGCATCTGCTGGGCAACATGCTCTTCCTCTACGTCTTCGGGGCGATGGCCGAGGAGCGCATGGGGCAGCTGGAGTTCGCCCTGTTCTATCTGGGCTGCGGCTACCTTGCGCTGCTCGCCTACGCGGCGGCCAACGCCGACTCCGAGCAGACCCTGGTGGGAGCGTCCGGGGCCATCTCGGGCGTGCTCGGGGCGTTCCTGTACCTCTTCCCGAAGGCCCGGGTCACCAGTCTCTTCCCGTTCCTCTTCTTCCTGCCGCTGCGCTTCCCCGCCTGGATCGTGCTGATCTTCTGGTTCGTTCTGCAGGGGCTGGCGGCGCGCGGGGCGGGCAGCGGTCCGGGGGTGGCGTATCTGGCGCATCTGGTGGGGTTCGGGATCGGGTTCCTCTACGCCTGGGGGCGATTCAGGCGTACGGCTGCGGCGATTCCCGAAGGCAGTGACACAGGGCAGTGACACAGGGGGCTGACGCCCGGCGGCCCCGGGACCCCCAGCCAGTAGGCTTGAGGCCCAAGCAGCGGCCACCGAGGGAGAAAGCCAGCCGTGATCACCGCGATCGTGCTCATCAAGACCAGCGTGGACCGCATCCCTGAGATCGCCGAGTCGATCGCCGCGCTGGACAGCGTCAGCGAGGTCTTCTCCGTCACCGGCACCTATGACCTGATCGCCATGGTGCGGGTGGCGAAGCACGACGACCTTGCGGATGTCATCCCCGGCCGGATCAGCAAGATCCAGGGCGTGGAGGCAACGGACACGCATGTGGCGTTCCGTACGTACTCGCAGCACGACCTGGAGGCGGCGTTCGCCATCGGCCTGGACGCGTAGCACCTCCGGCGGGGTGCTGGTTGAACGGCCGAGCACCGTCCCCACGGCGCGGGCTCCGGGCCGCCCGCCCCGCATCGGACCGGGGTGCTTTCCGGTGCGCCCGCCGGGCGCGCATCGCGCTCCGGCGGCGGCGCCACCGCAGGAAGCCACTGTCTCGCCCTGCGGGGCGTCCCGCAGGAAACAAGCCCGCACCGGAAGGCGCGGGCTTGTTCACGGGCCGGGGCGGCGGTCCGGGTCAGACTGCCGGGACGCAGCGGCCGTCCTCCGTGTGGTAGGTCCACTTCGCGCCGTGCCGCACCAGCTCCTTCACCGCCCCCACGAAACGCTCCACGTGCTCGTCGGGCGTCCCCGCGCCGAAGCTCACCCTGATCGCGTTCAGCGAGCGCTCACCCGGCTCGGCCTCCGGCGCGCCGCACTCGCCCGGGTCCTGCGGGTCGCTGCCGAGCAGCGTGCGTACCAGCGGGTGGGCGCAGAACAGACCGTCCCGGACGCCGATCCCGTACTCCGCCGAGAGCGCCGCCGCGAAGTGGGAGCTGTTCCAGCCGTCCACCACGAAGGAGATGACGCCGACCCTCGGTGCGTCGTCACCGAAGAGGGAGAGAACCTTCACCTCGGGGACCTCCGCAAGCCCCTCCCGCACCTTCGCGATCAGGTGCTGCTCGCGCTCGACCAGCGACTCGAAGCCCGCCTCGACCAGCGCCTTGCAGGCGGACGCGATGGAGTAGACGCCGATCACATTCGGCGAGCCTGCCTCGTGACGTGCGGCCGTGGTGTGCCACTCGACGTCCACACCGCCGTCCGTGCGCCGGGCGACCTTCCGCGAGGCGCCGCCGCCCGCCAGGTACGGCTCCGCGTCCTGCAGCCAGTCCGAGCGGCCCGCGAGCACGCCCGAACCGAAGGGTGCGTACAGCTTGTGCCCGGAGAAGGCGATCCAGTCGACGTCCAGGTCCTGAACGGAGACCGGGTGGTGCGGCGCCAGCTGAGCCGCGTCCAGCACGATTCGCGCGCCGTGCGCATGCGCCGCGGCCGCCAGCTCCTTCACCGGCCACAGCTCACCGGTCACATTGGACGCACCGGTCACGCAGACCAGCGCGGGGCCGTAAGGGTCACGGTCGGCGAGCGCGCGCTCCAGTGTGGCGACGGCGTCCTCCGGCGTGCGCGGCGCGTTCAGGTACGTCACCTGCGCGTCCCGCCAGGGCAGCAGCGAGGCGTGGTGCTCGGTCTCGAAGACGAAGACCTGGCAGTCGGCGGGCACGGCCTGGGCCAGCAGATTGAGGGAGTCCGTGGTCGAGCGCGTGAAGATCACCTGGTCGCCGGGGCGGCAGTCGAGGAACTCGGCGACCGTGATGCGGCTGTTCTCGAAGAGGTCGGTGGACAGCTGCGAGAGGTACCCGGCGCCCCGGTGCACGCTGCCGTAGTACGGCGCGTACGCGGCGACGTCGTCCCACACCCGCTGCAGGGCCGGCGCGCTCGCGGCGTAGTCGAGGGCGGCGTAGGTGACCTCACCGCCGGTCACGAGCGGGACCGTCACATCGCGGCCGAGGACCGGCAGCGGCGCCGCGCAGGCGGGGTCGGCGGAGTCGGCAGCAGCGGAGGCTACGGAGGAGGCAGAAGCGGCGGAGGCAACGGCGTTCGGGCGTGCGGACATGGCGGTATCTCCCGGCAGGACAAGGCTGAATGGCTTCGTGAACCCGCGCAGCTGCGCTCAACGGCCGCTCGGCACGCGGGGGTTGCCTCGAACGCACGGCAACTGACCGTACGGAGGCGTACTGAAGTGCGGGCGAAAAGCCCTATCGCATTCGCTTGCTCACGAGACTGCTCCCTTGAGGACCAGGACCCCAGGGTTTGCAGGGGTCCGCGCTTGCCGCAGACCTCGCTGCCCACGGCCTGGTCTTCACCCGGGGCACCCCGCCACGGACGGAGGGTTGCCGGACAGCGAGCCGGGGCCTTAATCGCTGTCACTCATGACCTTGAAGAGCATCCTGCCATACGTCCCGCGGCGTGCAAGGCGAGGTCCAGTTTCTGAGACGGGAACCAGCACCACGCCTTGCCTCACGCCACAGGAACCTCAGGCGTTGCTGACGGCCACCCAGCGCTCGAGCGCCGCCCTGGCCGCGCCCGAGTCGATCGACTGGGCGGCCCTGGCCATGCCCGCCGCCAGCTGCTCGTTCAGCGTGCCGTCCGTCGGCTCCAGCGCCGCCAGAGCCGCTGCCGAGTTCAGCAGCACCGCGTCCCGTACCGGCCCGGTCTCACCACTCAGCAGCCGGCGCGCGACATCCGCGTTGTACGAGGCGTCGGCGCCCCGCAGCGCCTCCACCGGCACCAGGTCGATGCCGATGTCCCGCGGATCGAAGGCCTCTTCGCGCACAGCGCCGTCCCGTACCACCCACACCCGCGACGTCGCCGTCGTCGTCAGCTCGTCCAGGCCGTCGTCACCGCGGAAGACCAGCGCCGAGGAGCCGCGCTCGGCCAGCACACCGGCCACGATCGGCGCCACGCGGGCGTCCGCGACCCCGGTGGCCTGAGCCTTCACCTTCGCCGGATTGGTCAGCGGGCCAAGGAAGTTGAACGTGGTGCGGATGCCCAGCTCCTTGCGGGCGGCAGCCACATGCCGCAGCGCCGGGTGGAACTTCACCGCGAAGCAGAAGGTGATCCCCGCCTCGGCCGCGACCTCGACGACCCGCTGCGGGGTCAGCTCGAGATTGACGCCCAGCTTCTCCAGCACGTCCGATGCGCCGCTCGCCGACGAGGCGGCACGATTGCCGTGCTTGACGACCTTCGCGCCCGTCCCCGCGACGACGATCGCGGACATGGTGGAGATGTTCACGGTCTTGGCGCCGTCGCCGCCGGTGCCGACGATGTCGACGCTGGGCCCGGGCACCTCGATCAGATTCGCGTGCGCGTACATGGTGCGTACGAGACCGGAGATCTCCTCGACCGTCTCGCCCTTGGCCCGCAGGGCCACCACGAAGCCCGCGATCTGTGCGTTCGTCGCCTCGCCGCTGAGAATGCGGTCCATCGCCCACGCCGTGGCGTCGGCGCTCTGGTCGCGGTTCTCCAGGAGGGCGTTCAGCACGACGGGCCAGGAGAGGTCCGCCACGCTGTCGCCGCCACCACGGGTCACAACGTTCATGGTCCACTCCAGGGTCCACAGCCGAACAGGGATGCTCCCACCCTATCCAGCCCCGGGGACAGCAAAGAGCCCCGTCCGATGATTGGACGGGGCTCTCCCCGAGCTACCGCTGGGAGGTGCCCCCAGCTGTGGCGACCGCTGTGCGCGGTCAGCTGGGATCAGTGGTGGCCGTGGCCGCTGGTGACTTCCTTGTACTCGTCCGGAGTGGGCTTGGGGATCTTGGTCCCCTCGCCGTAGAAGCCCTTGCTGAGCCTCGCCCTGAGCTTCTGGGTGAGGGGGACCTTGCGCTGGACACCGTTCTCGTCGACCGTCGGGCCGATCTCCAGCGGCTTGGGCTGCTCGTGCGCGGTCAGCGTGTACAGCTGCTCCTGGTTGAGCGGCTCGTGGACCTCGACGAACTCACCGTGCGGCAGGCGCTTGATGATGCCGGACTCACGCCCGTGCAGCACCTTCTCCCGGTCGCGACGCTGCAGACCCAGGCAGATCCGCTTGGTGATGACGAAGGCGACGACCGGCGCGACGAAGAAGCCGATCCGGGCGAACCAGGTGATGCTGTTGATCGACAGATGGAAGAACAGGGCGAACATGTCGTTTCCACCTGCGATCAGCAGGACGAAATACCAGGTCAGCCACGCCACACCGAAGGCCGTACGGGTCGGGGCGTTGCGCGGGCGGTCCAGGATGTGGTGCTCCCGCTTGTCCCCGGTGACCCAGGACTCGACGAACGGGTAGACCGCGATCGTGGCCAGGACCAGCGGGAAGATCATCAGCGGGATGAACACGCCCAGGGCGAGAGTGTGGCCCGCGAAGTTGATCTCCCAGCCGGGCATGGCCCGGATCAGCCCCTCGGAGAAGCCCATGTACCAGTCCGGCTGAGCGCCGGTGGACACCTGGTCCGGACGGTACGGACCCAGCGCCCAGATCGGGTTGATCGAGGCGATGGCGGCGATGGCCGCGATCACACCGAAGACCAGGAAGAAGAAGCCTCCGGCCTTGGCCATGTAGACCGGCAGCAGCGGCATGCCGACGACGTTCTTGTTCGTACGTCCGGGGCCCGCGAACTGCGTGTGCTTGTGGTAGAAGACCAGGATCAAGTGGCCCACCAGCAGGCCCATCATGATGCCCGGCAGCAGCAGGATGTGGATCGAGTAGAACCGGCTCACGAAGTCCCCGCCGGGGAACTCCCCGCCGAAGAGGAAGAACGACATGTACGTGCCGACGATCGGCATGGACAGGATCGCGCCCTCCATGAACCGGACACCCGTACCGGAGAGCAGGTCGTCGGGGAGCGAGTAGCCGGTGAAGCCGGTGAACATGCCGAGCACCAGCAGCAGGAAGCCGAAGACCCAGTTGACCTCGCGCGGCTTGCGGAAGGCGCCCGTGAAGAAGACGCGCATCATGTGCACGATCATGCCCGCGACGAAGATCAGCGCCGCCCAGTGGTGGATCTGCCGGATGAGCAGGCCGCCGCGGACGTCGAAGCTGATGTCCAGCGTCGAGGAGAACGCCTCGGACATCCGGATGCCCTGCATCGGGACGTACGAGCCGTCGTACACGACTTCGTTCATGCTCGGGTGGAAGAACAGCGTCAGATACACACCCGTGAGGATGATGATGATGAAGCTGTAGAGGCAGATCTCACCCAGCATGAAGGACCAGTGGTCCGGGAAGATCTTCCGCATGTTGGACTTGGCGAGGGAGTAGATCCCGAGCCGTCCGTCCGCCCAGTCGGCGACCCGCTCGCCCGCGGGTGCCTTGCGGTTCGTCTCTGTAGTACTCATCCGCGCTCCCAGAAGGACGGACCGACGGGCTCTTCGAAGTCGCCGAGCGCCTCAAGGTTGCCCTCAGCGTTCACGCCGATCCGCAGCTGCGGAAGAGCGTGACCGGCCGGGCCGAAGATGACGCGGGCGCCGTCGGAGAGGTCGAAGGTTGACTGGTGGCAGGGGCAGAGCACGTGATGCGTCTGCTGCTCGTACAGGCTGATCGGGCAGCCGACGTGGGTGCAGATCTTCGAGTACGCCACGACGCCCTCGTGCGACCACTCGAGCTCGCGCTTGTCCTTGATGTCCTCCGGCTGCAGCCGGACGATCATCAGGGCCGCCTTGGCGATCTCCTTCTGGAAGTCGTGCGCGTCCTCCTCCAGGCCCTCGGGCTTGGCGAAGGTCAGCGAACCGACGACGATGTCCTCGGGACGCAGCGGCTCATTGGTGTTCATGTTGATGAGCTGCTTGCCCTTGGCCCACAGAGTGGTCCGGAGCTTCTTCTCGGGCAGCGGTCCCAGGTCGCGCAGCAGCATCACACCGGCGAGCGGCACCATGGCCAGCGCGCCGAACATGGTGGTGCGGATCAGCTTGCGCCGGCCGATCGCGGACTCCTCGGCGCCCGCCGCGAAGTCCGCCATCACCTTGGCCTTGACCTCGGCGGGGGCCGCGATGGGGTGACGCTCGTCGGCGATCTCCACATCGGACATCAGGGTGCGGGCCCAGTGGACCGCGCCCGCGCCGATGCAGAAGAGGGCGACGCCGAGCGTCATGCCCAGCGAGAAGTTGAGCGCGCTCACATGGCCGAACGGCCAGATGAACACGATCTTGTCGACCGGGAAGGTGACGTACGAGGCGATGAAGCCGATCGTGGCCAGCATCGACAGCGTGAACAGGAAGGCGACCGCGCGCTCGGAGCGCTTGGCGGCCCGCTCGTCGATGTCCTGGATGCGCGGCTTGTGGGCCGGCAGCCCCGGGTCGGCGAACGGGTCTTCGGCAATCTCTACCGTGCCGTGCGCGGCGCCCTGCTCAGCGGGCAGGTTCTCTTCTGGAATCTCTTGGCTACTCATGACTTCTTGGCCTTAGCGGTGTGGGCCGCGACCCAGACGGCAACAGCGATCAGTGCACCCAGACCGAAGATCCAGCCGAACAGACCCTCGGGCACGGGGCCGAGGCCACCCAGCTTGAGGCCGCCGGGGCTCTCGGACTCGTCACCGTTCACGTTCTGGAGGTACGCGATGATGTCCCGCTTCTGCTGCTCAGGCATCGTCGTGTCGGGGAAGGAGGGCATGTTCTGCGGGCCGGTCTGCATGGCCTCGTAGACATGCTTGGGTTCCACGCCCTCGAGGTTCGGGGCGTACTTGCCGTGCGTCAGCGCACCGCCCTCACCCGTGAAGTTGTGGCACTGGGCGCAGTTGGTGCGGAACAGGTCGCCGCCCTTGGCGATGTCCGCACCCTCGGGGCTGTACTGCTTCTCGGTCGGCGCGATCGGACCGGCGCCGAAGGAGGCGATGTACGCCGCGAGCTGGTCGATCTCGCTCTGCGTGTAGATGACCTTCTTCTTCGGCACCTGGGCGCCGGGCTGCTGGGCCGGCATCCGGCCCGTGCCGACCTGGAAGTCGACGGCGGCGGAGCCCACGCCTACCAGGCTCGGGCCGTCAGAGGTGCCCTGACCGCCGGTTCCGTGGCAGCTGGCGCAGCCGACGGTGTAGAGCTTCTGGCCCTCCTGGATGGCGAGGGACTGGGCGGTCTCATCGGCCTGCGCCTTGTCCGCGGGTGCGAACGCGGCGTACAGCCCCCCAGTGGCCGCCAGCGCGAGGAGTAGGACGACGACCGCCGCCAACGGATGGCGTCGTCGTGCGGAGAGCTTTTTCACGGATTACCCCGGTGTCAGGATCTTCTGCGTCGATGCTTGCTGGATGTGTGTCGGGCCCGGCCCGACTACTTGATCATGTAGATCGTGGCGAAGAGGCCGATCCAGACGACATCGACGAAGTGCCAGTAGTAGGACACGACGATGGCGGCGGTTGCCTGCTCGTGAGTGAACCTTCTGGCCGCGTACGTCCTGCCGAGTACCAGCAGGAAGGCGATGAGGCCGCCCGTCACGTGCAGGCCGTGGAAGCCGGTGGTCAGGTAGAACACCGAGCCGTACGGGTCGGAGGACAGCGAGAGGCCGTCCTTCTTGACCAGCTCGGTGTACTCGAAGACCTGACCGCCGATGAAGATCGCGCCCATCACGAAGGTGATCACGAACCAGGCGCGGAGCTTCTTCACATCGCCCCGCTCCGCGGCGAACACGCCGAGCTGGCAGGTGAGGGAGGAGAGCACCAGGATCGTGGTGTTCGTCGCCGAGAAGGGGAAGTTCAGGGCCGAAGCCATTTCCTTCCAGTGCTCGGCGCCCGTCACCGATCGCAGGGTGAAGTACATCGCGAAGAGGGCCGCGAAGAACATCAGCTCGGAACTCAACCAGATGATGGTTCCGACGCTGGTGAGGTTCGGTCGATTGACCGACGGGTGCGCGTGCCCGGTTTCTACTGTCGTTGCTGTCGCCACGACCGACATTATGTCGGTCGCTTATCCCGCCCTCACTCCGGGGGGTGCCGTTCGGTGTGTCAGTAGGCTGTGTCCAGCCCGAACGGCCCATCGAAGCAGTGTCCGAAGCGCTGTTGACAGGGAGTGGGACGGAGTAGCATCCGCGCATCGGTTCCTGATGCAGTGCCGCCGTCGATTCGGAGGAACAATGCAGTCGAGCGCCACGGTCCTGGTCTACAGCGACAACGCCAACACTCGCGAGCAGGTGCGGCTGGCCGCTGGACGCAGGCCCGCGCCCGATGTTCCCCCGGTCGAGTTCGTCGAGTGCGCCACCCTCCCCGCGGTACTGAAGCGGCTGGACGAGGGCGGCATCGACGCGTGCGTCCTGGACGGCGAGACGGTTCCCGCGGGCGGCATGGGCGTCTGCCGGCAGATCAAGGACGAGATCTTCAACTGCCCACCGGTGCTGCTGCTGATCGGCCGCCCGCAGGACGCCTGGCTGGCCACCTGGAGCCGTGCGGAGGCCGCGGTGACGCTCCCGGTCGACCCGGTGGAGTTCGCCGACGCGCTGGCCGGCCTGCTGCGCGCCCGGCTGGCCATCAATTCCTGAAGCCGGGCCGCCTTCCCAGGGGCCCTTCCTGCGACGGCCCCGGACCGGCGAGCCGGGCCGAGCCGTCAGACCTCGGGACGCAGCCGCGCCATGTCCACGGGGCTGCTGCCGTCCCTGGTGTCGGCCACCAGGGCGCTGCCACCGCGCCACTTGTCCCAGGACACGTTCCAGTCGCCGAAGCCATTGCCGAACGGGTCCATCTCGGCGCCCTGGCTGTTGATGACCTTGACTATGTCGCCTTCACGGACCGTCTCGAAGAACCACGCGGCGTTGCCGGTGGACATCCCGGTGCAGCCGTGGCTGACGTTCGCGTACCCCTGTGAGCCGACGGACCAGGGCGCGGCGTGGACGTACTCACCGCTCCAGGTGACCCGTGTCGCGTAGTAGACGGGCAGGTCGTACGAGTCCGCACTGCCCTCCGCTATCCCGATGCTGGTACCGCGCATCCGTACGAAGTACTCCTTGCCGAGCACGACCTTGATTCCGTTGCGGGTGGAGAAGCCGGGCTTGCCGGTGGTCACCGGAATGGTGTTGATCACTTCTCCGTTGCGCTTGACCGTCATCTGGTGCGACCCCGCGTCCGTGATGGCCTCGATGCGGTCCCCGATGGTGATTTTCAGGTCCTTGGAGGGGCCGCCGTAGAGCTTGTCGGAGACCTTGACGCCCTGGAGGTTGCTCGCGGCCCGCAGGGTCGCGCCGGTGGGCCAGTACTCCTTCGGGCGGTAGTGCAGTTTCTTGTCGTCCACCCAGTACCAGGCGCCCTCCACGGAGGGGCTGGACTCGACCTTCAGGGCACGTTCCACGACTGCCCTGGCCGCCTTGTCCTTGACCGGGAGGCTGAGCTCCGCGGTGATGGGCTGGCCGACGCCGTACGTGCCCGCCTTGGGGCCGAGGTTGACCGTCAGGAACCGCTTGGCGGGTGCAGTCTCGAAGGCCAGCGTGCGGACCCCCGGGGCGCCGTCCTCGTCCTCCGTGGAGACCTTGACGGTGTACTTCACACCGGCGGACAGAGGTGCGGTGGAGCGCCAGCGGGCGCCTTCGGCGTCGAGTTCGCCGGCGAGGTGGTGTCCCGAGTCGTCGGTGACGGTGACATCGGTGATCCGGCCGTCGTCGCCCGTGGCGACGACCTCGAGCGGTTTGTCGGGGTCCACCTTGGTGTCGCCTTCGGGGGTGTTGAAGGAGACCTGGTCCGCGGCGTCGAAAGGCTTCGCGGCGAGCGGGTGGCTGTCTGAGTCCGAGCACGCTGCTGCGGTCGCGCCGAAGGACACGACCAGCAAGGTGCAGCTGAGGACGGTGCGAATGCGCGGCGTGTGGTTCATAAGCACACGCTATGAAGATCAGTTGGCAGCGGCGCGCTGGGTGACTCCAAACGGAGGGGCCCGGATCCCCCTCACGAGTGAAGGAGATCCGGGCCCTGCGTGTGTCGCTTGACGCGGCGCCGTATTGATCCGGGGGTCAACCCCCGGATGCTCAGCCGGAACTACTGGTTCTGGTTCTCGCCGCGGTAGTACTCGAATACCCAGCCGAACAGACCGATGAAGACGACCGGGACCGAGAAGTACAGCAGCCACCAGCCGAAGACGACGCCCAGGAAGGCCAGGGCACCGCCCACGGCCAGGGAGAGCGGCTGCCAGCTGTGCGGGGAGAAGAACCCCACCTCGCCGGCCTCGTCCGCCACGTCGGCGTCCTTGTTGTCCTGCGCCATGGCGTCCACTCGCCGGGCCGTGAAGGCCAGGTAGTAGCCGATCATGATGCTCAGGCCGAAGCCGAGGAAGAGCGCCGTGGTGCCGGCAGGCTCCTTCGACCACACGCCATAGACGACCGCCATGGCGAGGATGAAGACGCTCAGCCAGAGGAACATCTTGCCCTGGATCCTCACTTGCCCGCCTCCTTCTCACCAGCAATGACGCCGGCGCCGTGGCCGACGTGCTCGAGGGCCGCGATCTCCGGGTGGTGCAGGTCGAACGCCGGGGACTCGCTGCGGATCCGGGGCAGAGTGATGAAGTTGTGCCGCGGCGGCGGGCAGGACGTCGCCCATTCGAGCGAACGGCCGTAGCCCCACGGGTCGTCAACCTCGATCTTCTTGCCGTACTTGGCCGTCTTCCAGACGTTGTAGAAGAACGGCAGGACCGACAGACCGAGCACGAACGAGCTGATCGTGGAGATCGTGTTCAGCGCGGTGAAGCCGTCGGCGGCGAGGTAGTCCGCGTACCGACGCGGCATGCCCTCGGCGCCCAGCCAGTGCTGCACCAGGAACGTGCCGTGGAAGCCGATGAACAGCGTCCAGAAGGTCATCTTGCCGAGCCGCTCGTCCAGCATCTTGCCCGTGAACTTCGGCCACCAGAAGTGGAAGCCGGCGAACATCGCGAAGACCACGGTGCCGAAGACGACGTAGTGGAAGTGCGCGACGACGAAGTACGAGTCGGATACGTGGAAGTCCATCGGGGGCGAGGCCAGGATGACGCCGGTCAGTCCACCGAAGGTGAAGGTGACCAGGAAGCCGATCGTCCAGAGCATCGGAGTCTCGAAGGACAGCGAGCCCTTCCACATGGTGCCGATCCAGTTGAAGAACTTCACACCGGTCGGTACCGCGATCAGGAAGGTCATGAAGGAGAAGAACGGCAACAGCACGCCGCCTGTGACGTACATGTGGTGCGCCCACACCGTCACGGACAGACCGGCGATCGCGATGGTCGCGCCCACCAGTCCGATGTAACCGAACATCGGCTTGCGGCTGAAGACGGGGATCACCTCGGAGACGATCCCGAAGAACGGCAAGGCGATGATGTACACCTCTGGATGGCCGAAGAACCAGAAGAGGTGTTGCCAGAGCAACGCGCCGCCGTTGGACGCATCGAACACATGGGCGCCGAACTTGCGGTCCGCCTCCAGCGCGAAGAGCGCGGCGGCCAGCACCGGGAAGGCGAGCAGGACCAGCACACCGGTCAGCAGCACGTTCCAGACGAAGATCGGCATCCGGAACATCGTCATGCCGGGCGCGCGCATGCAGATGATCGTGGTGATGAAGTTGACCGAACCGAGGATCGTGCCGAAGCCGGAGAAGGCCAGACCCATGATCCACATGTCGGCGCCGACGCCCGGCGAACGGACCGCGTCCGACAGCGGGGAGTAGGCGAACCAGCCGAAGTCGGCCGCACCCTGCGGGGTGATGAAGCCGGCCACCGCGATGAGCGAGCCGAAGAGGTAGAGCCAGTACGCGAACATGTTCAGCCGCGGGAACGCCACGTCGGGCGCGCCGATCTGCAGCGGCATGATCCAGTTCGCGAATCCGGCGAACAGCGGCGTCGCGAACATCAGCAGCATGATCGTGCCGTGCATCGTGAACGCCTGGTTGAACTGCTCGTTCGACATGATCTGCGTGCCGGGACGGGCCAGCTCGGCGCGCATGAAGAGCGCCATCAGACCGCCGATGCAGAAGAACGCGAACGACGTGATCAGGTACATCGTGCCGATGGTCTTGTGGTCAGTGGTGGTCAGCCACTTCACGACCACACTCCCCGGCTGCTTGCGCCGTACCGGCAGCTCGTTCGCGTACGAGTCGTCAGCTGCTTCGGCGGCACCCTGAGGTTCGTTGAGGATGCTCACAGTTTGTTCGTCTCCGAGTTCCGGGCCGGGTCGGTCTGCTCAATACCGGCCGGGATGTAGCCGGTCTGCCCCTTCTTCGCCAGCTCCGCGAGGTGCTGCTGGTAGCGCTCCGGGGAGACGACCTTGACGTTGAAGAGCATCCGGGAGTGGTCGACGCCGCAGAGCTCCGCACACTTGCCGAGGAAGGTGCCCTCCTGGGAGGGCGTCACCTCGAAGGCGTTGGTGTGCCCGGGGATGACGTCCTGCTTCATCAGGAAGGGGACAACCCAGAAGGAGTGGATGACGTCACGAGAGGTCAGGACGAACCGGACCTTCTCGCCCTTGGGCAGCCACAGCGTCGGGCCCGGGTTGCCGGTCTGGGGGTTACGGGTGCCGGGGATGCCGGCGTCGTAGACGCCGCCCGCGTTCGCCGGGAAGTCCTCACGGAATCTGTCCGGAATCGCTTGCAGGTTCGGGTTGGTCTGGGCGTCACCCTTCACGCCCGGCACGTTCTCGACGTAGTTGAAGCCCCAGCTCCACTGGTAGCCGACCACGTTGATCGTGTGGGCGGGCTTGTCGGCGAGGGACAGCAGCTTCGACTCATCACGCGCGGTGAAGTAGAAGAGCACCGAAACGATGATGAGCGGAACCACGGTGTACAGGGCCTCGATGGGCATGTTGTACCGGGTCTGCGGAGGTACCTCCACCTTGGTGCGGCTGCGCCGGTGGAAGATGACACTCCAGATGATCAGCCCCCACACCAGGATGCCCGTGACGAGCGCTGCCGCCCACGAGCCCTGCCAGAGGGAGAGGATCCGGGGAGCCTCCTCCGTTACCGGGGTGGGCATTCCCAGGCGGGGGAAGTCCTTGTATGTGCAACCAGAGGCGGTCGCCAGGACAACGCCCGCGGTCAGCACCTGGAGCAGCTTCCGCCGCATCGGGCGCCGCGACGAGCGGTCGGAGCCGTTGGGACTCACGTAGCGCCTTCCCGAGAGTCTCGGCCCGCGCGACGGGATGCGGCCGTCTCGCTGGTCGGTCGCCGGCCCTGACGCGGGCAGGGGTTTGGATGTTTATGCGGACCAAACCCTACTGGACGCTATTTGGGGTCGCGCGGGGAGGGTGCCCAACGCGCCGTCCGACACCCCGAAGGGATGGACTGCCCTTGGTTTCGGCGCTGAATCCCGGCCTCCGGTGGGCATCTGACGGCCCCTGGCCTACGCCCTCCACGCTCGCGTTGGAGGGTCCGCGGAGGCCCCAAGGACGTGGTGACTCGGCGGGGTTAGCGTTGCAACGTGCCCTACTTCGATGTCGCCTCCTCCGCTCCACTGCACCCGGTGGCCCGGCAGGCCCTGCAGGCCTCCCTCGACGAGGGCTGGGCGGATCCCGCCCGGCTCTACCGCGAGGGGCGGCGGGCCAGGCTGCTGCTGGACGCGGCACGGGAGGCTGCGGCAGAGGCCGTGGGCTGCCGTCCGGACGAGCTCGTCTTCACTCCTTCGGGGACGCGGGCGATTCACCAGGGAATTTCCGGCGTGCTCGCGGGGCGTCGGCGTGTCGGGCGCCATCTGGTGGTTTCCGCGGTCGAACACTCGGCGGTGCTGCATGCGGCGGCCGAGCACGAGGCGGCCGACGGGGCGACGGTGACGGAGGTGCCGGTGAACCGGGCCGGGGCGGTGTCGGCTGCCTCCTACGCCGCCGCCCTGCGGGACGACACCGCGCTGGCCTGTCTGCAGACGGCCAACCACGAGGTGGGAACGGAACAGCCGGTGGCGGAGGTCGCCGAGGCGTGCGCGGCGGCGGGGGTGCCGCTGTTGGCGGACGCGGCGCAGTCGCTCGCGTGGGGCCCGGTGGCCGGCCCCTGGTCGCTGCTCGCCGCGAGCGCGCACAAGTGGGGCGGACCCGCCGGGGTGGGGCTGCTCGCCGTACGCAAGGGTGTCCGGTTCGCCGCCCAAGGTCCCGCCGACGAGCGGGAGTCGGGGCGGTCGGCCGGCTTCGAGAACATCCCGGCGATCGTGGCGGCGGCGGCGTCACTGCGGGCGGTACGGGCGGAGGCGGCTGACGAGGCGGTACGGCTGCGGACCCTGGTGGACCGGATCCGCGCACGGGTGCCGGAGCTGGTGCCGGACGTCGAGGTGGTGGGCGATCCGGTGCGCCGCCTCCCCCATCTCGTCACCTTCTCCTGTCTCTATGTCGACGGAGAGACAGTGCTGCATGAGCTGGACCGGGCGGGGTTCTCGGTCTCGTCGGGCTCCTCCTGTACGAGCAGCACGCTCACGCCGAGCCATGTGCTGCGGGCGATGGGGGTGCTGAGCGAGGGGAATGTGCGGGTCTCGCTGCCGCTCGGCACGACGGAGGAGGACGTGGACGGCTTCCTGTCGGTCCTGCCGGGTGTGGTGTCGGCGGTACGGGAACGCCTCGGCGCGCCCGTCGCTTCGCCCGGGACCGGTCAGACGGCGTCACTCGTGGTGGACGCACTCGGCAAGCGGTGCCCGATCCCGGTGATCGAGCTCGCGAAGGTGATCGGGGACGTGCCGATCGGCGGCACGGTGACGGTGCTGTCGGACGACGGGGCGGCACGGCTGGACATCCCGGCGTGGTGCGAGATGCGGGGGCAGGAGTACGTGGGCGAGGAGGGGGCGGAGGAGGGCGTGGCGTACGTGGTGCGTCGGGTGGCGTGACACGCCATGGGCTCCGCGCCTGTGCCCCTCGGCGCGCACTCGGGGCTCCGCCCCGAACCCCGGACTCCCTTCGGGAGTGTCCTCAATCTCCCCCAGACTTCGTCCGGGGGGACCCCCAGACGGGCTGGAATTCAGCCCCTCCGGCGATTGAGGTGCGGGTCCGGGGCGGGAGCCCCGGTGTCAGTGCAGGTGGCCCTGGACTTCCGCCGACGCGTCGTGGCCGTACGCCTTCGTGAAACGGTCCATGAAGTGCGCCCGCCGCAGCGTGTACTCCTGTGTGCCCAGCGTCTCGATCACCAGCGTCGCCAGCATGCAGCCGACCTGCGCCGCGCGCTCCAGGCTCACGCCCCACGACAGGCCCGACAGGAAGCCCGCGCGGAACGCGTCGCCGACGCCCGTCGGGTCGACCTTGGCCTCCTCCTCCGGCACGCCGACCTCGATCGGCTCTCCATCGGCGCACTCGATGCGGACGCCGTTCGAGCCGAGCGTGGTGACCCGGTGGCCGACCCGCGCCAGGATCTCCGCGTCCGTCCAGCCGGTCTTGGACTCGATGAGCCCCTTCTCGTACTCGTTCGAGAAGAGGTAGGTCGCCCCGTCCAGCAGTATCCGGATCTCGTCGCCGTTCATCCGCGCGATCTGCTGCGAGAAGTCGGCCGCGAAGGGAATCGCGCGGGAGCGGCACTCCTCGGTGTGGCGGAGCATCGCCTCGGGGTCGTCCGCGCCGATCAGGACGAGGTCCAGCCCGCCGACCCGGTCGGCGACGGACTTCAGCTCGATGAGGCGGGCCTCGCTCATCGCGCCGGTGTAGAAGGAGCCGATCTGGTTGTGGTCGGCGTCCGTGGTGCAGACGAAGCGCGCGGTGTGCAGCACCTCGGAGATGCGTACGGACGCGGTGTCCACGCCGTGCCGGTCCAGCCAGGCGCGGTACTCGTCGAAGTCGGATCCGGCCGCGCCGACCAGGATCGGCCCGCTGCCGAGCTGTCCCATTCCGAAGCAGATGTTGGCGCCGACACCGCCCCGGCGCACATCGAGGTTGTCGACCAGGAAGGAGAGGGAGACCGTGTGCAGTTGGTCCGCGACCAACTGGTCGGCGAAGCGGCCGGGGAAGGTCATGAGATGGTCGGTGGCGATGGAGCCGGTGACTGCGATTCGCACGGCGATGCGCTCCTGTGGCGGGGTGGGTTTGACAGTTCACGCTACCGGGTCGACGGCCCCTCGCGAAGTGCGGAAACTACCCGATAGTAGGCCTTTTTCATGGTCGCCCAGGTGCGTACGGTGCGGATATGACGAAGCCCATCACCCCCCGCGAGTCGCGAGAGTCCGAGATCAGTCTGGCCCAGCTGCGCGGTGACTGCGCACGGATGGCTCCGCACTGGGTGGTGCCCGCGGCGGCCGTGCCCGCGCCTGTGCCGCCGTCCCGTATCCATGGTGTCGTGGTTCCGGCCTCTTCCGCCCGGCTTCTCGACGCCATGGCCGAATACGGCGACTAGCTCTGCTCGGCGACTGAGTTCCGCTCGACGGGGGGCGCATCAGGGAACCGTGCGCTCCCCCGCTCCGTCACATTCATGTCCCCGTACAACGGGGACATGAGACAAGGAGCGATGCGGTGAGCAGTACGGAGCGACCCCCCAACAGCGCGGACAGCCCCCGCCGTCGGCGTTCCCCGCTCGTCGTCGCCTCAGTGGCGGCGGCTGTGCTGATCGCGGGTGGCGGTAGCGCGTATTTCGCGACGGCCGGCTTCGGCGGCGACGGCGCACAGGCCAAGAGCGGTGCGCCGGGCAAGGGCTCGAATCCGCCCCCGCTCGCCCTGGACGACCGCGAGGACGGTGCGGGCCGCAGCGGCATCGCGCCGGGTGAGCCCGACCCCTCGGGCGGGGTCGTCTACCGGGCCGCGGGCAAGCTGCCGGACGGACCGGACAAGGCCGCCGTCCACCGTGCGAAGGGTGCTGTCACGGCGGCCGAGGTGACGGCGCTGGCGAAGGCGCTCGGGCTGCCGGGCACACCGCGGCCGGTCGGCCAGGCCTGGAAGATCGGGACGGACAAGGACGGCGCGGGCCCGCTGCTACAGGTCAACAAGGAGGCGCCGGGCACTTGGACGTTCGCCAGGTTCGGGCCTTCGCCGGGCGGTGACAACTGCAAGAAGGTCGATGTCTGTGCGTCCCGTGGCGACTTGGGGACAAGGGGCGGGAGCTCGGCCCGCACCGCGCCGGTGAGCGAGGAGGCCGCGAAGAAGGCCGCGTCGCCCGTGCTGAAGGCGCTCGGCCAGAGTGACGCGAAGCTGGACGCTCGCCAACTGATGGGCTCGGTACGGGTGGTGAACGCCGATCCGGTGGTCGGCGGCCTGCCGACGTACGGCTGGACGACCGGCATCCAGGTCGGCGCGGACGGCCAAGTGGTCGGCGGCAGCGGGCAGTTGAAGAAGCCCGTCAAGAGCGACGAGTATCCGGTGATCTCCGCCCAGGAGGCGCTGAAGCAGCTGAACAAGGACTCCCGGGGCAGTGGCCCGATCGGTATCGGCGGCTGCGCCACGCCCGTGCCGCTGGAGGGCGAGCAGAAGCCCGACGCCCCGTGCGTGCCGAAGGGCAGGGCTACCGGTCCGGAACAGCTGACGATCGGCAAGGCGGTCTTCGGACTGGCCGCGCAGTACGTCGACGGGCAGCAGGCACTCGTACCGTCGTGGCTCTTCCAGGTGGAGCCGAAGGGCGGCGCCCAGCCGTTCACCATCGCGCAGCCCGCGGTGGCCCCGAAGTTCCTGAAGCAGCCCACACCGCCCGCACAGAACGTCAAGCCGGCCGAGCCGCGGAAAGAACACGCGACGCCGTCCGACCGGCGCGTCCAGGCGTACAGCGCGGACGGGCGGACCCTGACCGTGACGTTCTGGGGCGGGGTGTGCAGCGACTACGCGGCAACGGCGACGGAGAGCGCCGACACCGTGAAGGTCAAGATCGCCGAGACGAACCCGGACCCGGGTCGGGTCTGCATCGCCATCGCCAAGGAGCTGACGGCGAAGGTGACGCTGGACAAGCCGCTGGGCGACCGGAAGGTCGTGGACGCTGAGACGGGCCAGGCCGTACCGCGGAGCCCGTCCCGCTGAACCGACACGGCACTGAACCGACAGCGCACACGAAGGCGGCGACCCCGGTCTCGGGGCGCCGCCTTCGTACGTGTCGTACCTGCCTCGAGCCTTAGCTGAAGGAGTCGCCGCAGGCGCAGGACCCGGTGGCGTTCGGGTTGTCGATCGTGAAGCCCTGCTTCTCGATCGTGTCCACGAAGTCGATCGACGCGCCGCCCAGGTACGGGGCGCTCATCCGGTCGGTCACGACCTTGACGCCGCCGAAGTCCTTGACGACATCACCGTCGAGCGAACGCTCGTCGAAGAACAGCTGGTAGCGCAGGCCGGAGCAGCCGCCGGGCTGAACGGCGACGCGCAGCGCCAGGTCCTCACGGCCTTCCTGGTCCAGCAAGGCCTTGACCTTGGCCGCGGCGGCGTCGGACAGGAGGATGCCGTCGTTCACGGTGGTGGTCTCGTCCGATACGGACATCTGCTTCTCTCCCGGGTTGTACGGAGACTGCTTGCCGACGTTTGCAACCGGCGTGGCCGCGGATTCATTCCGGACCGAGGGCTGACTTTCCCCTTCATGCTCGCACACCGGCTCGTCGGAGGGGACTGACCTGTGGACGGCGGGTGTACAGCGGGGTGCACGGGGGGTGCGTCACATCGACGCTATGGACATCGTCAAAGTGACGTGAAGCAGTTATGATAGATAGCGTCAAATAGACGAGAAGTACCTCTGCAGAAGAGAAAGGGTGCGTGACGTGACCACCGCCCAAGCCCGCCTTGAGCTCGACGTCCAGCCGACGCCGCTCGCCCTGCTGCTGCTCGGCCGTGAGGCCGACCCCAGGAGCGAGCGCGGCGTGGAGTGCCCCGGCGACCTGCCGTCCCCGTCCGACCCGGACCTGGTGGAGCGCGCCCGCGCGGCGAAGGAGAAGCTCGGCGACAAGGTCTTCGTCTTGGGCCACCACTACCAGCGCGACGAGGTCATCCAGTTCGCCGACGTCACCGGCGACTCCTTCAAGCTGGCCAAGGACGCCGCGGCCCGGCCGGAGGCCGAGTACATCGTGTTCTGCGGTGTGCACTTCATGGCGGAGTCCGCCGACATACTGACCTCCGACGACCAGAAGGTCGTGCTGCCGGACCTGGCGGCGGGCTGCTCGATGGCGGACATGGCGACCGCCGAGCAGGTCGCGGAGTGCTGGGACGTGCTGACCGACGCCGGTATTGCCGAGCAGGTCGTACCCGTCTCGTACATGAACTCCTCGGCGGACATCAAGGCGTTCACCGGCAAGCACGGCGGGACGATCTGTACCTCGTCGAACGCGAAGCGCGCGCTGGACTGGGCCTTCGAGCAGGGCGAGAAGGTGCTCTTCCTGCCGGACCAGCACCTCGGGCGGAACACCGCGGTCCGCGACATGGGCATGTCCCTGGACGACTGCGTCCTCTACAACCCGCACAAGCCGAACGGCGGGCTGACCGTCGAGCAGCTGCGCGCCGCGAAGATGATCCTCTGGCGCGGGCACTGCTCGGTGCACGGTCGCTTCTCGCTGGACTCGGTGAACGACGTACGCGAGCGGATCCCGGGCGTGAACGTCCTCGTCCACCCGGAGTGCAAGCACGAGGTCGTGGCCGCGGCGGACTACGTCGGCTCGACGGAGTACATCATCAAGACGCTGGAGGCGGCCCCCGCCGGCTCCAAGTGGGCCATAGGCACCGAGCTCAACCTGGTCCGCCGGGTCGCGAACGCCCACCCCGACAAGGAGATCGTCTTCCTCGACAAGACGGTCTGCTTCTGCTCGACCATGAACCGCATCGACCTGCCGCACCTGGTCTGGGCGCTGGAGTCGCTGGCGGAGGGGAATCTGGTGAACCGGATTCAGGTCGACAAGGAGACGGAGAGCTTCGCGAAGCTGGCGCTGGAGCGGATGCTGGCACTGCCGTAGCGCGTCCGGTCTGTCGGTAAGGGGCACCCGCAGTTGCGGGTGCCCCTTACTCCACCCTTGGACGGACCAGGCCCGACTCGTACGCGATGACCACCAGCTGTGCACGGTCGCGGGCGCCCAGTTTCGCCATCGCGCGGTTCACATGGGTCTTGACGGTCAGCGGACTGACCGTGAGCTGCTCGGCGATCTCGTCGTTGGAGTGGCCACCCGCGACCAGGACGAGGACCTCGCGCTCGCGCCCGGTGAGCGCGGCGAGCCGCTCGGAGTACGCCTTGGAATCCTGCCCGTCGTCCGAAGTGCCGCCCTGCGCGAGGAACTTGGCGATCAGGCCCTTGGTCGCGACCGGCGAGAGCAGCGCCTCGCCAGCGGCGGCGATACGGATGGCGTTCAGCAGTTCGTCCGGCTCCGCGCCCTTGCCCAGAAAGCCCGACGCCCCAGCGCGCAGCGACTGCACCACGTACTCGTCCACCTCGAAGGTGGTCAGCATGACGACGCGTACCTGGGACAGCTCGGGGTCCGCGCTGATCAGGCGGGTCGCGGCGAGTCCGTCCGTGCCGGGCATACGGATGTCCATCAGGACGACATCGGCCTTGGCCGAGCGGGCCAGGTCGACCGCCTCGGCGCCGTCCGCGGCCTCCGCGACGACCTCCATGTCGGGCTCGGAGTCCACCAGCACCTTGAACGCGCTGCGCAGTAGTGTCTGATCGTCGGCGAGCAGCACCCTGATCGTCATCTGTCCTCCCCCGTACGTGTCTTGAGCGGAAGTATCGCCTGTACGCGGAAGCCGCCGCCGTAGCGGGGACCCGTGGTGAGGGTGCCGCCGAGTGCGGTGACGCGCTCGCGCATGCCCAGCAGACCGTGGCCGCCGCCGACCGTCTGCCCCTGCGGCTCCGCGCCGTTGTCCAGCACGGTCACTTCCAGGGTCGGGCCGACCCGGATCACGCTCACCTCGGCCTTGGCGTCCCGGCCCGCATGCTTCTGCGCATTGGTCAGCGCCTCCTGAATGATCCGGTACGCCGCGAGGTCGACGGCCGCCGGCAGCCTGATGCCGTCGTCGGCGCGGGCCACCTCCACCGGCAGACCTGCCTGCCGGAAGGTGATGACCAGCTCGTCGAGGACGTCGAGACCGGGGGCCGGCTCGGTCGGGGCCTCCGGGTCGCCGGACTGGCGGAGCAGGCCGACCGTGGCGCGCAGTTCATTCAGGGCCGAGCGGCTGGCCTCGCGCACATGGGCGAGGGCTTCCTTGGCCTGATCGGGCCGCTTGTCCATGACATGGGCCGCCACACCCGCCTGCACATTGACCAGGGCGATGTGGTGCGCGACCACATCGTGGAGATCGCGGGCGATCCGCAGCCGCTCCTCGGCGACCCGGCGGCGGGCCTCCTCCTCACGGGTGCGTTCGGCGCGCTCGGCCCGCTCGCGTATCGCGTCGACGAAGTCACGACGGCTGCGTACGGCATCGCCCGCGGCCGCCGCCATTCCGGTCCAGGCGAAGATGCCGAGGTTCTCCTGGGAGTACCAGGGTGGCGAGCCGAAGAACATCGCGGCACCGGTCAGCACCGCCATGGTGAGCAGGCCGACCCGCCAGGTGGTGGGCCGGTCGGTGCGGGAGGCGACCGTATAGAGCGCGATCACGGCGCTCATCGCGACCGGGGCGGGCGGGTCCCCGGTGACCAGTTCGACGACGGAGACCGCGCCGGTGAGGACGAGCACCACCAGCGGGTTGCGGCGGCGGAAGACGAGCGCGCCGGCCGCCAGGACCATCAGCACCACACTGCGCAGTTGAGGGGTCCGGCTCCCGAATTCCGGCCCGTGCCGCCCGTTCGGGTCCGCGAAGGAGCCGACGACCATGCAGATCAGCACGGCCGCCGCGAGTGCGCCGTCCAGCGCCAGCGGATGCGCGCGGAGCCAGCGCTTGGTGCGGGCGAACCCGGTGGCGAGTGAGGTCACATCGAGCAACGGTACGGCGTGCCACGAGAGCCGCGTACCTGCCTGAGCACCGCAGAAGACAGCAGAACGCCCCGCTCCCGATCGTCCGGGGCGGGGCGTTCTGTCTGTTGGAGTGCGAAGGTCGACGCGCAGGGACTGCGGACGTCAGCCGGGGATGAGGCCGTCGTCTCTGAGCAGTGCCCGGACGTCCTCGAGAGTCGCGTCCGGAGTCGGGAGAATCAGCTCGGACGGCTCCAGGGAGTCGTCGGGAAGCGGCTCGCCGAGCTCCCGGACCTTCTCCAGGAGCGCGTGGAGCGTCCGGCGGAAGCCCGGGCCGTCACCACTCTCCATCTCGGCCAGCAGCTCGTTGTCGAGCTTGTTCAGCTCGGCGAGGTGGCTGTCCGCCAGCCTCAGCTGACCCTCCCCCATGATCCGTACGATCATGACGAGTCCCTACTGCTTGTCGCTGCCTGTCACTGCTTGTCGAACTTCGGGGTGTTCTGCTGCCCAGCCGCGTCCTGCTGGCCGGAGCCGCCTTCGATGGCCTGCTTCGAGGTCGAGCCGCCCGCGAGCTCGGCCTTCATCCGCTGCAGCTCCAGCTCTACATCAGTACCACCGGAGATGCGGTCCAGCTCGGCGGCGATGTCGTCCTTCGCCATCCCGGACTGGTCGTCGAGCGCACCGGAGGCCAGCAGCTCGTCGATCGCGCCGGCCCGGGCCTGCAACTGTGCGGTCTTGTCCTCGGCCCGCTGGATCGCCAGGCCGACGTCGCCCATCTCCTCGGAGATGCCGGAGAAGGCCTCGCCGATCCGGGTCTGCGCCTGGGCCGCGGTGTACGTGGCCTTGATGGTTTCCTTCTTCGTACGGAAGGCGTCGACCTTGGCCTGCAGCCGCTGGGCCGCGAGGGTGAGTTTCTCCTCCTCGCCCTGCAGCGTCTGGTGCTGTGTCTCGAGGTCGGTGACCTGCTGCTGCAGCGCGGCGCGGCGGGACAGTGCCTCGCGCGCCAGGTCCTCACGGCCGAGCGCCAGCGCCTTACGGCCCTGGTCCTCGAGCTTGGTGGACTGTCCTTGCAGCTGGTTCAGCTGCAGCTCGAGCCGCTTGCGGGAGGTCGCCACATCGGCGACTCCGCGGCGTACCTTCTGGAGCAGCTCCAGCTGCTTCTGGTACGAGTAATCGAGGGTTTCGCGCGGATCCTCGGCCCTGTCAAGGGCCTTGTTTGCCTTCGCGCGGAAGATCATCCCCATACGCTTCATGACACCGCTCATGGGCTTCGCGCGCCCCCTTCTGACGGACTCAGCTTCAGCACTCCAACAGAACCCACAGTACGGGCCTTGCATCCATTACCGCACTGTTCGAGCGCGGATGCGCTCATCCCCAAGGACGACTGACAACTGCCCCGATCCGGCGCAAGGAGTAGGTGACCATCAGGGAAACCACGGGCAAGGTCCGCTCTGTCCGGCTTGCGGCCGGGTTCTGTCCCCTACAGACGCACGGTGTTGCGGGATCGTTCCCGGGCGGCTTCCCCGTCCCTGCGCTCCACCCCGTACCCTTGGGTTTTGTGTTTGGTAGCCGTTCCAAAGAAGAGAAGTCCCCCACCGACAAGGTGCCGCTGGACCTCTCCAAGCAGCCCCGCGACCCCGAGGCCCCCAAGGGCCGCCCCACGCCGAAGCGGAGTGAGGCACAGACCCAGCGTCGCCGTGCCTCCAGCGCGCCGGCCGACCGCAAGGAGGCCGCGAAGCGCCAGCGCGAGGCCCGCCGCTCGGACATGGCCAGGCAGCGCGAGGCGCTCGCCAGTGGCGACGAGCGGTATCTGCCGGCCCGTGACAAGGGACCGGTCCGCCGCTTCGTGCGCGACTTCGTGGACTCACGCTTCTGCATCGCCGAGTTCTTCCTGCCGCTCGCGGTGGTGATCCTGGTCCTGAGCATGGTCCGGGTGGGCTCGCTGCAGAACATCGCGCTGCTGCTCTGGCTGGGTGTGATCGTCCTGATCGTCGTCGACTCGATCGGCCTGGCGTTCCGGATGAAGAAGCAGCTGAACGAGCGCTTCCCGAACGAGTCCAAGCGTGGAGCGGTCGCTTACGGCCTGATGCGTACGCTCCAGATGCGTCGCCTCCGGCTGCCGAAGCCGCAGGTCAAGCGCGGAGAGCGGCCCTGAGCACGAAGGTCTCCGGTTTCGGAGGTGCTTCGGCCGAGTGGCTGGCCGGGCTCCGTGGACTGCGCAACACCGTCCGCCAGGAGCTCGTCGCCCGCCAGCTCGACGAGCAGATAACCGCCCGCTATCCGGTAGGACAGCGGCTGCGGATACTCGACGTGGGGATGGGCCAGGGCACGCAGGCGCTGCGCCTGGCGCGGGCCGGGCACACGGTGACGGGCCTGGAGTCCGAACCCGACATGCTCCGGGTGGCCCGTGAGTCGCTCGCCACCGAGCCGGCCGGGATCCGCGAGCGGGTCCGGCTGATCGAGGGTGACGGCCGGGACACCGGGGTGCACTTTCTGCCGGGCAGCTTCGACGTGGTGCTCTGCCACGGCGTGCTCATGTATGTCCCGGAGCCGGACGCGATGCTCGCGGGCCTGGCCAGGATGCTGGCGCCGGGCGGGCTGCTCTCGCTGCTCGTACGGAACGGCGACGCGCTGGCCATGCGGCCGGCATTGGACGGGGACTGGGCGGGCGCACTGGCCGCCTTCGACTCGGACACGTACACGAATCGGCTCGGGCTGCCTGTGCGGGCCGATCGGCTGGATGCGCTGACGGCAACGCTGGCGGGTATCGCCGCGCCGCTGCACGCCTGGTACGGGGTGCGGGTCTTCACGGACAACGTGCCCGTGGAGTGCGAGCTGCCGGCCGCCGCCGAGCTGGAGCGGCTGCTGGCGGCGGAGGACCGTGCGGGTCGCACGGAGCCGTACCGACGGGTGGCGGCGTTGCTGCATCTGTGCGGCGTACGCGGCTGAGCTGCGGGACGCGACTGAGCTGCCGCGGCTGAGTGAGGCGGCTGAGCTGCGCGGCTGGGCACTGAACCCGGTCCCGGCTCGGACGCCGCCCGGAAATCCACCGAAAGAGCGAACGAGAAGCCGCGTCCTGCTGCTGCGGCCCCACTGATCAGGGTCCACCGGAGGCCATTTCGTAGCAAAAGCGGGCCATGCCGCGGAGCAAAAGGGATACTCCGGGCATGGACGCATCGCTCGTACGCCGTGTACTGATGCCGGTGACCGCTGCCGTCTGCGCCGTTGCCCTGTTCGGCGGGTGCACGGGCTCACCGAAGGAATCCGCCTCGCCGCAGTCGGCCGCGCCCAAGGCCGCCAACGATCTGGAGGCCGACTACCAGAAGGTGATCAGAAACGTCCTGCCGTCGGTCGTCCAGATCCAGGCGGGCGACAGCATCGGCTCGGGCGTCGTCTACGACGACAAGGGCCATGTCGTCACCAACGCGCATGTGGTGGGCGCCGAGAAATCCTTCAACGTGACCGTGGCGACGGGTGAGCTGGAGCTGACGGCACAGCTGGTGTCCTCCTACCCGGACCAGGAACTGGCGGTCATCAAACTGGACAAGGTGCCGCAGGGTCTGAAGGCGGCGAGACTCGGTGACTCGTCGAAGGTCGAGGTGGGGCAGATCGTGCTGGCGATGGGTACGCCTCTGGGTCTGTCCAGCAGCGTCACGCAGGGCATCGTCTCGGCGGTCGGCCGCACGGTGAGCGAGGGCGAGGGCGGGGGCGGGACGGGCGCGACGATCAGCAACATGGTGCAGACGTCGGCGGCGATCAATCCGGGCAACAGCGGTGGGGCGCTGGTGAATCTGGACAGCGAGCTCATCGGGATTCCGACGCTGGAGGCGGTGGATCCGGGACTTGGCGGTGTGGCGCCGGGGATCGGCTTCGCGATCCCCGTCTCGACGGTGAAGTCGATCGCGGACCAGATCATCAAGGACGGCCGGGTCACGCATTCGGGCCGGGCGGCGCTGGGCATCACGGCGCGGACGGTGCTGGACGACAGCTACCAGCCGTCGGGGGTTGCGGTGGTGTCGGTGGCGAAGGGGGGCCCGGCGCAGCAGGCGGGGATCCGGCCGGGGGACATCATCACGAAGCTGGGCTCGACGGAGATTACGTCAGTGATGTCACTGGCGGAGGCGCTGGCGTCGGCGAGCCCGGGCGAGAAGGTGGCGGTGACGTATCTGCGGGGTGGTGAGGAGGGCCGGGTCGAGGTGACGCTGGGCGAGGCCTGAGCGGCGGGGGGTCCGGTGGGTTGTTTTCCCCTACCTGCCCTCCCTCAGCGCTTCGCCTGGGTGGGGGTGGCCCCGGCGCAGCCAGGGGAAGTACCCCCATCCCGGAACTGGGGGCAGGCCCCCAGACCCCCTGCGGGCGAGGCCCGGTGGGGCTGACACCCCCGCCCCCCGGGAAGCGGCAGCTTCGCGCCGCCCGCAGCGGTTAAGACAGGGGGGTCCGCGGGGAACTGACGCCCGCACAGCCTGGGAACGGCAGCTTCGCGCCGCAGCGCCCGCCGGGAGCCCCCCGCGGGCGCGGACCGGGTGCCGTCCGGGCGGCCCCGCGCCGGTAGCCGCGGACCGGTGCCGGGCAGGCGGTCCCGCACCCTGGAAATGGCAGCTTCGCGTCGCCCGCAGTCCGGGGGGAACCACACACCCGCGGCCGGAAACAGCCAGGGGCACGGGGACCCCCATGGCCGCGGACCCGACGCCGTGCAGGCGGACCGCGCCGTGGACCCCGCGCCCCCCGGCTGTCAGCCCTCCGCGTTCAAGCTCATCGGGCCGTAGATCTTCGCGCCGTCCTCCGACAGCACCACCTGGTCCGCGCCGCCCTCGAGCAAGTCCTTCCAGTACTCGCCGATCCAGGACTCCGCGTCACCCTGCGTCGTGAACTCCTCCGGCTGCACCGCCGGCTGGACCTCCGTGCCGTCGGACTTCTCGAAACGCCACGTCCATGCCATGTCCGCCTCCCACTCCCAGGGGCCACCAGCTGATCACTATCCTGCCCGCAGCGTATCCGGGCGCGCACCGCCCGCGGTGACGCGGGAGGATCAGAGGCGTGGAACTGACTCTGCTCGGCACCGGCGCGCCCGCCGGACTGCCCCGCCCCGACTGCCCGTGCGCCGTCTGCGCCACGGCCCGCGGGCCGTATGCGCGGGCGGCCACCGCGCTGCTCATCGACGGGGCCCTGCTGCTCGACCTCACGCCCGGCGCCGCGCTCGCCGCCGCGCGGTCCGGGCATTCCCTCGTCGGCGTGCGGCAGGTGCTGCTGACGCATCCTCACGACGGGCCGGCCGTGGATCTGCCCGCCGGGCTGCCCACGGCCGGGCGCGTGCCGGACGGGCAGGAGCTGACGCTGATCAGTGGGCACCGGGTGCGGGCCATGCCGATGGACCACCCCGGTACCGGGTACGAGGTGACGTCGCCGGAGGGCGAGCGGCTGCTGTACCTGCCGCCGGGCGCCGCGCCCGCGGGCCTCGCAGAGGGCCTCGCCGCGTACGCGATGGTCGTGGGCGATGTCGTCGGACGGCCGGACGGCATCGCCCGGCTGCGTGCCTCCGGCGCGATCGGCTCGACCACCGACATCGTCGCGGTGCACCTGGACCACGACGCCCCCGGCGGTCCCGAGCTCGCCCGCCGCCTCGCGGCCGCGGGCGCGCGGGCCGTGCCCGACGGCACGACGCTGATCGTCGGCGAGTACCACGCCGTACCGGACCTCCCCCGCCGCACCCTCGTCACCGGCGGCGCCCGCTCGGGCAAGTCCCTCGAGGCCGAGCGGCGCCTGGAGTCCTTCCCCGAGGTGCTGTACGTCGCGACGAGCGGCAGCCGGGACGGGGACGCCGAGTGGTCGGCCCGCGTCCGACGGCACCGCGAGCGCCGGCCCGGCTCCTGGCGTACCGCCGAGACCTGTGACCTCGTACCCCTCCTCGCCGAGGACGGACCGCCGATGCTGATCGACTGTCTGTCCCTCTGGCTCACCGACGCGATGGACCGGGTGGGCGCCTGGGACGACGCCAAGTGGGCGGCGCACGGCGAGCGCGCACTGCACGAGCGGGTCGCCGAACTGGTCGAGGCCGTACGGCAGACCCGCCGCACCGTCGTCGCAGTGACCAATGAAGTGGGCTCAGGTGTCGTGCCCGCCACCGCGTCGGGCCGGCGCTTCCGCGACGAACTCGGCCGCCTCAACGCCGCCTTCGCCGAGGAGTGCGAGCATCTGCTCCTGGTCGTCGCCGGGCAGGCTCTCGTGCTGCGCAGCTGACGGGCGCTGCCCTGTGGCGACACCGCTGCCGGTACTGTTCGGCGAATGAGCAGGCTGAATCTCGACGACTTCTCCGATCTGATCGAGCGCCCCGACAGCGGCATGCGGCGTGACGCCGAGGAACGCCGGGAGCGGCTGATCGTCCCGCCCGGTTCCCTCGGCCGGCTGGACGAGCTGGGCGAGTGGCTCTCCGCCGCGCAGGCCTCCGTACCGGTCAAGGCGATCGAGCAGCCGCGGGTGGTGCTGTTCGCCGGTGATCACGGAGTGGCCGAACTGGGCGTCTCCGGCCGGGAGTCCGGTTCCGCGCACGAGCTGGTGCGCGCCACGCTGGAGGGCGCGAGCCCCGTCGCCGTACTGGCCCGCCGGATGGGCGTACCGGTGCGGATCGTCGACGCCTCTCTGGACTGCGACCCCGAGCTGCTGCCCGAGGATGTCGTACGCCGCCGGGTGCGGCGCGGCAGCGGACGTATCGACGTCGAGGACGCGCTGACCGTGGAGGAGGCCGAGGCAGCCGTACGCCTGGGCATGGCCGTCGCCGACGAGGAGGCCGACTCCGGCACCGATCTGGTGGTGCTCGGCGATCTGAGCGTCGGCGGCACCACACCGGCCTCGGCCCTGATCGCCGCGCTGTGCGGCACGGACGCCTCCGTGGTCACCGGCCGCGGCGGCGCGGGCATCGACGATCTGGCCTGGATGCGCAAGTGCGCGGCGATCCGTGACGCGCTGCGGCGGGCCCGGCCGGTGCTCGGCGATCAGCTGGAGCTGCTCGCGACGGTGGGCGGCGCTGATCTGGCCGCGACGACGGGCTTCCTGCTGCAGAGCGCCGTACGCCGGATGCCGGTGATCCTCGACGGGGTGGTCTCGGCGGCGTGTGCCCTGGTGGGGCAGCGTGCGGCGTTCCGGGCACCGGACTGGTGGCTGGCGGGCCAGCTGAGCGGCGAACCGGCGCAGGCCAAGGCCCTGGACCGGATGGCACTCAACCCCCTGCTCGATCACGGCGTCACTGTGGGCGAAGGAACCGGGGCATTGCTCGCGCTCCCCCTCGTGCAGGCTTCGGCCGCGCTCGCGGCCGAACTGCCGGAGCGTACCGAGCCGGTGAAGCCGGTGGAGGGCGACACGGACTGACGCGTGGGTGCGGCCGCCACAGGCCGCCGCACCTCGCCCATCATGACGCGAGATGCCCCATATCATCGCGTTTCATGGGAGAGGTCCGTTTGTCCAGCGAAGAGGCCGGCCGGGGTACGAGCCGAAGCACCGTCCGCTCACGACGCAGCGCGGCATTCGCCGTCTGGTACCTGCGCGCGGTGGCGTTCATCAACCTCCTGAGCGCCGTATGGGTCTCTTTCGGGCAGGATCTCCGGCGGCACAACATCGATGACTTCTTCACGCCGTATCTGCTGACGGCGGGCTTCGCCTCCGGGGTCTTCACGCTCTTCCTGGCCATCACCATGCGCCGCCGCAAGCGGGCCGCCTGGATCCTCAACTCCGTACTGGCCGGGCTCTTTCTGCTGCTCTTCGTCCTGGCGCTCGCCGTCGACCCGGCCATCAGGGAGCACGCGCAGAACTGGATCTCGCTCGTCCTGACCGCCGCCTTCGTGCTCGCGCTGCTGCTCGGGCGGCGGGAGTTCTACGCCAAGGGCGACCGCGCCAACCCCAAGCTGGCCGCGGCCGTCGGGATCGGCGGGCTGCTGCTGACCTCGCTGCTCGCGGCCATACTCGTCACCGTCACCAACACCTCGGCCGGCCGGTCCACCTTCCTGGAGCGCTGGCGCTACGGCGTGATGCGGCTGGTGTCGCTCGCCGCCGACGACTCCGGCTTCGCCGGGATCAGCACGCCCGGCTGGGTCAACGTCACCATCAACGTCCTGTCCACGCTGCTGCTGCTCGCCGTGCTGTACGCGGCCTTCCGTTCCCGCCGCGCGGTCGACCCGCTCACCGAGGACGACGAGGAGAGACTGCGCGTCCTGCTCCAGCGCCACGGCGACCGCGACTCGCTCGGCTACTTCGCGCTGCGCCGCGAGAAGAGCGTCGTGTGGTCCCCCACCGGGAAGGCCGCGGTCACCTACCGGGTGGTGGGCGGAGTCTCGCTCGCCTCCGGCGATCCGCTCGGCGACCCGGAGGCCTGGCCCGGCGCGATCGACCCGTGGCTCGCGGAGGCCCGCGAACACGGCTGGATCCCGGCCGTGATGGGGGCGAGCGAGGAGGCCGGCACGATCTATGCGCGCCACGGCCTGGACGCGCTGGAGCTCGGGGACGAGGCGATCGTCGAGACGGACGACTTCACCCTCGACGGGCGCGCGATGCGGACCGTGCGCCAGGCCTACAACCGGGTCAAGCGGGCCGGCTACGAGGTACGGATCCGCCGCCACGAGGAGATCCCGCCCCAGGAGATGGACGTCCTGCTGGCACGGGCCGACGACTGGCGCGACGGAGCCACCGAGCGCGGCTTCTCGATGGCACTCGGGCGGCTCGGAGACCCCGGTGACGGCCGCTGCGTGATGCTCGAATGCACCGACGGCCAGGGCGAGTTGCGGGCGGTGCTGAGCTTTGTGCCCTGGGGTCCCAAGGGACTCTCGCTCGACCTGATGCGGCGTGACCGTGACTCCGAGAACGGCCTCATGGAGTTCATGGTCATCGAACTCCTGCAACGCGCGAAAGAGATCGGGATCACTCAGGTCTCATTGAACTTCGCGATGTTCAGATCGGTCTTCGAACGTGGCTCGAAGCTCGGCGCCGGTCCGGTGCTGCGGCTGTGGCGCTCACTCCTCAGCTTCTTCTCCCGCTGGTGGCAGATCGAGTCCCTCTACCGGGCCAACGCCAAGTACCGACCGATCTGGGAGCCGCGTTTCATGCTCTTCGAGAAGAGCGCCGACCTGCTGCGCATCGGCGTCGCCGCGGGCCGCGCCGAGGGTTTCCTGGAGGCGCCCGGTCTGCCCAAGTGGCTGCACCGCAGGCACCTGGAGACCAAGCGTTGAACAGGGTGGGGGCGTTCGCGCGCCGCGAGTGGGGTCCGCTGTACGCGACCCTGCGGAAGGCGCTCGTCACCAAGAAGTGGCGGGCCCTTCCGATGACGCTCGGGGCGGTCTGTCTCACGGCGCTCTTCCAGCTGATCCAGAACCAGTCCTGGGGTTTCGGCCCGGTCCGCGGCATCGGCTTCGTGAAGGCCGAGGACCCGCTCTGGGTCGCCCTGCTGCGCACCCCGCTCTCGCTGTTCGTACCGGCGCTGGATCTGCCGGTGTGGGGCGCGCTGGCGCAGATCCTGCTGGTGTTCGGCATCGCCGAGATCGCTCTGGGCCGGTACCGGACGCTGGTGATCGCGTACGCGTCGACGCTGGCCGGTACGACGTGCGCGCGGATCGGCATCTCGCTCGGCCCGGACGGCGTCTTCGGGCTGCCCGCGTCGGACGCCCTGATCGTCGACACCGGCCCCTCGGCGGCGGTCGTCGGCCTCGCGGTCTTCGTCTGCTGGCGCTACCGGGCCCGGCTCACGATGTCTCTCGTGATCGCGTCGATGATCGTCGAGGTGCTGGTGAAGAACAATCTGGCGGGCAAGGAGCATCTGGCGGCGATCGCCGCGGTGATGGTGGTGATCGGGCTCTCGACGCTGCGCCGCCGGCGGCGCCTGCGGCACCGGCGTCAGCCGTCGCGCGAGGCGGGCCGGTCGGGCGGCGCGTCCGGCCCGGGCGCGTCAGGTCGGTCGGGCGCGTCGGGCCCGGGTACGTCACGCCCGGGTGCATCAGGCCCGGGTACGTCACGCCCGGGTGCATCCGGCCGGTCGGGCGGCGCGTCAGGCCCAGGTACCTCAGGCCGGTCGGGCACGTCGGGCCGGTCGGGTGCGCCGCCGATAAGGTCCTGAAACTTGCGCCGGGGCCGGTTCCAGCGCCGGTCGTGGTGGAAGGAGCGCAGCCCCGACTTGGCGCGGGCCTTGGGCCGGTTGCGGTAGAAGCGGCGGGCCCAGAGCGAGCCGGGCCTGGCCAGCCGGACGGCCCCGACGATCGCCACGAACGGCACCAGAACGCTGATCAGGGCCATCCGTGGCTTGCCCTTGAACATCGTGATGAGCACCAGAAGGAAGTTGACCGCCACTGTGAGGATCAGCGAGGTGCGGTCCTGGCGCTCGCCGGGGCTCACCTCATTGACGCCGAGCGGCGAGAAGCCGCTGAGCACCAGCAGCGCCAGGGCCGCGGCGAGGACCACCACCTCCACGCTCTGACGTCCCTGCTCGGTCCAGTAGACGTCGTCGAGATGGAGGATCAGCGCGAACTCGTCGAGGACGAGGCCGGCACCCATGCCGAAGATGATCGCGCAGACCGCCGCCGCGGGACCGTACCGGCTGCTGCCGACCGCACCGAAGCCGCCGATGACGATGAGGAAGACGCCGGGGACCACATGGTGGATGTGCATGCCGCCGGGCGTGACGTTCTTGAACGGCCCCCTGCCCGCCCTGATCAGCCGCGTGACCATACGGGTGATCAGGAAGGTGAGTACGAAGGAGGCCAGCGCGAGCAGCATCGGGAGCTTCCCCGGCTCGATGATGTTGCGGTAAAACCAGTGACCCATGCCACCCGCTCCCGATTCGCGCGTTATGCGCAATTTACCGTCAGTCGGGCCGGGCTACCCTTCGCCGGTGCTCCCACTGACCGGCATACGTTTCGCCTTCGGCACCCTGACCGTGCTCCCCGTCCGTGTGAAGCGCTGGGACCGGGACGCGGCACGCGCCGGAATGCTCAGCGCGCCGCTCGCCGGCCTGGTCGTCGGCCTGCTGGCGGCGGCCGCCGGCGGTGTACCGGCGCTGCTGGGCGCGGGCCCGCTGCTCGCCGCGGTCGCCACCGTCGCCGTCCCCGCCGCCCTCACCCGGGGCCTGCATCTGGACGGCCTCGCCGACACCGCCGACGGGCTCGGCAGCGGCAAACCGGCGGAGGAAGCGCTGCGGATCATGAAGCAGTCGGACATCGGTCCGTTCGGGGTCATCACCCTGCTGTTCGTACTGCTCGCCCAGGTCGCGGCGGTGGCCGAGCTGTACGGCCGGGGCTGGGCGTACGGCGCGCTGGGCGCGGTGGTCTCGGGCGTGACCGCGCGCCTCGCCCTCACTCTCGCCTCGCGCACCGGCGTCCCGGCGGCCCGCCCGGAGGGCCTGGGCGCGGCGGTCGCGGAGACCGTTCCCGTACGCACCGCTCTCGCCGTCGCCGCCCTGGTCACCGCGGGCTGCGCGGGGGCGGGCGCACTGCTCGGCGGATACGCGACGGCGCAGCACGCGCTGGCTGTGGGGGCCGGCCTGGGTGCGGCCCAACTCCTGCTGCGCCACTGTGTACGCCGGTTCGGCGGCGTGACCGGCGACGTGTTCGGCGCGCTGGCCGAGACGGCGGCGACGGCTGCGCTGATCGCCCTGGCACTCGGCCGGGTTTGATCGTTCCGTGACCTCTGGGCGGGCAACCGTGGGCGATCTTCACAGGTCGAACCGTCATGATCAGACGCCACTTCCCCCTCGTCGCAGCCATTGCAGCGCCACTGCTGCTGCTCACCGCCTGCTCGGGCGGGTCCTCGGACAAGAAGCCGAAGGCGTCCCCGCACCCGGTGTTCTCCCAGCCGCTCACCGCCCAGCCGTACTTGGCGGTCGGCCAGACCAAGGGCGCGGGCAGCGCCGCATTCACCCAGACGATGACGTACGCCTCGAAGAAGGGCGACGCGGTCCTGACGACCAGAGGCCGTCTCGACTTCAAGGGCCACCGGGGAGACGGCACGCGCGCGTGGACGATGCCGAAGGGCTTTCCCGCCGCGGCCCAGGACACCATGCTCGGCACCACCCTGGGAGAGCGCCGGGGGCACCCGACCGCGCGGCTCGCCGTCGACACGACGCACACCCGCTACCGCTCGGGCCGCTCGGCGTACTGGCTGCGGTACGCACACGGCGTCGCCGAGCCGTACAGGGCGGGCGACTCGATCACCAGCCTGCGCGGAGTCGAGGCACCCATCGGCGGAACGCTGCTGGATTCCCTCTCGATGGTTCAGGGCGTGAAGGCGAGCAATGCCTCCGGCGGCGGCCGCAGTTACACGGGATCGCTGTCACCCGACGAGGCCGGCAGGCTCCTTTTCCCCGACGACATCAGGGACGAACTGCGCTACGGCCTCGATGCGCCCTCAAGCGTCGGCTTCACCCTGACAGTGGACGGCAAGGGCCGGATCAGCCACGCGACGGCCGATCTCTCGCGCCTGCTGAAGGCAAAGGACAGCGCCCTCGCCGACGTGACCGCGATCCGCTCCGAACTCACGCTCACCGGCTACGGCGCGTCGAACCCGGTCCTGCCCGCGTCCTCGGAGCAGACCCTCGATGCGGGCAAGACGGTGAAGTACATCCATCAGACCAAGCCCGGTCAGTGCATCGACTTCAACACGGGCATCGCGAGTGAGCGGCTGGTCGCTGTGGTTCCCTGCACGAATCCGCACGACGCCCGGATCTATGCCTCCGCCCGGCTCGGCTCCGGCGGCGCCTATCCCGGCGAGGAAGCGGCGCACCGGCAAGCATCCGACAAGTGCGACCGCGCCTACCGGTCGGCGCCGGACGCCTGGATCAGAGAGTCCGTGGAACCCGGGCATTTCTGGTCGACATGGCCGGTCGAGGGCAACTGGGACGATGCCGACCTGCGGGTCGTGACCTGCTTCGTCCTCGCCCGCCAGGACGGCTAGCAGGGCCTGCGCCACACCCCAGCTCGTACTTCGCCAGCATCGAGCTGAGCTTCAGCCGAGGGCCAAGGGACAGAACCCCCCGGTCTTCAGCTCGTACTCGACATGGAAGACCGCCTTGCCCGCGCGGATGAACGGCGCCAGCGAGACGTCACGTACGAGTGATTTACCGCCGCCGTGGGCGGGCCAGGTGACCGAGCGTAGGCTCTTGTCCGGCGCGGGATGTCGATCCGTCCCCACCACCCCCCTCTACGGCCTGGACTCAACGGAAGCGAGATTTCACCACCGTGACTGCTCTCACTCTCAGCACCGCCGGCGCAGCGACGCTCCGCGCCGACGCCCTCGTCGTCGGCGTCGCGAAGGGCGCCAAGGGCCCGGTCGTCGCGCCGGGCGCCGAGGCCGTGGACAAGGCGTTCGACGGAAAGCTCGCCTCTGTGCTGGACACCCTCGGCGCCACGGGTGCCGAGGGCGAGGTGACCAAGCTCCCCGCCCCCTCCGGCCTCAAGGTCCCGGTCGTCATCGCGGTCGGCCTCGGTCCGGTCCCGGAGAAGGACGAGGCGTACCCGGCCGAGTCGCTGCGCCGTGCCGCCGGCTCCGCGGCCCGTGCGCTGACCGGCACGAAGAAGGCTGCCTTCGCCCTGCCCATCGAGGCCTCGGAGGACGCGGAGGCCATCGCCGAGGGCGCGCTGCTCGGCGCATACGCCTTCAACGCCTACCGCGGCGTCGAGAAGGACGCGAAGAACACCAGAAACGGCAACGGCGCCAAGCTGCCGCTCGCCGAGGTCGCTCTGCTCGGCGCGAAGCCGCGCGACAAGGCGTACAAGGCCGCGGCCGAGCGCGCGATCGCGCTGACCGAGGAGATCAACCGCGCCCGCGACCTGGTCAACACCCCGCCGAACGACCTCACCCCCGAGGCCTTCGCCGCCGTGGCCACCGCCGCCGGCAAGGAGAACGGCATCAAGGTGCAGGTCCTGGACGAGAAGGCGCTCCTCAAGGGCGGCTTCGGCGGCATCCTCGGCGTCGGCCAGGGCTCGCAGAACCCGCCGCGCCTGGTGAAGCTCAGCTACACCCACTCCAAGGCGGCCAAGACACTCGCCCTGGTCGGCAAGGGCATCACCTACGACTCGGGCGGCATCTCGCTCAAGCCGGCCGGCCACAACGAGACGATGAAGTGCGACATGAGCGGCGCCGCCGCGGTGTTCGCCGCCGTCGTCGCGGCCGCCCGCCTGGGCATCGCGGTCAATGTCACCGGCTGGCTCGCGCTCGCCGAGAACATGCCGTCGGGCTCCGCCACCCGCCCCGGCGACGTGCTGCGCATGTACAGCGGCAAGACGGTCGAGGTGCTCAACACCGACGCCGAGGGCCGTCTGGTACTGGCTGACGCGCTCACCAAGGCCTCCGAGGAAAACCCGGACGCGATCGTCGACGTGGCGACGCTGACCGGCGCGATGGTGATGGCGCTGGGCAGCCGCACCTTCGGCATCATGTCGAACGACGACGCCTTCCGTACCTCCGTGCACGAGATCGCGGAGGAGGTCGGCGAGCAGTCCTGGCCGATGCCGCTGCCGAGCGAACTGCGCAAGGGCATGGACTCCCCGACCGCCGACATCGCCAACATGGGAGAGCGGATGGGCGGCGGCCTGGTGGCCGGTCTGTTCCTGAAGGAGTTCGTGGGCGACGGCATCACCTGGGCGCACCTGGACATCGCGGGCCCGGCCTTCCACGAGGGCGCGCCGTTCGGCTACACGCCGAAGGGCGGCACCGGCTCGGCGATCCGCACGCTGGTGAAGCTCGCCGAACGCACGGCTGACGGCGACCTGGGTTAGGGCCTGCCTTTCGGATCAGGCCGGATCAGTGAGCGGGGTCTGCTGCGTGCAGATGCAAGGCGGAGGAAGAAGCCCACGCGGAGCGTCGGCGACTGACGACAACGCAGCAGATGCGCGTGCCAGGGCACGCGCACCCGGCAAGATCCGAAAGACAGGCCTCGGGGCGTACGCCTGCGGCGGGCCTCCTACCCAGGGGAGGAGGGCCGCCGCAGGCGCCCCCTACGCGGGGGTAACCCCCAGAAGAGCTCAAGGTCACTATCTCAAGCCCCGGCCCCGCGTCCCGCCTTCCGTCAACAAGTGCGAAGATGGGTTCTCGGCAGGACAGGGCCCCCACCACAGGGCCGAAGAAACAGCGGCCGAACACCAGCCGCCGCCCGGTCATCGAAGGCCGGCGACCGGCGCACATGCATGGAGGACGTGACGTGGCGAACGACGCCAGCACCGTTTTCGACCTAGTGATCCTCGGCGGTGGTAGCGGCGGTTACGCCGCGGCACTGCGCGGAGCCCAGCTGGGCCTGGACGTCGCCCTGATCGAGAAGGACAAGGTCGGCGGCACCTGCCTGCACCGTGGCTGCATCCCCACCAAGGCCCTGCTGCATGCCGGCGAGATCGCCGACCAGGCCCGTGAGAGTGAGCAGTTCGGCGTCAAGGCCACCTTCGAGGGCATCGACGTCCCGGCCGTCCACAAGTACAAGGACGAGGTGATCACCGGGCTGTACAAGGGCCTGCAGGGTCTGATCGCCTCCCGCAAGGTGACGTACATCGAGGGTGAGGGCCGGCTGTCCTCCCCCACTTCCGTCGACGTCAACGGCCAGCGCGTCCAGGGCCGCCACGTCCTCCTCGCCACCGGCTCCGTACCGAAGTCGCTGCCGGGCCTGGAGATCGACGGTAACCGCATCATCTCCTCCGACCACGCGCTGGTCCTGGACCGCGTCCCGCAGTCCGCGATCGTGCTGGGCGGCGGCGTCATCGGCGTCGAGTTCGCCTCCGCGTGGAAGTCCTTCGGCTCCGACGTCACCGTCATCGAGGGCCTGAAGCACCTGGTCCCGGTCGAGGACGAGAACAGCTCGAAGCTTCTTGAGCGCGCGTTCCGCAAGCGCGGCATCAAGTTCAACCTGGGCACCTTCTTCGAGAAGGCCGAGTACACCGCGGACGGCGTGCGCGTCACCCTCGCGGACGGCAAGACCTTCGAGGCCGAGGTGCTGCTGGTGGCGGTCGGCCGCGGCCCGGTCTCCGCCGGACTCGGCTACGAGGAGCAGGGCGTCGCGATGGACCGCGGCTTTGTCCTGGTCGACGAGTACATGCAGACGAATGTCCCCACGATCTCCGCGGTCGGAGACCTCGTCCCCACTCTCCAGCTCGCGCACGTCGGCTTCGCCGAGGGCATCCTGGTGGCAGAGCGGCTGGCCGGTCTGAAGACCGTTCCGATCGACTACGACGGTGTGCCCCGGGTGACGTACTGCCACCCCGAGGTCGCCTCCGTGGGCATCACCGAGGCCAAGGCCAAGGAGGTCTACGGCGCGGACAAGGTCGTCGCCCTCAAGTACAACCTCGCGGGCAATGGCAAGAGCAAGATCCTGAAGACCGCGGGCGAGATCAAGCTCGTCCAGGTCAAGGACGGTGCCGTGGTCGGCGTCCACATGGTCGGTGACCGTATGGGCGAGCAGGTCGGCGAAGCTCAGCTGATCTACAACTGGGAGGCTCTGCCGGCCGAGGTCGCGCAGCTCATCCACGCGCACCCGACGCAGAGCGAGGCGCTCGGCGAGGCCCACCTGGCTCTCGCGGGCAAGCCCCTGCACTCCCACGACTGAGCCCTCGGGCGCGACGACACTTCCGCACGTCCCCTCGCTCGGCGCTCCGCGCGAGCTGGGGAGACCCCATCCGTTAGGAGCAACAGAAACCATGTCGGTTTCCGTAACCCTTCCGGCGCTCGGCGAGAGCGTCACCGAGGGCACCGTCACCCGCTGGCTGAAGGCCGAGGGGGAGCGTGTCGAGGCCGACGAGCCGTTGCTCGAGGTCTCGACCGACAAGGTCGACACCGAGATCCCGGCCCCCGCCTCGGGCGTCCTCGCCTCCATCAAGGTCGCTGAGGACGAGACCGTCGAGGTCGGCGCCGAGCTGGCGATCATCGACGACGGCAGCGGCGCCCCGGCCGCGGCCCCGGCTCCGGCCGAGGCCGAGACCGTGGTGGCCGAGGTTCCCGCCGCTTCGGCTCCGGCCGCCGAGACTCCCGCGGCTCCGGCCCCGGCCGCTGCCCCCGCGGGTGGCGCCACCGGCACGGACGTCGTCCTCCCGGCGCTCGGCGAGAGCGTCACCGAGGGCACCGTCACCCGCTGGCTCAAGCAGGTCGGCGACAGCGTCGAGGCCGACGAGCCGCTGCTCGAGGTCTCCACGGACAAGGTCGACACCGAGATCCCGGCGCCCGCCTCCGGCGTGCTGCTCGAGATCACGGTCGGCGAGGACGAGACCGCGGAGGTCGGCGCCAAGCTGGCCGTGATCGGCGCCGCGGGTGCCGCTCCGGCCGCAGCTCCCGCGCCCGCCGCCCCGGCTCCGGCTCCGGCCCAGGCCGCTGCTCCGGCCACTCCGGCGCCGGCTGCCCCTGCGGCCCCGGCGCCCGCCCCGGCCGCGCCCGCTGCTCCGGCTCCGGTGGCTCCCGCCCCCGCTCCGGCTGCCGCTCCGGCCCCCGTCATCCCGGCTCCGGCTGCTCCGGCCGCGCCCGCCGCGGGTGAGGCGAGCGACGCGTACGTGACCCCTCTGGTCCGTAAGCTCGCTGCCGAGAACGGCGTGAACCTGTCCACGGTCAAGGGCACCGGCGTCGGTGGCCGTATCCGCAAGCAGGACGTCATCGCTGCCGCCGAGGCCGCGAAGGCCGCTGCGCAGGCCCCGGCCGCCGCCGCTGCTCCGGCCGCTGCGAAGGCCCCGGCTCTCGAGCTGTCCCCGCTGCGCGGTCAGACCGTGAAGATGACCCGCATGCGCAAGGTCATCGGCGACAACATGATGAAGGCGCTGCACACCCAGGCCCAGCTGACCTCGGTCGTCGAGGTCGACATCACCAAGGTGATGAGGCTGCGCAACCAGGCCAAGGACGCCTTCGCCGCCCGTGAGGGCGTCAAGCTGTCCCCGATGCCGTTCTTCGTCAAGGCCGCTGCCCAGGCGCTGAAGGCCCACCCGGTCATCAACGCCCGGATCAACGAGGACGAGGGCACGATCACCTACTTCGACACGGAGAACATCGGCATCGCCGTGGACTCCGAGAAGGGCCTGATGACCCCGGTCATCAAGGGTGCGGGTGACCTCAACCTGGCCGGTATCTCCAAGAAGACCGCGGAGCTCGCGGGCGCCGTGCGCGCCAGCAAGATCACCCCGGACGACCTGGCGGGTGCGACCTTCACCATCAGCAACACCGGTTCGCGCGGTGCGCTGTTCGACACGATCATCGTGCCGCCGAACCAGGTCGCCATCCTGGGCATCGGTGCCACCGTCAAGCGCCCGGCGGTCATCGAGACCGCCGAGGGCACGGTCATCGGCATCCGCGACATGACGTACGTCGCGCTCTCCTACGACCACCGTCTGGTCGACGGCGCCGACGCGGCCCGCTACCTGACGGCTGTCAAGGCGATCCTGGAGGCGGGCGAGTTCGAGGTCGAGCTCGGCCTGTAAGGCTCACCAGCAGTGCGTGTGGCCCCCGTCCGGTCGTCCGGGCGGGGGCCACACGCGTACGCGAGCCCCTCTCCGGCGCTTTCGGCGGTGGCCCAACAGCCGTGCCGAGCATGCCCAGTAGTGCGTCGAGCCGCCACGCGACCTCAGGGTCGACGAGCGGCGGCAATAATGGCCCCTGTGTCCGCGCTGTCCTCCCCGGGAGCCCTCATGACCCCGCCCATCGTCCACTCGCTGCGCGAACAGATCCGCGAGCACATCGTGGAGGGGATCGTCAGCGGCCGCTGGAAGCCCGGCGAGCGGATCGTCGAGCGGCGGATCGCGACCGAACTGCAGGTCTCCCAGACGCCCGTGCGCGAGGCGCTGCGGGAGCTGGAGAGCCTGCGGCTGATCGAGTCCGCGCCCAACAAGGGCGTACGGGTACGGAATCTGACCGCGGCGGATCTGGAGGAGAGCTACCCCGTACGGGCCGGCCTGGAGCAGATCGCGGCGGAGCTGGCGGCGGGGCGGCTGGCCGAGGACTGCTCCGCGCTGGAGCCGCATGTGGCGGCGCTGTACGCGGCGGACGCGGCCGCGGACTCGGCCGCACAGGTCCGGCACACGGTCGCCTTCCACCGTGAGCTGGTGCGCGCGGCCAGGAACGGGGTGCTGCTGCACACCTGGGAGGGGCTGGGGATCGAGGTGTTCACGGCGTTGTCGATCCGCTGGCTGGGGACGGTGCAGAAGTCGTACGCGGAGGAGCACGAGGCGCTGGTCGAGGCGTTCCGCCGCCGGGACCCGGAAATCGGCGCGCTGGTCAAGGCCCACGTCCTGGGCTGCGCGCCGCGCGCCTGACCGGGGCCCGCCCTTGTCGGGGCTCCGCCCCGAACCCTCCCCCTACGCCCTGCGGGCGTGGGGGGACCCCCACGCCTCAATCGCCGGAGGGGCTTGATATTCCTGGCCGAGCCTGAAGTTCGGGCCGAACAGTCAAGCCCGTCCGGCGATTGAGGACACGCCCGAAGGGCGTCCGGGGTCCAGGGGCGGAGCCCCGAAGCCGGCGCACAGGGGTCCAGGGCGCCCGGCCTCGCAGCCCGCGCCGCGAAGCCGACCCGCGAGGCCTGGGGGCTCACCCCCAGGCAAAAAGCCCCATACGCACCGTTTGAACACGGCACCCTGTGCCCCATTTCGCGGCACTGGATGCCAATTTCCCGCCAAGCTTTGATCGATCATCGATCAGGGACTTACAGTCGACACCGGGTCCACCGACCCGCCGCCCTGTCCTGCCAGACAAGGCACCCCCTATCTCCACCCCCCTCCAGTCCGGAAGGCGGCGACCATGCCCGACCCCGTACGCGTACGCAAGCTTCCGAGCGAGCTCGACCAGCTCCCGGACCGCGACGCCGAGGAAACCGCCGAGTGGGCGGCGTCCCTCGACGCCGTCACCAAGCACGCCGGCACGCACCGCGCCGCGTACCTCATGCGCCGCACCCTCCAGCACGCCGAGGCGGCCGGCGTTCCCGTGCCCCGGCTGCTGGAGACGGACTACGTCAACACCATCCCCACCACCGCCGAGCCCGCCTTCGACGGCGACGAGGCGATGGAGGCCCGTATCACCGCGTGGAACCGCTGGAACGCGGCCGCGATGGTCACCCGTGGCTCCAAGCACAGCGTCGGCGGCCATATCGCCACCTTCGCCTCTGCCGCCTGGCTCTACGAGACCGGCTTCAACCACTTCTTCCGCGGTAAGGAGGGCGACGGCTCCGGCGACCAGCTCTACATCCAGGGCCACGCCTCCCCCGGCATCTACGCCCGCGCCTTCCTCGACGGCCGCCTCACCGAGGCGCACCTCGACAACTTCCGGCAGGAGGCCGGCGGCAACGGGCTCCCGTCCTACCCGCACCCGCGCCGACTGCCCTGGCTGTGGGAGTTCCCCACCGTCTCCATGGGCCTCGGCCCGCTCTCCGCGATCTACCAGGCGCGCTTCAACCGCTACCTGCACAACCGAGGCATCAAGGACACCGCGAACTCGCACGTCTGGGCCTTCCTCGGCGACGGCGAGATGGACGAGCCCGAGTCGACCGCCGCCCTCGCCCTTGCCTCCCGTGAGCGGCTCGACAACCTGACCTTCGTCATCAACTGCAATCTGCAGCGCCTCGACGGCCCGGTGCGCGCCAACTTCAAGATCGTGCAGGAGCTGGAGGCCCAGTTCCGCGGCGCAGGCTGGAATGTCGTCAAATCGCTCTGGGGCTCCGCCTGGGACGAGCTGTTCCAGCTGGACGTCACCGGAGCGCTGGTCCGCCGCCTGCGTGAGGTCCCGGACGCACAGTTCCAGACGTACGCGACCAGGGACGTCGCGTACATCCGCGAGCACTTCTTCGGCGCCGAGCCCGCGCTCGTCGTGCTGTCGAAGCTGCTGAGCGACGCGAAGATCGCCGAGTGCTTCTACACCTCCCGCGGCGGCCACGAGGCCCGCAAGGTGTACGCGGCGTACCGGGCGGCCGTCGAGCACAAGGGCGCGCCGACCGTGATCCTCGCGCAGACGGTCAAGGGCTACACGCTCGGCAAGGGCTTCGAGTCCAAGAACGCCAACCACCAGATGAAGAAGCTGACGATCGACGAGTTCAAGGGCATGCGTGACCTGCTCGGGCTCCCGATCGCGGACAGCGCCTTCGCCGACGGCCAGGTGCCCTACGGCCACCCCGGCGCCGACTCCCCCGAGGTCCGCTACCTCACCGAGCGCCGCGCGGCCCTCGGCGGGCCCGCCCCGGCCCGCCGGGTGCACGCGGTGGCACTGCCCACGCCGGAGGAGCGTGGCTTCAAGGCGCTCGAAAAGGGCTCCGGCAAGCAGGAGATGGCGACCACCATGGCGTTCGTACGCCTGGTGAAGGACCTCATGCGGGACAAGGAGACCGGCCGGCGCTGGGTCCCGATCGTCCCGGACGAGGCCCGCACCTTCGGCATGGAGTCGCTGTTCCCGTCGGCGGGCATCTACTCGCCGCTGGGCCAGACGTACGAGCCGGTCGACCGCGACCAGCTGATGTACTACAAGGAGGCCAAGGACGGCCAGATCCTCAACGAGGGGATCACCGAGGCCGGGGCCATGGCCGACTTCATCGCCGCCTCGACGTCGTACGCGACGCACGGCGAGCCGATGATCCCCTTCTACATCTTCTACTCGATGTTCGGCTGGCAGCGCACCGCCGACCAGATGTGGCAGCTCGCCGACCAGCTCGGCAAGGGCTTCATCGTCGGGGCGACGGCCGGTCGTACGACCCTGACCGGCGAGGGGCTGCAGCACGCGGACGGCCACTCGCACCTGATCGCGTCCACGAACCCGGCGTCGCTCAACTACGACCCGGCGTTCGCGTACGAGATCTCCGTCATCGTCAAGGACGGTCTGCGCAGGATGTACGGCCCCGAGGCCGAGAACGTCTTCTACTACCTGACCGTCTACAACGAGCCGAAGCCGCAGCCCGCCATGCCGGAAGGCGTCGAGGAGGGCATCCTGCGCGGTCTGTACCGCTTCAAGGAGGGCGTCGCCCCTGCCGCCGACTCCCCGCGGCTCCAGCTCCTGGCCTCCGGCACCGCGATCCACTGGGCCCTTGAGGCGCAGGAACTGCTCGGCGCGGACTGGGGGGTTGCGGCCGACGTCTGGTCCGCGACCTCCTGGGGCGAGCTGCGCCGCGACGCGCTGGAGTGCGACGAGGCCCTGCTCCGCGGCGAGCAGCGCACTCCGTACGTCACCCAGGCGCTGGAGGGCGCACCCGGCCCGGTCCTGGCCGTGTCCGACTGGATGCGCCAGGTGCCCGACCAGATCAGCCAGTGGGTCGAGCAGGACTACTCCTCGCTCGGCACGGACGGCTTCGGGCTCTCCGACACCCGCGAGGCGGCCCGTCGCCACTTCGGCGTCGACGCTCAGTCGATCACGGTCGCGGCGCTGGCCCAGCTGGCCCGGCGCGGCGAGGTCCCGGCCTCGGCCGTGAAGGAGGCGCGCGAGCGCTACGGCCTGTAAGGCCCTGTTGTACGAAGTTGTACAAAGTTGCACGAATGGCGAACCCCCGGCGGCCCGACGGCGCCGGGGGTTCGTCGTCGGTGATCCTTGACACTGACACCGTGTGAAGCCGTGCAGTGGGAGGCGTCATGTTCACCATCGGAGACTTCGCCAGGCACGGCCGGGTGTCGGCCCGCATGCTGCGTCACTACGACGCGGTCGGGCTGCTGCGTCCGGACCGCACCGATCCCTCCAGCGGCTACCGCTATTACGCGGCGGGCCAGCTCGCCCAGCTCAACCGCATCATCGCTCTCAAGGATCTCGGCTTCACGCTGCAACAGGTGCAGGAGATCCTGGAGGGAAAGGTGAGCACGGAGGAGCTGCGCGGGATGCTTTCGCTGCGGCGGGCGGAGCTGGAGACGGCGATGACCGAGGCGGCCGCGCGGCTGTCCCAGGTCGAGGCGAGGCTCCGGTCGATCGAGAGCGAGGGTCACATGCCCACCGAAGACGTCATCATCAAGAGCATCCCCGCGGTACGGGTGGCCGAACTGACCGCCACCGCTGCGGGTTACGAGCCCGAGCACATCGGCCCGGTCATCAGTCCGCTGTACGACGAGCTGTTCCGGCGTCTGGAGGCGGCGGGCGTCACCCCGACGGGCCCCGGCATCGCGTACTACGAGGACGCGCCCGAGGGCGACGGCGCGATCCTGGTGCACGCGGGAGTCACGGTCGCGGCCGCACCGCGGCCCGGCCAGGACTTCGAGATCGTCGACCTGCCCGCCGTCGAACGGGCCGCGACCATCGTGCATCGCGGCCCGATGGCCGCGGTCGTACCGACCGCCCAGGCCCTGGCCCGCTGGATCGACGCGGGCGACCACCGCTCGGCCGGGTACGCCAGGGAGGTCACCCTGGAGTGCCCGGCGGACCTCGAGAAGTGGGTGACCGAGCTCCAGGAGCCGCTCGGCTGATCTCCGCCATCATGGGGTCATGCGCGCTGCCCGGCTGATCAAGATGGTTCTGCTCCTCCAGGCAAGGCCCTCGATGACCGGGGCCGAGCTGGCACGTGAGCTCGAGGTGTCGGAGCGAACCGTCACCCGGGACGCCCTCGCGCTGTCGGAGGCCGGCGTCCCGGTCTACGCCGACCGGGGCCGGGCCGGCGGCTACCGGCTGGTCGGCGGGTACCGCACCCGGCTGACCGGCCTCGGCCGCAGTGAGGCCGAGGCCCTGTTCCTGTCCGGGCTCCCGGGCGCACTGCGGGAGATGGGCCTTCACGACGCGGCGTCCGCGGCCCGTCTGAAGGTGTCCGCGGCGCTGGTTCCCTCGCTCAAGGACGCCCCGCAGAGCGCGGCGCAGCGCTTCCATCTCGACGCCCCCGGCTGGTACCAGGAGCCCGAGACACCGCAGTTGCTGCCCGCGGTCGCCGAGGCGGTGTGGGACGACCGCCGCATCAGGACCCGCTACCGGCGTCGGGACGCCGAGGTGGAGCGGGAGTTGGAGCCGTACGGGCTCGTGCTCAAGGCGGGCGTCTGGTACCTGTGCGCCCGCGCGGACGGGACCTTCCGGGTGTACCGCATCGACCGGTTCACGGCGGTGGACGGGAACGGACAACTCTTCGTACGGGACGAGGACTTCGATCTGCCCGGCTTCTGGGCGGAGCGCGCGGCCCAGTTCGCGCGCTCCATCCTCCGCGCCGAGGTGGTGGTCCGGGTCACCGAGGAGGGCGCGCGGCGACTGCCGTACGTCACGGACCGCGTGGCGGCCCGTGAGGCGCTGGCGGCCGCGGAAGAGCCGGACGTGCAGGGCCGGGTGACGCTCAGGCTGCCGGTGGAGTCCCATGAGGTGGCGTACGGGCAGCTGTTCGCGCTGGGCCCTCATCTCGAGGTGCTCGAGCCACCGGAGCTGCGTGCGCTGTTCGCCGAGTCGGCGCAGCGGGCGGCCCAGCTCTACCGGTAGCCGGCGCCGGGACAGTCGACGCTCCCGGCAGCCGGCGCTCCCGGCGGCCGGCACTTCCGGTAGCCGGCGCTCTCCGCAGTGGGCGCCACCGGCAGTCGGGGCCATCGGCCCGGCGGGCCCTACCGGTAGTCCTCCAGGGACGGATCCGCGCCCGCCGCCTCCTCCGCCATGAAACCCCAGACGTCCGGCCGGCTCCCGTCCGTGTCCGTGAAGCCGTATACCTTCGCCAGCTGCCCGCTGTGCAGCGACCGTCCGTTCCAGCGCGCCCGATCCGGGTCCGCGGCGAGCGCCGCCACCCCCCGGCCGACATAGACCGGCGACTCGGAGAGCGCCCAGTGCCGCTGCTTGTCGATCCCGTCGCGCCAGGTCTCCTCGGTGAGGCCGAAGATGTCGAGCATCTCCTCGGAGCGGATGAACCCGGGCGTGACCGCCACCGCCGTGCCGCCCACACTCTTCAGTTCCTCACCCAGGATGAAGGCCATCCGGATCGGGGCGTTCTTGGCCAGGTCGTAATAGAAGTTCTCGCGGAAGTCCTTGTTGGACTCGGCCGTGCCGTCCGTGACCTCGACGACCAGCCCGCCCGGCCTGCGCACCAGCAGGGGAAGGGCGATGCTGCTGGTGATGATGTGGCTTCTCGCGCCGAGGTCGATCATCCGCAGCCCGCGGTCCAGCTCGATGTCCCACATCTTGGTGTTGAAGTCGAGCAGATGGTTGCCGCCCCAAATGTCGTTCACCAGGATGTCGAGCCGGCCATGGTCCCGGTCGATCCGCTCGACCAGCGCGCGCACCCGGTCCGGCTCCAGATGGTCCGTCGGTACCGCGACGGCCTCGCCGCCCGCCGCCGCGACCAGCTCGGCCGTCTCCTCGATGGTTTCCGTCGCCCGGCCGACCTCGCTGATCCGCTCGCGGGTAGTGCGTCCGGTCACATATACGGTCGCGCCGGCGGCCCCGAGCGCCAGGGCGATGGCGCGGCCCGCGCCCCGAGTGGCCCCGGCGACCAGCGCGACTTGCCCGGTCAGAGGCGTATGCGTGGGTGTCTGCGTCGTCATGCGCCGACCGTCGCACGGATACCCGACATCTCCTGTCCGCCATTCGTCAGACTGTCGAAAGAGTCAGCATTTCGGCGGCTCCACGTGCGCCGCCCCTCGCCAACCACGATGCTTGTCCCGTGATGGACGAGACGGAGTTCTGGGAGATCGTCGACAGCACCCGCGAGGCGGCCGAGGGTGACCCCGAGGACCATGCCGACCTGCTGGTCGAACGGCTGCTACAGCTCGACCCCGACTCCGTGCTGGACTTCGCCCGGCACTTCGAGGCCCGCTACAACCGCGCGTACACCTGGGATCTGTGGGGCGCGGCAGCCGTGCTGCTCGGTGGCGCCAGCGACGACGCGTTCGACTACTTCCGCTGCTGGCTGATCGGGCAGGGCCGGGAGATCTTCGAGGGCGGGGTGCACGAGCCTGATTCGCTCGCCGAGCTGCTGGAGGAGTTCGACGAGGACATCGACGGGGACGGTGAGGAGCTGGGGTACGCGGCGGACGAGGCGTACGAACAGCTCACCGGGGTCGTCGCGCCGGACCTGGGGATCCCGCCGCAGCCGGCCGAGCCGATCGGCACGCCGTTCGACTTTGACGACGACGCGGCGCTGGCGCAGCGCTTCCCCAAACTCTGGGAGCGCTTCGGCACGGTGTGAGCCAAGCCGACCGGCGTGATCCGAGCGCTCCGGGCCGATCCGTTCAGCCGGTGAGACTGCCCAGACCGCGGCCCATCATGACGTCGTCCACGTACTGTCCGTCCAGGCAGAACTCCCCCGGCAGCACGCCCTCGACCGCGAAGCCCTCCGACTCGTACAGCGCACGCGCGGGCTTGTTGTGCCCGAGCACCCGCAGCGTCATCCGTACCGCGCCCTGCCGCCGCGCCTCGTCGCACGCCGCCCGCAGCAGCGCCCGGCCGGTGCCCCGCCCGCGCGCCGGGCCGGCCACCGCGAGGCCCTGGATCTGACGCACATGCTGGTTGCAGGCGAGCGGTGTTGGCGGGATCAGCCGGATGTATCCGACGACCGTGCCGTCGGCGTCCTCGGCGACCAGGAAGTGCTCGGGCCGGTGGTTCGAGTCGAAGAAGGGGTCGTACGGAGGCTTCGGCCGCGGCTGTACGGAGTGCAGCGGCGACCAGGTGTCCCGGTCGAGCTCGCCGAGGGCTGCCTCGTCGGTACGGAGTGCGGGGCGTATGTGCGACTCGGACATGGCGCCACTGTGCCATGCGCCGACGTCCGGGCAGGATGGGGGCCATGCAGCCAACTCGTATTGCCGTCACCGGTTCCACGGGACTCATCGGCTCGGCGCTCGTGCGCTCGTTGCGCTCGGACGGGCACGAGGTGGTGCGCCTGGTGCGCCGCCCCGCACAGGCCGGGGACGAGGTGGAGTGGGACCCACAGCGGCAGTACGTCGACGTGGGCGGCCTGGTGGGCTGCGAGGCCGTGGTGCATCTCGCCGGGGCGGGGATCGGCGCGCGCCGCTGGAACGACGCGTACCGCAAGGAGGTCCGGGACAGCCGGGTGCTGGGCACAGCGGCGATCGCGGAGGCCGTCGCCTCCCTGGACACACCGCCCCGGGTGTTGGTCAGCGGAAGCGCGGTCGGCTACTACGGCGACACCGGGGACCGCGAGGTGGACGAGAGCGCGCCGCCCGGCGACGGGTTTCTGCCAAAGTTGACCGTCGACTGGGAGGAGGCGGCGGCCCCGGCCGAGGAGGCGGGCATCCGTACGGCCTTCGCCCGCACCGGACTCGTGGTGGCCCGCAAGGGCGGGGCATGGGGCCGGATGTTCCCGATCTTCAAGGCGGGCCTCGGCGGTCGGCTCGGCAGCGGCCGGCAGTACTGGAGCTTCATCTCGTTGCACGACGAGGTGGCGGCCCTGCGCCACATCCTGGACACCGAGTCGCTGTCGGGGCCGGTGAATCTGACGGCCCCGTACCCGGTGACCAACCGCGAGGTCACGGAGGCGATGGGCCGTGCGCTGCACCGTCCCGTGGTGTTCGCGGTGCCGGCCCCGGCGCTGCGGATCGCACTCGGCGAGCTGGCGGGGGATGTGCTGAGCAGCCAGCGGGCGCTGCCGACGAGGCTGCTGGAGTCCGGGTTCTCGTTCGCGTTCCCGCGCATCGACGAGGCGATCGGCGCGGCGCTGCGATAGCGGTGCCTGCGTACTCGGGTGCCGGACGGGCTTGATGTCCGGCCGGTCCCCGTCCGGCCCGTCCGGCCCGTCCGGCACTTCAGGGTCCGGGGGGCGGAGCCGGGGCAAGCCGACGTGCGCCCCCGCGCACCGGTGCCCCACCGCATGCGCGAGTCCCGGTTCGGCCACCGCTGCCTAGTCTCGGTCCGAACTCGGGTATTCCTCGGGCCTGTCGGGGGCATGAGCCTCCCACCAGCCGCGCCGACCTCGGGGAGGGGCACGTGCTCAGCAGCACCGCTCATGATGCGGACGTCATCATTGTCGGGGCCGGAATCGCCGGTCTCGCAGCAGCTCACCAACTGACCTGCGCAGGCGTCTCGGTCAGTGTTCTGGAGGCCGGCCCTGAGGTGGGCGGGCGGATGGCCACCGAGTACTTCGACGGCTTCCGGCTCGACCGCATCGGCCAGTTGCTCAACACCTCGTATCCCGAGCTGCGCCGCACGGGCGGGCTCGGGGACGTGGTCCTGCGGCCCTTCTCGCCCGGTGTGCTCGTGCACAGCGGGGGCCGGCTCCAGCGGACCGGTGAAGTGGTCCGGCGGGCCGGTGAACCAGGGAGCGCGCGGTGGGGGTCCCCCGGCGCCCTCCGGAGCGTAGGGGGAGCATTCACCGTAGCGCGCGCCCTCGCGAGCGCCCCCCGGCCGCTCGACCAGGCCCGGCTCGGCGCATCCCTCGCCCGTATCGCCGCCACCCCGGTGGAGCGCCTGCTGGCCCGCCCCGAGCGGTCCACGGGAGACTCGCTCGGCGCCCGCGGGCTGCCGGCCCGTACGGTGCACGGCTTCCTGCGCCCGCTGCTCTCCTCGCTGTTGTGCGATCCGGCGCTGACCACGTCCAGCCGATGCGCGGACCTGGCCCTGCGCGGCTTCGCCCGCGGCCGGATGTGCGTACCGGAGGGCGGCGCCGCGGCCCTGCCCCGGCAGCTGGCGGCCGCGCTGCCGCCGGGCACCGTACACACGGGGATTCGCGTCAAGGACGCCTCGATCAGCCGCGTGGCGACCGAGGAGTACGGCGAACTCCGCTGCCGGGCCCTCGTACTGGCCACCGGGGCCCGCGCGGCCGCCGAGCTGCTGCCCGGCCTGCGCGTACCGCCCTTCCACCCCGTCACGGTGCTGCACCACACCGCGCCCGAGGCCCCGCTCACCGACCCGGCCCTGGTGCTGGACGCGGACCACAGCGGGCCCGTCGCGCACACGGCAGTCATGAGCGAGGTCGACCCCTCGCGCGCGCCGCAGGGCCGGGTGCTGATCTCCTCGACGGTGCTCGGGACTCCGCCGCAGTATCTGGACCGGACGGTCCGCGCGCAGCTGGCCAGGCTGTACGGCACCCCGACCGACGACTGGGAGCTGCTCGCGGTCCACCACGACCCGGAGGCGGTCCCCGCGATGCCCCCGCCGCACGACGTGCGCCGCCCGGTGCGGCTGCTGTCCGGCCTGTACGTGTGCGGGGACCACCGCGACACGAGCACGGTCCAGGGCGCACTGCTCTCGGGCCGCAGGGCGGCGAATGCGATCCTGCGCGACTTCGGCGTCCAGACGGGGCCCGCGGGGTCGGCCGCGCTGTCGGCGGCGGCGTAACTGCTGGGGCTCCGCCCCAGCCCCCGCGCCTCAATCGCCGACGGAAATCAAGCCCGTCCGGCGATTGAGGACAACGCCCGAAGGGCGTACTGGGGGTCTCCCACGCCCGCAGGGCATAGGGGGCGGGTCTGGGGCGAAGCCCCAGTTACGGGATGGGGTACTTCTGGCTGCGCCGGGGGCACCCCCACCCAGGCGAAGCTCTGGGGGAGGGCGGGCAGGCGAACAAGCCCCGCCGCGCCTCTGAGGCGCCGAAGTCCGCGGGCCCGGGCGTCCGGGACTGCGGCCCAGGGATCCGGGGGCGCCCCCCCGGGGTTCAGCCCAGCGCAGCGACCCGGTCGCGATAGTTCCGCACCGCCGCCGCATCCCGATACGGCTCCAACCGCCGCTCGAATTCCCGTACATACTCCATCGCCCGCGCCGACCGCATCTCCGACGCCTGCAACGCCGCCTCCGCCCCCAGCGCGCACGCCTGGTCCAACTCCCCCAGGCCGAGCCGGGCGGAGGCCAGTACCACCCGGCAGAAGAGCCGGCTGCGCGCGAACGCCGGCGCGCGCAGCTGGAGCGAGCGCTCCGCGTGCTGCACGGCCGACCGGTACTGCTGCAGATCCCGGTGGCAGTGCCCGAACTCGTCCGCGAGCTGCGCCTCGTCGAAGAAGCGCGCCCAGTGCGGCACTTCGTCCCCCGGCCGTGCCGTCTCCAGCGCCCGCTCGGCCCTCACCAGCGCGGCGGTGCACGCGCGCACATCGGCCAGCACACCGTGACCGCGCGCCTCGACCGCGTGCAGCAACGCCTGCACCAGCGGCGGCGCCGACGAGCCGACCCCCTGCTGCGCGACGCGGGTCAGCTGCACCGCCTCCCGCCCGTGCCCGAGATAGACCGCCTGCCGGCTCATGGTCACCAGCACATAGGAGCCGTACGCCCGGTCTCCGGCGGCCTGCGCGAGCCGCAGCGCCTGGACGAAATAGCGCTGGGCAAGCCCGTGGGCCGCGATGTCGTACGAGGTCCAGCCGGCCAGCCGGGTCAGATCGGCGGTCGCGGCGAACAGCCGCCGCCCGGTGGCCTCTCCGTAGGTGCCGCGCAGCATCGGCTCGGCCTCGTGCTCCAGGTAGCGGACCAGCGCCTGCCGGGCGTGCCCACCGCCGTATGCGTGGTCGAGGCTGCGGAACAGCTCGCCGACGGAGCGCAGCGCCGCGATGTCACCGGTGGAGACCTTCTGCCCGGGCCCCCGGTCGGTGCCGCGCTGCCGGGGGACGGTGGGCCGGCCCTGCACCGGGAGGCGGGTCGTCCCGTTCATCCCGGTGTCACCCCGGCTCACCCGCTCGTCGGGCCGACCGATCAGCCAGTCCCGGCTCGGTACGACCAGACCGGCCGGGGTGAAGGCGATCTTGCGGAGTTCCGCGTGGCTGCCGGAATCCTTGCGCCACAGCCCGCTGACGATGTCCACGGCCTCCTCGGGCGTGGCGGCGAACTCCAGACCCGCATAGACGGGCGCGCAGGCGTCCAGACCCAGGTCCTGCGCCGACAGCCGACGGCCGAGCCGGCGGGTGAAGACCTCGGCGATCAGCGCGGGAGTGGTGCCGCGCGGCTGCTGGCCGCGCAGCCAGCGGGTCACGGACGTCTTGTCGTAGCGCAGATCCAGGCCATGCTCGAGGCCGAGCTGGTCCACTCGGCGCGCAAGTCCTGCGTTGGAGAATCCGGCTTCTGCGATGAGCGCGGCAAGCTGGCGGTTCGGGATGCGCTGAGGGGGTCGGTCCGTCATCAGCTGTGCGGTCTCCTGCCTTCCGGGCGGCCGGAAGCAGCCCTCATGGAACGGCGCGAACTTAGCCGCCCCGCCCGCCCCGACCGGCAGCTTCGCCCCACATTCATCCGATCGTGTGAGGATTGGGGACAACGCTGACGGGTCGCCCTTTCCCTCGTGGCCCTCCGGGCACGGGAGGTACCGCCAGACCCACCTCACGGGAGCCGCCGTACAGTGGCTTGGGCGTGATGAGTGCAGGGTGAAGGTTCTAGGGAGGCACAGCCGTGAGTGAGCTGCGGTTCGTCCGACTGGGGTTCGGCGAGGAAGCCGTCGAGTACCAGGAGGCGTGGCAGAAGCAGCGCGCGGTCCACGCCGCCCGCTTCGCCGACGAGATCGAGGACACCTGCCTGCTCCTCGAGCACCCGCCGGTGTATACGGCCGGGCGGCGCACCGCCGACAGCGAGCGCCCGCTGGACGGCACCCCCGTCATCGACGTGGACCGCGGCGGCAAGATCACCTGGCACGGCCCCGGCCAGCTGGTGGGCTATCCGATCCTCAAGCTCCCGCGGCCGGTGGATGTCGTCGCGCACGTCCGACGGCTGGAGGACGCGCTGATCCTCACCTGTGCGGAGTTCGGCGTGCGGACCAGCCGGGTCGAGGGCCGCAGCGGCGTGTGGGTGCTCGGCGATCCGGTGGAGCAACGTCCGGCGATCGGCGGTCTCTCGCTCGACTTCGACCCGCGGCTGCAGGACGAGGAGTTCGACCCGCGGCTGAACGGCCCGGAGTACGCCCCCTCCAACGCCGGCCAGCGGCGCGAGGACCGCAAGCTGGCGGCGATCGGCATCCGTATCGCCAAGGGCGTCTCGATGCATGGCTTCGCGCTCAATGTGAACCCGGACAACACCTGGTTCGACCGGATCGTGCCGTGCGGGATCCGGGACGCGGGCGTGGCGTCGCTGGCGAACGAGCTGGGCCGTGAGATCACGATCGCCGAGGTGCTGCCCGTACTGGAGAAGCATCTGCGGGAAGTGCTGGAGCAAGCGGTGCTGAAGCCGCGTGAGGTGGAGAAGGCGACCGCCTAGGGAATGCGTCTCTCTGGCCATGGGTTGGCCAGACGTAATGGCGCACTTTTAACGGGCGTACCCTGGTGTTCGCCGAAGAATCGAAGCTGTAGGGAGCCGGTCGTGTCCGCAGTCGCACCCGACGGACGCAAGATGCTGCGCCTGGAGGTCCGCAACAGCCAGACCCCCATCGAGCGCAAGCCCGAGTGGATCAAGACCCGGGCGAAGATGGGCCCCGAGTACAACCAGCTGCAGAAGCTCGTCAAGAGCGAGGGCCTGCACACGGTCTGCCAGGAGGCGGGCTGTCCGAATATCTTCGAGTGCTGGGAAGACCGCGAGGCCACGTTCCTCATCGGCGGCGACCAGTGCACGCGGCGCTGTGACTTCTGCCAGATCGACACCGGCAAGCCGCAGGCGCTGGACCGTGACGAGCCGCGCCGCGTGGGCGAGTCGGTCGTCACGATGGACCTGAACTACGCCACCATCACCGGCGTCGCGCGCGACGACCTGGAGGACGGCGGCGCCTGGCTGTACGCGGAAACCGTGCGCCAGATCCACTCGATGACGTCGGAGCGCGAGGCGGGCCGCACCAAGGTCGAGCTCCTCATCCCCGACTTCAACGCGGTGCCCGAGCAGCTGGCCGAGGTCTTCTCCTCGCGCCCCGAGGTGCTTGCGCACAACGTCGAGACCGTGCCGCGGATCTTCAAGCGGATCCGTCCCGGCTTCCGTTACGAGCGTTCCCTCGAGGTCATCACGCGCGCCCGTGAGGCGGGGCTGATCACCAAGTCGAACCTCATCCTCGGCATGGGCGAGGAGCGCGAGGAGGTCAGCGAGGCGCTGCAGCATCTGCATGACGCGGGCTGCGAGCTGATCACGATCACCCAGTATCTGCGTCCCTCCGTGCGCCACCACCCCGTCGAGCGCTGGGTGAAGCCGCATGAGTTCGTGGAGCTTCAGGAGGAGGCCGAGGAGATCGGCTTCTCCGGTGTGATGTCGGGTCCGCTGGTGCGTTCCTCGTACCGCGCGGGCCGGCTGTATCAGCAGGCGATGGAGCGGCGGGGCGCGACAGTCGCCCCCTAAGTCCTGTCCGGCACGTCGTGTCCGGCCGACCTCGCAGAGCGTGTGAATTCAGGCACAAGAAACTACCGCCGAGTAATGGCGCATTGGACGCGGTTCGCACCCTCCCCGCAGGTCGGGGCGGCGTACGGGCCGCGTCAGCGTTCCTACAGTCTGCGTAAAGGTTTCATCGGTGTTTGACCGCTCGGTCACGCCCTGGTAACACCAATCAGTAACCCTGACTGTACGCACAGCACGCACCACCCCCCGTGGAGCTCCGCACCGCTCCCCGCAACGGACAGGGCAACCCCGCACCGCAAGCCCCGCACCGCACCCGCTCACCGTCGTCACCCACCCCGAGGGGGGACCTCAACCATGCAGGCCGTACCGGTTCGACCCGTACGCGCAACCGCCATCCCGTCCGTCACCGACGCTCTGCGCGCCATGGAGTCGCTGCTTCTGGGCAGCGGGCAGCGCACAGCCCGCAGGAACGCTTGGACCTCAGTCCTGGAAGACCGGCGCCGGGCCAAGGACCGGGTCGAGGCGCAGCATGTACTGGAGGCCGTGGCTGGTCGCACTTCCTAGGCCACGTAAACTTCCACACATGGCGAGGAAGGCAAACTCAGACAGCGCTGACGCTGCTGCGAACCCCGGGCGACTGAAGCAGATCGCCCTGACGTACAAGATGACCCGTAAGGCCGACTCGAAGGTCGGTCTTGTCGTCGCGGCTGTGGGAATCGTCACCTTCGGTGTCTTCCTCACGATCGGCTTCTTGATCGACCACCCTGTTTATCTGGGCATCCTCGGTTTCCTGCTGGCCTTCCTCGCGATGGCGATCGTCTTCGGACGTCGCGCCGAGCGGGCGGCCTTCGGGCAGATGGAGGGCCAGCCGGGTGCGGCGGCGGCCGTACTGCAGAACGTGGGCCGCGGCTGGACCACGACCCCGGCGGTCGCGATGAACCGCAGCCAGGACGTGGTGCACCGGGCGGTCGGCAAGGCCGGCATCGTGCTGGTGGCCGAGGGCAACCCGAACCGGCTCAAGTCACTGCTGGCGGCCGAGAAGAAGAAGATGGCCCGCATCGTGGTGGACGTGCCGGTGCACGACATCATCGTCGGCGACGGCGACGGTCAGGTGCCGCTGAAGAGGGTGCGCACGACGATGCTGAAGCTGCCTCGGGTGCTCACCGGACCGCAGGTCACGGCGGCGAACGACCGTCTGCGGGCGATGGGCGACCTGATGAGCAATATGCCGCTGCCGAAGGGTCCGATGCCGAAGGGCACGCGGATGCCGCGCGGCGGAAAGATGCGCTGACGTTCCACGATGTGAGCAGGGGCGCCCCGGAGTGATCCGGGGCGCCCCTGTTTCGTCTTCTCGCCTTCGTACGGCTTCTCGTCTTCTCGCCTTCGTACGGCTTGCTAGATCCGCACCTGTACGGCGCGGGCGAGGCGGTCGTGCAGCCCGCGCCCGTCGCGGTCCCAGATGAGGGCCGGGATCGCGAGGGTGAGCAGCAGGCTGCGAAGGGCAACCCGGAAGACACCGAGCCTTCCGCCGTCCTCGGCGACGACGCGCAGCCCGAGGATGCGCTTACCGGGCGTGAAGCCCACGGTCCCGACGGTGAGCACGCTCAGTACGAGAAAGATGCCGAGCGCCCAGTTCCCCGCGGCCTTCCCGTCACCATTCGCAAACAGTCCGTATGCGATCAGGAGGCAGAGCCCCCAGTCGATGAAAACGGCCCCGAAGCGCCGCCCGAGCGGGGCGATGGAGCCCGGTCCCGCCTGCGGCAGGCCCAGCCGCTCACCCCGGTGACCGAAGTCGGCACCCATGTCCTCGGCGGCCGCGCGCGGCCCGGAGAGCCACGATCCGATTACTTGCCTGTTGTCCACCCGTCCACGGTACTGGCCCCGCTTTGGATCACTTCGGGCCGGGTCCTTGACACAGCCCTGATCCCGGCTCCGGTTAACTTGGGCGAAACAAATGGGTCATGCTTGAGAAATCCGGCGTGCCTAAGGTCGGGTCCAGCGTGTGCCACCGCACTGGCCGCACGACGAGCAACCACCCCGCCCGTCCCCGGGTCGGGAGTAGGAGGAGTTGGATGTTCCAGAACGCCGACGACGCCAAGAAGTTCATCGCCGACAACGACGTGAAGATGGTCGACGTCCGGTTCTGCGACCTTCCCGGCGTGATGCAGCACTTCACGATCCCGGCGACGGCGTTCGACCCGTCCGACGAGCTGGCCTTCGACGGCTCGTCGATCCGGGGCTTCCAGGCGATCCACGAGTCGGACATGGCGCTGCGCGCGGACCTGTCGACGGCGCGGCTCGACCCGTTCCGCAAGGACAAGACGCTCAACATCAACTTCTTCATCCACGACCCGATCACGGGCGAGCAGTACAGCCGTGACCCGCGGAACATCGCGAAGAAGGCGGAGGCGTACCTGGCCTCCACCGGCATCGCGGACACCGCGTACTTCGGCCCCGAGGCCGAGTTCTACGTCTTCGACTCCGTGCGCTTCAACACCACGTCGAACGAGGGCTTCTACCACATCGACTCCGAGGCCGGCGCCTGGAACACCGGTGCGCTCGAGGACAACCGCGGCTACAAGGTCCGCTACAAGGGCGGCTACTTCCCGGCCCCGCCGGTCGACCACTTCGCCGACCTGCGCGCCGAGATCTCCCTGGAGCTGGAGGCGTCCGGCATCCAGGTCGAGCGCCAGCACCACGAGGTGGGCACCGCCGGCCAGGCCGAGATCAACTACAAGTTCAACACCCTGCTGGCCGCGGCCGACGACCTGATGCTCTTCAAGTACATCGTGAAGAACGTCGCCTGGCGCAACGGCAAGACCGCGACCTTCATGCCGAAGCCGATCTTCGGCGACAACGGCTCGGGCATGCACGTCCACCAGTCCCTGTGGCAGGGCGGCTCCCCGCTCTTCTACGACGAGCAGGGCTACGCGGGCCTCTCCGACATCGCCCGCTACTACATCGGCGGCATCCTGAAGCACGCCCCGTCGCTGCTGGCGTTCACCAACCCGACGGTGAACTCGTACCACCGCCTGGTCCCCGGCTTCGAGGCCCCGGTCAACCTGGTCTACTCGCAGCGCAACCGCTCCGCGGCGATGCGTATCCCGATCACGGGCTCGAACCCGAAGGCGAAGCGCGTCGAGTTCCGCGCCCCGGACCCGTCCTCGAACCCGTACCTGGCCTTCTCGGCGCTGCTGCTCGCGGGCCTCGACGGCGTGAAGAACAAGATCGAGCCGGCGGAGCCGATCGACAAGGACCTCTACGAGCTGGCCCCGGACGAGCACGCGAGCGTCCCGCAGGTCCCGACCTCGCTCCCGGCGGTGCTGGAGGCGCTGGAGGCGGACAACGAGTACCTGCAGGTGGGCGGGGTATTCACGTCGGACCTGATCGAGACGTGGATCGACTACAAGCGGACGAGCGAAATCGCGCCGATCCAGCTGCGGCCGCACCCGCACGAGTTCGAGCTGTACTTCGACATCTAGGAAGACCCCAGGTCGGAGCGGGTTTCCGCCCGCCTGGGCCGTCTGTGGGCCGTCGGCCGTGCTCTTCCCTCACCGGAAGGCACGGCCGACGGTCATTTGGTCCGGTGTACGGGGGGCTTGATCCAGCGGCGGAGAGCGTCAGGGTCGTAGCGGAGATGTCTCCCGACGCGGAATCCTGATGGTCCGGTGCGCTTGCGGCGCCACTGGTAGACGGTCTCCATGGGCACCCCAAGCAGCGCCGCCACGACGCGCATGCCTGGCCCACCCACGTGGTGCGCCTCAAGAATGCGGGGAGTCAAATTCCTTGGAATTAAAGGAAATTGATGGCCCATCAAATTGCGGCTACCGTGACTGCGGGATTTTGCCTGGCGTCCGTCTTGGCGACGCATCGATGGCCAGGTGGTGGTCGGGGCCCCGCTTCGGCCTGCGTGCCAGCTCCTCATGATCACGCGTCCGTGACGTGCTGATCTATGCTGGACAGCATCACTCGAAGGGGGTGCACGTGCACTTTCTCACTCTCGGAGTGATGGCACAGTCACGTAAAGAGAACGAGCGTCGACTGCCGATTCACCCCTCACACTTCGACCAGATCGACTCGGACCTCCGCGAACGCTTTTTCCTTGAACGCGGGTATGGGGAGCGCTTCGGCATCCCCGACGAGAAGCTGGCGCCCCTCGTCGCCGGGTTTCGCTCCCGAGAGCAGCTCATCACTGAGTGCGATGTCGTCCTGCTGGCCAAACCGCTGCAGGAAGATCTCGAGGAACTGCGTCATGGACAGGTGCTCTGGGGCTGGCCGCACTGCGTCCAGGACAAGAGGCTCACTCAGGTGGCGATCGACCGGAAGCTGACGTTGATCGCCTTCGAGGCGATGAACCACTGGACCAACGACGGCTCGTTCAACCTGCACGTCTTCCACAAGAACAACGAGCTGGCCGGCTACTCCTCCGTACTTCACGCCTTGCAGATCAACGGTTCGACGGGCGACTACGGCCGTCGGCTTCGAGCGGCCGTGCTCGGCTTCGGCGCGACCGCCCGCGGAGCCGTGACCGCTCTGAGCGCGCTGGGCGTGCACGACGTCGACGTCCTCACCCAACGTGGCGTCACAGCCGTCAGCTCGCCGATCCATTCGGCGCGGATCATACAGTTCGACCGTGACGAAGCTGACACCCGCCGTAGTTACGCCCTCTCCGACGCCGGCCGAGTACCACTGGCCGGATTCCTCGCCGAGCACGACATCATCGTCAACTGCGTACTGCAGGACACCGCGGCGCCGCTGATGTTCCTCAGCGACGACGACCTCGATCTGCTCGCACCGGGCACCCTCATCATCGATGTCTCCTGCGACGAGGGCATGGGCTTCAGCTGGGCGCGGCCGACATCGTTCATCGAGCCGACGTTCGTGGTCGGCGAGAACGTCCTCTACTACGGCGTGGACCATAGCCCGTCCTACCTGTGGAACTCCGCGACCTGGGAGAACAGCGAGGCTCTGCTCCCCTTCCTGCGGGCCGTGCTCACCGGACACAGCACCTGGGAGTCCAACGAGACCATCCGCCGCGCCATCGAGATCCGCGACGGTGTCATCCAGAACCCCAGCATCCTGGCGTTCCAACACCGTTCGGCTCAGTACCCGCACCCGCCTGACTGACCGACACGATCGATGCAGGTCGCAGGCGCCTCCGGCGCCTTCCCTCTTGCTCTTGTTCAGTGTCAGCCCGTGTAGTTGAGCTGTTGGAGCATCCGTGCCGCGGTCCATCAAACTCCCTCGGGCCGTCCGAGGGCGGCCGGTGATAGCCAACAAGGACCAACGGTGACCGTCCCGCCGCTGGTAACCACGAGCGGACCGCCGATTCGACGAGGTCGTACCACCACGGACCAACTTCCTGCGCAACAAGAAGCGCGAGGGCGCGCCGCTCCACGGTCAGCCCGCGCTGTATTTGTGCGGGCGGCCGCCCTGCCACTCCACCTGTGCGGGACCGTCCAGCGCTTCCCAGGCGTCCGGCATGCCCGCGCGGCGCAGGAACTCGATCAGGTCGTCGCTGTGCGCAAGGCCCGCGATCTGGGCACGGATCGTCACCCTCCGGCCGCCCGTGCCGGTCGGGCGGTGCACGACGATCGGCGCATCGCTCATGTCTTCAGGCTGCGACGGTTCGCGGTTCACAGCACACCCAGGTCGGTGTCGGGTCGGCAGTACGCGCACGCAGTGATGCCTTCTTCAGTGATCGCGCGAAGAGCTTGCTCGCGAGTCAGCGGCTTCGTGTGCGTGCCCGTCATGCCGTCGCTGCCGCACCAGTCGTGCCGCTGGTCCGGAAACGACTCGCCCTTCTGCGAGACGACCCGATGGAGGAGCCCGAAGTCAGGGACGCCGCCGGGGCGCGGCTGGCAACCGCCGACTGATCCGAATCCGGGCTTCGGTGCGCATTGGCTCCGGACTGTAGTCAGCCCGCCCGCAGCCACGTGTCGAGAGCGTCGAAGTCCTCGTCTGTGAGGCCTCGTCGAGGGTCGACGCGATGTAGAAGGGCTCTTCCTGGGTGGTGCGCTGCCATCCAGTCCCGATCGACATCGGTGATCTCATCGTCGACCCAGGCGAATGAGCGCCCGGCTGCCCACTCGAGGAGAGTGCGGGTCTTCCAATGGAGCCCGCTGCGCTCATCCTCGTCGGACGACTCCGGCCAGATCACCACGGGCAACTCCGGCAGGCCGATCCGCGGCGCGATGCACTCGTTCGCGTCTGACATCCACGTCGTAGCCCACACCAGGTCGCACGGTAGCGCCAGCAATCGAGGCCCGTGCGCGGGGTTGATCCTGGTCAGCAGCGGATTCGCGTAGGCCTCCAGCGGTTCGGGGCCTGTCTGATACGTCGGATACCCGTTCCGATGTTGTTGCGGCGTCGCCCCGAACGGAATAAGGGGTCCGTCGACATCGAGAAAGAGTAGTGAATGCTGTGCAGAACCGGTCACGACTGCACGGTAGCGATCCTTCCCGCTGGTGCGGCAGCCGGTGAATATCGTGCGGACCTACAAGCCGCAGCGCTGTCAGCAAGAGCCGGCGGTCGGTGAGGGCTGAATGAGGGCCGACACCCCGATGCGGTGTCGGCCCCGTCCACTCCAGCCCCGGCAGCCGATTCAGCCCTCGGACCGCTCCGGCGCCAGCAGCTCCCGCAGCTCCGCCACCGCCTCCCGGAGCCGCTCCGCGAACACCCCCATCTGGTCCGCCACCGCCAGCGGCGTGCTCAGATAGATGTTGAAACGCTCTGGCAGCAGCACATAGGCCACGCCGATGCACTGGAGGCTCGTAGAGCCGAAGCCGAAGTACTGGATGTTGTGCGACGGCGCCGAGCTGGTGCTCAGGTAGTCGTCGCGCATCGTCAGCCAGCCCGGCGACCGGTACAGCGCAGGCTGCTCAAGCACTCCGAGCTCCGTACCACGCCGGCGCTGGATCAGCTCAAGCTCCCACAGGTGCTGCTCTGGCACCTGGCCGGCCTGGCACTCCTTCGCGCGTGCCACATGGGCCTCCGCGGCGGCCCGGAACGCGGCGCGGCGGGTGGCCGTGTCCGTCGACGGGTCTTCCATCGTCGACACGAAAGCCACCATCTCGGGGGTGACCACGCGCATCGCCTCGGTCCGCCCGTGCTGGTACTGCCGGGTGGCGATCGATTCGTACGTCGCGCCCAGGTGCCCCTTGGCCCGCTGGTGGGCGAGCTGGTACGCGACCTGCACGAATGCGTCCGGTGAGACCCGCAGTGTCTTGGCGGCGCTGCTGCCGAAGTCCGCGAAGGACACGGTGCGGGTCGCGGTGTTCTGCCCGTACGCCGCAAAGGCATCGGCGGCCGAGCGCGCCTGGTCCCGCAGGGCCTCGTCCAGTTGGAAGACGATCGGCTCCAGCGCCGGGAGGCCCTGGGCCAGTGCGCCGGACTGGCGGGACTGTTCCTCGGCCGGGGTGCTGAGCAGGGCGTCGGTGAAGCTGAGGATGGTGGTTCCGTCCAGCTCACAGTGTTCGACGTTGATGCCCGCCCGGCCATCGGCGAAGACGACGAAGGACACGGCCTTGTCGAACCAGCGGTTGCCGCGGTCGCCGTACAGCAGCTCGTCGCACGCCTCCTGGATGTCCGCGGGTGCGAAGTCCTCCAGAGCGACGCAGAACAGCGCGGTCTCGACGTCGTCCAGTGCCTCCGCGTTGCGGGGGTGGCAGGCGAGCAGGGACTCACGGGCGGCCGCCCATTCCGCCCGGGCCATGGTCGTGAGGTGGCCCACGGACGTGTCCGCAGGTTCGGCACCCGCCTTCATGACGGCGCGCAGGCCCGCCTCGAGGTCGTCCAGGCTGTGCTGGACACCGTCGGCCCCGAGCACGTCCAGCCGGAACATGGCGCCCCGGAAGAACACCACGATGTGCCGGGCTTTGGACGGGCCCGGCTGTGCCTCGCTGTAGGGGGCGCGGACGGTGTCCTGTTGCGCTCCGGGGATCCGGGTGGTGGAGAACAGGTACTTGTTCTGCACCATCGACTGGGGCTGCCCGCGCTGCACCACCGGCGCGATGAGCTCCTGATCGAGCTGCCGCTTGTAGTTGAGGGCCCCGGCGATGAGCCCGGCCGCCCGCTCCACCTGCGGCCGGTCGGAGTCCTTGAACAGGAAGAAGAAGTTGGCGTTGAGCGCGATCCGGTCCCGGCGGCCCAGGTAGCGGTACGGCCAGAAGGTGTCGAGCCAGCTGTGTACGCCTTCCGTCGCGTCGTACTCCGCCAGCGCGGCGTGCAGCAGGCGGCCCGGGCCGTCGGGCCGCAGGAAAGCGGTCACCTCGGCCTCGGTCGCCGCCAGCTCGTCGGCGGTCAGCAGCGGCGCGCACCAGGCGAGGAACCTCTCGCAGCTTGCCTCCAGCGTGGGCAGCGGCACGCGCGGCAGCGTGTCCTCGTACGCGAAGGTCGTTGCTGCTCCCTGACTGGCCTGACTGGTGTTCAATTCTGTTCTCGATTCCGTTCGTTGGGACCTGACGTGCGTGTGCGTGCGCCGTACGGCCGGGAAAGGTAGAGCTCTGCGTACAGCCAGCCTTCCGCTTCCAGGCCCTGCGCATCCACCCCGTTGGCAGACATCGTGTCCAACACGAGCGTCTGTTCCTCCTCGGAGGCGAACCGCCGCTGCTTGAAAACACCTTCGACGCGGACGGTCCGGTAGCCCAGTTCGTCGAGCGCGCGCTCGACGGGGTCGAACGGGAACATCCGCAGCACGAAGTGCGCCATCCAGGGCAGGCGACCGCCCTGCGCCCGCACGACGCGGGTGAGTGTCCGCTCGGTGACATAGCCGAGGCAGCCCGTCGAGATCACCAGGTCCGTCCCGGCGAGCTGGGCGCCCTGCGGCGGTGTGGGCTCGTGCTCCTCCAGGTCGGCGTGTACCGCGTCGTCCAGGAAACCGGCCCCGAGTGCGTACGACAGCGCGCTGTCGGAGGCGTCCAGGCCGACGAAGCGGATGCGCTGCGCGGGCTGTCGGGACCGGGACAGCTCCCGGTCCCGGGCCAGCAGGGCTTCGCGGCTCTCCCTCTGGCTCTTCTCGTCGTCATAGCGCGCGTACAGCTCGTCCATGGTCGCGTCGTACTTCAGCAGGGCTGCGTTGATTCCGTACGAACACCCTATGTCCAGCACTTGCGGCACCGCGACGTGCTGGGAGTCCCGGTACTCCTTGATGAGTTTCGCGAAGTAGGGCTTGGCCTGTTGCGGAACGCAGTAGCCGAGCGGGCGCAGCACGTTGAAATACGCGCGCGGATCGGGCTGCGTGTAGATGTGGTCGAGCGAGACTTTTCCGGTCGCGTCGAAACGCACAGGGCTTACTCCTCCGTGGATCGCAGAGTGGGGAAACGGCCTACGACGGCTGCGGTCGCCCGCGCACGGCCTACGCCGCCCGCTAATCCAGCAGCCGATCGCCCCGCACGGCCCGGCCCTCGGCCGCCACATGCTCGGGCAGTACCCGGCCGAAGAGCTGCCGGGTCCGTGCCACGCTCCCGATGACGCCGGGGCGCTCGCTGTAGGCGAATATCGTGGAGTGGCGCGCGACCTCGCCCTGCACGGGGCTCACCCGGTGCAGCGAGTAGCGGCCCTTGAACAGCTGCAGGTCACCCGGTTGCAGGGGCAGGCGCCGGATCATCCGCTCGCCCCGGCCGTCCAGTACGTCCCGGACGTCGTCGAAGCTCTCGTCCTGCGCGGACCTGATGTTCGGGCAGTACTCGAAGACGCCGCCGGACTGTGCTTCCTGGGTGAGCATGCTGACGGTGAACTCGTTGGTGTCGAAGTGCCAGGGGTGCTCCATGCCGGGCTCGACGACGTTGAGAACGAGCCCGGAGAGCGGGTCCGCCAGCTCGTGCAGCTGCGGCAGTCTGAAGCAGTCGGCGACGAAGCGCTGGAAGGCCTGGTGGGAGTAGAGCCTGCTGATGAGGGAGCCCGCGGGGATACGGTCCCGCGCGACGAAGGCGTTGCCCCGCTGGAAGGTCCTCCGGCCGGGGTGGTCCGGAGGCAGAGCCGAGTCGACCGCGATGTTGTAGACGTTGACCGTTTCGACGTCGAAGTGCGCGCGGGGGGCGATGGCCGAGCACTCCTGCCGCAGGACGTCGCGGAGCGCGGGACGGATGAAGTCCGGCAGCACGGTGCAGCCGACAGCCGCCAGTTCGCGCCGGGCGCGGGAAATCACGGCCTGCCCCTCGGCGCTCCCGGGTTCGGACAGGGGATATTGAGCCGTGTCGACCACCTGGTCAAGCGTCATTGCTTCCAAAGTGCTCATTCGATCCTCTCCACGTGCGGGCAGATCGTCGACTCTTCAGCAACTCACCTGAGGAGTACCGGGGTTGAAGCTCCCACAGCCCCGCCGGGTTGTCTGTGACACGTCGCACTAAGATGGCGCGATTGCGTCTTGCACTAGTGCAAACCAGGATTGCAGCTAGTACAGAATGGAGCTACCGTTCCAGTCATGCCTGCCAAGACACCGCTGCCCGTGACGCTGACCGGCCACTACGTCCGTCTCGAACCGTTGACGATGGATCACCTCCCCGATCTGTTCGGCGCAGGCGGCGGGGACGACGAGGTCTGGCGCTGGCAGGGCGGGCCGACGCCGCATACGCAGGACGAGCTCGGCCAGAAGCTGCGCGCGCTGCTCGATGACGCGGAGCGGGGCGAATACGTGGCGTTTGCCGTCATCCACCGGGCCTCCGGGCAGGCCGTCGGCTGGACCACGTACATGGACATCGACACGGCGGACGAGCGCCTGGAGATCGGCTGGACCTGGTACGGGCGCGCGTTCTGGCGGACTGCCGTCAACACCGAGACGAAGCTGCTGTTGCTGACGCATGCCTTCGAGGAACTCGGCATGGGGCGCGTCCAGTTGAAGACCGACCATATGAACCAGCGGTCGCAGGCTGCCATCGTCCGCATCGGGGCGCAGCGTGAGGGCGTACTGCGCCGCCACCGGCAGCGGCCGGACGGCACGTGGCGGGACAGCGTGTACTTCTCGATCCTGATCGAGGAGTGGCCGGCGGCGAAGGCGCGCCTCAGTGCCCGGGGCTGAATCCGGCCGGCCCAAGCCTCAGGCAGGCTCGGTCGCCGAGATGCGGTACTTCTGCACATCTGCGTCGACGATCGCCACCAGCTGGTCCGGCGCCGGGCCCGAGTCGCGGAACGCTGTCAGGGCCTCGTCCGACTCCCAGCGTTCGTAGACGTTGATACGGGTCGGGTCGAGCGGGTCCGGTGAGAGCGCGAAGTCCAGGCAGCCGGGGGCCGTACGGGCGTGGGTCACGACCTCGCGGCAGCCGGTGAGGAAATCGTCGCGGGCCGTGGCAGCAACATGGAGTCGTCCGGACACGATGAGCATGTACGTCTCCCTGGTGGTCGTCAGGCTGATCGTCTCACCGGTCGGCGCGACACGCACGTACGATCGGTCGGCATGGGGATCACTGTGCAGAAACTGACGTACTACCCGGTCAAGGGCTGCGCCGGTACGGATGTCGAGTCCGCCCGGGTCGGTGAGACAGGGCTGGAGCACGACCGCACGTTCATGGTCGTGGACGCCGCGGACGGTACGTTCCGCAGTCAGCGGGCGCTGCCCGCCATGGCCGCGATCCGGCCGGAGACCGTCGACGGGGGTGTCGCGCTGCGACTGTCCGCGGGCGGGGTCGAGAGCGTAGTGCTGGAGGTGGACCCGGACGGGGAGCGGCGGCCGGTGAGCATGTTCGGCAGGGACATCGGGGAGGGCGCCGATCAGGGGGACGCGGCCGCCGAGTGGTTCTCCGAGGTGCTGGGGGCGAAGTCACGGCTGGTGCGGGTGCCTTCGGGGTTCGACCGGGACGGGTGGGGCGAGACGCCCGGCAAGGTCGCCTTCGCGGACGCGCATGCGGTGCTGGTGGCGTCACAGGCGTCGCTCGACGGGCTGAACGCGCGGATCGCGCAGCGCAGTGCGGAGCGGGGCTCGGGACAGGGCGCGGAACGAGGAGCAGGGCCGGGCGCGGCACCGGTGCCGATGGACCGCTTCCGGGCGAACATCGTGCTCGACGGCTGCTCCGAGCCGCACGCCGAGGACGAGATGCGACGGCTGGAGATCGGGACGGTCCGGCTCGCCTACGCGGTACGGGCGATGCGGTGCAGCGTCCCGATGGTCGACCAGCTCACGGGGCTGCGGGCCGGTCCCGAGCCGATCCGTACGCTCGCCACCTACCGGCGGGAGCCGGAGTACGAGAACAAGGTCAGCTTCGGCATGAAGGCAGCCGTGGTGCAGCACGGGACGCTCGCTGTCGGAGATCCCGTGCTGGCCACCTGGGCGTCCGGCGCGGCTGCCTGAGTCAGCAGCGGGGAACCGGCTTGCTGTAGGTCGTGTTGCTGGGTGTCGCCACGTAGTAGTCCGAGACATAGCGGCCGCTGTCCATGCGGTCCCAGACGCTGGTGGTGCCGACCTTCGAGCCCGGCCGCTGGCAGTACACCCACGCCAGGGACCCGTTGGGAGCCGTCCCTGCCACGGCGTACGACGTGCCGGGGCCGGTGTGTTCGGCGAGGCCGCTCGCCGCGGTGGTCTGGTACGGGTACGTGCAGCGCGGCAGCGGGGCGCTGTAGTTGGTGTTGGACGGGGTGCTGACGTAGTAGTCCGTGACGTACGAGCCGTCGGAGAGCTTGTCCCATACGCGGGTGCTGCCGACGGTCGAGCCGGGCGCCTGGCACACCACCTTGAGGGCCGCCCCGGGCGCGTAGGACTTGGCGACGGGGTAGACCGTCGAGGGGCCGGTGCGGGCGTTGAGCGTGGTGGAGCTCGTCACCGTGTAGGTGTACGCGACGGTGGCGACCGGTGTGTTGAGCCGGTCGGTGTCGATGTTCAGCGTGACGCCGCCGTACGTCTCGGTGTGGTCGCCCTTGAACTGCTTGGCCCGCTGGGTCACGGCCCACTTGGCGTCGGCGATGTTGGTCCAGCCCGTCAGGGAGTCGACTCCGTCGTAGCGGGCGATCCACAGCGCGTCGGGACGGGCGTAGGCGGTGGAGGTGTAGGCGTCGGAGAGCTGCTTGGCTCCCTGGTTGAGGTTCATGTAGACGCCGGAGACATAGCCGAGCCGGTGCAGCTCCTTCGTCCAGGCGGAGGCGTACGACAGGACGGCGACCTTGCAGCTGTCGTCGGTCTGGGAGTAGTTCTCGATGTCGTTGTAGAAGGCGCTGCCGGGCTGCATACCGAGCGCCTTGGCCTTGGCGATGGCGTCCGCGGCCGCCGCGGTGCCCTGGGAACGGGCGGTCGCCGGAACGGTGCTGATCTTGGCGTCGGTGGGGCGGCCGCCGCACGGCGGCTGCAGGCCCTTGTAGATGGGCAGCAGACGCCACTTGAGCGCCGACACGGACGCGACCCACGACGCGGTCAGTTGGGGCTGGGCGCAGGTGCGGTTGACGCCCCCGATGTAGACGCCGATGGCGCGGTACGGGGAGGCGCTCCACGCCTGGATCGCCGTCAGCGGCGGTGCGGTACAGGTGTCGAAGGCCAGTCCGGAGTAGCGGGTCGCGCTCGCTCCTGAGGGATAGGCGACCGCCGTGGCCGGTTCGGCGGCGGCGGGTGGGGCGAAGGTGAGCGTGGTGCCGGCGCTGAGGACGCCGGCGGCGCAGAAGACGAGGAATCTTCGAAGGGTGCGGTACGGATGCGACATGGCTGGCCCCCGGGGCTGCTCGAACCGAGTGGGTTCAGAATGCCCCAATGTGTGCCAACTGCACCCTGTGCCGGTGTGGTTTCTTGCCCGTGTCGAACCTGCCGCCGTCACCCGGGGTGACGGCGGCAGGTCATGCCCCTTGCTCGACCTGGCCTATCGGCCGTAGCGGATCAGCGCCCGCACCATCCGGCAGGTCGTGTCCGACGGCGGGTGGATCCCGATGCGCTCCGCCGTCGCTCGTATCTTGATGTTGTCGGCCGTCGCCGGGTGATAGACGCCCGAGTCGAGCAGGGCGATCGACAGGCGCATGGCCTTCAGGCGGCGGTTGTGGGAGACGTACCACTCGCGCGGCTGTCCGGCCGGGAGCGGCTTCTTCTTCAGCGGGTGCTGCGAGGACTTGGTCTGGTTCGTCGACTTCGTCTTCTTGGTCGTCTTGGTCGGCTTCGTGATGAGTGTGGCAACGGCCATCGGCAACCTCCTGGCGCGGTGGCGGGACCATCCCGAACTACTGTTCAGTCTACTGGCCACCACTGACAATCGCCGCTGGCCAGGGGGTGTTTGAGGGGCATCTGAGCGGTACCGTGGCGGGATGGAGATCTGGATCAACCCCGCGTGTTCGAAGTGCCGCAGCGCCATCAGCCTGCTCGACGAGGAGGGTGCCGAGTACACCGTCCGGCGCTATCTGGAGGACGTGCCCAGCGCGGACGAGATCCGCGCCGTCCTGGGGCGGCTCGGTCTTGAGCCGTGGGACATCACGCGGACGCAGGAGGCGGTGGCGAAGGAGCTCGGGCTCAAGGAGTGGGTGCGGGACGAGGATTCACGCGACCAGTGGATCGAGGCGCTGGTGAAGCACCCCAAGCTGATTCAGCGGCCGATCATCACGGCGGAGGACGGGACGGCCGTCGTGGGGCGTACGGACGAGGCGGTACGGGACGCGCTCGGCCGGTCCTGAGACGTCAACGGTCCGAGGACGTCACTGGTGCTGGGACGTCAGAGCGGTACGGCGTACCAGCGGCGGTGCGTCAGCGGTTCGACGAGCAGCACCCCCACCGATGCCGCCGCCGCGACCGTCGCCGCCGGGAGAGAGCCCCAGGCCGCCGCGACCGCGGCGGCCAGGACGACGAAGGGGCGCAGCAGCGTCAGCGGGCCGAGGCCGACCACCACCGCGAGGGTGCCCGCGCGGAACGGCGCCCACAGATAGCAGGCCAGGCTCACGACGACGGCCGCCGCGTACGGAACGAGGACGATGAGCATGCGGCGGGCCGCGGCGTCGAGTTCGGCGTAGCGGTCCGCGGGCGTGGCGGCCGTGAGCAGGAGAGTGCCGGCGAGGGCCGCGGTGAGCGCGAGCGCGGGTACGCCCAGGGCGAGACCGCGCCTCGCGGCCACCGCGTTGGCCGCGGTCTTGCGGATCCGGCCGTCGCGCCCGGCGGATGCGCGGAAGCCCGCGAACGCGGCGTCGGCCAGGGCGAGGGCGGTCAGCAGCAGCGCATTCACCGGAGCTCCCGTTCTCCGACGAGACGGCCGGAGGCCCCGCGCCCGAGCGCCTCGCGCAGGGCCGGGAGGAGCGCGGGGCGTACGCCGATGACGGGTCGGAGCGTGGTGCAGAACGGGTTGCTCCGGCCCCTCGGTTCGTAGACCAGCGGGACCATGCCCTCGGCGTGCGCGGCAGCGCGCAGCAGCGTCGCGTCGTCGTGGGCGCGCCGGGCGGAGACCACCCCGTCGTGGCGGCCGAGCGGGTCGCGCATCCTGGCCCGGTGGAAGATGTGTGCGCCGATGGGGGCGAGGCCGGTGGCGGCGATGTCGTAGTGGCAGAAGGCGGCGGCGCCCGCGGCGGCCTGGGCGGCGAAGAAGCCGTCGAGGTCGGGGGCGGGGAAGTGATGGAGCACGCCGGTGGAGATGTAGACGGTGGCGGGCTCGTCGAGGACGAAGGCATCGCCGCGGACGAAACGGCAGGGAAGGTTCTCGTCCCGGGCGAGGCGGTCGGCCTCGTCGACGAGAGCGGCGTTGAAGTCGACACCGACGAGGTCGACGGCATCGGCCGTTCCGTCGGGTGCCAATACGCCCGACGCCGCCAACCGGCGCACCAGGTAACCCAGGCCGCAGCCCACGTCCACGACCCGCAGCGGTGACGTCGGGTCGGCTGTCCTCACCGCCGCGAGAATCGGGCGAAGCAGCTCTGCGATGCGGTCGCCGATCCTCAACTCCTCGCTCAGGCGCTGCAGTTCCGTGTGAACGGCGACGAGCCTTCGGTCCACCGCGTACGGATCGAGCACACCGTCCCCGTCGCACACCAGCCCCGCGGCGATCCGCGCCCCGCGGCGGTCGCCCGCCGCCGTCAGGCGGGCGACGATCTCGTCGCGCCGCACGGGCAGGCGTTCCAGGGTGCGCGGGTCGTGGGCCACGACCAGGTCGGATATTTCCAGCAGATGCACGCGGGTACGGTACGTCAACGGCCGAGGACGTTCGCGGTCCGGTCGTCCGCGGTCCGGTCGTCCGTACCGACGGGCTTGGGTGACGAGCACACGGGGGCGGAATGACGGAGCACTACCAGGGCGCGCCCGACGGCCTCGCGGCCGGCCGCATACCGGCCGAACCCGGGCTCGCCTTCTATGTCGACGTCATTGCGAGCGGATCCGTGCGCGGCGCCGATGCCCGGTGCACGCCCGACGACGTCTCCGCCCTGCTCGGCACGGACTGCTTCGAACACCCTCAGAAGGATCTGCTGTACCGCAGCTACGGGCCGAACGGACTGATCGACTTCTGGTGGCAGCGCTGGGAACCCGACGGGGACTGGGTCGGGCACTACTTCAGCCTCAAACCGCGCCGACTGGAAGTTCCCTTGCTGCTGGCCGACTTGAGGCAGGCAGCCCAGGCGGCCGGCTGCCCGCTGAGCGAGCCGGTCCCGGACAGTTCCGGTGGCTATGTGCGGTGTCACCGGCGTGCGAGCGGTGTCGAAGTGATCGCCGACGACGAAGGTGAAGTGTTCTCGATCACCGCGAACGACTTCCTTCCTCCGCCGAGACCATGGTCCCGGCAGGCCGTGCAGGACTCGCTGAGGCATCTGCTCGGGATTCCGGACACGGACCGGCGGCGCTGGGTGGAACGGCGGATGCCGGAGCCGCCGGAGCTGGAGGACTGGTGGGACAGTCTCCGGCGCGAGTGCAGTCATCAGCTCGACCTGGCGGCACCCGGCGAGCGTGACGCCTGGGTGCGGTTGCGGCTCTGGCTGGAGCTGCATGCGGCGGAGTCGGGGGCCTTCGACCGGGCGCACTCCGCCATGAACCTCGCGTACGTCGTCGACCAGCTGAAGGCTCCGGAGCCCACCGCCGACGAGGTCGTACGGGGCTGTCTCGACGCACTCCCCGTCGCCCGGGCCGATGTGCCGACCCGGGACAACACCGCGCTCGCCCGCCGGAATCTGGACGCGATGCGTATCTCGCGCGGCGCCAGGGACCTGGTGGATGCCGCCCTCCTGTGTCGTGATCGCGTCCAGGACCCCGAGCTGCGGGGCGAACTGGCCGCCTGGGCACGGCTCCTGGACCGGTTGTTCTGAGGTCAGCGCTCGTCCGTGCCCCACCGGCGCAGGCGCGACACTCGGGGTCCTTGAACGCGCTGTGCCGCGCTCTCCCACCCGAGTGGGGCGTGAGTGGGAACTCGGCTCAGAAATCGGCCGATAACTCGCTGAGCTGCGCCAACCTTAAGAAAAGTTAAGGAAGTTGTGGGTGAGACCGCTGAAACGAACCAGATGGCTACTCGTACGTAACGGCACACGGAACCGACCCGACAGGAGTCCCACGTGTCGCGCAAGAAGACCCTCAGCGGTAAGAAGAAGATCGCTCTGCTCGTCGGCGCCGCCGCAGTAGTGGGCGGTACGGCAGTGGCCATGACCGGCACCAGCAACGCGTCGGTGGCCTGCGACGGACTGACCCAGGCCCTGAAGAACAACGAGAACTTCATCGCCGGCCAGCGTGCCAATCCGGACGCGCAGTCCGAGGCCCGGATCGCGAACCGGCAGGCGGTCATCGAGGAGATCAAGCGGAAGCAGGCGGCTTCCGGGTGCGAGGTGGCTGGCGGGGGAGGTGAAGCCGCTCAGCCGCCCGCGGAGGACCAGGGCGGCGGCCAGAACAGCGACCAGGGCGGAAACCAGGCCGGCGGACAGGCCAACGGCGAAGTCGTCTGCGCCGGGTCGACCGTCACCCTGTCCGGCGAAGGCGGCGCACCCGCCGCCTCCAGCAACCAGTTCCCCGTCGGCACCACCCTCAAGGTGACCAACCTCGACAACAACAAGTCGACCACGGTCAAGGTCACCTCGACGTCCGGCAGCTGCGCCCTGCTCAACAACGCGGCCTTCGAGCAGGTCCGCGAGCCCGGCAAGAACCTCATCCGCAAGGCCAGGATCGAGAAGATCGGGAACGGCGACCAGGCCACCCAGCCCCCGGCCGCCGAGCAGCCGCCCGCGGACAACCAGGGCGGCGACCAGGCCGGCGGCGATCAGGCCGGCGGCGGCCAGGCGAACGGCCAGGTCGTCTGCGCCGGCTCGACCGTCACCCTGTCCGGCGAAGGCGGCGCACCCGCCGCCTCCAGCAACCAGTTCCCCGTCGGCACCACCCTCAAGGTGACCAACCTCGACAA
>NZ_JBJDQK010000007.1:0-4629 GCF_044903445.1 Streptomyces sp. NPDC019890 | reverse complement strand
CAACAAGTCGACGACCGTCAAGGTCGCCTCCGTATCCGGCAGCTGCGCCCTGCTGAACAACGCGGCCTTCGAGCAGGTCCGCGAGCCCGGCAAGTTCCTCATCCGCAAGGCGCGGATCGAGAAGATCGGCTGACTCTGACGGTCCTACCGGAATCCAGGACGGTGCCGCACCCCCCATACGGCACCGTCCTGGGCACTCCATACGGCACCGTCCTGGTCATTCCGTCAGCGATTGAGCCGGAGTTCCGCCTCCGCCAGGATCTCCGTCAGCCGCAGCCCGAACCGTACGTCGCAGCCGTGCGGCCGCCCCGTACGCGCCGACTCCAGCAGCGCATCCACCGCCGCGCCGAACGAGCGCACCGCGTCGCCCCACTCCGGAAGCGCCGCCTTCCCCTGATCGCCGGCCAGCTCGATGCTCACGCCGGAGGCCTTCAGCGGCGCGCTCAGACCGAGCGTCGCCGTGCTCGACGCCCCGGACGTGTGCCGCAGCACCAGATGCACGGTGTCCACGGGCCCGCGCGCCGCGGTCACCTCCGTCACATCGCCGAGCACCGGAATCAGCACCGACAGCACATGCGGGCCGACGTCCCACAGACCGCCCTTCTCGCGCCGCCACGGCGAGGTGGCGTACGGGCTGTCCGCGCCCGGCGCGTACAGCGAGCCGAGCCACCGCGCATGGGCCGTGAACCAGCCGCCCACCGCCGCATGTGCGTCGATCCACGGCGCGGTGTCCGCGGCGAAGCGCAGGGTGCAGAAGACCACCGAAGCGACCCCGGCTCGCTCCGCCGCCGCGGCCGTCTCCCGCGCCGGCGTCACGCTCGTCGCGACCGGCTTGTCCAGCAGCAGATGACAGTCGGCCGCCGCGGCCCGGGCCGCGAGCGGCGCCTGGATGTCCGGCGGCAGCGCGAAGGCGACAGCATCGCAGTCGGCGAAGAGCGCGTCCACGCCGTCGTCGCCGGCGTACGACGTCGTGCCGTGCGCGGCGGCGATGGCGGCAGCCGCCTCGGGCCGTCTGGCCCACACCCCGGCGAAGTCGACATCCGGGTGGGCGGCGAGCGCGGGGGCCTGGGTGCGCTCCGCCCAGGGGCCGGCGCCGAGGAGTCCGATACGCAGCTGCTTTGCGGGCTTCGTCATGCCCCCCAGTGTGCCCACAGCGGAAAATTGCCGCGGAACGACTGGCCAACGGTGTTACGTTTTCGGGGCCGGCCGCGGGACTCCGGTGCGACTTCCGGGACTTGCCTATAAAGCAGTGATTTCGCTGATCGCGCCCCCATTCCCCGGCCGGCACCAGTGTGTACGTGCATTGGAGTACGTGCATTGCAGTACGGGGATTGCAGTACGGGGGGAGACCATGGCGGAGACCCATGCCGATCTCATCGCGGCCGAGGACGTGCTCCTCTTCGTGAACGCCGCGGTCACTGCGACCGGACAGCGCGAATTCCGCTCGGGGGCCCACGAGCAGCGGCTGTCACTCGCCTTCCTGCACGAGTACGTACGCGTCAATTACCGCTCCCTGTATGCGGCCACGCTCGCCCTCGACATCAACGACCACAACTGCGTCCGGATCGTCGAGCAGCTGCTGCGCACGGCGTCGGACGCAAGTCCTGAGCAGAAGCGGACGGAAGGCCGGCTGATCGCGGCCCGCCTCGCCGTGCTGCCGCCCCAGCGCGTCTACCGGCTGTTCCGTGCGCTGCGGGCCGCGAAGGTCAACAACCGCCGCACGCGCGCGATCCTGCGCGACTGGCTGGCGACCCGACCGGACCTGGGCCTCGACGCCGTGAAGTACCGCGAGGGACTGAAGACCGCCGTCCGGCACACTCATCTCCCCTTCGACGAGGACGAGTTCGGGGACTTCCTGTTCCGGCCCGGCAAGCGTGTCCGCTACGACCACGCCTTTCTCGACGCGTACCGCCGTGCCCACTTCGAGCAGAGCGCCATCTACGAGCTGCCGTTCACCGTCGCCGAGGGCTTCGCGGCGAAGCACGGCATCCCGCGCGGGGCGTTCCTGGAGCAGATCGCTCCGCGTATGACCCGTTTTGAGCGGCTGCGTACGCAGCGGGCCGGGACGCAGACCGATCTGAACGTCATGCCGCTGACCCGGCTCGCGCTGTACGTACTCTCGCTGGAGCGGGACGAGCGGGTGCGGCGGCGCACGGAGCTGACCGGCGCGCTGCGGGCCGCCGCGCTGCGAGCCGCGGGCCCGTACGCCGGGACCTGGGGGCGGGTCGCCGCCGTGCTCGACGACAGCTACTCCTCGTCCGGCTCGGGTGTGAAGCGCCGCCGACCGCTCGCGGTCGCGCTCGGCTGCCACTTCCTGCTGGAGGCGCTGGCCGGTCCATACCGGGCGCACTGGACCTCGGGCTCGGACGATCCGCTGCTGGGGCGCCCGTGGGGGCCCACGCCGCTCGGCACCAGGATCCTCGACGCTCTGGAGCACTCCCCCGAGCGGCTGGTGATCGTCTCGGACGGCTGGGACAACGCGCCGCCGGGCCTGGCCAAGGAGGTGCTGCGGGTCTGGCGCACGCGGCTCGACCCGGACCGGCGCACACATGTTGTGCATGTGAATCCCGTATACGACGCGGACGGTTTCGATGTGCGCCGCCTCGCTCCGAACGTGCCGACGGCCGGCATCCGCGACGCCGAGGATCTGGCGGCGCTGGTCGAGATCGCGCAGTTCGCCGAGGGCCGCACCGGCCTGCCCGAGCTGCAGGCGTATCTGGACCGGCGTACGGAACGCTTCCTGGAGGGGGCGCGATGAACAAGCTGGACATGACCGGACTCACCACCCTGCCCGCCCAGGTGTGGGGCGGCATCCGGCTGGTGCCGCTGGCGCGCGAGAAGCCGGTGGACGGGCTGCGGCTGCGCCACGAGATCTACGGTCCGGGCCACGGCGAGGTCGAGCTCGGCCCTCGCGACCACTATCTCTCCTACATTCCGCACGGCTTCGTCGCGGACTGGTCGGGCGAGGGCGGCCAGTCGGCGGCGTACGGCACCCAGCTGGGCGACGGGTGCCCGGCCTGTGTGCCCGTGCGCCGTCACCACCGGCTGGCCAAGCGGCGCTCCACCAAGGGGGTCAAGGAGAGCCGGCTGCGCTTCCTCCCCCTCCATCTCGCCCTCGAGGGCTATCTGGCGCTGCACTTCGGCGGCCCGTCCATCGTCTGGGACGAGTGGTCCCAGCAGGCGGTACGCCAGGGCCTGTCGCCGCGTGCCGAGGACGCCTACGCGGGCTGGGCGGTGCGCGGCCTCGGCGAGGCGCTGCGGATCTTCGAGATCCACCCCGGCCAGTGCGGCGTGCTCGTGTACGCGGCGGACTCGCTCGCCGCCGCCTTCGTCGTGCCGCACCCCGCCGACTACCGCGCCCTGCACCCGTCCCTGATCGAGGATCTGTACGGGGAACTGGTCCATCAGTACGCCTTCTTCGGCGGTCCGGTGCCCGGCTTCGAGGCGCGCATCCGCGACCGCGGGCACATGACGACGCTCGCCGATCTGCGGATGGCGGCCCGGGGTCAGGAGCGCGCGTGGGCCGAGAGCCACGGCTCGCTGATGGCGGCCCGGCTGCTCGACACCTCGTACAGTTTCGAGCGGGTCCACACCATGGACTCGTTCAGCCTGTGGCGCTTTCTGCCGCCCTTCCGGCGCGGCGAGAGCGAGCAGCACATCGGCGAGGCGATCACCGATCACAAGGGCCGCGTCGCCTATCTCAAGACCTTCCGGCTCTCCGAGGCGCAGATCCGCCGCGGCCATCTGCTCAGTCGGCTGCACGACCACGACTGGCACCTGGGCCGCACCGCCGAGGCGCTGGGTACCAGCTACCCCGATCTTGTCCGCCGGATCCGTGCCGCGGGCTTCGACTCGCTGCTCAAGCAGGGGGTGGAGCTCAGGGCGCGGACCTGAACCGTCGTGCCGCGGGAGTGCCGCCGGAGCGCCGCGGAAAGGCTCCTCGCGACCGTTCTTCCGGTGCGGGTCCGGCGTAACGTGGGGTTCACACATGGGCAACGGACGGGAAATCGCGAATTGCGAAGCTGCGCGGCATACCGCTGCACCCGCAAAGGATGAGGCCCCGTGACCTTCAAGGCTGAGTACATCTGGATCGACGGCACCGAGCCGACCGCCAAGCTTCGCTCGAAGACGAAAATACTTGACGACGGCGCCGAGCTGCCCATCTGGGGCTTCGACGGATCCAGCACCAACCAGGCCGAGGGCCATGCATCCGACCGCGTTCTCAAGCCGGTCTTCTCCTGTCCGGACCCGATCCGCGGCGGCGACAACGTCCTGGTGATGTGCGAGGTCCTGAACACGGACATGACCCCGCACGAGTCCAACACGCGTGCCGCGCTCGCCGAGGTCGCCGAGAAGTTCGTCGCCCAGGAGCCGATCTTCGGCATCGAGCAGGAGTACACCTTCTTCAAGGGTTCCCGCCCGCTGGGCTTCCCCGAGGGCGGCTTCCCGGCCGCGCAGGGCGGCTACTACTGCGGTGTCGGCGCGGACGAGATCTTCGGCCGTGACGTCGTGGAGGCGCACCTGGAGAACTGCCTCAAGGCGGGCCTGGGCATCTCCGGCATCAACGCCGAGGTCATGCCGGGCCAGTGGGAGTTCCAGGTGGGTCCGCTCGCCCCGCTGGAGGTCTCC
>NZ_JBJDQK010000006.1:168574-504326 GCF_044903445.1 Streptomyces sp. NPDC019890 | reverse complement strand
CCGTTGCGTGGAGACACGCACGGCGGGTTCGGCGAGCGGCACGGAGAAACGGACCGGTGGCAACACCGGCACCGCGCTCCGTGCCGACTCAACCCCATCGCTTCGACTTGATCTACCAGTACGACTACACGGCCTCGCTGTCCGATCAAACCGGCGGCTGGATCGGGTCGTGGGGGCCCATCGTGGAGACCTTCCAGACCTCTTACAGCAACACGAACAATTTCGGGGCGCTCAGCACCATGCTGATCACCCGGGACAGCGGCGGGGCCTGGGGTTCGTGGCAGCTGCTCAATTCCACCCAGAGCTACATCCGAACCGACAACGTAGGGTTCAGTCAGGTCTTTCTCGACCCGAACTACGCCTTTGCCGTCGACAGTTGACCCGGCGGTCAGCGGCCAAGGAAGGGACTGGTGCATCCATGTCCGAGCCGCCCGTTCCCCCGAATGACCGACCAGCCGCCCCGGACTCGGACGAGTCTGCACCGATTGCGGACATGCGGGAGAAGTTCGCACGCGAATCCGACCGAGTGGCGCGTGACCCAGAGGCAGAGCGGGCCTTCCTCCAAAACAAGATCGAAATCATCCGTTCCCACCCCACACTGTCCGCGGCCGAGAAGGAGGAAGCCGTCGCTCCCCTGCTGCAGCAACTGCGGCAACTGGACGACGAGACCGGCCGAAAGCACACCTGACACCCTCTGAAAGACAACGGTCGGCGAACATGTGCCAGCGAGGACCGGCGCCGACTGGGGCGGCAGTGGATCGTCCGCACCTGGACGCCAAAGGGCCCCGGACCATGATCGGTCCGGGGCCCTTTCGCTTGTGCCCACGGCGGGATTCGAACCTGCGAAACCCGCTTTAGGAGTTCGATCAGACGAGTGCCCGGTTCCTGGCCAACCAGGCTACGAGACATAAGGGACGAGCGTCAGTCTCAGGTTGAATTGCTGGGATCGCCCGTCTCAGGGTGTATCGGGGACAGAGACGATGAAGGTCTTACTCTTCTGCGATGAATAGTCCGTGTGGACGCCCGCGGTCACCTTGTAGGAGGCCACGACCTCCAGGACATCCCCCTCGTTTGCTGCCCAGACGCCGGGGAAGCTCACCCTTATCTCCTGATTGCGCGAGTTACTCGTTGCGTTGAGCACTTCTCCAAAATTCTGACTGCCCAGAATTGTGCTCTGACTGAGGTTGCGTACGGACACGGACGCATCGTGTCGCCGCACCACCCCCATGAGACTTGAGCCGATCTCGACGTTTGCGATCACGTCGAATGGATCGCCCAGATTGACCGTGTCGGTCGCGAAGAACTGCCCCTGGTCCACAGCATAGAGAAGCTTGAGGTTGGCATCCCATGTTCCTGGCACTTAATTCCCCCCACGTTTCTGGTCTGAACTTCGGCCAAGCATTGGGCATGACGTGGGGGACGACAAGAGGAGCGTGACGGTGTGCGGTAGTGCAAAGTATGTTCGCGTGCGCCCCGGCTCGCCCGGGGCACACGCACAGAAAAAACGTAACTGTTCAGCTCAGGCTGGTGGCCGGCAGCTAGAGCTTGGCAGTGAAAAGTTCACGGAGTGGTTTAAAGGGGCTGATGGGATGCTCCTTGGAGGTCGCGACCGTTGTCCTGATGGGCATCGGCCCGGCTCGGTCCTGCATGGGTGTCACAGTGGCGCGCGCCACTGCCGTGAACCGGGCTGAATGAGACGGAAACTGCGACGTGCCGGGCCGTGCTGGACTGGGCATCGCACAGGGCCAGTAGTGGAATCGGGCCCTTGTGCTTGGGAGCGGGAAGCTCAAGTCGCGGACCAGAGACGGCGGTAGAAGTCGGTCCGGTACGGGTCGGGGGTGATTCCGTAGGCGTCGAGGAGGGTGTCCTCCCAGCCGTGGCCGTAGTTCCACTCGTGCTACCAGCGCACGCACGGCCGTTCCGGGATCTGCCTTCCAACGGGGAGTGACGGCACTCTCGCCGGGAAGCTCATGGGTGACGAGCTCCATCCTGGTCTGAACGGGAGGTCGGTGCAGCGGCTTTGAGCGGGAGTTGCCAGGGGGCGAGAGATCGGGTCCCGTGCGCTGGCCGTGGATCGCGCGGTCCCGCTACGGGCTTGCCCCGGCGCCGCATCCAAGGGGTGAGCAGTCAGTTGCGCTGAGTTCCTCGAGTTCAGGACAGGACGGCCGAGAACCTGTCAAAGTGGTGCGATGCTGCTCGGGAGCTTGGGGGGTGAGGCGATCGCCGTGTTGGTCGGCGCCATCGCCTCGACACTGTCACCGTTCTTCTCGCACTGGCGTGAGCGACGGCTGCGGGACGAGACACAGGAAGAAGCAGATCGTCTGGAGTCGGCGATTTTCTTCACCGCCGACGACGGCGAGTCAGACGCCAAGACCGTCGCACCCAAAGATCCGTCGCAACAGCGATTCGCCAAGCTGTTGGTGCAGTACTACGCGCATGGTCTTGTACAGGCGCGGCGCAGTTTCAGTGTGAGCCTGACGTACTCAGCTCTGGGTGGCCTGGTACTGATCACAGGTGTTGGGCTGGCCATCTTCAGGGCTGAGACGACCGGTGACATGTACGCCTCGGTCACAGCCAGTGTCGCTGGGCTGCTCACCAGCTGCATCAGCATCCTCTTTCATCGACGGGCTGACGCAGCACTCAAGCATCTGGAGAAGCAGGGGGAGAAGCTCCAGCAGGACATGAAGGCAGAGCGCGACGCGGGCCAAGCGGTTCGTCTGTTGGAAGAGGTCGATGACCTCGCGCTCAGAGCCCATCTCCAAGCGGCCCTCATTCTGAAGTTCTCCGCCGCGCAGCTGCCCGAGCTGGACAGTGTCCTGAAGTGGGCAGCCCCGTTGCCGCAGTCGCAGACCTCCAATGGAGCTGTGCCGCATCAACAACCGGAAAGCCCGGCGCCACAACGCTGACCACGCCAAGGTTCACCTGGCTCCTTCACAGGCGGCCGGGATGGCCGGCAGCCCGGGGCGTTTGGTCCGGGTACAGGTCATGGTGGATGGCCTTTGCCACGCCCTCAACCGTAGCCATGCCGTAGTCCCACCCCACCTCCGGCGATTCGCCTTCAGGGACCCTGTTGTTCTCGGTGAGGACCACGAGGCCATAGTCGTAGGCATGGCCGGTGAACGCGCTCATGCTGTTGACCTTCCAATCTCCGCGGTCCCAGGGGTTCTTGAGCCTGGCCCGGGAACGCTGAAGCCACCCGTTCTTGACCTGTACGGCAGCGTCCGAGGGAGCCCCGGCGGGCGTTCCCCACCGCTGATCCTCCTGCACGTCACGCATAAGGCCCAGGATGTAGTTGCGCTCTTCGGCCTTCAGGACCGTGCTGTCCTTGGCGGTGAGCAGCTCAAGCAGTTTGGCCTGGTCCCTTGCGGTGACCTGAGTCAGGCCCATGTAGCCTGCTTCGTCGAGAAAGGTGTTCTTCATTCCGGCCTTGTCCAGGAAATCCTGGATGGTTTTGGGGCCCAGGCTGTCCCACAAGGCGTACGTAGCGTCGTTGTCCGAGCTCACGATCATCTGACTGGCCAGGTCCCGCTCATCCTCGGACAGGTCGACACCTCTCTCCAGGAGCAGAGCCCCCAAAATAATCGGCTTGACCATGCTCGCAGAGTCGTAGTGCTTGTCCGCGCCGTACGTGCAGGAGGTATGGGTGGTTCGGTCATACAGCACCACCGAGGCTTGACTTGCGCGGTTTTCGAGCGACTTCGCCATGTCCCGAGTGAGAGAATTTGCCAGTCCGGGGTTTTCGGACGCGCACTCAATTGGCCCGCCGTTGAGTCGCTTGGATGTGAATTTTATGTTCCGCATCTCGTGCGAGGCGGTTGCCGTGGAAGCAGGAGCGACGGCCGAGGTGGAGACCGCGACGACAACTACTCCTAAAGCCATCTTTGAAGCGATCCTGCTGAGCGTCAATTCCCTTCCCTTTCCCTATTGGACGCGGCAGTAGATCCGGCCCGATCTGATCCACAGCAAGGTTTGGTAGGTCTCGGTCTGGCAATTCGGCGCAGTTCGGCGCCTGTGGACCGACGTTACAAGCTTGGAATGGCCCCGACCTGTCGGGTAAGCCGATAGGCCTACCGGCAGGCCTCCATGGCAGCCGATGAGGTGAAACCAGGTCCTCCGGTTGGGCCGGGCCCGGTTTGGCGTGCGGGTCTGGGCGGTCCTGAGCCTGCCGAAGAAGCAGCGGGCGGCCGTCCTCACCTCGCTGGGCAACATCAAGGAAGCCACCGAACACGAGCATCTGCATGGCACCGGCATGGTCTGAGGCCTTCGCACGGCGGCGGCGCGCCGTGCCCGAAGATGCCCCGCTCAGCCGTCGGCTGCGCCGTGCTCCTCACTGAGTTCGTTGGCCCGGTCGATTTCCGCCATGTGCTCCTCGGCCCATGCCCGGACCGTGGCGAGCGCCACCTCCAACGACAGTCCGAGGTCGGTGAGTTGGTAATAGACGCGCGGCGGAACGGTCGGCTCCACCCGGCGGGTGATCAGGCCGTCACGGCTCAGGCTCCGCAGCGTCACGGAGAGCATCTTCTGCGAGACGCCGGGCATCCTGCGCTGGAGCTCGGCAAAGCGCACCTCGTCCGGGGCAGCCTGGGCCAGCGCTTTGACGGCCATCGACGTCCACTTCGTACCGATCCGGTCCAGCAGCTGACGGGTCGGGCACTGCGGGTCGAAAAGATCACCGCGCGCACTGCCGGAGGCACGTCCGGCCTGGGAAGTCACCTCGAGTTCACCACCTGTGGCGAAAGTACGGTCTTGGCACCCCCACCCTAGTTTCCTAGCGTTTCCTTGTCACCATTGGTAACTGCCGAGGAGGCGTCATTGTCCGGCCCCGCATCCCTGTTCTCAGAAGGTCGCCCCGCCGGAGTCGAGCTGCGCCGTATCCCGACCAACGGCGTTGAGCTCAACGTGGCGATCGCCGGTGACGGACCCGCCGTGCTGCTGCTGCACGGATTCCCGCACACCTGGCAGGTCTGGGGCGAAGTCATCGGCAGGCTCGCCGAGCGGCACCGGGTCATCGCACCGGACATGCGAGGGTTCGGCGCCAGCACCCGGGCGACGGACGGCTACGACGCCGGCAGCCTCGCCATCGACGCCGAAGGCCTCCTGGACGCGCTCGGGGAGACCTCCGCAGCGGTGGTGGGCATCGACGCGGGCTCCCCGCCGGCCTTCCTGCTCGCCATGCGGCGGCCCGGCCTCGTCCGGCGGCTGGTCGTCATGGAGTCACTGCTGGGCAGGCTGCCCGGGGCGGAGGTGTTCCTTGCCGACGGAGCACCGTGGTGGTTCGGCTTCCACGCCGAGCCGGGCCTCGCGGAGTCCGTTCTGGGCGGTCACGAAGCGGAGTACGTCAGCTGGTTCCTCGACTCCGGGACCCGCGGCCGGGGCGTGCGCCCCGAGATTCTCGACGCCTTCGTCAGCGCCTACACCGGTAGCGAGGCTCTGCGCTGCGCCTTCTCGTACTACCGCGCGCTGCGCACCAGTGCCCAGCAGATCCGTGATGCGGTCGAATCGGCCCGGCTCACGGTTCCCACCATGGCAATCGGCGCCCACCCCGTCGGGGCCGCACTCGAAAAGCAGCTGCGGCCCGTCACCGACGACCTCGTCGGTCATATCGTCGAGGACTGTGGCCACATCATCCCGCTGGACCGCCCCGAGGCGCTGCTCGGTCTGTTGGAGCCGTTCCTCATTGCGGACCTGCGGTCATGACTGCGTGCATGACTGCGTGCATGACTGCGTGCATGACTGAAGGAGACTGAGAACGCCGTGGACAGAACGATGCGGGCAGTCGTGCTCGACAAGCCGGGGCCCGTGGACCAACTGCACATCCGCCGGCTCCCCATCCCCGAGCCGCCCCCGGGCTGGGTGCGGATCAAGATCGAGGCGTTCGGCCTCAACCGCTCCGAGCTGCACACCCGCCTCGGCCTGGCCGAAGGGGTGACTTTTCCCCGTGTCCTCGGCATCGAGGCGACCGGAACCGTCGACGCCGACCCGGACGGTGAACTGCGTCCCGGACAGCAGGTCGTGGCCATGATGGGCGGCATGGGCCGGACCTTCGACGGCGGCTACGCGGAGTACACCGTGGTGCCGCGCTCCCAGGTCATTCCCTTCCGCTCCGAACTGCCCTGGGAGACCCTCGGCGCAGTCCCGGAGACGCTGCAGACCGCGTACGGATCGCTGACCACGGGCCTGGACCTGCAACCGGGCCAGTCGCTGCTGATCCGCGGCGGAACCTCCGCGCTCGGCCTGGCCGCCGCGACCCTGGCCAAGGAAATCGGGGCGACCGTCCTGGCCACCACCCGCAGCGCGAGCCGCACCGGCGCCCTCGCCGACCACGGCATCGACCACCCGCTGGTCGACGACGGCAGCATCGCCGCCCAGGTGCGCGAGATCGTTCCCGGGGGCGTGCATGCGGCCCTCGAGCTCGTCGGCACGCCCACGCTGCCGGACACTCTGGCCGCCACTCGTGTCCACGGCACCGTCTGTTTCACCGGCATGCTGTCCAACCAGTGGATCGTGCCGGACTTCTACCCGATCGGCTACATCCCGACGGGCGTACGGCTCACCGGCTACTCGGGCGATGCCGCCGACCTGCCCGCCGACGTACTCCAGCGCCACCTCGACCGCATCGCCGACGGAGACACGCCCCTCGGCCCCACCCATGTGTACGCACTGGACGAGATCAGGACCGCCCACGAGGACCTCGAGCAGGGCCGTCGCTTCGGCAAACTCGTCGTCCGCCTTGGCGCGGTGGAGGTGAGCGGGCAGGGATGACCAGGGCGGGCCACGACGCTTGGCCTGATCTCCTCAATGGCCGTGTGCCGTACGGCGGTTGACGTACCTCGACAGGTCCATACGGTAGGGTACGGTCGTCCATTCTTCAGCGTACGAGAGTGTCGCGGCCGCAAAGTGATGCATCGTCATTCACCTGTCGGACGCGGGACATACGGGGAGTTTTCATGAACAGGACCAGGATCTGGACCGCAGTTGCGCTGCCGCTCGTCACGGTGTCGGGTCTCCTCGCCACCGCACCGGTCGCGTCAGCCGCGACGGCCGGGGCCTCCGCATGCACCACCAACTACTTCTGGCAGAACAAGGACTCCGACACCGGCCGTGCGATCCGGGCCGTCGTCGCACCGGTGCGGGAGCTTCCTGCCAGTTGCGGGGACAAGATCGCGGAGGTCAACTCGGACTTCAAGCTCCAGTACCACTGCTACATCACCAACTCGTCCGGCAATCAGTGGACCCACGTCCGGATCGACGGCACGTCGGTCAACGGCTGGGTGTACAGCCTGAATCTGGATGACGGCGGTTCCAAGAAGCACTGCTGACACGGAGCTCGAGGGGCGCCCCGGGGTGTCCCTCGAGTGCCCGGCCTCCCGACCGCCTCCATGCCGGGCGGATGCCGCCGATCAAGGCGGGAAGCGCCTGAGCGACCGGCTGGACCGGCTGGACCAGCCCGACCCCGGCGGCGTGATCAGCTGTGCGGGAGACGCCGGACTAGGGTTTGTGCCGTGGGGATCAGCGAGCGGTCTCACACCGCATTGACAGACGCAGTCGAGCGGGACGCGCCACCGTGGTGGCGCGTCCCGCTCGTCGCGACGGCCGTCGTCGTGCCGCTGTACGTCCTGTGGGCCCTCTGGCTGGCGACCGGCGGCGGCGATCTGGCCGCGCAGCTCGCCTGGGCGGGCTTCATGGAGCGGCACCCGGCCTCCGCGTACAACCTCTCCTGGTACGGCGGCACCCACACCGCCAACTACAGCCTGCTGACTCCGCCGCTGATGGCCGTCTTCGGCGTACGCGCCGTCTCGGTGGCCGCCGGGCTCGCCGGGACCTGGGTGCTGGCCCTTCTGTTCGTACGCAGCGGGGTGCGGCGCCCGGTGTGGCCCGCCGTGCTCGGTGCGGTCGCGCTCTGGTGCAACGTCGCCTCCGGGCGTACGACCTTCGCGCTCGGCGTCGCGATCGGGCTGCTCGCCGTGCTGTACGTACGCCGGACCGCGCTCGCGGCGGCCTTCGCCATGCTCGCGACGATGGCCAGTCCCGTCGCCGGGTTGTTCCTGGTGGTGGCAGGGGCGGCGTATCTGCTGGACCGTCAGTGGCGCAGCGGCGCGGCACTCGTACTGCCGCCGTTCGTGGTGGTCGGGGCGGTGACACTGTTCTTCCCCTTCCAGGGCGAACAGCCCATGGCGCCCGGCAAGCTGTGGATGCCGCTGCTCGCGTCCGCCGCGGTGGCCGTCGCGGCGCCGCGTGAGTGGCGGGTGGTGCGGTACGGAGCCGGGGTGTACGGCTTCGGGGTCGTCCTGACGTATCTCATCGCCTCGCCCATCGGCACGAACGTCGAGCGTCTGGTCGGTCTCGTGGGGCCACCGGTGCTGCTCGCCGCAGTGCTCGCGGGCGGCCTCGGCGGGCGCGGCCGGCTCCGCGGAGCCGGCAGGCTCGGCAGGCTCCTGCCCGCGGTGCTCGCGATCGCGCTCGCCGTGAACACGTACTGGCTGATCGACAAGACCGAGGACGATCTGGTCGTCTCGGGCGGCGTCCCCGCATGGGCCGCGCACACGGATGGTGTCGTACGGGAGCTCGAGCGGCTCGGCGCCGACCGCACGCGGGTCGAGGTCGTCCCCGCACGCAACCATCGCGAAGCGACCGTCCTCGCGCCGCACATCGCCATGGCCCGCGGCTGGAACCGCCAGCTCGACGTGGAGCGGGGGCGGCTCTTCTACGACGGGTCGCTGACCCCGACGACGTACCGGCAGTGGCTGGACCGCTGGGCGGTCGGCTTTGTGGTGCTGCACCACGGGCGCCCGGACGGGCCCGCCGAGGGCGAGGCGGCGATCGTCAGGAGCGCCCCCGACTGGCTGAAGCCGGTGTGGCAGGACGAGGGCTGGACGGTCTACCGGGTGCGGGACGCGGTTCCGCTCGTGTCGGCGCCGGGCACGGTGGTGCGCGGCGGCGACGCGGAGCTGGTGGTACGGATGCCGGCGGCGGGGTCCGTGACGGTGCGGGTGCGGTACTCGCCGTGGCTGCGGGCGCAGGGGGCTTGTCTGCGGCAGAAGGGCGAGTGGACGCGGCTGACGGTGCGCAGGGCGGGCGAGTACCGGCTGGACTCGCCCTACCGGCTGCCGCGCTCGGCCGGCTCCGACTGCTGACAGCCGATTGAAGCCGGAGCCGGAGCTGGAGCTGGAGCTCAGGCGGACGCCTCAGCGCCCGGAGTATTTGTCGAGCAGGCTCGGCTTCTCGGGGGCGAAGGGAACTCCGCTCGCCAGGCCACGCGCGCCGACAACCAGCGCCTCACCGAGGAAGCCGACGCCGACGGACAGGTTGATCGGCCGCGCTTCCTCGTGCATGCCCATCCGCACCGCGAGGAAGCCGAAGCACGCCATCACCACCAGGGACCCGACGATGACGAGGAACGTCCTGCCCGTGTAGCGCTGAAAGAGAATCCCGTCCTTGGGGTAGACCTGGATGGTTGCTCCGCGCACCGCGCCGAGCCCCACACCGACTACCGCTCCGCCGATCACCCAGCCGAGGTCCGTCCCGGACAGTCCCTCGACTTCAGTGAGTGCCCAGATCCCGAGTCCAGTGAGTACCAGGGGTGGTGCGAACAAGTCGCGGGCGTTGAGCGGCTCGCCCCTCAGCCGCCTGACCACCACTGCGACTGCCACGACGGCGATGATCGTGACGAGTAACCAGACATTCACTACTGCTCCCCCTCTGTTCCGGCCTGCCCGCATCTCCAGCGAACGCGGTTAATTTAGCGCGACCGTGCTATAAAAACCATATGCCAAAGGTTGTCGTAGCCGAAACCCGACGTCAGGACGTTGCGCAGGCAGTGCTGCGCATCGTGGGCCGGGACGGGCTGGAGAGCGCTTCACTGCGCAACGTCGCCCAGGAGGCGGGGTTGGCCATCGGGTCTGTGCGGCACTACTTCGCCAACCAGACCGAGCTGATGATTTTTACGATGGAGGAGCTGCGGCGGCGCATCGACAACCGCATCCGCAGCCATGCCGAGCAGCTCCTCGACCCGGACGCCGGCATCGACCGCCGGGCCCGCACCGAGGAACTGCTCGCCGAATTCCTCCCCCTCGACGAGACACGCCGCGAAGAAGCCGTGCTCTGGACGGCGTTCATCACCGCCGCATGCACCCGCCCCGAATTCCGGCCGTGCGCCCGCAGGATGTACGACGAGATGCGCGAGCTGATCGCTCGGGTGCTGTACGAGGCCCAGCAGTCCGGCGGCATTCCCGCCGACCTCGACATCGAGCTGGAGACGCTGCGGCTGGCCGCGCTTCTGGACGGTCTGGCGTTTGGCGGAATGCCGTACCCGGGCGGTGTCGCCCCCAATGCCGCGCGCGACATCCTCCGTCGGCACCTTCAGTCCCTCACGGTTCCCGCCCAGCGCAGTTGATCAGTGCCGGACCGCCGATTGTCAGTGGCGTGTGTCACGCTCGGCCCATGATTGATCACATCTCGGTACAAGTGGCGGACCCGGCGGCCAGTGCCGCCTTCTACGACCGCGTGCTCGCCGCGCTCGGCGGCAGGCGGATGCTCGACTTCGGCCAGGTGATCGGCTACGGCACGACGAAGCCGACGTTCTGGATCGGACCGGTGACGACGGAGGGGCGGGCGCGCGAGGCGCACATAGCCTTCTCGGCGGCCGACCGCGCGAGCGTAAGGGCCTTCTTCGCGGCGGCCGTCGAGACAGGCGCGGAAGTGCTGCACGAGCCACGGCTGTGGCCCGAGTACCACCCGGACTACTACGGCGCGTTCGTCAGGGATCCGGACGGCAACAACGTGGAGGCGGTCTGCCATGCGCCGGAATCGTGACCACGGCGGTCATGCTGCCGCGGCCTGCGCCTGCCTGAGGCGGTCCGCGGTCGCCGACGCCCGGTAGCCGTCCGGCACCCCGTCGATCAGCAGCACATCGCCCGCCATGTGCCGGGTGCGGAGGGTGATGAGCTCCTGGTAGGCCGGGGAGTCGTACCACCCGCGGGCGGCATCCATCGTCGGGAAGGCGATGATCACGAGCGCCTGGGGCCACCCGCCTTCGCGCACCTCACGCTCGGGGGCACCGTGGACGAGGAACGCGCCGCCGAAGGGGTCGAGGGTCGCCTGGATGCGCTCCATGTAGTCGAAGATCTCGTCGTCGAGGCGGGCCGGGGGCCGCAGGTTGCCGATCGCGTACGCGCTCATGAGGACCTCCTCGTGCTGCCGGTGGGATGTCCTCGATCCTGCCGGGGTGCGCGCACCCGGTCGATTACCGCCGAGGTAATCGCCCGCGGTCCGCGGTCCTGGCCCGCGAGCCGCGATGCCCCGGCTGCAGCGGATCCGCGCGAGCTGATCCGCCGCAACCGGGGCACCCGGAACGACGAGGACGACCAGATCGTCGCCGCGTCTAGATCGTCGCCGCGTCGATCACAAAGCGGTAGCGGACGTCGCTCGCCAGCACCCGCTCGTACGCATCATTGATCTCATCCGCGCGGATCAGCTCGATCTCCGCACCCAGGCCGTGCTCGGCGCAGAAGTCGAGCATCTCCTGGGTCTCACGGATGCCGCCGATGCCCGATCCCGCGAGGGACCTGCGACCGCCGATCAGCGAGAAGAGGTTCAGCGAGACGGGCTCCTCGGGCGCGCCGACGTTCACCAGCGCGCCGTCCGTCTTGAGCAGCGAGAGGTACCTGTCGAAGGGCAGCGGCGCCGACACCGTGGAGACGATCAGGTCGAAGCTGCCGGCCAGCTTCTCGAAGGTCGTCTCGTCGCTGGTCGCGTAGTAGTGGTCGGCGCCCAGCTTCAGCCCGTCCTCCTGCTTGCGCAGCGACTGGCTGAGCACCGTCACCTCGGCGCCCAGCGCATGGGCGATCTTGACGCCCATGTGGCCGAGGCCGCCCAGACCGACGATGGCGACGTTCTTGCCGGGGCCCGCCTGCCAGTGGGCCAGCGGCGAGTAGAGGGTGATGCCGGCGCACAGCAGCGGGGCCGCGACATCCAGCGACAGGCCGTCGGGGATGCGCAGGGTGAAGGCCTCGTCGACGACGATGTGGGTGGAGTAGCCGCCGTAGGTCGGCTCGCCGTTCTTGTCGAGTGCGTTGTATGTGCCGACGTTTCCGCCGGTGCAGTACTGCTCCAGGCCGGCCTTGCAGTTGTCGCACTCACGGCAGGAGTCGACCATGCAGCCGACGCCCACCCGGTCGCCGACCGCGAACTTGGTCACGCCCGGGCCGGCCTCGGCAACGATGCCCGCGATCTCGTGGCCCGGCACCATCGGGAAGATGCCTTCTACCCAGCCGTCGTGTGCCTGGTGGATGTCGGAGTGGCAGATGCCGGCGTACTTGATCTCGATGAGTACGTCGTGCTCGCCGACGGAGCGGCGCGGGATGGTGGTTCGCTCCAGCGGCGCCTTGGCAGCGGGAGCGGCGTATGCGGAAACGGTGGTGGTCATGTCTACGAGCGTGCCGCCCGGCGCACCACCTACCCAGCCCTCTGTTGTGCCTACGTCCCGCGTGCGTACCACTGGCAGGGTCAGGCTTGTCAGGCTCGCGGCCGTAATACTGGCTGTATGGACCAGCGCGCCGAACTCAGCGAATTCCTCCGCTCCCGCCGCGCCCGGCTGCAGCCGGGGGACGTCGGCCTGCCCCAGCTGGGCCGCCACCGCCGCGTCCCCGGGCTCCGCCGTGAGGAGCTAGCCCAGCTCGCCGGGGTGTCCGTCGCGTACTACACGCGGCTGGAACAGGGCAACGGCCGCAATGTGTCCACCGAGGTGCTCGACTCGATAGCGCGGGCGCTGCGGCTGACCGACGCCGAGCGCGACCATCTGACCCACCTGGCCAAGCCGAAGCAGAAGAAGCACCGGCGGATGGGGCGACCGCAACAGGTGAGGCCCGCGATCCAGCATCTGATCGATGCGATGGACGGGGTGCCCGCGTACGTCCTGGGGCGGCGGCTGGACATCCTGGCCTGGAACCGGATGGCCCGCGCCCTCCTCGGCGACATCGCTGCGCTGCCACCGCAGGAGCGGAACATGGCGAAGCTCGTCTTCCTCGACCCCAACGCACGTGATCTGTACGTCGACTGGGACGCGAAGGCGACCGAGGTCGTCAGCGTGCTGCGGATGTACGCGGGTTGCTCGGCCGACGACCCGCAGCTGCCCGGGCTTATCGGCGAACTGTCGGTCAGGAGCGAGGAGTTCGGCAGGCTCTGGGCCGCGCACACGGTCACGGAGAAGGGCCATGGCGCGAAGCGGCTGCACCATCCGCTGGTGGGCGAGATGACGCTGTCGTACGAGACGCTGACGCTGCCCGACGAGCACGACGTGTCACTGGTCACCTATCACGCGGAGCCCGGCAGCCGGTCGGCCGAATCGCTGCGGCTGCTGGCGGGATGGGGCGTCGACGAGGTGACCGACGCGAATGCTTGACGCACGAGCCGATCACCCCGCCGATCAACCCACTGAGTGACCCGCCGATCGACCCGCTGAGTGACCTGGAGTTGAGCGGACAGACGAGGGCGGCGGCACCCCAGGGGTGCCGCCGCCCTCCTGCGTACGCAGTGGCTCAGACCGCGGAGCCGGCCTTCCACGCGCTCCAGCTCATGTTCCAGCCGTTCAGGCCGTTGTCGGGCTGGATGGTCCGGTCCTGGGAGTTCTTCACGATGACGACATCGCCGACCATCGAGTTGTCGAACATCCAGGCGGCGGGCTGGCCCGGGTCGCCCGCGCCCTTCACGTCGTTCAGGCCGACACAGCCGTGGCTGGTGTTGGCGCTGCCGAAGATCGAGTCGGCGCCCCAGTAGTTGCCGTGGATGAACGTGCCCGACGTGGACAGCCGCATCGCGTGCGGGACGTCCTTGATGTCGTACTCGCCCTTGCCGTCCTTCTTCTTGAAGCCGACCGTCGAGCCGTCCATACGGGTCTCCTTGAACTTCTCGGAGATCACCATCTGGCCGTTGTACGTCGGGTTGTCCGGGCCGCCGGCGGAGATCGGGATGGTCTTGATCGTCTTGCCGTCCTGGGTGACCGTCATCGTCTTGGCCGACGCGTCGACGGTCGAGACCTGGTTACGGCCGATCTTGAAGGTGACCGTCTTCTGCTGGACACCGAAGACGCCGTTCGCGCCCTCGACCCCGTCGAGCTTCAGCTTGAGGGTGACGGTCGAGCCCTCCTGCCAGTACTGGTCGGGGCGGAAGTCGAGGCGCTGCCCGTTGAACCAGTGGCCGACGACCTCCTGGCCGCTGCTCGACGACACGGTGATCCCGGACTGGACGGCCTTCTTGTTGGTGATCACCTTGTTGAAGTTGATCGACACCGGCATGCCGACGCCAACGGTGGAACCGTCCTCCGGCGTGAAGTTGCCGATGAAGCTGTTCGCGGGCGAGACCGTGGTGAAGGAGGAGTTCTCGTGGGCCTCCCGGCCATCGGAGTCCTTCGCCGTGGCGGAGATCTTGTACGTGGCGGAGCGGTCCAGTTGCTCGTCCGGCTGCCAGCTCTTGCCGTCGCCGGCCAGTGTGCCCTTGACGATCTTGCCACCGGCGGCGGTCATGGTCACCTGCGTGAGCGTGCCGTCGCTGACGGTGACCTTGGTGCCGTTGTTGATGCTGGCGTTGGTGGCGCCGTTCTTCGGCGAGATGGTTATTCGGGCCTTCGAGGCGTCCTTGGCGGCCGCCTCGTCGACCTGGGCCTGCGACTTCTTCGAGCCGTCAGCGCTGCCGCCCTTGTCCCCGCCGCTGCAGGCCGATATCACCAGCACGCCGCCGAGCACCGCGGACGCGGCCATCAGGCCCCTGCGCCGCTTGCTGTCCGTCATCACACGCTTCTCCATCGTCGCCGATTCCCCTGACCCACTGCATGGACAAACACCTGTTTCGGGATGTCCGGTTCCACATCTCCATTCGATGTGGGCAACACCACTCATCGACAATCACCGACGCAGCCGTGGCCTCACCGGTTGCAGCGCGCCTCGAACACGCCACGCATGTGGCCGGGCTCCGGTTCAGACTCCATCTTCCTCATCGAGGTCCCAGTCCTCCGCATCGGGGTCGTACTCGATCTGCTCGCTGCTCCAGGAGGCCTGCGCGAGGTCCACCCCCGGCACCTCGCTGACCATGTCGAAGGGGTCGACGAGATACGCGATCGCCTCGGCGGCGTCCTCCCGGACCGCCGACTTGGCGTGTGCCCGCTCCTCGTCCGGCATGAACTCGTCGGATGCGATGCGTTCGAGCGCGGCGCCGGTCAGTGCGTCGGGGTCCTCCACCTGGAGCACCAATTCCACTCGCAGCCGTACATATCGTGATGTCTCAGAAGTGGTCATACGAGGGAGGGTAGAGCGCTGCATCCCGCGGCTTTCCCACGACCCGCTGCGTTCACTAGCATCAGCGCACCCGGCCAATTCGAGGATGCCTCAAGGGGGATCGAGTCCGTGTCCGTCGCACGTCGACCGCTTCTTACCGCCACCGCCGCAGGGACTGTGCTGTGTGCGCTGTGGTTCGTACCCTCGGCAAACGCCACGTCCGAGCGGGAAGCGGTGCAGAGACAGCAGGTTGACGCGAGTACGACGGCGCAGGATCTGGCGCTGGCCGACACGGGCACGTTCGACACCACGCCGTATTTCATCGGCGGGATGACGTTTCTGGGCGTAGGCGTGGGGTTTGTGTCGTACGCGGTCCGCCGCCGCGACGGAGCGTCGCTCTTCTGACCGGGGCCGCGCCGACTGGGGGCGAGGCCCCCAGTCGCGGGAGTCAGGCCAGCGGGCCCGTCACCGGCTCCACCGCTGCGATCAGCCTGCCGTCCCGTACGAACGCATCCGCCGCCTCCAGGTCCGGCGCGAGGAAGCGGTCCGGGCCCGGGCCCTCGACGCCCGCCGCGCGCAGCGCCGCGATGGCGGCCTGCGAGGCGGGCGCGGGGGTCAGATGGCGCCGCAGCTCGATGGCGCGGGTCGCCGCGTAGAGCTCCACGGCGAGGATCCGGTTCAGATTGCCGACGGCGGTACGCAGCTTGCGCGCGGCCGACCAGCCCATCGAGACATGGTCCTCCTGCATCGCCGACGACGGGATCGAGTCGGCGGAGGCAGGCACGGCGAGCCGCTTCATCTCGCTGACCAGGGCGGCCTGGGTGTACTGGGCGATCATCAGGCCCGAGTCCACGCCGGCGTCGTCGGCGAGGAACGGCGGCAGGCCGTGCGAACGGTTCTTGTCGAGCAGCCGGTCCGTACGCCGCTCGGCGATGGAGCCGAGGTCCGCGGCGGCGATGGCCAGGAAGTCCAGGACGTACGCCACGGGCGCGCCGTGGAAGTTGCCGTTGGACTCCACCCTGCCGTCGGGCAGCACGACCGGGTTGTCGACGGCGGAGGCGAGCTCGCGGCCGGCGACCAGGCGGGCGTGGTCGAGGGTGTCCCGGCCGGCGCCCGCGACCTGCGGGGCGCAGCGCACCGAGTACGCGTCCTGGACGCGGGGGGCCTCCTCCTCCTGGAAGTGGCCGACGAGGCCGGAGCCCTTGAGGACGGCGCTCATGTTCGCCGCGGCGACGCCCTGGCCGGGGTGCGGACGGATGGCGTGCAGCTCGGGGGCGAGCACCTTGTCGGTGCCGAGCAGCGCCTCCAGGGAGAGGGCTGCGGTGATGTCTGCGGTGGTGTAGAGGCGCTGGAGGTCGGCGAGGGCCATGACCAGCATGCCGAGCATGCCGTCCGTGCCGTTGAGGAGGGCGAGCCCCTCCTTCTCGCGGAGCTCGACGGGCGCGATGCCGTGCTCGGCGAGCAGCTCGCCGGCGGGCTTCACGACGCCGTCGGGACCCTCGGCGTCGCCCTCGCCCATGAGGGTGAGCGCGCAGTGGGAGAGCGGCGCGAGGTCGCCGGAGCAGCCGAGGGAGCCGTACTCGTGGACGACCGGCGTGATGCCGGCGTTCAGTACGTCCGCCATGGTCTGGGCGACCTCGGGGCGTACGCCGGTGTGGCCGGAGGCCACGGTCTTCAGGCGCAGGAACATCAGCGCGCGGACGACCTCGCGCTCGACGCGCGGGCCCATGCCGGCGGCGTGCGAGCGGACGATGTTGCGCTGCAGCTGGGCGCGGAGCTCGGCGCTGATGTGCCGGCTGGCGAGTGCGCCGAATCCGGTGGAGACCCCGTACACGGGCTCGGGCTTGGCGGCCAGCGCGTCCACGATCCCGCGGGCCGCGGCGAGGGCGGCGACGGCCTCGGCGGAGAGCTCGATGCGGGCGCCTTCGCGGGCCACGGCGATGACGTCTTCGGCGGTGGTACCAGACGTCCCCACCACGACAGTGTGCATATCCATATTCAGCAGCGTACGGACTGAATCGCAACCTGTCACTAGTGGCGGCCGGGTTGAACCCTTACACGCTCACGGCTGCCGCCGGGCGGGCTCAGGGCTCGCTCCAGAGCCCAGGCTCACTCCCCGACTCAGGGCTCGCTCCAGGGCTCGGGGGCCTCGTGCGCATCCTCCGGCCGTGCGGCGCGGAAGCTGCGGCGCTCGTGGGGCGGGCGCGGCGGGGCGTCGGCGAGTCGCAGCACCGTGCCGTCGCGGCCCGCGACCACGGGCTTCGGCGAGCGGGCCGCCTTCGCCCGGTACTGAGCCGCGTCCGCGAGCCGGAACAGCCGACGGGACGAGCGGACCTGCCCGATCGGGTCGCCGGTGGACGCGATGCCGCACGCCACGCCCTCACCCAGCTCCAACTCGTTCGCGCGGACGCAGAGTTCGTCCGCGACGCGGACCACCTCGTCCGCGGCGGGGCCGACCGTGACGAGGCAGAACTCGTCGCCGCCGAGGCGGGCCGCGAGCGTGCCGGGCAGCATGGCGCCGCAGAGCGAGAGGACCGAGCCGAAGCGTTCGAGCAGCCGGTCACCGACGGCGTGGCCGTGGGTGTCGTTGACCTGCTTGAGGCCGTTGATGTCGCAGACCACCAGGCTGACGACCGAGCCGTCCGTGCGGTGGCGCTCCAGGGCCTCGTCGAGCCTCATGTCGACGGCGCGACGGTTGGCGAGGCCGGTGAGCGGGTCCGTGAAGGCGAGCCTGCGGACCTCTTCGAGGCGTTCGGTCTGGGCGATCCCGGCGGCCACCACGGAGGCGAGGACGGTCGCGAAGTCCGCGTCGTCCCGGTCGAAGACGGGGGCACCGGGCGGCCTGGCGACATACAGCTCGCCCCAGGCCCGGCCGTGCAGCACGATCGGCGCGACGACGCAGCAGCCACGGTGGCGGCGGCGCAGGGCCGCCACCCTCCCCCACAGCACTTCGCGCGCGGGCGGCGGCCCCTGGTGGTGACGGCCGTGTCTGTCGGAGACCGAGCCGTCGGAGACCGGGCCGTCAGGCATCGGGCCGTCGGAGACCGGGCCGTCGGCGGTCTCCACCCAGGCGTCCGGTTCGCCGCCGCCGGCCCACTGCTCGTGCAGAAACTCGGCGATCTCGGGGAAGCGGTTGACGGGGTAGGTCTCCGACTCCGGGAACTCCTCCTCACCCGCGGCCCGTTCACCGGCGTTCACGAGCACCTTGAGGCGGCCGAGCTCGCGCTCCCACACCGAGAGCGCGGCAAAGGACCCGGTGAGCGCGTCGCACGCGCCGAGCGCCGCTGCCCGCCAGAACTCGCGCGGGGTGTGCGCGGCAGCCATTGCCTGCGCCAGCGCCACTACGGCTCGCAACCGCCGATCCTCAGCCATCACCCCAGCTTAGGGAGGTTTGCCCGAATTTGATCAGTTGTACTGGCCCGGCTTCTGCGGGGTCACTCGCCGGGCCACTGCGGCTTCCGCTTCTCGTTGAAGGCGGCGACGCCCTCGGCCCGGTCCCCGGAGAAGGCGACCGAGCGCCAGGCGGCGTCCTCGACCTCCAGGCCGGCCCGCAGATCGAGGCCCTGTCCGAGCCGCAGCGCACGCTTGGCCGCGCGCAGGCCGACGGGGGAGTTCGCGGCGATACGGGCGGCGAGGGCGAGCGCGTCGGTCCTGGCGTCGTCGGCCAGCTGGTCGACGAGCCCCAACTCCCGCGCCTCGGCCGCCTCCACGCGTCGGGCGGTGAAGACGAGCTCGGCGGCGCGGGCGGCCCCGACCCGGCGCGGCAGCAACTGCGTGCCGCCGCCGCCGGGAATGACGCCGACGGACACCTCGGGCAGCCCCACCACGGCGGTCTGGTCGGCGACGATGAGATCGCAGGCGAGAGCCAGCTCGAACCCGCCGCCGAGCGCGTACCCGTGCACGGCCGCGACGGTCGGCATGGGCAGCTCGAGCACCCCGGTGTAGGCGGCCCGCGCGGTGGGCCGCTGCCGCACCAAGTCGGCGTCGGAGAAGGAGTTCCGCTCCTTCAGATCGGCGCCGACGCAGAAGGCGCGCTCGTGGCTGGAGGTGAGCACGGTGACGCGTACGTCCCGGTCCGCACCGAGCGCGGCACAGGCGGCGGCGATGGAACGGGCCATCTCGGTCGAGACGGCGTTCATGGCCTTGGGCCGGTCGAGGACGAGCTCGGCGACGTGCTCGTGGCGGCGTACGACGACGAATTCGCCGAACCGCTGCTCGGACTCGGACATGACGGCACCCTCCCGGTTAACGACGGTTCACCGGATCATAGGCGCGGGCGTGCCCGGGGGTCTCGCCCGCCCTTGGCCCCGGTGCCGCAGAGTCCGGGCGCAGGGGTCAGCGCCGGCGGGACAGCAGCCAGGGCTCGACCACGCCCAGGCCGCGCACCGGGCGTTGCCACATCGGTTGGAGCGCGCAGCGGTACGTGGGGGGCTCCTCGCCCTCCTTCTCCGCCGTGGCGGCGTCTTCCGCCGCCTGCGCCTCCGAGGCCGGGGCGTCTCCCGTCCGGATCAGCTCCTCGGCGAACGCGCCGTCCACCAGCACCGCGTCCTTGGGCGCTATCGACGTCAGACGGCTCGCCAGGTTCACCGTCGTGCCGAAGACGTCGCCCATCCGCGTCGTCACCGTCCCGAAAGCGATGCCGACGCGCAGCGCCGGCATCGTCTCGTCGTGCGTCATCGTCTCTATCAGCCGCAGCGCGATCTCCGCCGCCGTGCCCGCGTCGTCCGCCGCGTACAGCACCTCGTCGCCGAGGGTCTTGATCAGCCGTCCGCCGTGCGCCGCGACCAGGTCCGCCGAGGTGGTCTCGAACGCCTCGACCAGCTCGCCCAGTTCCTCCTCCTCCAGCCGGCGCGTCAGCCGGGTAAAGCCCACCAGGTCCGCGAAGCCGACCGCGAGCCGGCGGTCGACCATCTCCTCGTCGTCCGCCGCCTGGACCACCCGCCCGGTCGCCGCCGCGAGCTGGCGCCGCCAGACGTAGACCAGGAATTCCTCCAGCTCCGGCAGGAGCAGTTCCACCAGGGGGTACGTGACTTCCGTACGCGTCATCCCGGGCTCGGGCGGCTCGGTCAGACCCTCCAGGAAGGAGTCGATCTGCCATTCCGCGAGCCGGGCGGTCGTCTGGCCGGTCGAGCGGGCCACCTGGACGGCCATCGGCTCGCTCAGCAGGCCCGCCTCGACGAGACCGGCCAGTCGCCGCAGCGCAAGCACATCGGCCTCGGTCAGCGCCTTCGCCTGGCCGATGTCCGCGAATCCCATGGCCCGCCAGAAGCGGGAGGCGAGCTCCATCGAGACCCCGGCCGTCCGTGCGGCCTGAAACGGCGTGTAGCGCCGGTCCGCGCCGAGGATCAGCTGCTCGAGCCGGATCGCGAGCGGGTCGTCGGTCGGCTCCGCGGTGTGGTCGACCTCGTGGTGCGGCGTCGGGTGGACGGACGACGACGTGCCCCCCGACGAACCACCGGACCCTGAACCACCGGACCCCGAGGCGCCCGATCCCGAGGCGCCCGACGGACCGCCCGACCCCGAGGCGCCCCCCGAGGCCCCGGAAGCCTCCGACGAATCAAACGCCCCGGCCGACCCGGACGCGTCCGACCCATTCGACGAGGAGTCCGACGGCGGCTCCGCGCCCGCGCCGGAAGTGGTGTCGTCGACGGTCACCAGCCGCCTCCTGCCCGTTCCGTGCGCATGCCCTGCCGATCTGTCGCTCGATCGCCTCAACGATACGGCAGGTGTGCCCTAGCTCACGTCCCGGTCGCCCACCCGGTTCGCCGGGTTCAGCCGGCCGGCCGCAGGTGCACGATGTCGCCCGCGCTGATCGCCTGCCGCCCGCCGCCCTCCGTGCTCAGCACCAGACGTCCGTCGCCGTCGATCGCCACCGCCTCGCCGATCACCGAGCGCTCACCGGGCAGCTCGGCACGTACCGGCCGGCCCAGCGTCGCGCAGCCCGCCGCGTACGCCTCCTGAACCCCCGAGAGCCCCGGGTCGCCGCCCGCCCCGCGCCAGTCCCCGTACCACTGCTCCAGCGAGCGCAGCACGGCCCGCAGCAGCGGGTCGCGGTCGGTGGAGATCGCGTTCGCCAGGGCGAGCGAGCCGGCTCCCGGAACAGGGAGTTCGTCGGCACGCAGCGTGACATTGAGACCGATGCCGACGACGACCGCATCGTCGCCCGCACGCTCGGCGAGGATCCCGCCGGTCTTGCGCTCCTCGCCGTTCACCTTTACCAGCAGGTCATTGGGCCATTTGAGGGACATGTCGACGCCCGCGGCCCGCGCAAGACCGGTCGCGCAGGCCACTCCGGCGAGCAGCGGCAGCCAGCCCCAGCGCTCTGTCGGGACGTTCTTTCCCGGCCGCAGCAGTACGGACAGGAACAGCCCCGAGCGCGCGGGCGACGTCCAGCTGCGGTCCAGCCGCCCCCGCCCCGCGGTCTGCTCCTCGGCGACCAGCACCGCCCCCTCGCCCTCCAGGGACGCGGCGCGGGCCGCCAGATCGGAATTGGTGGAGCCCGTCGAGGGCACGATGTCGAGTGAGGTCCACAGTCCACCGGGCTGCAGCAGGGCGTGGCGCAGCGCGGACTCGTTCAGTGGCGGCCGTTCCAGGTCGTTCCAGCGGCTCGCGGGCGCATTCTCAGGCGTCATGCAAGCCAGGTTAGGTGTGGCAAACGCCGCACTGCCGAGCGCCATGCGCGCCGATACGCTACGTGTCAGTAGCCATTCGGTTGACGTTGACCAGGACAGGTTGACCAGGACAGGGAGCCGCATCCCGATGTCGGAGTCCGAGATTGACATCCACACCACCGCGGGCAAGCTCGCGGACCTGCAGCGCCGCATCGACGAGGCGACGCATGCCGGCTCCGCGCGGGCGGTGGAGAAGCAGCACGCGAAGGGCAAACTGACTGCCCGGGAGCGGGTCGAGCTGCTGCTGGACGAGGGTTCGTTCGTGGAGCTCGACGAATTCGCCAGGCACCGGTCCACGAATTTCGGCCTTGAGCAGACCCGGCCGTACGGCGATGGCGTGGTCACCGGGTACGGCACGGTGGACGGCCGCCCCGTCGCCGTCTTCTCGCAGGACTTCACGGTCTTCGGCGGCGCGCTCGGCGAGGTCTACGGCCAGAAGATCGTCAAGGTCATGGACTTCGCCCTGAAGACGGGCTGCCCGATGATCGGCATCAACGACTCCGGCGGCGCCCGTATCCAGGAGGGCGTCATGGCCCTCGGCATGTACGGCGAGATCTTCCGCCGCAACACCCACGCCTCCGGAGTGATCCCGCAGATCTCCCTGATCGTGGGTCCCTGCGCGGGCGGCGCGGTCTACTCCCCCGCGATCACCGACTTCACGGTGATGGTCGACCAGACCTCCCACATGTTCATCACGGGTCCGGACGTCATCAAGACGGTGACCGGCGAGGACGTCGGCTTCGAGGAACTCGGCGGAGCCCGTACGCACAACACCACCTCGGGCGTCGCGCACCACATGGCGGGCGACGAGAAGGACGCCATCGAGTACATCAAGTCGCTGCTGTCGTACCTGCCGTCGAACAACCTCTCCGAGGCGCCGGCCTTCCCCGAGGAGGCCGATCTGGCGACGACCGACGAGGACCTGGAGCTCGACACCCTCATCCCGGACTCCGCGAACCAGCCGTACGACATCCACACAGTCATCGAGCATGTGCTGGACGACGGCGAGTTCCTGGAGACCCAGGCCCTGTTCGCGCCGAACCTCGTCACCGGCTTCGGGCGGGTGGAGGGCCACCCGGTCGGCATAGTCGCCAACCAGCCGATGCAGTTCGCGGGCTGTCTCGACATCAACGCGAGCGAGAAGGCCGCGCGCTTCGTCCGCACCTGCGACGCCTTCAACGTCCCCGTGCTGACCTTCGTCGACGTGCCCGGCTTCCTGCCCGGCGTCGACCAGGAGTACGGCGGCATCATCCGCCGCGGCGCAAAGTTGATCTACGCCTACGCCGAGGCCACGGTCCCGCTGATCACGGTGATCACCCGGAAGGCCTTCGGCGGCGCGTACGACGTCATGGGCTCCAAGCACCTGGGCGCGGACCTGAACCTCGCCTGGCCGACCGCGCAGATCGCGGTGATGGGGGCGCAGGGCGCGGTGAACATCCTGCACCGCCGCACCATCGCGGCCGCGGAGGACGTCGAGGCGACGCGCGCGGAGCTGATCCAGGACTACGAGGACACGCTCCTCAACCCGTACACCGCGGCCGAGCGCGGCTATGTCGACTCGGTGATCATGCCCTCGGACACGCGGGCGCACATCGTGAGGGGTCTGCGCCAGCTGCGTACGAAGCGGGAGAGCCTGCCGCCGAAGAAGCACGGCAACATCCCCCTCTAGGACGCCAAGGGACTTCAGGAAGGGGCCTGACGATGATCAGGGTCGTACGAGGAAACCCGACCCCGGAGGAGCTTGCCGCCGCACTGGCGGTGGTCCGGGCGCGCGCCGCGGCGTCGGCCTCCCCGGTGGAGGGGTCAGTACCACCGCCCGAGGAGTGGTCGGACCCGGCGCGCATAGCAAGGACCCGCAGGCCACTGCCGGGTCCGCGGGCGTGGGCGCGCAGCTACTGGCCGGTGTAGCCGACGCGTGTGGCTTCGCCCTCATACCCCCACACGCCCTTCGGGCGTGCGCGGGGTTTGGGGCGAAGCCCCAGAAATTGGCCCACTGTCACCCCCGCGGTTGAGTACCCGTACTCAGGCGCACGCCCCGCCCCCGCAGCACTATCGAAGGCATGCTGTGGTCCGACCCGGAGAACGAGCCCCCCGAGGAACTGCGTGAGACGCAGGCGATGATGCGCCGCGTGGGCCTCGTGCTGGCGCTGGCGATGGTGCTTGGGATGTTCGTGGTCGGCCTCCGCTGATCGCCACCTACGATGGTCCTATGACCGATCAGCGTCGCCGACTCGTCCTCGCCTCCGCCTCCCCCGCACGTCTCAACCTGCTGCGGCAGGCCGGACTCGCCCCCGATGTGATCGTCAGCGGCGTCGACGAGGACGCCGTCTCCGCGCCCACTCCGGCCGAGCTGGCGCTGGCACTCGCGGAGGCCAAGGCGTCCGTCGTGGCCGCCCGGGCCGATGTGATCAGGAGCCGGGCGCTCGTCATCGGCTGCGACTCCGTACTCGACCTCGACGGCCGCGCGTTCGGCAAGCCGGCCGACGAGGAGGAGGCCATCGCCCGCTGGAAGTCGATGCGCGGCCGCGCGGGCACCCTGCAGACGGGCCACTGCGTCTACGACACCGCCACCGGCCACTACGCCTCGGCGACCGCGTCCACCGTCGTGCGCTTCGGCCACCCGTCCGACGCCGAGATCGCCAGCTACGTGGCCAGCGGCGAACCGCTGCATGTGGCGGGCGCGTTCACCCTGGACGGCCGCTCGGCACCCTTCATCGAAGGCATCGACGGCGACCACGGCAACGTCATCGGCCTCTCACTGCCGATGCTGCGCAAGCTGCTGGCCGAACTGGGGCACTCGATCACCGATCTGTGGGCCTGAGACTCCGCCGGATCGGTGCCGGTGCGACAGGCCGAGCAACTCGCCCGGGTCCGCCGGGCATTGAACGTTCGTCACGGGGACTTGAGACGGCCGTACGTTCGGTGATGCAGGATGAGCCGCATGCGACTGACCTCCACGGCTCCTGAGACGGTCCGGCTGGCAACGGACACCGGCCAGAACGGCGTTGCGGTCCTGGGGATCATCGTCCTCGGACTGCTCGTCCTGATCACGCTCTGCGCGTATCTGTTCCCGACGTTCATCGCCCGTCGCGGCTTTGCCGCCCCGACGCTCCCGGGAACGCTGCGGGACATGGCGGTGGTGTGCGTGACGGTCGCGCTGGCGCTCTACGTGTTCGGGCTCATGTGCTGCATCCGGCTGGAGAACGAGTCCTACACCTGCGCAACCGAGCGGTACGGGAACTCCTCAGGGAACGCCGGCGCGAATCTGGAGCGGATGCAGGACAGTCTCTTCCCGGTCAGCTCGACCTGTAACTGGTCCGACGGGTACACCCACGACTTCGTGCCCGCTTTCGTGAATCCGGCGATCGCTGTGCTGCTGTTCCTCGCGGTGATCGCGGCGGGTGTCGCCATCGGGCACGCAGGGGCTGCGCGGGACTTGGCCCGGCGGGGTTGATGCCTGCCGACGCGATGCGTTCGGCGTGGCGCGTGAGGCTGCGCAAGAGACGCCTCAGCCCGACGCCTCCTCGCCCACCGGACGGTTCACCGCGTCCGCCCCGGACGCCTCCTCACGCGGGCGCAGCACCGTTCGTGGGCGCCGCGCCGTCCGTGGCCGCCGGGGCGTCCTCCACCGGTGGCCGCTCCCTGCCGTACGCCACCAGCGTCAGCACGATCAGGCCCAGCACCACCATCATGAAGGCGAAGGCGTCCCAGCCGACCAGGCCCACCGTCAGCGCGCCCAGCACGCCGTGGGTGATGGCGCAGCTGATCAACAGGATCCGCGCGACGCGGCCCGGGGCCCGGTCGCGCAGACCGGCCAGCAGGGCCACCACGCCGCACGCCGCGAGGTAGAGGCCGAACACGCCGCCCATCACCCAGGTCCCCGTGACCATCGCGTCCGGGTCCAGGTCGGCGAGCGACATGTCCTGCTTGTCGACGAACGTGGCGAGAATGCCGTTGATCACCACGATGCCGACGGCCTCCACCAGCAGAACAATCGCGGCCACCACGGCCACCGGCCTGCGCGCCACGGCGCCCCCAACCCTCAGTTACCGGAAGTACGTACGACATCGCGAACGCTACTAACGGGTAAACCTCTGGACAAGGGTCTTGGCACGCCCGGTCTCACGGCAAAGAATCGTTGGGCCATTCGTAGGGACTCCACAAAGAAACCCGTTCGGCGGCTGGTCTCTCGAACAGAGACCTGTGCCACACCGTAGGTCTACTGTGCGAGGGGGAAACCCGTCGTACCGTGGTGCGACAAGGGATTTCGCGACTTGCGCGAGCCTCGAATCACGCTCCGTGTGGGCAAGCTCACCAATGGGGACGGGTCGTAAGGCCGTGTCGGCAGTCCCTAAACTCAGCTTGTTTCAAGGAGGGAGCCATCGTGCGCAAGGTGCTCATCGCCAACCGTGGCGAAATCGCTGTCCGCGTTGCCCGTGCTTGCCGGGACGCCCAGATCGCGAGCGTAGCCGTCTACGCCGATCCGGACCGGGACGCTCTGCATGTCCGCGCGGCCGACGAAGCGTTCGCCCTGGGCGGTGACACCCCGGCCACCAGCTATCTGGACATGGCCAAGGTGCTCCAGGCCGCAAAGGACTCCGGCGCGGATGCCATCCACCCCGGATACGGCTTCCTCTCGGAGAACGCCGAATTCGCCCAGGCCGTTCTCGACGCGGGCCTGACCTGGATCGGCCCGCCCCCGCAGGCCATCCGCGACCTGGGTGACAAGGTCGCCGCCCGCCACATCGCCCAGCGCGCCGGCGCCCCGCTGGTGGCCGGCACCCCCGACCCGGTCTCCGGTGCGGACGAGGTCGTCGCCTTCGCCGAGGAGCACGGCCTGCCGATCGCGATCAAGGCAGCGTTCGGCGGCGGCGGTCGCGGCCTCAAGGTCGCCCGCACCCTCGAAGAGGTGCCGGAGCTGTACGACTCCGCGGTGCGCGAGGCCGTCGCCGCGTTCGGCCGAGGCGAGTGCTTCGTCGAGCGCTACCTCGACAAGCCGCGCCACGTGGAGACGCAGTGCCTGGCCGACTCCCACGGCAATGTCGTGGTCGTCTCCACGCGTGACTGCTCGCTGCAGCGCCGCCACCAGAAGCTGGTGGAGGAGGCCCCGGCCCCCTTCCTGTCCGAGGCCCAGAACGCGGAGCTGTACGCCGCCTCCAAGGCCATCCTCAAGGAGGCCGGCTACGTCGGCGCCGGCACCGTCGAATTCCTCGTCGGTGTCGACGGCACGATCTCGTTCCTCGAGGTCAACACCCGCCTCCAGGTCGAGCACCCGGTCACCGAAGAGGTCACCGGCATCGACCTGGTCCGCGAGATGTTCCGCATCGCCGACGGCGAGGAACTCGGCTACGACGACCCCGCGATCCGCGGCCACGCCTTCGAATTCCGCATCAACGGCGAGGACCCCGGCCGCAACTTCCTCCCCGCCCCCGGCACCGTCGCCGTCTTCAACCCACCCAGCGGCCCCGGCGTCCGCCTGGACGCGGGCGTGGAGTCCGGCAGCGTGATCGGCCCGGCCTGGGACTCGCTGCTCGCCAAGCTGATCGTCACCGGCGCCACCCGCCGGCAGGCGCTGCAGCGCGCCTCCCGGGCGCTGGCGGAGTTCCAGGTGGAGGGCATGGCCACCGCCATCCCCTTCCACCGCGCGGTCGTCACCGACCCGGCCTTCACCGCCGACCCGTTCACGGTGCACACCCGGTGGATCGAGACCGAGTTCGTCAACGAGATCAAGCCGTTCGCCGCACCCACCGAGGCGGAGACGGAGGACGAGCCGGGCCGCGAGACCGTCATCGTCGAGGTCGGCGGCAAGCGGCTCGAGGTCTCGCTGCCCTCCTCGCTCGGCATGACGCTGGCCCGCACCGGCCTGGCCGCCGGCGCCAAGCCCAAGCGCCGCGCCGCCAAGAAGTCCGCCTCCGCGGCCTCCGGCGACACCCTCGCCTCCCCGATGCAGGGCACCATCGTCAAGGTCGCCGTCGAGGAAGGCCAGGAGGTCAACGAGGGCGACCTCGTCGTCGTCCTGGAAGCCATGAAGATGGAACAGCCGCTGAACGCGCACCGCTCCGGCACCATCAAGGGGCTGGCGGCAGAGGTCGGCGCCTCCATCTCCTCCGGCGCGGCCATCTGCGAGATCAAGGACTGACGTCCTGCCAGTACGTGTGTGGGGCCTGCCCGGTACGTCAACGGGCAGGCCCCACACGTACGTTCAGGCCCATTCGGCACGTATGGGGTCGGGCCCATTCGGCACGTATGGGATCGGGCCCGGTCGGCGCCAATGGTCAGGCGCGGTCGGCCGGGGTCCGGGACAGCAGGAGCAGGACCAGCGCGACCGCCATGAAGGCCGCGGCCGCCAGCAGCCCCACAGAGAAGCCCTCCGCCATCGCGTCCGGGCCCGAGCCGCCCGCGCCGCGCACGGCGCTTCCGTACACCGTCACCAGCGCCGAGAGCCCCAGCGCGCCGCCGACCTGCTGCATGGTCTGCATCAGGCCTGACGCGGCGCCCGCCTGGTCGGGGCGGATGCCGCTCAGGATGAGGACGCTCAGCGGCATGAAGACCAGTCCGACGCCGAAACCGTTCACGGCGAGCGGGACGAAGAGCGTGGTCCAGTAGCCGCTGCCGGTGGAGAGGGTGGACTGCCGCAGCACACCCGCGACGGCGAGCGCGAGTCCCGTCCCCGCGACCTTCTTCAGGCCGTGGCGGGCAAGCAGCTTCCCGGCGAAGGCCGAGGCGACGAAGATGCCGACGGCGAGCGGCAGGAAGGCGACTCCGGCGCGCAACGGGCTGTAGTCGCGCACGAATTGGAAGTACTGGGTGTCGAAGTAGAAGACCCCGAACATCGCGGCGGGCACCAGCAGCATCCCGGCGTACGCGATGACTCGATTGCGTTGGGCGAAGAGTTCGAGCGGTACGACGGGTTGCCGGACCCGGCGCTCCACGAGGAGGAAGACGGGCAGCAGCACGGCCGCGGCGGCGAAGGCCCAGGCGACCTGCCCGTCGCCCCAGCCGTGGTCGGCGGCGCGGATGAAGGCGTAGACGAGGGCGGTCACGGCGGCGGTGCCGGTGAGCGCGCCGACGAGGTCGAAGCGGGCGCGATGGCACTCGGTCTCGGCGATGCCGAGCGGGATGAGCGCGGCGACGGCGAGACCGACGGGCACGTTGATGAACAGCGTCCAGCGCCAGGAGCCCGCCTCGGTGAGGATGCCGCCGAGGATCATGCCGATCGCGGAGCCCGCGGCGGCCATACCGGTGAACAGGCTGAGCGCGCGGTCGCGTTCGCGCCCCTCGCCGAAGGTGGTCGCGACCAGGGCGAGGGTGGACGGAGCCGTGAGCGCGGCGGCGGCGCCCTGTACGGCACGGGCGAAGAGCAGCCAGCCGGCGCTGTCGACGAGACCGCCGAGGAGCGAGGCTGCGGTGAAGGCGAGTAGGCCAATGACGAGGGCGCGGCGGCGGCCGATGAGGTCGCCGATCCGGCCGCCGATGAGGAGGAGACCGCCGAAGGCGAGGGTGTAGGCGTTGAGCACCCAGGACAGCCCGGCGGAGCTGAAGCCGAGTTCCTCGCCGATGTCGGGCAGGGCGATGTTCACGACGGTCGCGTCGAGCATCAGCATCATCTGGCAGGTCAGGATCAGGGTGAGCGCGAGGGCGGGCCGGTGACGGGGGCGGGGGCGGGCGGAGTGCTCGGATGCGACGACGTCGGCGGTGGGCATGGCGGTGGTGCCTCCAGGGGACGACAATATGCGGAGGGTTCCTCCGATTAAGATACGGAGGACTCCTCCGGTTCCGCAATGGCATCCTGGACACTGGACGTCGGGGGCGGACTCAGGGAGGACGGCGCGATGGCGACGAGTACGTCGACCGGTACGGGCACAAGTACGGGTACGGCCGCGGGCTCGGCACGGCCGATGCGCGCCGATGCGCGCCGCAACTACGAACGGCTGCTGACCGAAGCCCGTGTCGTCTTCGCCGAACACGGCACCGATGCATCGCTCGAGGAGATCGCACGCCGCTCGGGTGTGGGTATCGGCACGCTGTACCGGCACTTCCCCAACCGCCACGCGATGATGAGCGCGGTCTTCCAGGAGGCGCTGGCCTCACTGCTGCAGCGCTCCCGCGAACTGGCTTCGGCCGAGCAGCCGTGCGGGGCGCTGGTCGAGTGGCTGCGCGCCATCATCACTCATGCGGGTGAGTACCGCGGCCTGGCGCGGGCGCTCATGTCGGCTTCGCACGACGAGAGTTCGGCGCTGTCGCAGTGCAGCGTGCCGATGCGGGAGGCGGGCGAGCGGCTGCTGGTGCGGGCGCAGGAGAGCGGGGCGGTGCGGGGGGATGTGTCGATCGGGGATCTGATGCAGCTGACGAACGCGATTGCGTTGGCGGCGGAGGAGGAGCCGGGGGATCCGGAGTTGGCGGACCGGTTGCTGATGCTGACGCTGCGGGGGTTGAAGGCGGCGGAGTAGGGGGCGCGGGTGTGCCGCTGCGCGGGGCCCCGGCGTCCCGGACCCGCGCGCCTACGCCGAGTCCTCAGCCGACAGCTTGGCGCTGCCATCGTCGGCCTCAGTCGTTGTGTGGGTCCGGCCGCACCAGGTGCACAGACTGATCGCCGTGCTGGTTCATGATCACCGTGCCCTGGCCCTCGGCCCTGCCGTGCTGCTGGTAGGACGCAGCGGCGCGCGGGGGCGGAGGGAGGGCGGCGATCACGGCCTGCAGGTCCTCGGCCGTGTCCGGGTGTTCGTCCAGCAGGTCCTGGAGGCGGATGCGCCACGCGTGGCGGGCTTCCGACAGGTCACGGTCGCTGCCCGCTGTCTGCGCGATCTGCCGGAGCGCGTCGAGCCGGCGGGCCGCGGCCTCGCTCCGGTCGGGGTCCCCTCGGCCCAGCAGCCGGACGAAGTGGTCGCGGGTGGTCTGCAAGGCGTCTGTGGTGGCCGCGCTGACGAGGCCCGCGGCGCCGGCCGCGGCCAGCGCGGCCAGCCAGTCGGGAGTCATGGTGCGTCCTCCTGGTGTCTCAGCCGGAATGCCGGGCGGTCCAGTCACCCTCCGCGTGGTTGCAGTCGGTGCTGAAGGTGCCGTTCATGACCGTCCCGTCCACCGTTCCGGTGAAGCTGATCCGTACGGCGCTGTCCACGGTGCCGAAGGTGATGCGCCGACCGTCGAGAGTGCCGCTGACGGCACCGTCAAGGGCACAGCCCGTGCCGAAAACGGCGAGGTCGCCGATGATCTGACTGCCGTTCAGGTTCAGTTTCGCGGTGAACGTCCCGCTGGCGAAACTCACACTCCACTGCCCCGCCCATTCGCCGTCGATCGCGGACGCCGGGTGGCTTCCCGATTCGGGAGACGGTGGGGTCGCCGTCCAGGGCGGCGCGGACGGTGCGACGGCGAGGCCGAAGTCCCAGTACCGGGCTGAGACGGGATAGCTGCCCGGCGCCACGGATTTGGCGGTGAGGTTCAGCAGGCGGCCGCGGTCGTCGATCCGTGCGGTGAAGGGCACGGCCGGGTTGCCGGCCTCGGCCGGTGCCGAGGCATGTGTGGGAGAGGTGCCCGTCGGCTCCGGCCCGGCCTGCGAGGCCTTGTCGGTTGGAGCGGTGCCGTTCTGGGCTTGGGCCAGTGTTCCCGAGAAGGCGCAGCCCGTGCGCTTCGCGGTGGTCACCGATGCCAGCAGCTGGGCAGCCGCCGTCGGATCGGCCGCGTCGGTGAAGGCGCCGTCGGCCCGGACCAGCCGGCTGTCCGCTCCCTGCGGAGCCGCGGCGCCGGCGGGCAGGCTCACCTTCCCCTGTTTGATCGTGCCCGCCACGGTCGTGCCGCCGCCCACCGTCTGTGTGAACCACGCCGTGCGGGTCCGCGGATCTGCCGCCCCGGCCACCTGGTGGCGGCCTCGGGCGACCGTGAAGCGAAAGCTCGTAAGTCCTGTGCGGCGCGCGGCTTCCGCCAGCACGGCCGGGGCGGAACGACCGCCGACCGCGGCCCCGCACGAGGCCCGATCGCTGCTGCGGGTGACCACGAAGCTGACGGTGGTGACCGCGACCACCACGACCGACACGACGGCGATCACCACGGGCACGCTGACGCCGGCGGCTCCGCCGCCGAGGACTCCCGCGACCTTGCCCAGCAGGCCGGCTCCGGATTTGACCGCAGCCGCGGCGCCGTGCGCGGAGGCCCCGGCGGTCGACGCCGCAGGTACACCCTGCGGCGCAACCGCCGTCGGCAGTTGCGCCGGGTCGGCCAGCGGGCCCTGCGGGAGCTGGCCCGCGGCTGCCTTTTCCGCGGCGTCCGACGCGAAGTGCCGGGCGGCGGCGGTGCCGGTCACCGCCGCCCCCGTGATGGCGGTCGTGGTCACCGCGGCTGTGGCGCCGCGCCTCATCCGCGGGGGCCGTGGCGTATTGCCGAGCACCACCTGGTAGTAGATGTTGCCGTTCTGGACGGCGTTCACCGTGCCGTGGCCCGTGGCCGTGGCGACCTGCGTGGCCGCACCGTCCGACGGGAGCAGCAGCGACCGTATCGTCTCGGTGAAGTGGCGAGCCTGTTCCGCCCGCGTCGGATCACCCGCCAGCGCCGCGGCTATCTGTTCCTGCCAGCCCGGCACCGACTCGATCAGAAAGGTGTTCAGGTCCTCGCCATCGCGGCGCAGAGCCTCCGCCGCCCATGCCTGGACCCTCTCGGCCGCCGCCCCACCCTCACCGGGCAGGAGCGCGGCCACCTTCTCACACGCCACCGGCCACGCCTGTGTACCGATCGCCGCAGCCAGATGCTCGGCCGCATCAACAGCAGGATCCGGAGACTCTCCGACCGCTTCGTCCGTGCCTTCGTCCACGCCTTCGGCCATGACCGTTGCCTCCCCCGATCAGTCACGCCTCTGACACCGGGAACGTAGCAGCCGCGCAACACGGCACGCAGGGCTCCGTGCGCCAACCACACGACCGACCGCGGTGAAGGCGCGCACCAGGGGCGCGCGCCAGGCGCCAAAGGCGCCCCGTTGCGGCACCACCCGCCCACTGCGGCACCACCCGCCTACCGCGGCCCAAGCCCCCAATGGCCCCGCCATGGAGGCGGATCGCCGCTGACGGCCGCACCACGACACCCGGCGCCGGGGCCCCGCACGCGCACGCCCGCGGTCGCCCGAACGCCTCAGCGGCGACGGAGGTCCGCCACCCTGGCCGAACGTTCCGGCGGCGGAGGCGTGTCCGCAAGCGCGCCCGTCGCGGTGCGCAGTTGGGGGCCGGCGCCGCCACCGCGCGTGCGGCGTTGGCCCGGGAGCGGCACATCCCGGCGAGGCCCTCGCCCCGTCGGGACGCCGTCACCGCCGGCGGCCTCGGGACCCGCAACCGCGATCTGGACCCCTTGGTCCGCCAGCGCCTGCAGCTCCGTACCCGCCCGTTCGTCATGCGTCGGCGGCTCGTCCGTGACCAGCCGTGTGATCACATCCGTCGGCACCGTCTGGAACATCGTGTCGGTGCCGAGCTTGGTGTGGTCCGCGAGGACCACGACCTCCCCCGCCGCCTGGACCAGCGCGCGGTCCACGCTCGCGGAGAGCATGTTGGACGTGGACAGGCCACGTTCGGCCGTCAGACCACTGCCGGAGAGGAACGCGCGGGAGACCCGCAGGCCTTGCAGGGACTGCTCCGCCCCGCTGCCCACCAGCGCGTAGTTGGAGCCGCGCAGCGTCCCTCCCGTCATGACGACTTCGACCCGATTCGCATGGGCCAGCGCCTGCGCCACCAGCAGGGAGTTGGTGACAACGGTCAGCCCGGGGACGCGCGCAAGCCGGCGAGCCAGCTCCTGCGTGGTCGTCCCCGCGCCGACCACGATGGCCTCGCCCTCTTCGACGAGGCCCGCGGCGAGATCGGCGATGGCCGTCTTCTCCGCAGTCGCGGACAGGGATTTCTGCGGAAAGCCGGACTCCCGCGTAAAACCGCCCGGCAGTACCGCACCGCCGTGCCGGCGGTCGAGGAGTCCTTCTGCCTCCAGTGCCCGCACGTCCCGCCGTACGGTCACTTCGGAGGTCTGGACGACGCGGGCGAGCTCACGGAGCGACACGGCCCCGTTGGCGCGCACCATTTCGAGGATCAATTGGCGACGTTCTGCAGCGAACACGAAACTGACAGTAACCTGACCGGCCGAAGGTTTCAGCACTATGCGCCGAATAACCCAAGAAGTGCACAGCAGCGACCGCCAAGTGGTATGGGCGGCCCCGAAGTTGATCAGTCGGTGCGCGAAGTGCCCGGGTTCTTCGGGTTTACGCCTGCATCACGCCTCGCCCGCGGTCTTCCGGGTGTGCAGCTGCCGCGCCACCTCGGCGATCGACCCCGACAGAGACGGGTACACGGTGAAAGCGTTTGCGATCTGTTCCACCGTCAGATTGTTGTCGACCGCGATCGAGATGGGATGGATCAGCTCACTGGCACGCGGTGAGACGACCACGCCGCCGACCACGATTCCGGTACCCGGACGGCAGAAAATCTTGACGAAGCCGTCCCGGATGCCCTGCATCTTCGCGCGCGGGTTGCGCAGCAGCGGCAGCTTCACGGACCGGGCGTCGATCTTGCCCGCGTCCACGTCCGCCTGGCTGTAGCCGACCGTGGCGATCTCGGGGTCGGTGAAGACGTTCGACGAGACGGTCTTCAGGTTCAGCGGCTGCACCGCGTCGCCCAGGAAGTGGTACATCGCGATACGGCCCTGCATGGCCGCGACGGAGGCGAGCGCGAAGACTCCGGTGACGTCACCGGCGGCGTACACACCGGGCGCGGTCGTGCGGGAGACCTTGTCGGTCCAGATGTGGCCCGAGTCCTTGAGCCGGACCCCGGCCTCCTCCAGGCCCATCCCCGCGGAGTTCGGGATCGCGCCGACCGCCATCAGACAGTGCGAGCCGGAGATGACCCGGCCGTCGGAGAGCGTGACCTCGACACGGTCGCCCACGCGCTTGGCGGACTCGGCGCGGGAGCGGGCCATGACGTTCATGCCGCGGCGGCGGAAGACGTCCTCGAGGACGGCCGCGGCGTCCGGGTCCTCGCCGGGCAGCACGCGGTCGCGGGACGAGACGAGGGTGACCCGGGAGCCGAGCGCCTGGTACGCGCCGGCGAACTCGGCGCCGGTGACGCCGGAGCCGACCACGATGAGCTCCTCGGGGAGCTCGTCCAGGTCGTACACCTGCGTCCAGTTGAGAATGCGCTCACCGTCGGGGAGCGCATCCGGGATCTCGCGCGGGTGACCGCCGGTCGCGATCAGCACCGCGTCCGCGGTCAGCCGCTCCTCGGTGCCGTCGGCCGCCCGCACGACCACCGTGCGCGAGCCGTCCATCGCCTGCTGGCCCTCCAGCCGCCCGCGGCCGCGCAGCACCCGCGCGCCGGCCCGGGTGACGGAGGCCGTGATGTCGTGGGACTGGGCGAGCGCGAGGCGCTTCACGCGTCGGTTGACCTTGCCGAGATCGACGCCGACGACGCGCGCGGCCTGCTCGAGCGGCGGGGTGTCGTCGGCGACGATGATGCCGAGCTCTTCGTAGGAGGAGTCGAAGGTGGTCATCACCTCTGCGGTGGCGATGAGGGTCTTCGACGGTACGCAGTCGGTCAGCACCGAGGCGCCGCCGAGGCCGTCGCAGTCGACGACGGTCACCTCCGCGCCGAGCTGGGCGCCCACCAGCGCCGCCTCGTATCCGCCGGGTCCGCCGCCGATGATCACGATCCGGGTCACTGGGGTTACGCCTCGCGCTCTCGTTCGCTCTGCCGGGGGTCGGGGCGTGGCCCCGCGGGACTGCAGTACGTCCTCCATTGTCCCGCACGGTTCACGTGCCATTGCCCCGGGTCCCTCCAATGGTGAACGGCACTCACCCGCGCCCCTCCCGTACCCTCGATCCCATGTCGCTCTACGCCGCGTACGCCGGCAACCTCGACGCGCGGCTGATGTCCCGCCGCGCTCCGCACTCCCCGCTGCGCGGCACCGGCTGGCTGAACGGCTGGCGGCTGACGTTCGGCGGCGAGCAGATGGGCTGGGAGGGGGCGCTGGCCACGATCGTGGAGGCGCCGCGCTCGCAGGTCTTCGTGGCCCTGTACGACATCGCGCCGATGGACGAGGACTCGATGGACCGCTGGGAGGGTGTCGGCCTGGACATCTACCGGCGGATGCGGGTCCGCGTGGACACGCTGGACGGCGAGGAGCCGGCCTGGGTGTATGTGCTGAACGGGTACGAGGGCGGGCTGCCGTCGGCGCGGTATCTGGGGGAGCTGGCGGACGCGGCGGATTCGGCGGGGGCGCCGCACGACTATGTGATGGAGCTGCGCAAGCGGCCGTGCTAGGCGTGCGCCCTGTGTTCTGACCTGCGTCCCGGCCGCGTTCTGTTCTGTGTTCTGTTCTGAGTTCCGAGCAGTGCTCCGAGCAGTGTTCTGTCGTGTGTTCGTCGGTCCTTTGTCGGAAACAACAAGACAACGATCCGAAGACCGTGAGCTGCGTCATCTACGCGCGTAGGGATTCACCGGTTACCCTCGTCCGCGTGAACGCATCTGTGAATCCGGACCTCAACGGCGTTACCGCCGACCCCCACGCCGCGGCCGACGCCGCCGCCGCGCGCCTGCGTGAGCTGACCGGCGCCGAGACGCACGACGTAGCCCTGGTGATGGGCTCCGGCTGGGCGCCGGCCGTCGACGCGCTCGGTGCGCCCGAGGCCGAGTTCCCGGTCACCGAACTGCCCGGCTTTCCGCCGCCGGCGGTCGAGGGCCACGGCGGCACGATCCGCTCGTACCGGATCGGCGCGAAGCGGGCGCTGGTCTTTCTGGGCCGTACGCACTACTACGAGGGACGGGGCGTCGCGGCCGTCGCGCACGGGGTGCGCACCGCGGTCGCAGCGGGCTGCAAGACGGTCGTCCTGACGAACGGCTGCGGCGGTCTGCGCGAGGGCATGCGTCCCGGGCAGCCGGTGCTGATCAGCGACCACATCAACCTGACGGCGACGTCGCCGATCGTCGGGGCGAACTTCGTGGACCTGACGGACCTGTACTCGCCGCGGCTGCGTGCGCTGTGCAAGGAGATCGACGCGTCGCTGGAGGAGGGCGTGTACGTCCAGTTCCCCGGCCCGCACTACGAGACGCCGGCGGAGATCAACATGGTCCGCGTGCTGGGCGGCGACCTGGTGGGCATGTCCACGGTCCTGGAGGCGATCGCGGCCCGTGAGGCGGGCGCGGAGGTGCTGGGCATCTCGCTGGTGACGAACCTGGCGGCGGGGCTGACGGGTGAGCCGCTGAACCACGAGGAAGTGCTGCAGGCGGGCCGGGATTCGGCGGCCCGGATGGGCGCGCTGCTGACGCGGGTCCTGGACCGGATCTGACGGTTCGCCCCGCGGGGTGCGGGGCGCTGCGGCGCGCGCGGGACCGCGGAAGGGCGGTTCCGAGGGCGCCGGCCGCCCGGTGCGGGTGGTGCTGGCGCCGAAGGTTCGCCCGCGAAGCCACCCACCGGGCAGCAACCACCAACGCCCCCTGGCCCACGCCCACCACGACCGCGGTGCGGGCGCCGTCGGGCTCGACTCCTCGGGGTCGGCGGCGTACGGGGGTGCGTATTGATCACTCGGTGATTGCCGCCGATCCCCTGCGGGGACGACCCTGCACCGCCCCTCCCCACGGTGGGGTGACGCGCGGCGCGGCCCGACGCTGCCGAACGGCGGGGCGCAGCACCGCCCACGCACCTCTTCCCTCACGGATTTCAGGCGCCGCGAAGCGGGCGCTTCGGGGTCGCGGGGCGTCAGCCCCCACGAACCTCCGCCGAGGGTCCGGGGCCAGCCCCGGTTCGGGATGGGGGTACCTCCCACGGCCGCCAGGCCGTACGGGGAGGGCGGGGTGGGGGAACAAGCCCCGCGCCCGAGTCACCGCACCCCGCACGCATGCTGACGCCCCGACAATGGCAGGGCGACGACGACCACACACGAGAGGCGGACCAACCGTGCAGCAGGACCTCATCGCGCGGGCCAGCGCGTGGCTGGCGGAGGACCCGGACAGTGAGACCCGGGACGAGCTCGGGAAGCTCATCGACGCGCACGATCTCGACAAGCTCGCCGCGCGGTTCAGCGGGACGCTGCAGTTCGGGACGGCCGGGCTGCGCGGAGAGCTCGGGGCCGGGCCCATGCGGATGAACCGGGCCGTCGTCATCCGGGCCGCTGCCGGGCTCGCCGCGTACCTCAAGGCGAAGGGCCAGACCGACGGCCTCGTCGTCATCGGGTACGACGCCCGCTACAAGTCCGCCGACTTCGCGCGCGACACCGCCGCGGTCATGGTCGGCGCCGGGCTCCGCGCCGCCGTGCTGCCCCGCCCGCTGCCCACCCCCGTACTCGCCTTCGCCATAAGGGAACTGGGCGCCGTCGCCGGCGTCGAGGTCACCGCCAGCCACAACCCGCCGCGCGACAACGGCTACAAGGTCTACCTCGGCGACGGCTCCCAGATCGTGCCGCCCGCCGACTCCGAGATCGCCGCCGAGATCGAGGCGATCCGCAGCCTGAACGACGTTCCCCGCGCCGAGTCGGGCTGGGACACCCTCGGCGACGAGGTCCTGGACGCCTATCTGGCCCGTACGGACGCCGTGCTGACTGCCGGTTCCCCCCGCACCGCCCGTGTCGTCTACACGGCCATGCACGGCGTCGGCAAGGACGTGCTGACCGCCGCCTTCGCCCGGGCCGGCTTCCCCGCCCCCGCGCTCGTACAGGAGCAGGCCGAGCCCGACCCGGCGTTCCCGACCGTCGCGTTCCCCAACCCGGAAGAACCGGGCGCCATGGATCTCGCCTTCGCGAAGGCCCGCGAGGTCCAGCCGGACATCGTGATCGCGAACGACCCGGACGCCGACCGGTGCGCGGTCGCGGTCCCGGACAACGGCGACTGGCGCATGCTCCGGGGGGACGAGGTCGGCGCGCTGCTCGCCGCCCACCTCGTGCACAAGGGCGCACGGGGCACCTTCGCCGAGTCCATCGTGTCCTCGTCCCTGCTCGGGCGGATCGCCGACGCGGCGGGTCTGCCGTACGAGGAGACGCTGACCGGCTTCAAGTGGATCGCCCGCGTGGAGGACCTGCGGTACGGCTACGAGGAGGCGCTCGGCTACTGCGTCGACCCCGAGGGCGTACGCGACAAGGACGGCATCACCGCCGCCCTGCTCGTCGCCGAGCTCACCTCGGAGCTGAAGGAACAGGACCGCACCCTCACGGATCTGCTCGACGACCTCGCCGTCGCGCACGGCCTGCACGCCACGGACCAGTTGTCGGTGCGCGTCGAGGACCTGAGCATCATCGCGGACGCCATGCGCACGCTGCGCGAGCAGCCGCCGACCGTGCTGGCCGGGCTGCGCGTGGTCTCCGCCGAGGACCTGAACCGGGGAACGGACAAGCTCCCGCCCACGGACGGCCTGCGGTACCACCTCGACGACGAGTTCAAGGCCCGCGTCATCGTCCGCCCGAGCGGCACCGAGCCCAAGCTCAAGTGCTACCTGGAGGTCGTGGTGCCGGTCGCGGACGCGAGCGAGCTCGGGACCGCGCGGGAGCGAGCCACGGAGATCCTGGACGGCATCAAGCGGGATCTGGCGTCCGCGGCGGGGATCTGACCGCCCGTACGGGTGAATCTCGTACGGAGTTGAGCAGCGGCACCCGCTCCTTGTGACCGTCCGGGCAATGGTGACCCGGTAGCGCATGCCGAGTCACAGGAGCAGCCGCCGTGTCCCCCACCGCGACCGTTCGAGCCGCTGTCCCCGCCTCCCGTCGGCCTCCGGCCACGGGAGGCGGCGGCCCGGCGGGCGCAGCGGACCGTCTCCGGCGGGCGCTGCGGCGGGCCGCGCCCGCGCTGCTCGGCTATCTCGCGGTACGGCTCTGCGGGCTGCTGGCCCTCGCCAGATGGGCGCATGTCCAGGGACACGGCGTCTGGCCGACGCTGGCCACGTCCTGGGACTCGGGCTGGTACCTGGGCATCGCCGACCACGGCTATGCCGACGCCCTCGGCACCCGCCCCAACGACAACAACCTCGCCTTCTTCCCGCTCTATCCGCTGCTGGTGAAGGCCGTCGCCGCTCTCACGCCCGGCTCGCGCGCGAGTGTCGGGCTGCTGCTCGCGGTCGGTTTCTCGTTCGTCGCCGCGTGGGGCGTCTTCGCGGTGGGCGACCGGCTGTACGGGCGGCGGGTGGGCATCCTGCTCACCGTGCTCTGGGGCGTGCTGCCCGTCGCGCTGGTCCAGTGGATGGGCTACACCGAGTCGATGTTCACCGCGCTCGCGGCGTGGTCGCTGTACGCGGCGCTCACCGGGCGCTGGCTGTGGGCGGGTTCGCTCGCGGCGCTGGCCGGGCTGACCAGGCCGACGGGCATCGCGCTCGCGGCGGCGGTGTCGGTGGCCGCGCTGTCGGCCTGCCGCGGACGCCGCCCCGGCGGCCGGCGGGCGGCTCTCGTGGGGGCGATGATCGCGCCCACGGGGTGGCTGGCGTACGTCGCCTGGGTGGGCCTGCGCGTGGGGCGCGTGGACGGCTACTTCGCCGTACAGAAGCTGTGGCGGAACGAGTGGGACGGCGGGGCGTCCACGCTGCGCTATCTGCGGCAGTACCTGGTCTATATGACCAAGCCGCAGCTGTTCCTGGTGATCGTCTCGGTCGTGCTGATCGTGTCGGTCGGGCTGTATCTGCTGTGTGTCGCCGAGCGCCAGCCGCTCGCGCTGCTGGTCTTCACCGGCGTGCTGCTGCTCGTCGTGCTGGGCAGCGGCGGCGTCTACTTCCCGCGCGCCCGCTTTCTGATGCCGGGCTTCCCACTGCTGATGCCGCTCGCCCGGTCGCTGGCGAGAGCGCGCCGTACGGCGGTCCTGGCGGGTGTACTCGCCACGGCGACGCTGTCGTCGGCCTGGCTGGGGGCGTACATGCTGCTGGTCTGGAAGGGCCCGCCGTGATCTGCCCTGATCACCGGGGGGCGGAGTCTGTGCATGCGCGCCGCGCCCCGAGGGACCGAACCGCCGCTCCGACCGACCGTCGGCCGACCGTCAGCCGATCGCCAGCAGCACCGCGAGCAGCACCGCCCCCGCCACCGCCGGCGCCACGACCTCGTACGCCCAGCGGATCTGCGGCTCACCCTGCGCGCCCGGCCGCGCCGCGTTGTGCTCCTTCAGCTCCCGCAGGTCCACGATCGCCTGGTCCGTCGGCGCCACCCGGGCCTTGGAATCGGTGACATCCGCCGACACCGACGTGCGCCCGTGCGGGTCGTCGTGCGCCCGCCGCATCTGCTGGCGCGAGGCCCGCTTGCGCTGCCGCAGCGAGACCGGGATCGCCCACAGCTGGTACTTCGTACCGTCCTGCGTGAAGATCTCGCTGGAGTACCCGGCCCGCACATCCGCGACGGCGGCCCAGGGCAGCGTGATCGTCCGGAACGGATTCCGGATGCGCAGCCGGTCGTCGCCGGCGAAGACCGCGGGACGCAGCGTGAAGGCGATCACGAGCGGGACGGCCAGCAGCGCAGCAGCGAGGGCCACCCACGGCGTCCGCCCCTCGCCCCGGACGATCGCGTCCCCGGTGAGCCAGGCGACGAGCGCGAGCAGCAGGACGCCGCCCACCATTCCGAGGGGCGAGCGGAAGACCCGGTCGGCGTAGGTGGGCTCGGCGGGCGGCTGGGGGGTCGTCATGCCTCCGATTCTGCCGTACGTCCGGCGGGGGGCCGCCGACGAGGTCCTGTCCGGTCGATCAGGCCGGATCAGTGAGCGGGGTCTGGTGCGTGCAGACGCCGGCGGAGGATGGGGGTCCCCCCGCCGAAGGCCGGGGAAGAGCCCACGCGGTGGGGCACCTCCCGTGCCCGAAGGGCTACCGGGAAGTGCGTGCCAGGGCGGGCGAGCCCGTCAGGATCGGCCGGACAGGGCCTCATGCCGCCCGCGACCGGCAGGTCTCGATCCGGGGCACAATGGACGGGCTCCTGCCCCACCCCCTGTACAGGCCGCTACGCGCGTAGATATGCTCATCTGGTGACCATGCCCACCATCCCCACCGCATTCGCTGACGTGACCGCGTCCGACAGCACACTGCGGCGCTACCTCCATGGCCTGTCCGGCGTCGACGCCGTCGGTCTGGAGGCCCGCGCCGCAGGGCTCGGTACGCGCTCGATCAAGACCACGGCCAAGGCGTACGCCATTGATCTGGCCATCTCGATGATCGACCTGACGACGCTCGAAGGCGCGGACACCCCGGGCAAGGTCCGGGCGCTCGCCGCCAAGGCCGTCCATCCCGACCCGACCGACCGCAGCACCCCGTCGACCGCCGCGGTCTGCGTGTACCCCGACATGGCCGCCGTCGCCGTCGAGGCCCTCAAGGGCTCCGGCGTCAAGGTCGCCTCCGTCGCCACCGCCTTCCCGGCCGGCCGTGCCGCCCTCGACGTGAAGCTCGCGGACACCCGCGACGCCGTCGCCGCCGGGGCCGACGAGATCGACATGGTGATCGACCGCGGGGCCTTCCTCGCCGGGCACTACCTGAAGGTCTACGAGGAGATCCGCGCCGTGAAGGAGGCCGCGGGCCACGCCCGGCTGAAGGTCATCTTCGAGACCGGCGAGCTCTCGACGTACGACAACATCCGCCGCGCCTCCTGGCTCGGCATGATCGCGGGCGCGGACTTCATCAAGACCTCGACCGGCAAGGTCGCGGTCAACGCCACCCCCGCGAACACCCTGCTCATGCTGGAGGCCGTACGCGACTTCCGGGAGCAGACTGGAGTGCAGGTGGGCGTGAAGCCCGCGGGCGGCATCCGCACCAGCAAGGACGCGATCAAGTTCCTCGTCCTGGTCAACGAGACCGTCGGCGAGGACTGGCTGGACAACCACTGGTTCCGCTTCGGCGCGTCGAGTCTGCTGAACGACCTGCTGATGCAGCGTCAGAAGCTGGCGACCGGCCGCTACTCCGGCCCCGACTACGTGACGGTGGACTGATCACCATGGCTTTTGAGTACGCACCCGCTCCCGAATCGCGGTCGATCGTCGACATCGCACCGTCGTACGGCCTCTTCATCGACGGCGAGTTCACCGACTCCGCCGACGGCAAGGTCTTCAAGACCGTCTCGCCGTCCACCGAGGAGGTCCTGGCCGAGGTCGCCCAGGCGGGCACCGAGGACGTGGACCGAGCCGTGAAGGCGGCCCGCAAGGCGTTCGAGAAGTGGTCGGCGCTGCCCGGCTCGGAGCGCTCCAAGTACCTCTTCCGCATCGCGCGGATCATCCAGGAGCGCTCGCGCGAGCTCGCCGTCCTGGAGACCCTCGACAACGGCAAGCCGATCAAGGAGACCCGCGACGCGGATCTGCCGCTCGTCGCCGCGCACTTCTTCTACTACGCGGGCTGGGCCGACAAGCTCGACCACGCGGGATACGGTCCGAACCCGCGGCCGCTCGGCGTGGCCGGCCAGGTCATCCCCTGGAACTTCCCGCTGCTGATGCTCGCGTGGAAGATCGCCCCGGCGCTCGCCACCGGCAACACCGTGGTGCTGAAGCCCGCCGAGACCACGCCGCTGAGTGCGCTGTTCTTCGCGGACGTCTGCCGCCAGGCGGGCCTGCCGAAGGGCGTCGTCAACATCCTTCCCGGATACGGCGAGACGGGCGCCGCGCTCGTCGAGCACCCGGATGTCAACAAGGTCGCCTTCACCGGCTCGACCGCGGTCGGCAAGGCCATCGCCCGCCAGATCGCGGGCACGGACAAGAAGGTCACCCTGGAGCTGGGCGGCAAGGGCGCCAACATCGTCTTCGACGACGCTCCCATCGACCAGGCCGTCGAGGGCATCGTCGGCGGCATCTTCTTCAACCAGGGCCAGGTCTGCTGCGCGGGCTCCCGCCTCCTCGTCCAGGAGTCCATCCAGGACGAGCTGCTGGACTCGCTGAAGCGCCGGCTGTCCACGCTCCGCCTCGGCGACCCGCTGGACAAGAACACCGACATCGGCGCGATCAACTCCGCCGAGCAGCTGGCCCGAATCACGTCGCTGACCGAGACGGGCGAGGCGGAGGGCGCCGAGCGCTGGTCCGCCCCGTGCGAGCTGCCGAGCTCCGGCTACTGGTTCGCCCCGACGCTCTTCACGAATGTCACCCAGGCGCACACCATCGCGCGCGACGAGATCTTCGGCCCGGTGCTGTCCGTGCTGACGTTCCGTACGCCGGACGAGGCCGTCGCCAAGGCCAACAACAGCCAGTACGGCCTCTCGGCGGGCATCTGGACGGAGAAGGGCTCCCGCATCCTCGCCGTCGCGAGCAAGCTCCGGGCCGGCGTCGTCTGGGCCAACACGTTCAACAAGTTCGACCCGACCTCGCCCTTCGGCGGCTACAAGGAGTCGGGCTTCGGCCGCGAGGGCGGCCGTCACGGTCTGGAGGCCTACCTCGATGTCTGACGGACGACTGAGCGTCTTCAAGACCTACAAGCTGTACGTCGGGGGCAAGTTCCCCCGCTCCGAGAGCGGCCGGGTGTACGAGGTGACGGCGAAAACATCGGCCACTGGCGCGGCGGGCAAGGGCAAGTGGCTGGCCAACGCCCCGCTCTCGTCCCGCAAGGACGCGCGTGACGCCGTCGTCGCGGCCCGCAAGGCCTTCGGCGGCTGGTCGGGCGCGACCGCGTACAACCGGGGCCAGATCCTCTACCGCATCGCGGAGATGCTGGAGGGCCGGCGCGAGCAGTTCGTGCGCGAGGTCGCCGACGCCGAGGGTCTGTCGAAGTCCAAGGCCGCCGCGGTCGTGGAGGCCGCGATCGACCGCTGGGTCTGGTACGCGGGCTGGACGGACAAGATCGGCCAGATCGTGGGCGGGGCGAACCCGGTCGCGGGCCCGTTCTTCAACCTGTCGACCCCCGAGCCGACGGGCGTGGTGACCGTGCTGGCACCCCAGGAGTCGTCCTTCCTGGGCCTGGTGTCGGTGCTCGCCCCGGTGATCGCGACCGGTAACACGGCGATTGTGGTCGCGAGCGAGAAGGCCCCGCTGCCCGCGCTCTCCCTGGGCGAGGTGTTGGCCACGTCCGACCTGCCCGGCGGTGTGGTCAACGTCCTGTCGGGCCGGACTGCCGAGATCGCGACCCCGCTGGCCTCGCACCAGGACGTCAACGCCATCGACCTCACCGGTGCCGATGACGTACTGGCGAAGGAACTGGAGATCGCGGCGGCGGACAATCTCAAGCGCGTGCTTCGTCCACAGGCTGTGGATTTCTCGGCCGATCCCGGCACGCACCGCCTGACGGCCTTCCTGGAGACGAAGACGGTCTGGCATCCGACGGGCTCGCTCGGCGCGTCCGGTTCGGCGTACTGACCGCCCTGCGTACCGGCGGTTCCGCGTACCGTCGGTTTCGCGTACTCACCGGGCAGCGGCCCGGCCCATGACCGAGCCCCCTGCCGTCCCGTCCGGCGGCAGGGGGCTCTTTCGCGTCCGGACTCGGACCGGCCTCAGAAGGGCAGCAGCCGCGACGCGCCGCCCACGACCGGCAGGTCCTTGGCCGCGGCACCGTCCGCGAGGGGGCCGGTGACCGCCGCAGTGGAGACCGGCTTGAAGTCGGCGACCTGTGTGCCGACCGAGTTGTCGAGCGGGTCGACGCCGGTGTTGGCCAGGGGGTTGAGCCGGAGGCTCGTGAGCTGCCCGGCACCGGCCAGCGAGTTCGTGACCACGCCCGTCGCCCCCTGGGCCTGCCCTTCGAGCGTGTCGAGGCCCACGGGTGCGGTCGTGGGCGCGGCGTGGGCGGCACCGCCCGCGCCGAGGGCCGCGGCCACCGTCGCGACGGTCAGGCCCGCTCGCAGCAGGGCGAGCCGCGCGGGCTGGGGAGCTTTGTGACGTGCCATGGGGATTCCCGCCTGAAGGAGTAATCGGTCGAGCACGCAGCGTATTTGAGGTGTGATGCTCAATACCAACCCCAGCCCCGGCGGGTCCCCTTCACGAGTCAATGCCTCACACTGGTGTCCCGTGAGCTCTTCCCCCATTCCCATCCGTGTTGTTCTGCTTTCGGGTCCCTCCGGTTCCGGAAAGTCGTCCCTCGCCGAGCGCTCGGGTCTGCCGGTGCTGCGCCTGGACGACTTCTACAAGGAGGGCGACGACCCGACGCTGCCGCTGGTGGTGGGCAGTTCGGACATCGACTGGGACTCGCCGGGGTCGTGGGACGCGGACGCGGCGGTGGCGGCGATCGAGGAGCTGTGCCGTACGGGACGTACGACCGTCCCGGTGTACGACATCGCCACGAGCTCGCGCGTCGACCGGGAGGCGTTCGGGATCGGCCGCACGCCGCTGTTCGTGGCGGAGGGGATCTTCGCGGCGGACATCGTGGGCCGCTGCGAAGAACTCGGCGTACTGGCGGACGCGCTGTGCCTGCGCGGCCGCCCGTCGACGACGTTCCGCCGCCGGCTGGCGCGGGACCTGCGCGAGGGCCGCAAGTCGGTGGGCTTCCTGCTCCGCCGCGGCTGGCGCCTGATGCGCGCGGAACGGGGCATCGTGGCCCGCCAGACGGAACTTGGTGCGCATCCGTGCGGCAAGGAGGAGGCGCTGGGCCGCCTCGCCTCGGCGGCAGCGGGCCACAGCCGTACGCCTGCGGCGCGCACCCCGGCCTGACGGCCGGGGTCTTTCCTCATCCGCCCGCCCTTGAGATGTGGGGGTACGGGGTACCCCCACCCCCCGGCGGCTGTGGCAGCTTCGCGCCGCGACAAGCCCGGAGCGGATGCCCACAACGGCGCCCTCGGCAAGCGCCGATGGCGGCAGCATCCGCCGCGAGCACGGCGGCAGCGCCGCTGCGGCCGGGTCCCCCCGGAGCCGGCGGGCGTGCGCGAACGGCCGGGATTCGGTTCGCCGCACGGCTGTGAGAGCCGCTGGCTCTCCCCCCGCCCGCACAGGAACGCGGGGTTACCCCCACGCCCCGGCGAGGGCGGCAGCTTCCCACCGCGACAGGCCCGGAGCGGATGCCCGCAACCGCGCCCTCGGCGCGGCTTCACACGCCGCGCCGCGCGAGATCCGCGGCACGCAGCGACAAGCGGCGTCGCCGCGGGTCGTGCGGCCTCAGGACAAAAGAAAGCGCGGGGCCGGACAAGACCCCCCGGCCTGTCCGGTCCCGCGTTGTTTCCCCCGTGGTCCCCGTTGGTCCCCCGTGACCCCCGTGGCCCCCCGACGCCGCCGTCTCCCCCGAAACAGCGGCCCCCGTTCCCCCGTTCCCCCCAGGTGCCCTCAGGCCACCAGCTCGCCGAAGGACTCTTCCTCGTCACGGCCGAAGCTGAGGACCTCGTCCTCACGCAGCCGGCGGAGCGACCGCCAGATGCTCGACTTCACCGTGCCGACACTGATGTCCAGGATCTCCGCGATCTCCGGGTCGGTCCGGCCCTCGTAGTAGCGAAGGACCAGCATCGTCCGCTGGAGTTCGGGCAGCCTGGCCAGCGCCTGCCAGAGCACCGCGCGCAGCTCCGTACCCCGCATCGCGTCGGTGTCGCTCGCCGTCTCCGGCAGCTCCTCCGTCGGGTACTCGTTGAGCTTGCGCCGGCGCCAGGCGCTGATGTGCAGGTTGGTCATCGTGCGGCGCAGATAGCCCCCGACGGCCGCCTTGTCACTGATCCTGTCCCAGGCCCGGTACGTCGAGAAGAGGGCGCTCTGCAGCAGATCCTCCGCCTCGAACCGGTCCCCGGTCAGGTGGTACGCGGTCGCGTACAGGGAGGCGCGGCGCTCCTGCACGTAGGCGGTGAACTCCGCCTCCGACAGGTTTGTCCGCTCCCCAGTTGCCTCCCCGTATGCGGCTCCGCTTCCCCCGACAGTCGCGTCAACCACCGTCATGTACGACGGCTTGTGCTGACGCCCGGCGCCGCGAACGCACCCCCGCCCGTTCACGGCGCCGGACTTCTCCGTGCTCCTCACGACGTCGTGGAGACGCGTGACAACTGCGCTTGAGTTGGTGCTGTGCAGTGCGTTCATCTCGCGCCCCCCGTCGAGTGGAGTCTGTTTCCGTCCGTGTGCCAAAAGACTGCCCGGGCAGTTTCATCGCGGTGTCCGTCGACTGTCACAGGCCTGTCACAGGGCCCACCGGGGTCTCGCAGAGGGCAGAGCAGAGGCCGAGCGGAAACCGTCGCGGAGGCCGAGCGAGGGCCGCTCGGAGGCCACTCGGAAGCCGCTCGGAAGCCGTCCAGTACCCCTTTTCCCACCGCCCCAGAAAGCGCTCGTTACGCCTCTCACAAGCGGAGGAGTCGTGTGGGAGCGACCCAACGGTCGAACTCCGGCGGCCCCATGGGCCAGAATGACCTCCGTGCCTTTCCTGTTGCTGATCGAGGACGACGACGCCATCCGCACGGCCCTCGAACTCTCCCTGTCACGCCAGGGCCACCGTGTGGCCACCGCGGCGACGGGCGAGGACGGCCTGAAACTGCTGCGCGAGCAGCGGCCGGACCTGATCGTGCTGGATGTGATGCTGCCCGGGATCGACGGTTTCGAGGTGTGTCGGCGCATCAGGCGCACCGACCAGCTGCCGATCATTCTGCTGACCGCACGCAGCGACGACATCGATGTGGTCGTCGGTCTTGAGTCGGGCGCCGACGACTATGTCGTCAAGCCCGTGCAGGGCCGTGTGCTGGACGCCCGGATCCGCGCCGTGCTGCGGCGCGGTGAGCGCGAGTCCACCGACTCCGCGACCTTCGGCTCGCTGGTGATCGACCGCTCCGCGATGACGGTCACCAAGAACGGCGAGGACCTGCAGCTCACGCCGACCGAGCTGCGGCTGCTCCTCGAACTGAGCCGCAGGCCCGGTCAGGCCCTGTCGCGGCAGCAGCTGCTGCGTCTGGTGTGGGAGCACGACTACCTCGGCGACTCACGACTGGTGGACGCCTGCGTACAGCGGCTGCGGGCGAAGGTCGAGGACGTTCCGTCGTCGCCGACCCTGATCCGTACGGTGCGCGGCGTGGGCTATCGGCTGGACGTCCCGCAGTGAGACAGGTGCACGCCCTGACCCCCAGAAACGGAACCCCTAGGTGAGCAGTGCCGCAAAGCGCGCGATACTCGCCGGACTTCGGTGGACCAGCCTGCGCCTCCGTCTTGTCGTCGTCTTCGCCCTCGTCGCGCTGACCGCCGCCGTGTCCGCGTCGGGCATCGCGTACTGGCTCAACCGGGAAGCGGTGCTCACCCGTACACAGGACGCCACGCTCCGGGACTTCCGCCAGGAGATGCAGAACCGGGCCGCCGCGCTGCCGCCGCGGCCGACGCAGAACGAACTGCAGAAGACCGCCGAGCAGATGGCCGACGCCGGCTCCGGCTACAGCGTGCTGCTCATCGGCGAGCGCGCCGAGGGCAAGCCGATCGTCGGTGCGTCCAACCCGGACAACTTCACGCTCAAGGACGTGCCGGCGAAGCTGCAGGAGGCGGTGAACGAGCGGCAGGGCGTGGGCGCGGGCAACTCCGTCCCGTACCACCTCTACTGGCAGCGCACCCAGCGCCGCGGCAAGCCCTACCTGGTCGGCGGCACCCGGATCGTCGGCGGCGGGCCGACCGGCTACGTCTTCAAGTCGCTGGACCAGGAGCGGCAGGACCTCAACTCGCTGGCCTGGTCGCTGGCGATCGCCACGGCGCTGGCGCTGGTCGGCTCCGCGCTGCTCGCACAGGCCGCGGCCACCACCGTGCTCAGGCCGGTGCACCGGCTCGGCGAGGCGGCCCGGCGGCTCGGCGAGGGCAAGCTCGACACCCGGCTGCGGGTCTCGGGCACGGACGAACTGGCCGAGCTCGCACGGACGTTCAACAAGACCGCGGAGTCGCTGGAGAAGAAGGTCGCGGACATGAGCGCGCGGGAGGAGTCCAGCCGCCGCTTCGTCGCCGACATGTCGCACGAGCTGCGCACCCCGCTGACCGCGCTCACCGCCGTCACCGAGGTGCTGGAGGAGGAGGCCGACAGCCTCGACCCGATGATCGCGCCCGCCGTGAACCTGGTGGTGAGCGAGACCCGGCGGCTCGGTGATCTCGTCGAGAACCTGATGGAGGTCACCCGCTTCGACGCGGGCACGGCCAGGCTCGTCCTGGACACGGTCGACGTCGCCGACCAGGTCACCGCCTGCATCGACGCGCGCGCCTGGCTGGACGCGGTGGAGCTGGATGCCGAGCGCGGAATCATGGCGCGGCTCGATCCGCGCCGGCTCGATGTGATCCTGGCCAATCTGATCGGCAACGCACTCAAGCACGGCGGTTCGCCGGTACGGGTGTCGGTGCGGCCGGTCGACCATGAGCTGCTGATCGAGGTACGGGACCACGGGCCCGGCATCCCCGAGGACGTGCTGCCGCATGTCTTCGACCGCTTCTACAAGGCGAGCGCCTCGCGGCCGCGCTCCGAGGGCAGCGGTCTTGGGCTCTCGATCGCGATGGAGAACGCCCATATCCACGGCGGCGACATCACCGCGGCCAACTCGGCGGACGGCGACGGCGCGGTGTTCGTGCTGACGCTGCCGCGCGACGCGTCGTCCCTGAATGGCGACGAGTCGTCGCTGAACGACTACGACGGGCACGGCGACGCGGACGCCGGCGCCGGCGCTGCTGAGGACCGCGGGGACGACCGGGGAGAGGAAGGCGCGCAGTGACGCCGAAGGGCCGTATTCGGCGGGCGGCGGCCGCACTCGCCGTACTCATGACCACCACCGCGCTCGGCGGCTGCGGGATCAGGACCACACAGGTGCCGGTCGACGCCGGTCCCGCGCCCTCGCGCGTGCCGTGCGAGGTGACCTCGCAGGACCTCACTCCCGAGGCACAGCCGAAGGGCGTCCCGGTCCGCGTCTATCTGGTCTGCGCGTCCCAGCTGGAGTCCGTGGACCGTACGGCCAGGGTCTCGGAGAAGGCCGTCGACAGCCGCACACGGCTGGCCCAGGCGCTCATCGACGAGCTGGCGAGGGAGCCGTCGTCGCCCGAGCACGAGGCGGGCTTCGCCACCTACGTACGAGGTCCGCTGGTGCTGAGCGGGCCACGCACGGGCGATCCCGCGGGCACGCTGCGGCTGAGTCGCCAGCCGGAGGATCTGCCGCCGGCGGCGCTCGCCCAGATCGTGTGCACCTTCGCCGAGAGCCGGGCGGCGGCGACGGACGGTTCGGTGGTGCTGGGCGGGCCCGGGGAGTACGCGCCGCGCGGGTACCGGTGCTCGGCCGAGACCAAGGAGCGCCCCGAGGAGCCGGTGCCGACACTCGGCGCGCTCCCTTCGCCTTCTTCGTAGGACCGCTCGCCTTCTGATTCTTCCTGGGACCGCTCGCCTTCTGAGGCTCCCGGCGGGGCCACTCGGCTTCCTCTTCGCACCGCGCGGAACCGATTCGCGCGAAGCGTGCGTCTTGGGGGGCGTGCAGCGTCAAGGTCAGGGCGGCAGTGCCGCCATCCGCTTCCGCGCGGCGGGGGTCATCCTCCTCCTCGCGCATCTGCTGCTCGTCGCATGGCTGACGCTGCGCCCACTGGACGTCGTGTGGGTGACGGCGACGAATCTCCAGCCGCTCGCCGGAATCAAGGCGGACCTGGTGATGGGGCCGGTGGAGGCCGCGCGCAGGATCGGCGAAGGACTGCTGCTGCTGGCCCCTCTCGGCATACTGCTGCCGATGGCGGGCGGTCGGCTCTTCGTCTCCCCGCTGGCATCGCTGGCCCGTACGGTCACGGCCGGAGCCCTGCTGTCGCTCGCCATTGAACTGCTGCAGACGGCGGTGCCGGGCCGGGTACTGGATGTGGACTCGCTGCTGCTGAACACGGCCGGGGTGACGCTGGCCCATCTGCTGGTCGTGCCCGCGGGACGGGCCCGGCTCCGCCGCAGGCGGCGGACGGCGACGGGACCGGCCGCGAGATCGGCCCGGCAGCAGCGCGGTGCCCTGCTGCGGGACGAGGCGTCTCAGGGGGCGACCCCGACGATTCCCAGGGTCGGGATCGCCCCGTAGAGCGACGCTTTGACCCCCCTTGCGGAGCCACCATGGAGTCATCGGGAGCACGACGGAGCTGCTCCCACGAACGGTTCTTGCTAAGGAGCCCACCATGGCCGCACTTGCCCGCCCCCGTGACGGACGCATGATCGGTGGAGTGTGCGCGGCGCTGGCACGGCGCTTCGGCACCTCCGCGAACACGATGCGCGTGATCTTCCTGGTTTCGTGCCTGCTGCCCGGACCGCAGTTCCTGCTCTACCTGGCGCTCTGGGTGCTGCTGCCCTCGGAGAAGACCGCGAGCACGGCCTGGTAGAAGCCACCCGTACGACAAGTGGGGCGCACACCCGGACAGCGTGTGCGCCCCACTGCTGTCACGTCGGGTCAGCCGAGGCCGTGCAGACCGTCGCCGACCGGCAGGATGCCGACGTCACCGATCGGGAGGCCGTCGGCCGGGAGTCCGCCGAGCAGGCTGGCGACCGGGGCCGCCGGCTGCCCGGTGGGCAGCGCGTGCGTCAGCGCGTCCTGGACCGGCAGGACGCCGGCGACGCTGTCGAGCGAGGGCGCGGGGGCGGGCAGGACGGCCGGCGCGGCGGAGGCGGTGCCCGCGGCGGCAGCGGCGAAGGCGGCACCGAGAGCGGCGACACCGAGGGACTTGGCAGCAGACTGCTTCATCAGGGATGAGTCCTTGGGACGAGGTTGGTGGGAGGCTCGCCAAGCTAGCCAGCACCGCACAGTGGCCGCAAACACCTCGAAGCGGCCGGATGTTGACGTTCCCGGCCGCTTCTGCGCCCTCCCACTCAGCCCTGGGTGGGGGAAGACTCGCTGGTCGTGGCGGTCTGCCGGAACAGCCATTCGGACTTCAACTCGGCGTAACCGGGCTTGATCACGTCGTTGATCATGGCCAGTCGTTCATCGAAAGGAATGAACGCGCTCTTCATCGCATTGACGGTGAACCACTGCATGTCGTCGAGTGTGTATCCGAAGGTCTCGGTCAGCAGCTCGAACTCGCGGCTCATGCTGGTGCCCGACATCAGTCTGTTGTCGGTGTTGACCGTGGCCCTGAAATGAAGCCGGCGCAGCAGTCCGATGGGGTGCTCGGCGTACGAGGCGGCTGCCCCGGTCTGCAGGTTGGAGGTCGGGCAGAGCTCCAGGGGAATGCGCTTGTCCCGTACGTACGCGGCGAGCCGTCCGAGCTTGACGGCGCCGTCTTCGGTGACCTCGATGTCGTCGATGATCCGCACTCCGTGCCCGAGCCGGTCGGCGCCGCACCACTGGAGCGCCTGCCAGATCGACGGCAGCCCGAAGGCCTCGCCGGCGTGGATGGTGAAGTGGTTGTTCTCCCGCTTCAGATACTCGAAGGCATCGAGGTGGCGGGTGGGCGGGAAGCCCGCCTCGGCGCCCGCGATGTCGAAACCGACGACGCCCAGGTCGCGGTAACGGTTGGCGAGTTCCGCAATCTCCAGGGCGCGGGCCGCGTGCCGCATCGCGGTCAGCATGGCGCCGACGCGGATGCGGTGGCCGCTCTCGCGGGCCCGCAGCTCGCCCTCGCGGAAGCCCTCGTTGACCGCCTCCACGACCTCTTCGAGGGTGAGCCCGGCCTCCAGATGCTGCTCGGGCGCGTACCGCACTTCCGCGTATACGACGCCGTCCTCGGCGAGGTCCTGCGCGCACTCGGCGGCCACGCGGACGAGGGCGGCGCGGGTCTGCATGACGGCGCAGGTGTGCGCGAAGGTCTCCAGATAGCGCTCCAGGGAGCCGGAGTCGGCGGCCTCGTGGAACCAGATTCCGAGCTTGTCGGGCTCGCTCTCGGGAAGCGCCGTGTAGCCCGCGTCGCGGGCGAGTTCGATGATCGTGCCCGGACGCAGCCCGCCGTCGAGGTGGTCGTGGAGGAGCACCTTCGGAGCGCGGCGGATCTGGTCCGCGGAGGGCGTATTGAGGGTCTGGCTCGTCATCTGCGCACTCTAGCCCCTACGCGCGTAGAGCGCGCGGGGTCGATACGTAACAGTGACCGTGCGTACGGGTGGAGTACACCTGTCCTTCTGAGACTGTTCTGCCATGGCACACCACGCACTGCCCCTGTGGTCGGGGCGTCCGGAAGGCGCGGCGGGAGCGACAGTGGCAAGGGGCGCGCGAGGGAGCCGGGAAGCACCCTGCGCACGCCTGGGCAGGGCCGCCAAGGGACGCGGCCTCGGGGTCGACTCCACCGTGGGAGGGGTGGTGCTGCTCCTGCCGGACGGGGAGCCGCAGTCGGTACGCAGACCCTCGACGCTGGCGTACGCCGCCGCTCTGCCGCTCGGCCGCACGCTGGCGCGGGCGGGGCGCGGGGACGGCCTGGTCGTGCACGCGGTCCACTACCGCTGCCGCGGCTGGAACGGCACCGACGCGCATCTGGCGGCGGACGCGAGCTGGGCGGTGGACGAGGTCGTACGGCGCTACGGCGATGTCCCCGTCTGTCTCGCCGGCCATGGCATGGGCGGCCGCGCGGCCCTCCACGCGGCGGGCCACCCGGCGGTCAACTCCGTGCTGGCGATGGCCCCCTGGCTGCCGGAGGACGATGTGGCGGCGACACCGGAACCGGTGAAACAACTGGTCGGCCGCCATGTGCTGATAGTGCACGGCACGAATGACGCGCGTACGGATCCGGAGCTCTCCTACCGTCTCGCGGAGCGCGCGAAGAAGGCCAACCGCGACACCTGCCGCTTCGAGGTCCACTCGGACGGCCATGCGCTGCGCCAGTACCAGGAGGAAGTCCAGGCGCTGGCAGCGGACTTCGTGCTGGGCACGCTGTTCACCCGAACCTACGCCCGCCCGGTCGCGGACGCCCTGGCGGCCCCGCCGCCACTGGGCCTGCGCATGCCACTGGCGGCGGGCTTCGGCCGCGCACTGCGATCGTGAGCCTGGGGGCCGGGTCTCCGCCGGGCCCCTCCCGGGGGACCACCGCACGTCAGTCCGGCAGCAAGTGGCCCCGCCTGGACAGCAGGAACCGTTTGAACGCCGCCACCGGGGCCGTGTCCGGGTGGCCGTCCAGCCACGCCACACCGATCTCCCGTACCGCCCGCGGTGCCGTCACCGTCAGTTCGACCACGCCCGGGCGGGCCACCGCCGGTGGCGGGAGCAGGGCCACGCCCAGGCCCGCCGCGACCAGGCCGCGCAGGGTTTCCGCCTCCTCGCCCTCGAACGCCACGCGCGGCGTGAAGCCCGCCTCCGCGCACAGGTCGTCGGTGATGCGGCGCAGTCCGTAGCCGGGTTCGAGGGTCACGAAGGTCTCGTCCGCCGCTTCGGCCAGCCGGATGCGTTTGCGGGACGCGAGGCGGTGATCGTCCGGGACCACGAGCCGCAGGCGCTGTTCGTCCAGGCGCCGGGCGACCAGGTCCGGCGCGTCCGGGACCGGTGAGGTCAGACAGAGGTCGAGGTCGCCCGCGCGCAGGCGCTCGATCATGGCCTCGCCGTAGTTCTGGACGAGGGTGAAGCGGATACGGGGGTGGTCGGCCCGGAAGGCACGGATCAGGCCCGGCACGGTCTCCGAGCCCATCGTGTGCAGAAAGCCGAAGGCGACCTTTCCGGACGCCGGGTCCGCGTCCGCACGTACCGAGTCCGCGGCCCGCTCCACCTCGGCCAGCGCCCGCTCCACCGAGGTGAGGAACGTCCGGCCCGCCGGGGTCAGCGAGACCGTGCGGCCCTTGCGGGCGAAGAGTGTCACACCGAGGTCCTCTTCGAGGCGGACGATCGCCCGCGACAGCGTGGACTGGGGCACGCCCATCTCCTGCGCGGCGCGCGTCACATGCTCCTGCCGTGCGACCCCGGCGAAGTAGGCGAGGCGCGGAGCGAGCAGTAGCGCCGTGTCTTCCGCGTATTCTTCGTAACTGCCTGGTGACAGCCGCGGCTGTGAGCTGTGTTGATGCACCATAGGAACGATTATTGCCATTCCATGCATTGGACGCATGAAAAATGGCGGCCTACTTTCGATGCATGCCTTCCGCCAGTACCGGGGCGCCCACCACCGTGGGTGCCCTCACCTCGCCGTCCCTCTCGCCGTCCTCTTCGCACTCCGCCGAGCTCCTCGCCCCCGGCCGCCCCGGCTACCGCCGCATGAGCTTCGCGCTCTTCGCCGCGGGCGTTGCGACCTTCGCCCTCCTCTACTCCACGCAGGCGCTGCTGCCCGCCGTCTCCGTCGGCTTCGGCGTGAGCGCGAGCGCCGCCAGCTGGACGGTCTCCGCCGCGACCGGCGCGCTGGCCCTGTGCGTCCTGCCGATGAGCGCCCTCTCCGAGCGCTACGGGCGGCGCACCGTGATGACCGCCTCGCTCGCGGTCGCCGTCGTGGTCGGACTGCTGGTGCCGTTCGCGCCGAGCCTTGAGTGGCTGGTGGCGCTGCGCGTCGTGCAGGGCGCGGCGCTCGCCGGGCTGCCGGCCTCGGCGATGGCGTTTCTCGCCGAGGAGGTACGGCCCAAGGCACTGGTCGCGGCGATCGGCCTGTTCGTGGCGGGCAACAGCATCGGCGGCATGAGCGGCCGGATCGTCACCGGCTGGGTGGCCCAGCTGTGGGGCTGGCGCGCGGGGCTCGCCGCGGTGGGCCTGATGGCGCTGGCGTGCGCGCTGGTCTTCCGGGCGATGCTCCCCAGGGCCCGTCATTTCACGCCGGGTTCGCTCAACCCGAAGGCCCTGGCCGAGACCGTACGCGGCCACCTGGCCGACCCGCTGCTGCGGCGGCTGTACGCGATCGGCGCGCTGTTCATGACCGTCTTCGGGGCGGTCTACACGGTCATCGGCTACCGCCTGGTCGAGGCGCCCTTCAACCTCCCCCAGGGCATCATCGGCTCGATCTTCCTGGTCTATCTGGTCGGCACGGTCTCGTCCGCCGCAGCCGGCACGCTGGTCGCCCGCCTCGGCCGCCGTGGTGCGCTCTATCTCGCGGTCACCACCACCGCCGCCGGCCTGCTGCTGTCGCTGGCGGACTCGCTGCCCGCCGTACTGCTCGGCCTGGTCCTGATCACCGCGGGCTTCTTCGCGGGCCACGCGGTCGCCTCGTCCTCGGTGAGCCGTACGGCGAAGACGGGCCGCGCCCAGGCGTCCGCGCTCTATCAGTCGGCGTACTACCTGGGCAGCAGCGCGGGCGGCACGCTCGGCGCGGTCGCCTTCCACTCCGGCGGCTGGCCGGGCACGGTCCTGCTGGGGCTGCTCGCGGTCCTCGGCGTCGTGTCGATCACGCTGTACGGGACGCGGGTGGCGCGGGCCGAGCACCGGCTGGTGCTCGCCGCGGCCCAGCGCTGAAATAAACACCGAAATCCGCACAACTCCAACTCCCCGACGTGCGTCCAACCGGCAGGCACACCGCAATTGCACGGTGCACGGAGGGGAGTTGGTGGCTGTGAGGCGCATTCCGAAGAGCACAAACCGCAGGCGAGCAGGGGTCGTGCTCGGACTGACCGGACTGGTGGTCCCGCTGAGCGTGGCACTGGGCGGCGCGCCCGCGCAGGCGGCGTCGTGTACGACATCGACGGGGCCGTACCAGAAGCAGGTGGAGAAGTTCCTGGGCCGCCCGGTGGACGGCAAGCAGTCGGCGGCCGACTGCAACGCGATCCGCGCCTTCCAGGCCAAGCACGGGATCACGCCCACCATCGGGTACGCGGGGCCGATCACCTGGCGCACCATGAGCACGATGCTCGCGCAGCGGGCGGCCGGCAAGAACCCGAACCAGGCGGGCAGGTGCCCGACCAACAAGGGCCGTATCGCGTGCGTCGACCTGACGCGCCAGCTGACCTGGATCCAGGACGGCAGGAAGCTCAAGTACGGCCCGGTGCCGGTGCGTACGGGCAAGAACGGCACCGAGACCCGTACCGGCGCGAAGAAGATCTACTGGCGGAGCATCAACCACTGGTCGACGCTCTACAACGTGCGGATGCCGTACGCGCAGTTCTTCGACCGCGGGCAGGCCTTCCACTCCACCACGAAGTCGATGTACAACCCGCCCGGCTCCGGCGGTTGTGTGAACATGCGCCCCGCGGACGCGAAGGCATACTGGAATCTGCTGAAGAACGGCGACGACGTCTTCGTGTACGGGCGCAAGCCCGGAACCTGACCTCCATTGTCAGTCCGCTCCTGTAGCTTCCGGAGGACTGGTGCCAAGGGGCGACAGGGGTGGACTCGATGAGTGATACGGCAACGACCAAGGATCTGGACTCCGGGCTGGAGCAGTACCGACGGGAGCTGACCGGCTACTGCTACCGCATGCTGGGCTCGGCCTTCGAGGCGGAGGACGCCGTCCAGGACACGATGGTCCGGGCCTGGCGGAGCTTCGACAAGTTCGAAGGGCGCTCCTCGCTGCGCTCCTGGCTCTACCGCATCGCGACGAACGTCTGTCTGGACATGCTGAACGCCGGCAACCGCCGGGCCCGTCCGATGGACCTCACCTCCCCCACGCCCGTCGCCCAGGCACAGCTCAACGCCCGCCCGGAGATCACCTGGCTGGAGCCGGTGCCCGACGGGCGGGTGCTGCCCTCGGTCGCCGACCCGGCGGAGACGGCGGTGGAGCGGGAGACCATCCGGCTGGCCTTCGTCGCCGCACTCCAGCATCTGCCGCCCAAGCAGCGGGCGGTGCTGATCCTGCGCGAGGTGCTGGCCTGGAAGGCGAGCGAGGTGGCCGAGCTGCTTGCCACCTCGGTCGCCTCGGTCAACAGCGCGCTGCAGCGGGCGCGTGCGACGCTCGCCGAATCGGAACCGGCCGCGGCGGACGCGGCAGACCCCCTGGATGACGAGCAGAAGAAGCTCCTCGACCGCTATGTCGCGGCCTTCGAGGGGTACGACATGAAGGCGCTGACGGCGCTGCTGCACGAGGACGCGACCATGTCCATGCCGCCATACGACCTGTGGCTGCGCGGCCACGACGACATCGTGGGCTGGATGCTGGGCGTCGGCGAAGTCTGCCGGGGTTCGAAGCTGGTCCCGACCGTGGCCAATGGCTCGCCGTCGTTCGCGCACTACCACCCGAGCCAGAACGGCGACGGGTACGAGCCGTGGGCGCTGATCGTCCTGGAGGTCAGGGACGGCATGATCGGCGGGATGGACTTCTTCCTGGACACCAAGCGCTGGTTTCCGCTCTTCGAGCTGCCGGACCGGCTGGACGGGGCGGGCGCGGCCGCGGGTTAGGTCCTGTCCGGTCGATCAGGCCGGATCAGTGAGCGGGGTCTGGAGCGTGCAGATGCAAGGCGGAGGATGGGGGTCCCCCCGCCGAAGGCAGGGGGAGAGCCCACGCGGTGGGGGTACCTCCCGTGCCCGAAGGGCTACGGGGGAGTGCGTGCCAGGGCACGCGAGCCCGGCAAGATCGACCGGACAGGGCCTACGCGACCTCGCCGAGGCCGACCAGATCGAGCAGGGCCCGCAGCTCCGGCCCGGTGTTGCGCAGCCGTATCCGACCACCGAGCCGACGCGCGGTGAGCTGGAGGCAGGCGACGGCGTTGACGGCGGCGAGGTTCGCATCGGTGATCCCGCCGACGTCACAGATCACTTCCCTGACCCCGGCGGCGACATCGGCGCCCAGGAGCCGCGCGCTCAACTCCTCGCACAGGCGCGGCACATCGACCGGGGACACTCTCCCTGCGATGCGCACGATGATCGGCTGTGTGGCGTCCACACGGACGAGACTGCCCCAGCGTCCAGAACTCATCGTGGTACCCGGTCGTCGGCCCATGGCCCGGTGTCCCCGTCCCGTCGCAGTGGCGGACATGCCCTGCTCTGTGGACCGCTCGGCGGGCCGATTCTCATCGGCCCGCCGGGCGATGCGGGTCAGGCGATGCGGTCCAGCACGATCGGGTCGGCGGTGAACTCCGTGCCCGCCGGGGCGATGTCGTACGCCCCCTTCAGCGAGTCCAGCGCGTAGTCGAACTTCTCCGGGGTGTCCGTGTGCAGGGTCAGCAGCGGCTGGCCCGCCGCCACCGTCTCGCCCGGCTTGGCGTGGATCTCGACGCCCGCGCCGGCCTGGACCGGGTCCTCCTTGCGGGCGCGGCCGGCGCCCAGGCGCCAGGCGGCGATGCCGACGTCGTAGGCGTCGAGACGGGTCAGTACGCCGGAGGACGGGGCCGTCACCACGTGCTGCTCGCGGGCGACCGGCAGCGTGGCGTCCGGGTCACCGCCCTGGGCCGCGATCATGCGGCGCCAGACGTCCATCGCCGAGCCGTCGGCCAGCGCCTTCGCCGGGTCCGCGTCCTTGATGCCGGCCGCGTCGAGCATCTCGCGGGCGAGCGCCAGGGTCAGCTCGACGACATCGGCGGGACCGCCGCCCGCGAGGACCTCGACGGACTCGCGGACCTCGAGGGCGTTGCCCGCGGTGAGGCCGAGCGGGGTCGACATGTCGGTGAGCAGCGCGACGGTCTTCACGCCGCTGTCGGTGCCCAGCGCGACCATGGTGGAGGCCAGTTCGCGGGCGTCCTCGATGGTCTTCATAAAGGCGCCGGTGCCCACCTTGACGTCGAGGACCAGCGAGCCGGTGCCCTCGGCGATCTTCTTGGACATGATCGAGGAGGCGATGAGCGGAATCGCCTCGACGGTGCCGGTGACATCCCGCAGGGCGTACAGCTTCTTGTCCGCGGGGGCCAGTCCGTCGCCCGCGGCACAGATCACCGCGCCGGTGGTGTCCAGGACGTGCAGCATCTCCTCGTTGGAGAGCAGCGCGCGCCAGCCGGGGATGGACTCCAGCTTGTCGAGGGTGCCGCCGGTGTGGCCGAGGCCGCGGCCGCTCAGCTGCGGCACGGCCGCGCCGCACGCGGCCACCAGCGGCGCGAGCGGCAGCGTGATCTTGTCGCCGACGCCGCCCGTGGAGTGCTTGTCGGCGGTCGGGCGGGAGAGCGCGTCGAAGTTCATGCGCTCGCCGCTCGCGATCATCGCGGCGGTCCAGCGGGCGATCTCCGTACGGTTCATGCCGTTCAGCAGGATCGCCATCGCCAGCGCCGACATCTGCTCGTCGGCGACCTCACCGCGCGTGTAGGCGTCGATGACCCAGTCGATCTGCTCGGGGCTCAGCTCGCCCCGGTCCCGCTTGGTGCGGATGACGGAGATGGCGTCCATGGGATTCCTTCCGGCAAGTGCGGTGTTCGCGTACGCGCGACTCTACGCGCATAGAGAGGATGAAAGGGGAGCGGCCCTCCCGCCGAACGGGAGGGCCGCGAGGCTAGCCCAGATGCCCGGGCCCGAAGGAATGCGGCAGCATCTCGGAGAGCGGGAGCACCCCTTCCGGGGTCTCCAGCAGCAGTTCGGGCCCGCCGAACTCGTACAGCAGCTGACGGCACCGGCCGCACGGGACCAGGACCTCGCCCCGGCCGTCCACACAGGTGAAGTGGGTCAGCCGGCCGCCGCCGGTGGCCTGGAGCTGCGAGACGAGACCGCACTCCGCGCACAGGCTCAGCCCGTACGACGCGTTCTCGACGTTGCAGCCGGTCACCGTGCGGCCGTCGTCGACGACCGCCGCGACTCCGACCGGGAAGCCCGAGTACGGGGCGTACGCACGCGACATCGCCTCGCGCGCCTGCTTGCGCAGAGCGTCCCAGTCGAAGGTCACGGACGTCGTCACTTGCCCTGACCCTTGCGGTAGCGCATTCCGTCGGCCTTCGGCATCCGCAGCCGCTGCGCGGACAGCGACAGGACCAGCAGCGTCACCACGTACGGAGTGGCCGTCACGAACTCGTTCGGGACCGTTTCCGTGCTGAGGTACCAGAGCAGGACGCTGACGGCGATGACCGCGCTGATCACGGAGGGGACGAAGCTCTTGCGGTAGAGCTTCCAGGCCGCGAGACCCGCGAGCACGACCACCAGCAGCAGAAGCAGCGCGTGGACGGACTCGCCGCCGTTGCGCAGTTGGAGCGCGTCGGAGAAGCCGAACAGGCCCGCGCCCATGGCGAGACCGCCGGGCCGCCAGTTACCGAAGATCATCGCCGCGAGGCCGATGTAACCGCGGCCGCCCGTCTGGCCCTCGTTGTAGATGTGCGAGGTGACGAGCGAGAGGAACGCGCCGCCGAGACCCGCCAGACCGCCGGAGACGATCACCGCGATGTACTTGTACGTGTAGACGTTGACGCCGAGCGACTCCGCCGCGATCGGGTTCTCGCCGCAGGAGCGCAGCCGCAGACCGAACGCGGTCTTCCACAGGACAAAGAAGGTCAGCACGAACAGCACGGCCGCCAGGATCGTCAGCAGCGACAGGTTGGTGACCACGCCGCCCAGCACACCCGCCAGGTCCGAGATGAAGAACCAGTGGTGCGCCTCGATCGAATGCAGCCAGTCGGAGATCCCCGGAATCGTGACCGAGGTGATCTCGTCGACCGGCGGGGACTGCTTGGGGCTGCCGCCCTTGGACGCCGCCTCACCGGAGTTGAACCACAGCTTGGCGAAGTAGGTGGTGACACCGACCGCCAGGATGTTGATCGCGATACCGGAGATGATGTGGTCGACGCCGAAGGTGACGGTGGCGACCGCGTGCAGCAGACCGCCGAACATGCCGCCGAGCACACCGGCGAGTACGCCGAGCCAGGGGCTGGTCTGCCAGCCGGCCCAGGCACCGAAGAAGGTGCCGAGGATCATCATGCCTTCGAGGCCGATGTTGACCACGCCCGCGCGCTCGGCCCACAGACCGCCGAGACCGGCGAGGCCGATCGGCACCGCCATGGCGAGTGCCGCGCTGATCTGACCCGCCGACGTGATGTCCTGGGCGCCGGTGATGGCACGCACCGCGGACAGCGCGAGCAGGGCTCCCGCGATGATCAGCAGAATGACGGGGAGTGAGAGGCGGGTGCGGCCGCCCTTGCCGCCGTCCACCTTGGGGGCCGCGGGCGGCGGGGTGGAAGTCGCCGTGGCGCTCACGCCGACACCTCCTGCTGGTCGGAGTTACTGGCCTGGGCGGCGAGCTTCTCGCCGACCTGCCGCTGCTGACGCTTGATGCCGTAGCGGCGCACCACTTCGTAGGCGATGACGACACACAGGACGATGACGCCCTGGATGACGCCGACGATCTCCTTGTCGTAGCCCTCGAACTCGAGCTTTCCGGAGCCGCGCTCCAAGAAGGCCCAGAGCACCGCGCCGAGCGCGATGCCGACGGGGTTGTTGCGGCCGAGGAGGGCGATGGCGATGCCGGTGAAGCCGACACCGACCGGGAAGTCACCGCTGTACTCGAAGGAGTCGTTGAGCAGGGTCGGCATACCGATAAGACCGGCCATGGCGCCGGAGATCAGCATCGAGGTGACGACCATCTTCTTCACGTCGACGCCGCTGGCCTCGGCCGCGGAGCCGGACTGGCCGACCGTACGCAGGTCGAAGCCGAAGCGGGTGCGCGACAGCGCGAACCAGTACCCGATGCCCGCGATGATCGCGATCACGATGAAGCCCCAGATGGGGGTCGGCGTGGTCGGGAACTCGAAGAAGTGGGAGGACTCGGGGATCGGGGTGGTGGAGATCTTCGTGCCGGCCTTGTCGAGGTGGCCGAGCCGGCCGACCTGGAGGAGGTAGCCGATGATCGCCGTGGCGATCGCGTTCAGCATGATCGTCGAGACGACCTCGCTGACTCCCCGGGTGACCTTGAGAACACCGGCGATACCGGCCCACATCGCGCCGACGATCATCGCGGTGAGGATGATCAGCGGGATCTGCACGACGCCGGGGAGGGTCAGCGCGCCGCCGAGCGCGGCGGCGAAGAAGGCCGCGAGCCGGTACTGGCCGTCGACACCGATGTTGAACAGGTTCATCCGGAAGCCGAGGGCGACCGCGAGACCCGCCAGGTAGTACGTGGTGCCCTTGTTCAGGATGTAGACCTGGCTGTCCGACTTCGTGCCGTAGTCGAACATGATGCCGAAGGCGTTGAACGGCTCCTTGCCGGTGGCGGCCAGCACCAGGGCCGTCACCAGGAAGGCGACCACGATCGCGAGCAGGGGCGCGGCAATCCCCAGGAGCACTCGCTCCTTGTCGATCTTCTTCATCGGTCCTCTCCCCCGTCGGGGTCGTTGACGGGGTGGCCGTCGGCGTTGTTGCCCGGCGCTTCGAGGTGCCCGGTGGCGGCACCCGTCATGGCCGAACCCAGCTCCTCGGGAGTGATGGTGGCAGGGTCGGCGTCGGCGACCAGCCGGCCGCGGTACATGACACGCAGCGTGTCGGAGAGCCCGATCAGCTCGTCCAGGTCCGCGGAGATGAGCAGTACGGCCAGGCCCTCGCGGCGTGCCGCGCGGATCTGGTCCCAGATCTGCGCCTGCGCGCCGACGTCCACGCCGCGGGTGGGGTGGGCCGCGATCAGCAGCTTCGGGCTGTGGCTCATCTCGCGGCCGACGATCAGTTTCTGCTGGTTGCCGCCGGAGAGGGAGGCCGCGGTGACTTCGATTCCGGGGGTGCGTACGTCGTACTCGCGCACGATCCGCGCGGTGTCGGCGCGGGCGGCCTTGAGGTCGAGGAACGCGCCCTTGCTGTTGGGCTCCTCGGTGACATGGCCGAGGATGCGGTTCTCCCAGAGCGGGGCTTCCAGCAGCAGTCCGTGCCGGTGACGGTCCTCGGGGATGACGGCGACACCGTGCTCGCGGCGCTTGCGCGTCGGCGCGTGCGAGATGTCGGCGGTGTTCAGGGTGAGGACGCCGGTGTCCGGGGTCCGCATGCCCATGATGGCCTCGACCAGTTCGGACTGGCCGTTGCCCTCGACGCCGGCGATGCCGAGCACCTCACCCTTGTGGATGGTGAAGTTGATGCCGTCGAGCACCGCGCGTACGACACCGTCGGGGTCGGTGGCGGTCAGCCGCAGGTCCTGGACGGTGAGCATCGGCGTGTCGGTAACGGTCGACTCACGGGTCTCCGGCGAGGGCAGCTGGCTGCCGACCATCAGCTCGGCGAGCTGCTTGGTGGTGACCGACTTCGGGTCGGCGTCGCCGACCGTGGTGCCGCGGCGGATGACCGTGATCGTGTCGGCGACCGACAGCACCTCACCCAGCTTGTGCGAGATGAAGATGACCGTCAGGCCCTCGGCCTTGAGTCCGCGCAGGTTCTCGAAGAGCGCGTCGACCTCCTGCGGGACGAGCACGGCGGTCGGCTCGTCGAGGATGAGGATGCGGGCGCCGCGGTAGAGGACCTTGAGGATCTCCACGCGCTGGCGGTCGGCGACACCGAGGTCCTCGACATAGGCGTCCGGACGGATGTTGAGGCCGTACGCGTCCGAGATCTCTTTGATCTTGGCGCGTGCCTTGTCGCCGATGCCGTGCAGCTTCTCGGAGCCGAGGACGACGTTCTCGAGGACGGTGAGGTAGTCGGCGAGCATGAAGTGCTGGTGCACCATGCCGATGCCGCGGTCGATGGCGTCGCCGGGATCGTGGAACGAGACCTGCTCGCCGTCCACCGCGATGGTGCCCTCGTCCGGCTTCTGCATGCCGTAAAGGATCTTCATCAGAGTGGACTTGCCCGCACCGTTCTCGCCGACGAGGGCGTGCACGGTGCCGCGGCGCACGGTGATGTCGATGTCGTGGTTGGCCACGACCCCGGGGAATCGCTTGGTGATGCCGCGGAGCTCTACGGCATGGGAAGTGCTGGACGCTTTGATGGCGCACTCTCCTAGGCAGGGAGTGGGAGGAGCAGAGGCGGTGGTGGCGAAAAATACCGCGTAGGGGGAGTGCTACGCGCGTAGCGCCGCCAAATTGTTGAGGTGCCGAACCCGCTACGTGAGTCGGGGCCCGGACAAGCGGCCGAAGCAGCTCCTCCGGGCCCCGTCACGGGCCGGTCAGGTCGTGGTCTTGACCTTGATGGTGCCGTCGACGATCTTCTTCTTCGCCTCGTCGAGCTTGGGCTGGATGTCCTTGAGGTGGTCACCCGTGGTGGTCAGGCTGACGCCGTTCTCGGCGAGCGAGTACACGTGCGTTCCGGTGAGCGGCTTGCCGTCCTTGACGGACTTGGCGAGCTCGTAGACACCAGTGTCCACGTTCTTGACGACCGACGTCAGGATCGAGCCGGCGTACTTGGCCAGAGCCGGGTCCTTGGCCTGGTCGGAGTCGACGCCGATGGCCCAGGCGCCCTTCTGGGCGGCCACGGCCTCGATCGCACCGGCGCCGGAGCCGCCGGCCGCCGCGTAGATGACGTCGATGCCCTTGTCGAGCATGCCCTTGGCCGCGGCCTCGCCCTTGTCCGGGCTGCCGAAGCCGGAGAGGTCCGAGCCCGTGGACAGGTACTGGATCTGCACCTTGGCCTTGGGGTTGGTCTCCAGGACGCCCTGCTGGAAGCCGGCCGCGAACTTCTTGATCAGCGGAAGGTCCACACCGCCGATGAAGCCGATCTGACCGTCCTTGGACTTGAGCGCCGCCGCGACACCGGCGAGGTACGAGCCCTGCTCCTCGGTGAAGACGATGTTGTCGACGTTCTTCGCCTCGGCGACGGAGTCGACCAGACCGAAGTTGACCTTCGGGTACTTGGCCGCCACCTTGTCGAGCGCGTCCTTGTAGGCGAAGCCCACCGCGATGACGGGGTCGTAGCCGCCCTCGGCGAGGGAGGCCAGACGCGCCTCACGGTCGGCCGGGGTCTCACCGTTCTTGGCGGTGAGCTCCTTGGTCTCGGCCTTGAACTCGGCCTTGGCCTTGTCCAGACCGCGGGCCGCGGAGTCGTTGAAGGAGTTGTCGCCACGGCCACCGACGTCGTAGGCCATGCCGATCTTGAGGGTGCCCTGGGTCGAGCCCGAGGACTCGGTGGACGACTCGCCACATGCGGTGGCGGTGAAAGCGAGGGCCGCGGTGGCGATACACGCGGCAGTGATCTTGGATACCCGGCGCAAGAGGAAGGGTCCCTTCAAGACTGACCGAAAGCGCCTCTTCCGGCGCTGGTTTTGCCGCGATCGTAACGCGCGTAGATGTCAGTTAAAGACCTGTTCATGAGTCGTTATCGGATCGTCGCGAACAGCGAACCCGCCAGGACTTGGCAGACGACTCAAGCAGCATCCCACTCCCAACCTCGACAGCTACACGCAGCGACACGATCAAGCCATTCGGTCACTCGGACGTTGTAAGTGGAGTGGAACCCATTGAACACCCGAAAGACCGCTCCCGCTGCGATCGGCATGAGCATTGCCAGACAGGCGGGCCGCTCCGACCTGAGCGGGGCAGAGACGATCAACATGAGTCGGCCCGCCGAGAACATCGACGGGCCGGCTCACTCGCGAAGCGTCGCGGCTCAGGCGCGTCCGTCGAGCAGCGCAGCCGCCGTAAAGAGCTCCACGCCGACCGTGATCGCGTGCTCGTCCGCGTCGAAGTCGCCCCGGTGCAGATCGCGCCGGGTGGTGTCGCCGGGCGTGCGCACGCCCAGTCGCGCCATCGCGCCCGGGACATGCTCCAGGTACCAGGAGAAGTCCTCGCCGCCCAGGCTCTGTTCGGTGTCCTCGATTGCGTACGATCCCCGGCGCGCGGTCTGCGCGTCGCGCAGCAGCTCGGTGACGACCGGGTCGTTGACCACCGGCGGGACCCCGCGGATGTAGTTGATCTGCGACTTGGCCCGGTGCAGGGTGGCGATCTCGTCGATGGCGGCGTGCACCAGGTCGGGAGCCGCGCGCCAGCCCGCCAGGTCCAGGCAGCGGACGGTGCCGGACAGCTCCGCGTGCTGCGGGATGACGTTGCAGGCGTGGCCCGCCTCGATACGGCCCCAGGTCACCGCGAGTCCGGAGCGTGTGTCGACGCGGCGGGCCAGCAGGGCGGGGACCTCGGTGACGACCTTCGCGGCGGCGTTCACCATGTCGGTGGTCAGATGCGGGCGGGCGGTGTGACCGCCCGGGCCGTCGAGGGTGACCTCGAGGCGGTCGCAGGCGGAGGTGATGGGGCCGGGGCGCAGCCCGATGACGCCCGCGTCGACCTTGGGGTCGCAGTGCACCGCGATGATCTTGCTCACGCCTTCGAGGACGCCCGACTCTATGGCGTCGAGCGCTCCGCCGGGCAGCACCTCCTCGGCGGGCTGGAAGATCAGCCGGACCGGCTGCGGCAGCAGCCCCTGCCGGTCGAGGTCCGCGAGCACGAGCCCGGCGCCGAGGACCGCGGCGGTGTGCACGTCGTGCCCGCAGGCGTGGGCCCGGTCGGGGACGGTGGAGCGGTAGGGCACCCCGGTCTTGGTGTCCGGGATGGGGAGCGCGTCGATGTCGGCGCGGAGCGCGAAGAGGGGACGCATCCCTCCCACCCGTCGCCCACCACCATCCTTGTGCGAGCTTCGCGCCCCTTCTGAATCGCTGCCGATGTCGCACATGAGCCCGGTGCCGGTGGAGAGTACGCGGGGCCGCAGGCCTGCCTGCTCCAGTCGCGCCTTGAGCGCGGCGGTGGTACGGAACTCCTGGTTGCCGAGCTCGGGGTGCATGTGCAAGTCGCGGCGGAAGGTGATCAGTTCGGCGCGCAGCGATTCGGACAGCGTGCCGGGCAGTACTGCTTCCCCGGGCGCTTCACCGGGCAGGTCGGCTTCGGAGTCGCGGGACATCAGTTGGTTCACCTGTTGAAGAGTAGGCCCAGAGACCGGCCAACTGACCACTGATCAACAAAAGTTCAGCCCGTTAGGGTAAGGAAAGGTGGCCCCGAGGTGCATGATTGCCCACGCCTGTGGGTAAGCTCACTCCTCTTCTCGACCGTACCTCAACCCGCGGACGGCCGAACGATCACGGTTTCAGGCCGGTGCGGGCAGCCGCTGCACATCCCTGGCCGTCCCTGTCACCCCCGCCAGGAACCCCTGGGCCCGCGGTGACGCTGTGTCCCTGAGCCACTCCGGTGCGATGTCGCAGACCGCGACCCTGATGCCCGTGCCCACCAGGGCGAGCGGCAGGGTGTGCACCACGGTGGAGGGGAAGCTGAGGACCGTACGCCCGATCGGGCCACGGCGGGCGATCAGCTCCAGCGGCAGATCCGGGCGGACGATCTCCAGACCGGTCTCGACGGCGAGCCGGTGCAGCTTGTCGGAGCTCTCGCGGCGGTGTGCGAAGTAGCGCGTCGCACCGTGCGTACGGGCCAGCGCGGCGACCGCCTCCACATACTGGTCCGGGTCGACGACGCCCGTCTCCACGAGGGACGTGCCGACCAGGTCGGCACCCCGGGTGATCTTGGGCGGTCCGAAGCGGGAGCGGGTCCAGGCGAACCGGTTCGGTGTGAGCGTGACCCCCGGCGGCGGCTCGACCGGCATCGAGGTGAAGACCTCGACGTCACGGCTGCGGGACGGGGTGAGCCTGCGGCGGGCCAGAAAGGTGACCGGTGCGAGGACGAGCTCGCGCGGGCCGCGCCTGCCGCGCCGGTGCCAGCGCACCAGCTTCTCGCCGCGCGCCAGCTGCGCCACGAACTCCATGGTGGCGGTGCCGTCGTCGACCACGGTCAGATCCTTGCCGCCGAAGAGCGTCAGCAGCAGCTGTACGTAGCGCGAGAACGGGTCCCCGATCACGATGCGCTCGGCACGGTGCAGCATCGGGGCCAGCTCGCGCACCGTCTTCAGCGGCGCGCCCGCGCCGCCGCGCGCCTCCTGCCAGCGCACCGTGAACCCCTCGTCGCGGGCCAGCTCCGCCATCCGGCGCAGCTGGCCACGCGACATCGGATCGGTGGGCGACAGGACGACCACGGTGAGATCGGCGACCGGGAGCCGCCTCGTGCCGACCGGGCCGGTCGGCTGCCCGGGGACACCGGCCAGCGTCGCACCCGGCCGGGCGTGCGCCCACTCCAGGACGTTCAGAAGCTGGACCGGACTCTCGACGAAGGCGAGATTCACCGTCGTTCACCTCGTGATTCCCGGTCGGCGGGACGACACAGCGGGGCGGCGGGACGACTCGGCGCGGCGGCGGACACGTCAGACCGCGGCCGGCTCACGGTCGCCCGCCTCGGCGACGACGCCCGCGACGCGGCGCAGCTTCTTCATCGGCGCGAGCTCGGACTCGTAGACCTTCTTGACGCCGTCACCGAGCGCGGTCTCGATGGTCCGGATGTCGCGGACCAGTCGCTGCAGGCCACCCGGCTCGACCGAGGCGGCCTGGTCGGAGCCCCACATCGCGCGGTCGAGCGTGATGTGGCGCTCGACGAACGCGGCGCCGAGCGCGACCGCGGCGAGCGTGGTCTGCAGGCCCGTCTCGTGGCCGCTGTAGCCGATCGGGACGTTCGGGTACTCGGCCTGGAGGGTGTTGATCACGCTGAGGTTGAGCTCTTCGGCCTTCGCCGGGTACGTCGACGTGGCGTGGCAGAGCAGGATGTTGTCGCTGCCGAGCACCTCCACCGCGTGCCGGATCTGGCGCGGCGTGGACATGCCGGTGGAGAGGATGACGGTCTTGCCGGTGGCGCGCAGGGCGCGCAGCAGTTCGTCGTCGGTGAGCGAGGCGGAGGCGACCTTGTGGGCCGGGACGTCGAACTTCTCCAGGAAGGCGACGGCCTCGGTGTCCCACGGGGACGCGAACCAGTCGATGCCGCGCTTCTTGCAGTGCGCGTCGATCTGGCGGTACTCGTCCTCGCCGAACTCAACCCGGTGGCGGTAGTCGATGTATGTCATCCGGCCCCAGGGGGTGTCGCGCTCGATGTCCCACTGGTCGCGCGGGGTGCAGATCTCGGGGGTGCGCTTCTGGAACTTGACCGCGTCGCAGCCCGCGTCGGCGGCGGCGTCGATGAGCGCAAAGGCGTTGTGCAGGTCGCCGTTGTGGTTGATGCCGATCTCGCCGGTGACGTAGACGGGGTGACCGGGGCCCGCGGTCTTGGTGCCGAGGGTGCGCAGACGGGACGTGCTCATGGGGGAAGTTCCTTACTCAGGGGAGTTGTGGGACGAGGCAGGGGTGTCGTGGGTAGGTGCAGGGGCGGTGTTGGCAGGGGTGTGGAGCGTCGGGCCGAGGAGCCAGGCGGCGATCTCGCGGATCGCCCCCTCGCCGCCGCGCGCGGTGGTGACGACACGCGCGGCGTCGCGTACGGAGCCGTGCGCACTCGCCACGGCCACGGGCCAGCCGGCGAGGTGGAAGCACGGAAGGTCGTTGACGTCGTTGCCGACGTAGAGCACCCGCTCCGGCGCGATCCCGTGCTCCTCGCACCACTGCTTCAGTGCGAGGTCCTTGCGGTCGATGCCGTGCAGGACGGGGATCCGGAGTTTGCGGGCGCGGGCGGCGACGACCGGGTTCTGCTCGGTGGACAGGATGAGCAGCTCCAGGCCCGCCTTGCGCAGATGCGCGATGCCGAGGCCGTCGCCGCGGTGCACGGCGACTGTTTCGCGGCCGTCCGCGTCGATGTACACGCGGTCGTCCGTCTGCGTGCCGTCGAAGTCCAGGACGACGGCGTCGACGTCCTCGCGCGTGGGCAGCGCGGAGGTGCCGAGCAGCGGTGCGAGCGCGCGGGCCCGGTCGAGGTCGTGCGGGTCGTCGACCTCCAGGACGCGCGCCGGGTCGGTGCGTACGAGCGCGGTGCGCCCGAAGAAGCGGTGCCCGGCCTCCCGGAAGCCGGTGGCGGACATCGCGTACGCGGCGCCGGTCTCCAGGAAGTCCTGCCGCCGGTCCTGGCGGCGCGGCCGGAAGGACGCGTCGTGGTTGACGCCGTACCCCGAGGCCTCGGCGGTGTCGACGAGCAGCGCCGTGGAGCCGGCGGCGCGCTGGGCGCCGATGTTCGTCGCGGAGCCGACGTCGCCGTCCTCCTCGCGCCAGACGAAGCCGTGGAAGGGCGCGACGGTCACCGCGCTGTCCGCGCCGCCCTCGACGACCGCGGACGCGACGCCCTCGACGTCCTCGCGCGTCAGGAACGGGCTGGTGCACTGGACGAGCAGGACCACGTCCACGGACTTGCCGTGCATCGCCTCGTGCGCGTCCATCGCGTGCAGCACCGCGGCCTCGCTGGTGGCGGTGTCCCCCGCGATCGCCGCGGGGCGCAGCACCACTTCGGCACCGGCGCCGCGCGCGGCGGCCGCGATGTCCGGGTCGTCCGTGGAGACCACGACGCTCGTGACCAGGCGGGCGGCAAGGCTCTCGCGCACGGCGCGCGCCACGAGCGGCACGCCGCCCACGGGGGCCAGGTTCTTGGCCGGTACGCCCTTGGAGCCGCCACGGGCGGGGATCACGGCGAGAACGGTCATCGGGGCTCCTGAGTACGGGAGTTGAAGACGGGCGTGCGGTGGGGGCTCACAGCTCGCCCATCCGGCGGATGACGGGGGCGACGCGCTGCACGCCGTGGCGGTACGCGCCGCGCGCCGCGTTCCGTACGGCGTCGCGCACCACCCGCCGTACGCCGCTGATCTCGGCCTTGGCAGCCGCGCCCGGCAGCGGGGTGCCGTCGGGGGCCAGGTGGTGGCGGGCGAGGATGCCGGGCAGATAGCCGGGCGCTGTCGCGGGCGTGTAGTACGGAGCAAGCGGCGGGAGTCCGGGACGCTCGAGCAGCTCGGCGACGCGCTTGCGGGCCGCGTCGAAGGCCGTGTCGTACGCACCGTCGGCGGCGACGCCCTGCCTGGCCAGCCAGTCCGGGTCGGGGGCCGGCCGGTGGCCGCCGTCGAGCCGGTCCCAGGAGGTCAGCAGCCCGGAGCCGAGGAAGTGGTGGTTGCCCAGCGCCTCGCGCACGCCCAGGTCGGTGAGGACCGCGGTGGGGATGCCGCGGTGCAGGGACTCCAGCGCGGCCGTCGAGGAGAGAGTCACCAGCAGGTCGGTGCGGTCGAGAACCTCGCCCATGTGCCCGTACACCAGGCGGAAGTTGGGCGGCAGTCCGCCGGGCAGCCGGTCGGCGAGCTTCTGGTACGGCAGCTCTTCCAGGTGCGTGGTGTGCTCGCCGGGCTTGGAGCGCAGCTTCAGCAGCACCTCGCGGTGCGGGTGGAGCCTTGCGTGCTCGACCAGTCGCCGCAGCAGATAGGTGCGGTCGGCGCGGGACTCGGGCACGGAGGGCTGGGCGGCGAAGACGACGCTGTCGCGGCCCTCCTCGGCCCGGTGGGGCGCGCCGCCGAGGAAGGGCAGCGCGGCCTCGGTGACGCACGAGGCGTCGGCGCCCACGCCTTCGTACACCGCGCGGAAACGGTCCGCGTCGTGGCGGGAGTTGGCGAGCACGACGTCCGCGCCGTGCCGCAGCAGCAGTCCGTCGGCGAGCTTCTCGTAGACGACGCCGACATAGCCGGTGACGACGACGGGCCGCCGCGGCAGTGGCAGGGCGGCGAGTCCGTGCAGCATGGCCTGGACGGCGCCGCCGACGAGCGCGAGCACGATCACGTCGTACGGCCCGTCCGCGTCCCGTATCGCCCCCAGGAACTCGTTCCCGGTCACCTCGCGCAGCTCGTCGGCGCTCGCGCCCACCTCGGCGAGCTGGCGGGCCGTGGGAGTGGCCCGGCCGCGCAGCAGAAAGCCGCTCAGCCCGATGGAATCCGGGGCGTCGCCCGGGGCGATACGACGCGCGGTGAGCGCGCCCCATTTCCACCGGGTGTCGGAGTCGGCGAGTACGGCGATCCGTACGGCCTCACTGGTACTTGATGGCACGCCGAGGACGTTAGAAAGGACTGTGGTTTGACGGCCCAACTCGACCACAACAGCTGGTTAACAGCGTGTCTACGATTGGCGAAAAAGGACGTGAGCCAAGCCGATTAACAAGTCCGTCGCTTTCTGTTCACCCGCCATCCCTCCCAGGGACAGGACGAATGCCGAGCGCCGCCCTAACCTCACGCGGGTGGTTAAGCTCTCCGTCATCGTGCCGTTCTACAACGTGCAGACATACGCCCCCGACACCCTCAGAAGTCTCCAGGCGAACGCCCGCGAGGACTTCGAATTCCTGCTCGTCGACGACTGCTCGACGGACGGGACACCGGAGATCCTGGAGCGCGCGGAGCGTGTGGTTCCGGGGGCTCGGCTGATCAGACATGAACAGAACGGCGGGCTCGCCACCGCGCGGAACACGGGTCTGGACGCCGCGAGCGGGGAGTACCTCACCTTCCTGGACGGCGACGACTGGCTGGCGGCCGGCCACTACGAACGGCTGCTCGCCGCCATCGAGGGGCTGGGCTGCGACTTCGTCCGTACCGACCATGTGCAGTGCACCGCCAGGGCCCGTACGGTGCACCGCGTCCCGGTCGGCCGGCGCGGCGAGGTGCTGCGACCGCGCGACGCGATCCTGCCCGCCGATCGCTCGACGAGCGTCGACTACCCGATGGCCTGGGCGGGGATGTACCACCGGCGGCTCGCGGAGCGCGGGCTGCTGCACTTCACGGACGGGCTGCGCACCGCCGAGGACCGGCCGTGGATCTGGCGGCTGCACCGCGAGGCGGAGTCTTTCGCCGCCATCAGCCAGTTGGGGATCTTCTACCGACGCGGGATCGCATCATCCCTGACACAAATCGGTGACATTCGGCAGCTGGATTTCATCCGCGCATTCGACCAGGTGCTCGAAGAAACGGCAAAGGATCCGGATTCCGATCGGCTGCTCCCAAAAGCCGTACGGACGTACTGTGCTGTTATTTCCCACCACTTGGGATCAGTGGAGAGGTTCGAACCCGCAGTGGCCCGGAAATTGCGTGCGATGAGCGCGGCGGCGCTGAAGCGGATGCCGCAGTCCATTCTCAAGGACGCGCTCGACTCGATGGACATCGAACGCGCATCGAAACTGCGCAGGCTGCGCCGCCGGCCCGCCCCACTCTCCGCGGAGGCCGCGGCCTGATGCGCACAACCCAGATCTTCTACGCGTCCTCGCTGTACGGGGCCGCCACGCTGGCCGCGGCGATCGACAGCGGCGCGTTCGCCACCGCCGACCGACGGCTGCTCCTGGTCGCCAACAACTCCACCACGCCCGAGACTTCACCCTCGCTGGACCGTATGCCGGGCTTCGAGCGGCTGCGCGGCCGCTTCGACGGGGTGCTCTCCTGGAACGAGACCATCGCGCCCTTCCATCCGGGCGGCTGGTCCCCGCGCCCGGACGACGTCCCGCTCTGGGAGCGGTATCTGCGGATGCTCTGGGACCTGGGCGACGACCGGATCGAGCTGGCCGTCGAGTCCATCCAGGTCACCCCGGCGCTCTCGATCGCGCAGCTCTTCCCGGACGCCGCACTGGATGTGTACGCGGACGGCCTGATGAGCTACGGCCCCACCCGCAACAAGATCGACCCGCTGGTCGGCGAGCGGGTGCGCAGGCTCTTCCACCTGGATCTGGTGCCGGGACTGAAGCCGCTGCTGCTTGCGGAGTTCGGGGCGGAGCCGCAGATCGTGCCGACGGAGGCGTTCGTCAAGGTCATCGCCGAACTCTCCGACGCGGTGACGGATCCCGCGCCCGCGGAAGAGAGCGCGGACGAGGGCGGGGCTCTCCTGCTCGGCCAGTACCTCGCCGCGCTGGGCATCATCACGCCCGAGGAGGAAGAGGCCCTGCACGTCCGGATGATGCGCGGCGCGGTCGCGCTCGGCCACCGCCGGATTGTATTCAAGCCGCACCCGACGGCTCCGGCGTCCTGGACGCGCACCCTGGAGCGCGAGGCGGCGGCGCTCGATGCGGAACTGACGATCCTGGACCGCCCGTTGATCGCGGAAGTGGTCTACCGCCGGCTGCGGCCCGCCCTGGTGGCGGGCTGTTTCTCGACCGCGCTGTGCACGGCTAGCACGTTCTACGGCATCCCGGTCGCCCGGATCGGCACCGAGCCGCTGCTCGACCGGCTGACGCCGTACCAGAACAGCAACCGCATCCCGCTGACGATCGTCGACGCGCTGCTGCCGGACCTGGCGGAGGGGGAGTCGGGGGCGCCGGGGGAGGCGGACGAGACGCTGAGGGGCCTGGTCAGCGCGGTGGGCTTCGCGATGCAGCCCCAGATCAGGCCGGACCTGCGGCCGGCGGCGGAGAGCTATCTCGGCACCCATCTGAACGCGCGCACCTGGCGCTACTTCAAGCGCCGCCGCCTGACGGTACTGGGGCTGCCGGGCGGCATCCCGGTGCCACGCAACGCGACGGCGCGCCGCCTGGTCCGCCAGGCACGCCGCGTTGCGCGGGTAGTCCGGGGCTGAACGTGTTTTCGGGGGCTCCGCCGGGCTTGATGCACCTGGGGCTCCGCCCCAGACCCTGCCCCTACGCCCTGCGGGCGTGGGGGCACCCCCACGCCTCACACTCCCCCAGACTTCGTCCGGGGGACCCCCACGGGGCTTGATGTGCCCGGCCCAGCGGGAACTCACTCCCCCCGCAGCACCACACCCACCCCCGCCACCACCGCCGCCAACCCCGCCTCGAACCCCTCCTCCTGCCGCGCAAAGAGCTCCTCCCCCGCCGCCGCGACCAGCGGATACGCCGCCAGTCGCGCGGCGCGGGCCGCCAGGTCGAACCCCTCACCCGTCGACGGGTCCGGACCCATCGCCTGCTCCTCGATCACGTAGCCGATCGTGTAGTTGTACGCCGTGAACCACGCGCGCGCCGCCCCGGCCGCCGTGAAGCCCGCCTCGGTGAGCAGCCGCAGATGCGCCTCCATCGCGGCGGCGTAGCTCGTGTCGGTGTAGTGCGTGCCGCTGTAGACCTTCGCCCCGTCCCGGTACCGCAGCAGATGCCCCCTAAGCCCCCGCATCGCCGCTGTCAGCACCTCGGCCCAGTCCGCCGGCGGCCCCGACGGCGTCATGTCCTCCACCATCCGCCGCACCATCTCCGTGGCCATCTCGTCCAGCAGCGCCTGCTTGTCCTTGAAGTGCCAGTACAGCGCCGGAGCCTTGACGTCGAGTTCCTTGGCGATGGCGCGCAACGTCAGCCCTTCGAGGCCCACTTCGTTGAGCAGGCGCAGGGCGGTGCGCGCCACCCGGGTCCGGTCGAGTCGTTCCGTAGCCACGGGGCCAACCTACCCGTACCCCCTTGACAACTTAACAACGTTAAGCGCACCCTCGAGAACATGGAACTTAACAACGTTAAGGAAACCGAGGTGCTGGTCGTCGGCGCCGGGCCCACCGGTCTCACCCTGGCCTGCGATCTCGCCCGCCGCGGCGTGCGCACCCTCGTCGTCGAGCAGTCGGACACGCTCTTCCCCGGCTCCCGCGGCAAGGGCATCCAGCCGCGCACCATGGAGGTCCTCAACGACCTCGGCGTACTGGACGCGGTGCTCGCCGCCGGCGGCACGGCCCCGGTCGGCATGGTCTGGCAGAACGGCGTCCGGCAGGGCGAGCACGACATGTTCGAACGCCCCGGGCCGACGGAGACCGAGCCCTACTCAGAGCCCTGGCTGCTCCCCCAGTGGCGCACCCAGCAGATCCTGCACCAGCGCCTGACGGAGCTCGGCGGGAGCGTCGCCTTCGGCACGGCCCTGACCGGGATCACCCAGGACGCCGACGCGGTGACCGCCGAACTGTCGAACGGTACGGTCCGCGCCGCATACGCGGTCGCGGCCGACGGCGGCCGCAGCAGGGTCCGCCCGGCCCTCGGCATCGCGATGACCGGAGAGAGCGTCGACCCGGCCCGGATGCTGGTGGCCGACGTCCGCATCCCCGCGCTCGACCGGCTCAACTGGCACATCTTCCGCGGCGACAGCAGCACCGGCTATTTCGCCGTCTGCCCGCTGCCCGGCACCGACGACTTCCAGGTCGTCGGCCAGTTCATCCAGGGCGAGCCCGACATCTCACCCGAGGGCGTACGGGAGCTTATCGCCGCCCGCACCCACCTCGCCGCGGACGACGTCACCGAGGTGCTGTGGGCCTCCGACTTCAGGCCCCGCGCCGCCATGGCCGACCGCTTCCGCGAAGGACGCGTCTTCCTCGCGGGCGACGCGGCCCATGTCCACTCCCCCGCGGGCGGGCAGGGCCTCAACACCAGCGTCCAGGACGCCTACAACCTCGGCTGGAAGCTCGGCCAGGTGCTGCGCCACGGCGCGCCCGCCTCGCTGCTCGACACGTACGAGGCAGAGCGGCTGCCCGTCGCCGCTCAGATGCTCGGCCTGTCGACGCGTATCCACCGCGGCCAGGAGCAGCGCGGCGCGGCCACCATGCAGCTGGGCCTCGGCTACCGCGGCGGTCCGCTCTCCGACGGCTCCGCGGGCGCCCTACAGGCGGGCGACCGCGCCCCCGATGGCCCACTGCCCGGCGGACGGCGGCTCTTCGACCTCTTCCGCGGCCCGCACTTCACCCTGCTCGCGGTGGGTACGGACGCCGAACTGCCCCCGCTGGAGGGCGAGTTGGTACACGTACACCGCATCGACGCGTACGAGCCGTACGGCAAGGGGCTCTTCCTCGTACGCCCGGACGGTTATGTCGGCTGGGCGGACGGGGACACAACCGGACTGAGCGACTACCTCGCGAGAGTCACGCGCTAATCGTCGCCGTCGAGCAGCCGGTCTGCGGACAGCTCCAGGGCGATGACGACTGAGGGCGGGACGGTGACGGACATGCCGCGCTTGTACTTCGAGCACGTCCGGTACTCGTCGCCCTCGGGGTCAGCGTGCACCAGGACCCTGTCGTGCTTACGATCCACGACGACGTACACGGGGATGCCGGCTCTGGCGTAGGTTTCGACCTTGATGACCATGTCGTTCGACCAGTTGGTCGACGTGACCTCAAGGACCAGGCGAAAGACGTGCCTCGTGGCACTTCACGATGAGCCACGACAGCGTCTCCTTGTGCGGCCCGTCAGGCGGCGGTGTCTCAACAATGCTCCCGTTGAGGATCTCCACCCGGTGCCCGGGCAGCTCGTCCCAGAGACGGTCGGCAGCATCAGCAAGCGATGTCTCGTGCATCATCACAGCCACGGCACCCTCCATTTCGGAGCCCACTGTCCACGAGCGTATCCCGCGGGGCAGGCACTCCGCCCGGGATCGCTCGTTCGGGTATGCACCTCAGAAGGCGTCGGTCGGGACGTATGTGCCCCACACCGCGCGCAGCGCATTGCACACCTCGCCCACGGTCGCCCGCGCCTTCAGCGCGTCCTTCATCGGATAGAGGACGTTGTCCGTGCCCTTCGCGGCCTGCTGGAGCGCCGCCAGCGCCGCGTCAACGGCTCCCTGGTCGCGCTCGGCCCGCAGCTTCGCCAGCCGCTCCGCCTGCTGCGCCTCGATCGCCGGGTCGACCCGTAGCGGCTCGTACGGCTCCTCCGCGTCCAGCGTGAAGCGGTTGACGCCGACGACGACCCGCTCGCCCGCGTCCGTCTGCTGCGCGATCCGGTACGCGCTGCGCTCGATCTCGTTCTTCTGGAAGCCGTGCTCGATCGCGCTGACCGCGCCACCCTGGTCCTCGACCCGCTGCATCAGCGCCAGCGCCGCCGCCTCCACGTCGTCCGTCATCCTCTCCACGACGTAACTGCCCGCGAAGGGGTCGACGGTGGCGGTGACGTCGGTCTCGTACGCGAGGACCTGCTGGGTCCGCAGAGCGAGCCGGGCCGACTTGTCCGTCGGGAGCGCGATCGCCTCGTCGAAGGAGTTGGTGTGCAGCGACTGGGTGCCGCCGAGGACCGCCCCGAGGCCCTGCACCGCGACGCGCACCAGGTTCACCTCGGGCTGCTGCGCGGTCAGTTGCACACCCGCGGTCTGGGTGTGGAAGCGCAGCATGAGCGACTTGGGGTTCTTGGCGCCGAACTCCTCCTTCATCACCCGCGCCCAGATCCGGCGCGCGGCACGGAACTTGGCGACCTCCTCCAGGATCGTCGTACGGGCGACGAAGAAGAAGGAGAGCCGCGGCGCGAAGTCGTCGACGTCCATGCCGGCGGCGACGGCGGTACGGACGTACTCGATCCCGTCCGCGAGCGTGAAGGCGATCTCCTGCGCGGGCGAGGCCCCGGCCTCCGCCATGTGGTAGCCGGAGATCGAGATGGTGTTCCACTTCGGGATCTCGGCCTTGCAGTACTTGAAGATGTCGGCGATCAGCCGCAGCGAGGGCTTGGGCGGGAAGATGTAGGTGCCGCGGGCGATGTACTCCTTGAGCACGTCGTTCTGGATGGTGCCGGTGAGCTTGTCGGCCGGGACGCCCTGCTCCTCGCCGACGAGCTGGTAGAGCAGCAGGAGCAGCGCGGCCGGGGCGTTGATGGTCATCGACGTGGAGACCTTGTCCAGCGGGATCCCGTCGAACAGCACCCGCATGTCGTCGAGCGAGTCGATGGCGACGCCGACCTTGCCGACCTCGCCGTGCGCAATGGGCGCGTCCGAGTCGTGGCCCATCTGGGTCGGCAGGTCGAAGGCGACGGACAGGCCCATGGTGCCGTGCGCGATGAGGTCCTTGTAGCGGGCGTTGGACTCGACGGCGGTGCCGAAGCCCGCGTACTGGCGCATGGTCCAGGGGCGGCCCGTGTACATGCTCGGGTAGACGCCGCGGGTGAAGGGGTACGAGCCGGGCTCGCCCAGCTTCCCGGCCGGGTCCCACCCCTCCAGTGCGTCGGGTCCGTAGACCGGTTCGATGGGCAGTCCCGACTCGGACTCGCGCGCCATGTCTGTGCCTCCGCTGAAGCTGCTTGTGAAGCTACTCGCTGGTAACTGACCCTCGCGACGGACTGTAGCGGCGGCTCCGCGACGGATGGAGGGCCGCTCGCTGGGACGTTCCTCACAGCCTCCTTCCCTGTCATGCGCGGGTGTGTTCCCCATCATGCGCGGGATTGTGCAACCGGGCAGAGCGGGAATCTGTCTCTTGAGGCACAAGGAATACAGGGGGGCGAAATGCTTCGGAAAATCGTCATACGCAGAGCAATGGCCGCGGCCGCCGTGGTGGCCGTGGCCACCGGCTGTACGGCACAGGCCGCGACCGGCCGCCCGGCGGCCGACGCCAAGCCCGGCAGCTCGTCGGCCGCGCCGGACACCACACAGACGCCGTCGGCGTCCGACGACGCCTCCCCGACGGGCAGGCCGAGCGCGCAGGCGAGCGAGACCGCGAAGCCCGAGGTGCTGATGGCCGGCGGCTCAAAGGGCGGGAAGGTGCGCGAACTTCAGGCCAGGCTGGCCCAGATCGGCTGGTTCGACGACAGGCCGACGGGCACCTACGGTCCGGTGACGGTCGCTTCGGTCAAGGGCTTCCAGGGCAAGCGCGGTCTGCCCACCACGGGCGACACGGACACGGTTACCTGGCAGAAGCTGCTCGCGATGACGAAGAAGCCGACGCGCGACGAGCTGGACGGCAAGACCGTCAACAAGCCGTCGGCGAAGCTGGACCCGCGCTGCAAGACCGGCCGGGTGCTGTGCATCAGCAAGACCACCCGCACGCTCTCCTGGGTGATCGACGGCCATGTGCAGTCGACGATGGACGTGCGCTTCGGCTCGCAGTACACGCCCACCCGTGAGGGAACCTTCAGCGTGTTCAGCAAGTCCAAGGACCATGTCTCGACGATCTACCACACGTCCATGCCGTACGCGATGTTCTTCAGTGGCGGCCAGGCGGTGCATTACTCCTCGGACTTCGCGGCCCGCGGCTACAACGGCGCGTCGCACGGCTGTGTCAACGTCCGGGACAAGGGGAAGATCGCTTCGCTCTTCGCGCAGGTCCACAACGGCGACAAGGTCGTCATCTACTGGTGAGTGACCCGGACACACGGTGAGTGGGAGAGAGCGGCGCGGGCGGGACCGGGGGAACGTGTCCCGCCCGCGCCATTTGCGCCCAGCCGTAGGTACGGGGGGAACCCCGGCTTCGGGCGCAGCCGATGACCAGTCGGCTCACTCTTTACTGCGCCGGAGGGCCAAAAAACGTCACACCTGGCCGACCGGAATTCGTCACGGTCGAGAAACCACAGGTCAGAGCGCGGCCAGCGAAGGGCTCGGCGAGGGCCGGGGAGCACTTTCGGACGGCAGCGGCGCGGGCTCCGCCGGCAGCTGCGACCAGGAGACGGGTGGCAGGGAAGCGCCGCCCGCGGTGCCGACGGAACCGGGGAGCCTCCCGGCACCACCGTCCCCGTCACCGCTGTCGCCGTCGTCGCCGTCACCACTGCCGCCGCTGTCGTTGTTGTCCTTGCCGCCCTCGGACTCGCCTCCGAGGAGCCGGTCACAGAACTGCTCGACCCCGCCGCGCCCCTCGGCCAGCCTCTCCAGCTCCCGCTTGCGCTCCGGGCTGATGCGGCCGCTGCGGTAGTCCCGGCAGGCCTCGACCGCCTTGCGGCGCAGCTCGGCCTTCCGTTCGCGTGACTTCTTGTCCGTGTCGCCCTGCTTGCCGAAGTCGCCGCCCTCGGGACCGCTCGTCGGGTCCGGGCTCCGGCTGCCGCCGATGCTCGCCGACGGCGACTCCGGCGTGCCTGGCGAACCCGGAGTCTGCGGCGGTATGAGGGCTCCGCCGGTGGGCGAGTCGGAGACCAGCGGCTGCGGGGTCGCGGCGGCCGAGACGGTCGACGCGGGTAGAGGACCGTCAAAAGGACTGCGGAGCAGGCCCGTGCCCGCCGCCACGGCGACACCGCCGAGCGCGCATCCTGCCACCGCCGCGACCAGCCCGAAGCGCACCGGACGGCCCAGGCGCATACCGAACGCAGGACGCGTGGGACGAGCCAGCCGTACCGTGCCAAGGGTGTCGCCGGCGGGTGTCTGGGCATCCGCCCTGGCCTTGCGGAAAGCGGCCAACGCGGCCGCCTCACCAGGCATTTCGCCCTCGTCGGCGTAGGCGTGAGTGCCGCCCCTGCCGGTGTCGTGCAGGGCACGGGAAAGTCGTGCGGCCTGAGCGCGGGCGTGCTCGCCGGAGGCTTCGACCGGTTCACCGCGCAGCAGCCGCTCCGCCGCTTCCTTGTCAAGCCACTCGTACCGCTCGTCGGCCATCACATGTCCTTCTGCGTCCGCAGGCGTGAATGCGTCACACCGGCGGGAGCCGTCGCGCCCGGCCGGGGACCACGCTGCGGCGGTACGCCATTCAGATCCACGCCGCGTTCGGCGGGACCCGTGCCTGCGTTGTCCGGGTCGGAGCCGTACGCCCCATCGGCACCGTGCGTCCCGTCCGCCCCGTACGCGCCGTCCGCGCCCAGCAGCTCGGCCAGCCGCTTCAGTCCGCGGTGCGCGGCCGTCCGTACCGCGCCGGGCCGCTTGCCCAGAGTCTTGGCCGCGCTCTTCGCGTCGAGGCCGACCACGACGCGCAGAACGACGGCCTCGGCCTGGTCCTGCGGCAGCTGGGCGATGAGCGCCATGGTGTTGCCGGTGGCGAGGGCCTCCATGGCCTCGTCCGCGGTGTCCGACTCGGCGGGCTTGCCGTTGAGCTCGGTCTCGTCGCCGCCGACGGCGGGGCGGCGGCCCCGCATGCGGATGTGGTCGAGGGCGCGGTTGCGGGCGATCCGTGCGGCCCAGCCGCGGAAGCGGTCCGCGTCGCCGCTGAACCGGTCGAGGTCACGGGCTATCTGCAGCCAGGCCTCGGACGCGACGTCCTCGGCGTCCGGCTCGCCCACCAGAGTGCGTACATAGCCGAGCAGCCGCGGGTGCACGGCGCGGTACACAGTACGGAAGGCACTCTCGTCCCCGTCCTGTGCCGCGAGCACCGCGGCGGTCAGCTCCGCGTCGTCCCCCAGCACTCCCTCAACCTGTCCCAAATAGCAGCTGGTCACCACTGCGCCACCCTGCGCGAATCAGCACGCTACGTGCTTCAGCGGGGCCGCGTCCACATTTTGTACAACCGGCAACAACACACTGCCGCGGCGCGGTGTGACAGAAAAGGCACCCCAGGCGCTGAGAGAAGTACGGGGCCGCTCTGCGGCCCCGGCGAACGACGACCGGGGCCTCTCCTGTGGGGGGTGGCGGCCCCGGTCGTCCTTCCATGCCCAGGACCGCCGGTCAGCGGGGCTGAGCCGCCGGTGTTTCCCCGGCGCCGCCATCGAGGTCGGCTGCCGAATCGTTATCCTGTTTCCCCGGCTTCTCCCCGGGCTTCCCGTCCGCCGCGTTTCCGTCCCCCGGGTTCGGGCGGATGTCGTGCATCTCACCCGCCAACAGTGGCCCGCAGTAGGCCCGTACGGCCTCCGGGCCGCCGGCGGCCGCCTCCAGTTCGGCCATGGCCGCGCCCCGGGGCGGCTTACCCCGCCGCTCCACGGCCGCCAGATACACGCGACAGTGTGCGACTGTGTCCCGCGCGGTGGCCGGACGCCCCGGCGGAGCGTCGGGCGCGGACGGGGCGGGCCACACCGGACCCGCCGATGCTTCTTCCCCGCGCCGGCCATCGGCACTGTCCTCTACGACGCGCTCTTCGACGCCCGGTTTTGTGGGCGCGCTCCGTATCGGCTTCGGCTCCGCGCCGCCCCCGAACGGCAACGGGATCGCGCCCTTCCCGGCCGCGACCGCCACCCCGCCCAGCGCCGCCGCGGCAACACCCGCCATCAGCGCCTTCAGCGCCCGCCCCAGGTGCCGCTCACCGGCCGGCCGCCAGTCGTCCCGGCCGCGCCGCCACCGCACCGGTGACGGGTGCACGCCGTCGCGCACCGCGCGGAAGGCCAGCAGCGCCCGCTCCTCGGCAGCCGGATCGGGCACGGTGCGCCGCGCCGCGTCCAGCAGCGCCTCCAGCTCGGGCGTGCGGGGGGCTTCCCGTTCCGGTTTCATGTCCCATCCTTCAGCGTGCGCCGTACCGCGGACTGGCCACTGCCCGCCCCGGCCACGGTCAGTCGCTCGGCCAGTCCTTTCAGTCCCCGGTACGCCGCCGTGCGTACGGCTCCGGGGCGCTTGCCCAGTACCCGTGCGGCTGTCGGCCCGTCGAGTCCGACGACCGTACGCAGCAGTACGGCTTCCGCCTGCTCGCGCGGCAGACTGCCGATGAGCGCGAGAGCCCGCTCGGTGGAAAGCGCCTCGATCGCCGCGGCGGCCGTGTCCTGCCCGCCCGGAAGTTCGAGTACGTCCTGTTCCAGTAACGCGGTGCGCGGACGCCGCTTCTGCTTACGCAGATGATCCAGGGCCCGGTGACGGGCAATCGTCGCCGTCCAGCCCCGGAACCCGGCCCCGTCGCCACGGAACCGGCCCAGGTCGCGGGCGATTTCCAGCCACGCCTCGGCGGCCACGTCCTCGGCATCGTCGCCGACGAGACCTCGGACGTAACCGATCAGCCCCGGCTGCACCAGCCGGTACGCGGTCGCGAACGCGCCCTCGTCACCCTGCTGCGCCCGCTCGACGGCAGCCCCCAGCTCCGCGTCGTACGCCCCCACACGTCCCTCTCCGTGCCAGTGCCCGTTGGCACATGCCCCTTCCTCTCTGCGTACGGAGCTGAAGAAACGTCACCGACCGCAGGCGGCCCTCGGGTCGGCGGTCCTGCGCGCCCGCCCGTGCAGCAGCAGGTAGAAGCGCTGCACCGACTCTTCCGGGCCGCCCAGCTCGAAGCGGTTGACGACCTTGCCGAGCGGATTCCACACCCGTCCATCGGGCATCCGGACGCCCACCGGCTGCCCGAACAGCTCCCGCTGCTCCGGTCCGAAGTCCACCCACTGAGCCCCGGCCCGCCGGACGATCACCTCTCCCGTGTACGCCCCGAGTCCCTGGAGCAGCCCGGCGACCTGCGCTACCTCCGGACGGCCGCGCCGTACCCCGTCCACCATGAAGTCGACGAGGCGCAGGCTGGCGACGGAGTAGTCGAACGGCAGCCGGTTGCGCTCCGTCAGCCGGTCGACGACCCCGGCGACGTACGCGCGCATGTCGGCAGCGCCGGGAAGAACTCCAAAGTCCGTATCCATGTATGACCCAGCGACAGATGCGCGGAGATCATCACGGAGTACGGAAGTGTTCGTTCTCACACACGAGTTCGAGCCAGGCGGACAACCATCGGCCCGGCTCAGGCGTCCTCGACCACCACTCGCTTCAGGCGACGTGCCAGAATGCGCCCCCGTGACACCAGCCTCGTACGTCACCGCCTTCGCGGAACTGTTCGGCCCGCCCCCGGCCGACGCTGCCCCCGTCCCCGTCGACTGGGACACGGTCGAGTCCTGGCTCGGACTCCGGCTGCCCGCCGACTACAAGGCGATCGCTTCCGCGTACGGGCCGCTGGACATCGGGGAGTTCGTCTGGCTGCACATACCGTGCGCCAGGCAGGGCTGGTTCGAGTACGGGAGCTGGCTGGAGGGGGCACGGGGGAAGGCGCCCGACGGGCTGCTCCCCTGGGGCGAGACCCGGATGTGCGACCTTCTGTACTGGGACACCACGGCGTCCGACGATCCCGACGAGTGGCCGGTCGTCACCTTCCACAAGGACGGGGCTCGCGCGGGCGCGGACCCCTGGCACCGCTACAGCACCCCACTGCTGCCCACCCTGACCACGCTCCTCGGCGAGGGCCTCCGGCCGACGGCGAGCCGCACCGCCTTCCTGACCGAGGCCGACCCCGGCCCATGGACCCCGCCGGTCCCGCGCCCGGCACCGACCCCGCAGCAGCGCGCCGCGCTCACCGAGGGCACAGGCCTGGAGGCACTGACCGCACTCGTACCGCCGCCGCGGAAGCCGAATCTCGGAGACGGCGCGTGGGAGTGGCTGTACGAGCGCCTCGGCACGCGTCTGCCGACGGAGTACGTAACCCTGATGGAGACGTACGGAGGCGGCTGCTGGACGCAGTGGCTCAACTTCGATGCCCCGCTGGAAACCGGCAGGTTCGGACTCGTCGAGCAGGCCACGAGGGTCTGCGACGGCTACCGCAGCCTGCGGGCCAGTCATCCGCAGTCCCGGCCGCTGGCGGTCTGGCCCGAGCCGGGCGGCCTGCTGCCCTTCGCCTCCTCGATCGACGGCGACCAACTGGGCTGGCTCACCGAGGGGCCCACGCCGGACGACTGGCCGCTGATCGTCTATCCGCGCCATGCCGAACAGGGCCCACCGCTGACCGGCACGCTCACCGACACTCTGCTGGAGTGGCTGCGCGGCCGTTTCGGCACGGATGGCCTGCCGAGTCTCGGCCGGGTGAAGGACCCGCTCGACCACATCGGATTCGAGCCGTTGGACGACGTTGAGTAGCCACGACGGAACGCCTCACCCCGGCTCCCTTCCGCAGAGCAACCGATCAGCGAAAAGGAGCGGGATGAACAGCGGGACACATTCAGGCTTCTTCGGCCGACGGGTCAGCCGATGGCGATGCGCGGGTGCGCGCCGGGCTTGATCCAGCCCATGATCCGGTCCATCGTGGCGCGCGGCACCGAGACGCAACCCGCGGTCGCCCCCTTGCCATTGACGTGCAGGAAGATCCCGGCTCCGCGACCCGGTGTGGCCGGCCAGCGGTTGAAGTTGATGACCAGAGCCTTGGCGTACTGGGTCGGGTAGTTGATGAGGTGCTCACTGCCCCGGTCGCCGGACTCGGTGAGCGGGAAGTCGGCCCCGGCCGCGGTGTGCATCTGGTTGTAGAACTTCGACTCGGGGTCCTCCACCCACCAGTGGCTGGAGTTGACCCGGGTGTACGGCATGCTCGTGCCGCTGGACTCGACGCCGAAGCCCTCGGTGATGGTGTAGGTGCCCGACGGCGTGGTGTAGGTGCCCTGTCGGCGCGTGGCCCCATTGACAAGGCCGTTCGAACCGACCCTGCCGCTGTCGGAGAAGACGGACTTCCAGCCGGACGCCCCCTTGGACCAGGCCGTCACCTTGGCGTACGAGCCGCTCGCCTTCACGGTGATGACCTGAGTGGCGTTGCCCACGGAGACCGATACGGGGAAGTTCGGGGCGTGGGCCGTCGGGGCGGCCTGAGCCGTCCCCGTACCGCCGCCCGCCGCGCTGCGGGAGCCGCTGGGCGCCGGCTTGGCACTGCCGGACGGCTTCGCGGAGGCGGAGGCCGAGGTGGAGGTGGACGGGGAAGCAGACGCCGAGGCGGCCGCGGAGGCGGAACCGCCGGGAGAGGCGGAAGAGTCGGACGCGTCCGACGTCACGCTGGTGGCAGTGGCCGCGGCAGCGTCGGCGGCCGGGGCGTCCTTGCCCTGGTGCCCGCAGGCCGTGGCCAGGAATATCGCGCCGGTGGCAGCCAGTGCGGCGGAGAAGGTACGGGACGAGGGCAGCACGAAGTAACCCTTCAGGGTGATGGGCAAGACGCGACGGCCGGGATCGGCACGGCGGAGTATGGCTGGTTTTATATCAGGTCGACGCCCGAATGCGAACCGACGGATATTTCGGTCAAATCCCTAGACGCCGAGATCGCGGCGCGTCGAAGATGACGGCTCATCACGAACCATCGAGCCGACCGTGGTTGCTGCTGACGGAGGGCCCCATCATGGTCATCAGCTTCTGGAAGGTTGGATTCTTGCAGAAGGCCGGGTATTTACCGGTGATGAATTCCAGGGCGTCGGTCGTGAACCGGGAAACAGCCGCAATGAATTCATCCGTTCCACAGTGCCCCGGTGCCGGGTCCCAGGATCGCAGGATCTTCAGATCCGATCCGTCGCGTACGAAGTCGATCACCACGTCGGACTCCGTGAAGGTGACACGCCCGTCTTCGCCCGCCCGAATTGCGCGCGCCGACAGCAGGAGGCAGTACATGAAATCGAGAACAGGGACCCGAAAGTTCTCCGTGTCGAAACCGTCCGCGGCGAGGGTCACATCCGCCTCGAAATGAACGTAGCGCAGCTTCCACTCAACCGTGGAACCCAGGTCCGCGACCTGCCGCTCCGAAGGCTCCCACATGGAGTCATGGTCGAACTCGATGAGAAGCATCGCTCCGCACCTCTCCGCTGGTCGGCCTCACATGGGTCCGGTGGATGCCTCAGTACCAGAAGGCTTGGTCTCGGACCTCCTGCGCAGCGGAGGTCACCGGACGCCCGCGGGGAGCTCGATCTTCCCGTCGAACGCGCCCTGGTTCTCCTGCCGTACGTCCTGCTCGTACGTGATGTCCCGGCCACCGGCGTACGGGACGAGGAAGCCGAACTCGAACCGGTGGCTCTTGATCCGGTACGTCTTGGCGTCCAGGACCAGCACCTCCTCCAGCCCGGACAGCGTCAACTGAGCGTCGGTCACCGGGATTCCGGCGTCCCGGAGCTGCTCGGCGGTGGAATCGAACTCCCGCTGCGCCTTCTTCACCCAGGCCCGGTCCCGGACGGCGGTCAGCTTCTGCTTGTCGCTGCCGACACGGAGCTGGATCGTGCCGTCCGTCTTGGTCAGCGTCATCTCGTCACCGGCGGCCTGCGCGTACTCCCGGAACTCCTCGATGGCCGCGACGGCGTCCTCGACCTTGTTCTGCATCTCGGGGTCGGAGGTGGGCGCGGCCTTCCAAGGCGCGCTGCCCTCCTTGAGGTGTGCCGTGCCGTCGACGACGTAGATCTCCTCGTTCTTGGTGGTTCCCTTGCTGCCGGTACTGACGCCCTGCGAGTGCAGCGCCTCCGGCTCCATGCCGCGCCGGACCGTAGCCCGGTAGGTCGCGGCGCTCTTCCGGCCCTGGAGCGTCAGCCCCTCCTGCCCCTTCACGGAGAACGTCCAGGCGCCTTCCTCCGCCATCGCCTTCTCGGCGAGGTCGAGGAAGTCCTCCGGGGACGCGGGTGCCGCGGGCGCCTCGGAGGGCTGCGTCGCCTCAGGGCTCTCGGCCCCGGCCGGCTCCACCGGCCCGTCCTCCTCCGCTGCGCCGCAAGCGGCCAGCGAGAAGGCGAGAGGCAGAACCAGTGCAGCGCACCTGAAACGACTTCGCATGGATCTCTTCCTTACGTCACGGCGGGGCGCGCGGACTGTACAGCAGCGATCAGCCTCCGATCACGCCGACGACCATTCCTCGCGAACCGTCATGAATGCTCTGCACCTCACACCACACGGTCTTGCTGCGGGGGCCCTGTTCCACACCCCACCGCAGGGTCAGGGCGTCGAGCAGGGCGAGGCCGCGGCCGGTCTCGTCATGGTCTGCGGCCTTGCACAGAACGGGCAGGGCTCGGGGGTCGGGGTCGGTGACCTCCAGCCGGGTACGGCCCTGCTCACAGACCACGCGGACGGTCACGGGTACGCCCTCCCCGAGATGGCGGACAACGTTCGTGATCAGCTCGCTGGCGCACAACTGGAGGTCGGCGCAGGGACCGCCCATGTACGCACGCAGGACCCGGCGGACCTCGGGCACGTCCTTCGAGGTGGCGAGCAATTCCAGGGTGAGCGGTGGCCGCATCACGCAACTCCCTTGCGCAGGGCGTCGACCAGGGCGCGGGCGGTGGGCAGGTTGCAGTTGCCCAGCGCGATGAGGGGCTGGGTCGAGTAGCGGGCGGCGAAGGTCGGCAGGTCGACGCCGAGAGACGGCAACGTGATGCCGTGGGCGGCGAGGGCGGCCCGCAGCTCCTCGGCGCAGTCCTGGACGTCCGGGTGGTCGTGCACGGGGGTCACACCTTCCAGTGCGCTCTGTGACGAACTGCTCACACCCTGACGCCGTGCCGCGTACCGTGAAAGAGGTTCGGGCTCCCGACCCTGAACTGCGCGTATGCGACGTGGAGTTGGTACGGACACGGGAATCGCCGGGACTCGGGCGAACACGGGCGGTAACGGCACCAAGGGCGGTGAACGATGGGCCAGCGGAAGGACATCGACGGGTCGGCAAGCGTCCCCACCTTCTACGGCAAGGAGTTGCGCTGGAAGCGGGAGGAGGCCGGGCTCACCCTCCAGCAGCTGGTCGAGGGCAGTTTCTACGGCCCCAGCCACCTCAGCGAGATCGAACGGGGCGAGCGCCGCATGCCGGCGGAACTGGCCGAGCACGTGGACAAGGCGCTGGGGACGGACGGCTTCTTCAAGCGGCGCTGCGAGGACGTACGGAAGGCGAAGAGGCGAGGCCACGCCAGCTACTTCGAGCGCGTACTGGAGGCGGAGAAGCACGCGGAGACCATCGAGGAGTGGTGTCCGACCCTGATTCCGGGCCTGTTGCAGACGGACGCGTACGCGCGGGCGGTGGTGCGGGCGACGCACCCAGTGGCGCCCGACGACGAGGTGGAGGAGAAGGTCAGCGCCCGGTTGGCGCGGGCCCGCCTCTTCGAGGACAGCCACAGGACCCCTGTGTACTGGGCGATCCTGTCCGAGTCGCTGCTGCGCCAGCCGATCCTTCCGCCGGAGCAGGCGGCGGAACAGCTGGAGCACATCGCGGCGCTGGCGCGGCGCCACCGAATCGTTCCCCAGATCCTTCCGTGGAACTGCGGGGCGCATCCCTTCATGCTGGGCACGGCCAAGATCATGGCCTTTCCCGACGCCCCGCCCCTGGTCTACACAGAGGCGCTGCACAGCGGGGACACCATCGACGATCCGGCCCTCGTGAAGGAGTACCGCAGGTCGTACGATCTGCTCAGGGCCGCCGCACTACCGCCGGAGGCGTCCCTCGCCCTGATCGAGCAAGCGGCTGAGGATGACCGAAATGGCAAGCAACGGGATTGACTTGAGCACGGCCGTCTGGCGCAAGAGCAGCTACAGCAACGGCAGCGGAGGGGACTGCGTCGAGGTCGCCGAGGCCTTCCCCGGCGCCGCCCACTGGCGCAAGAGCAGCCACAGCAACGGCGACGGCGGAGACTGCGTCGAGGTCTGCGACGCCCACACCGGCATCGTCCCGGTCCGCGACTCCAAGCTCCCCCACGGCCCGGTCCTCACCCTCACGGCCCCCGCCTGGACGTCCTTCGTCACATCCCTCAAGGACACCCCGGCCACGCAGGCTTCGTAGGAGCCGCCCCGAACCGCAAATGGACGGCCCGCCAGACACTCTGGCGGGCCTGCGCGTCGGAGTCCAATTCGGTCGATGCCCGGCGGCTCAGAAGGTCCGGTAATAGGGCGTCTCGATCGTCGCCGCGACACTGAATGTGGAGAACTCGGCCTCCGTGAGCACGCGGTAAACAAATTCCGAGGCGGTCATGTCGAAACGCTGGAAAGGCTCCAGCGGATCCACTCGCGCGACCACGGGCCACGTCGACGGCTCCTGCGAGGTGTCGACCAGCCAGTAGCACTCCTCCTCGATGAAGGAGTAACCCCACTGCACAAGGCCCTTGCGCTTGCTCTCGTCATTCGCTCCGAGGATCCCAAACGGTTCGAACATCCGCCGATCGCCGGGATCCCCCCGCACGGACCTGAGCAAGGACTCGTAATTGGCGAGCACCGACTCCGTATCTCCTTGTGCTTCCAACACGAGAACCTGGTCGGCAGGCGGTGACTCATGACTTCACCACCAAGACCTACGGGATGGAGCGGAATCAAGCCCGATGGCAGAGCACTCATCGCGTGACTCGCCACGGTCCACCCCAAGGGCGCGAAGCGACAAGTTGACCGGACCTTCGCTCGCGTCGAGAGGCCCGTCCCCATCCGAGAGGTCCCACACGAACGAACCCGAGACAGCCCCGTCCGAAGCGACGATCGCGGACTGTCTGTCCACCTGCACTTCGAGGATGGCGATTTTCCCTGCGAACCCTGTTCCGAAGCCGGCGCACCGCAGGACCGCGGCCACGAAATAGCCGAGCTCGCCCGCCACGTCAGGATGCACTGACGCCAGTGCATCACCGACGCAGTCCCAGACCGCATCGGTCAGCGGGACGAGCGCCTTCCCCTGCCGCAACGGCACAGCGACCAAGGAGCATCCGCTCTCGGCCAGATCGCACTCGTTCAGGACGAGCGCAGTGTGCGTCTCATCTGCCACTGGGCTCACCCCCAGGAGCATAGAAGCGTCACTACCGAGCCTGACCGGCCAGGCGGAATCGGGCCCCGGTTACCCAACAGTTCCGCGTGCGAACTACGAGCACGGGAGTTTCCGGACCAGACTGTCCGGAACTCACCCTTGAACCATCCGCCGCGGAACTCTTGGCCCCGGCGGCCCAGTCGCCTGTGGTGTGACGGATTCGGGGTTCTACGCGCTGGAACAAGCATGATCACTGACGCGACGTACGGAGAAGACAGAGACGCCGAGTCCCGTGGGGTCCTGGACTTGCAGCAGTCCGTGACCCGGCATGCTCGAGTTGGTCGCCCCGCGTGGCTTGCCGGCTGGGTGCGGCACCTATGGGCATTGAAGGCGGTGGTCTGCATCGCCCTGCTCACACCGGCCATGGGATGCGCCACAGCACCGGATGAAGTCGCGCCCACTGCCTCATCTCCATCCTGGCCCTCCTCTTCGGACGATGCGAAACCTGTGAAGGAGACGCCTTCAATTGAACCGAGCGCCATATCGGTCCTCATCACTTTTGTCGGTGGACCAGCCGACGGCCGCACCCAGCACATTCCGCTAACCCGGCTCAAGGATGAGATAGCCATTGCGGGGGTGCCGTACCGAACGAAGAGGGGAGGTATTCCGGAGGTGACGACCACCCCCGAGGGGGCAGCGCAGATCTTTCGCCCTGTCTGACGCTGCCCGGAGTCCGGCTCCGGGAACAGCCTCGCGATGGAGTACGACCCGAACCCAGGGGCTGTTCCATTTGCTGATGTTCAGCTGTAGACGCGCTTGGCCACTGCGCCACCGCTCGCCGAAGCCTCCAGATAGAACCTCTTCATGGCTTCGAGGTGACCCATCAGCGCCTCGATCATCCAGTCCGGGGCTCCCCCGACAACCCGAAGCTTGCCCTTGTTCTCACGTACCTGGGCCCCGGGGTCGATGCCTTGAAGATAATCAGCCGCCGCACGGACCAACTCCGGTTTCAGAACGAGCAGTACGTCGACCTGTTCCCCGCCAGTCGCGATGTGCTCGCCTCCGAGCACAGGCAACGACTCGACTCCGGTGGCTGGAAAATCCTCACCGGTGAGGAGGACGTTGACCATTTGCCAGTCCTCACCGAGGTTGCACAGGATCCCGGAATCCAACTCCTTCTTGAACGTTCTATTCTTGAGGGTCTTCGAGAACTGCTTCTCCAGATAATCCGGGCCCTTCGCCACCTCATCAGGAGAAACCCGGCGCATTCTCAATGACGTACCCAACGTGGACTCCTGTCTCGGCTGGATGCCCAATCCAAGATCACTTCGCCGGGCATCGCCACGATAGTGGCAGGCTCACCCTACCCAAACGGGGCGTTGCCCGGGCGCCCCCTCAAGAGGGCTTGGCACCCGGGCAACGCCATCGATTTCACGCGAATTGACCGCTTCGCCGCCGAACGGCTAGAAGGCAGCCGCTCCGCCCGTAATCAGCCCCCCGGCCAGGGGGAATAGGAAGGGGTCGTCGGCGACCCCGATACCGGTGAGATCGTCCGCGGCGGCAACCGCTCCGACGACGACTCCGGTTCCCATCAGCAGCGCACCCGTCAGCCAGCTCGGCCTGCTGGCGGGCTCCTTCGCCGGCTCCGGCTCAGGGGCGGGGCGCGTCTCGATCTCCCGTGTGTTGTACGCGATCACCGAGGACGACCTGGCGGACGGCCATGCCGTTACCCACTCGGCGCCCTTCCTCCAGTTCACGCCGGCCTGTGCCGGGAATGCGAATCCGGCTTTTACCTTGCGGGTGTCGTTATTCGCCTTCAGCTGCTTCTGGAGTGCCTTTACCTTGTTCTCGACGTCCTTCTTCCCTCCTCGTTCCGCCGAGCCTCCAGCATGCTTGGAGTCCCAGATGTAAACGGTGGTGTCAGTCCAGTAGATCAGGTCCGCGTATCCGACGTTCGCGCCTGGGTTTTGGCTCGAGCCGCCGCTGATCGCGTTACGCGGATTCCTCAGTCCACCGGACTGCTGGAGATCCATTGTCACCTCGCCGCCGCCCATGGGCTGTTCAGACCTCAAGTACCCGGCCACCAGAAGTGTCGCGGTGTCGTGGGCGGAGTTGTAGAGACCGAAATTGCACACCGCGCAGAGGTCGAACGGGTTGTACAGGAAGGTGTTCTCTCGACTGCAGATGGTGCAGGTCCCACCGGGATCCGGCGCCGGCATGTGGCCGTCGAGCTCGACCATGCTCGTCGGATTGCCGCCGGCGAAGGCATAGCGGTTGCTGGTGTACGGGTCGTTGCCGAGGTTCATGTCGGCGAGGGCCCCGTTGTACATGTCCCGGGTGGTGAAGCGGTTCAGCCCCGGGTTGTAGTCACGGAAGCCCATGTCGTACGTGCCCGACTTGGAGTCCCACCGCTTGGCGTTGAACCGGTAGGGGTTGTACGCCTCCTTGGTGGGGTCGCCCGCGTCCGGCTTGTCGATGCCGGTGAACTGATCCTTGTCGTCATTGCCGTAGCCGGTGTAGCCGTAGGTGGCCTTGGTGTCGCCGTTCTTGTCGGTCAGCGTCTCGACGTCGGTGTGGCTGTTGTAGCCGTAGTAGCCGTCCTCCGTCGTGCCGTCGGTGTTGTGCTTGACCTGCGACAGGCGCTCGCCCCACGGGCTGTACTGGTACGACTTGGTCAGCTGACCGGCGACCTTCTCGTCCAGGACCTCTTCGGACAGGCCCAGGTACTCGAAGTCGGTGGTCTTGCCGTCAGCCGTCTTGGTGGCGGTGCGGTCCAACGGGTCGAAGGTGTACTTCGTCGACTTGAGCGCACCCGTGGCGTCCGCCTTCTGGGACTCCACGACGTGGTCGAAGCCGTCGTAGACGCTTCGCTCGATGACCTTGCCGCCGGCAGTGACCGTCTCCTGGCGGCCGTAGGGGTCGTAGGTGTAATTGGCGGTGGAGCCCGACACCGTGGCGGTCAGCAGCCGGTTGCGGTCGTAGTTGAAGGCGGTTGTGGTGCCCTTGACCGTCTGGTTGATGACGTTGGCGTTGTCGTCGTGGACATACGTCTCGGTGCCCGCTGCGGAGCCCGTCCTGACCGACTTGGAAAGGCGGTTGACCGGGTCGTAGGTGTAGTCCGTGGTGGAGTCGAGGTACGCCGCGTGATCGTCGGCGTTCATCTTCTTCGCCACGTCCTGCGCCTTGTTCCCGTTCGGGTCGTAGGCGTAGGTGTGCGAGGCGACCAGCGTGCCGTTCGGCTTCTTCTCCGAGGACGACTTCAGGGACTGGTCGAGGTAGTAGCCGTAGTCGACCGTGTTGCCGTTGGCCTTGGTCTCCTTCAGCTTCAGGCTGCGGTCGGTGTACGTGTAGGACGTGACCTTCGGCGAGGCGTCCGTGGCCGACTTGCCCACCGAGACCGTCTTGACGAGCTCGCGCAGGTCGTAGGTGTACTTGGAGTACTGGTCGGGGTGGCTGACCGTATCCGGCTGACTATTGGCGTCGTACGTGTACGACGTGGCCTTCTTCTCCTGGCCGGCCAGCGCCTCCGTCACCTTCTGAACCTGGTTGGTGCCGGTGTACGTCACCGTGTAGGCGTCGATCTTCGCTCCGGACGAGGTGTCGTCGATCGACGTCATGTTGCCGTTGACGTCATAGGCGTACGTGAACGACCGCTTCTCGGTGTCCGCCGCATCACCCGTGGTGTCCCGGACCAGCTTCACGCCGTCCGCGACCGCGATGCCGCCGCTGTTCTGGTCCAGCTTGAGCTTGGCGTCCTCGCCCTGCGTCAGGCTGTACGAGCCGAGGCTGACCCACGTGCCGGTGTTCGCATTCTGGTCCTTGGTGACCGACGGTTCTGTCGTCGCACCATGGCTGAGGGTGTACTTCGCCGTGGTGGCGGCGCCGGTAACCTTCGGGAACTTCACATACGCGGTGTACGTGCCGTCCTTGGGGATGTTCAGCGTCCACGTGAAAGCGTCCGTGCCACTGCCCGCCGCGTGCGTGCGGTGGTTGTAGCCCTGCTGCCCGGTGATGTCTCCCGTCGCCCATGTACCCGTGGAGGAGGTGTTCTGGGTGTCGGAGTTGTCCACCAGGACCACGGACTTGCCAGCAGGCACGCCATCGTCCGACTTGGACTTCAGCTTGCCGTCGGGGTAGTACGTCCACGACATGGTGCGCTCCGAGGAGCCACCCGCCGAGGTCAGGGTGCGGCTGGTCTGCAGACCGAGCTCGTTGTACTCGTAGGTGCTGGCAATGTCCCACGGGTCCGTCGACTTCTTGGTCCAGCCGTTGTCGAAGTACTCGAAGGACGTGTCGTTGCGGACCGTCTCGCCCTCGGACGGCGGAAGGGAGGTCTTGGCGACCCTGCCCAACGCGTCATAGTCCGTGCGGGTGTAGACGTTCGGGTTGTTGTAGCGGGCATCCGCCGGGTCGTAGGGCTGGAACTGCTTGACCGGACGGTTCAGCGCGTCGTACTCGGTGCGCGCGGTGAAGTCGTCCGCCGCCGCGGTCGCCACACCCCGCGGAGAGATCACCTTGGTGGTGTTGCCGACCTGGTCGTACTCGTACTTGGTCGACCGGTAGGTGACCGGCGAGTTGCCGTCGTACGGGACCTTGACCTCGGTCCGCTTGCCCCGCTCGTCATAGGTGATGAGCGTGGTGTTCTGCTCGGCGTCCGTCGCGGAGACGACCAGCGAGTCCTTGTCGTAGGTCTGGGACGTCGACTTCCCTGCCGCGTCCGTGACCGATATGACCCGGTGGTTCAGGTCATAGGAAGTCTTGGCCGTGAAGTCGGTGGTGTCCGCGGTCGCGTTCTTCTTGGGGTCGATGACCGTGACGGCGTTGCCGACGTTGTCGAACTCGTACGAGATCTTGTCGCCCGCGGCGTTCACCACGGAGGTGAGCTGGTAGATCGCGTCGTAGTTGTTGGTGGTGAGGTAGTCGGCCGCGTCCGCCGTGGTCAGCGAACCCTTCGGCTCGGTCGTCGTCTTGAGGTTGCCGACCTTGTCGTAGGTGTAGAGCGACTTGCGCTCGTCCGAGGTGGTGGTGTCCTTCGGCGCGGTCGCAGAGGAGATCTGGTCCGCGTCGTCGTACACCGCCGTGGACACGGCGCCGTTCGGTGACGTTGACGTGGTGATGTTGTCGTTGGCGTCATACACCGGCGCCGGCGTCGTGATGAGGACGCCCGCCGCCTGGTCCTTGGGCACCGTCTGGACCAGCGGACGCCCGAAGGTGTCGTAGGTCTGCGTGGTCTTCTTGCCCAGCGCGTCGGTGACCTCGGTGACCTGGCCCCGCTCGTCGTAGACAAAGGACGAGGACTTGTTCAGCGAGTCCGTGATGGTCGCCGGGTAACCGGTCGGCCCGAAGCCACTGTTGGTGGTCGGGTTGCCGTTGGCGTCGATGGACTTGGTCTGCTGACCGTAGGCGTCGTACTCGTACGACGTGGTGTAGTCCCCGGCCGTCGCCGTGGCGACACCCTTCGGATCGGTGACCGTCTTCAGATTGCCGAAGGTGTCATAGCCGAACTGCCAAGTGCGGCCCTCCGGCGAGATCTTGCGGTAAAGATCGGCCGAGAATCCGTCCAGACGGGTCTGGTACTCGAACTTCTGGCTGTTGGCCGGGTACGTGCCCGGGGCGCAGTCCGAGGACGGCGGGACACCGGCCTTGTTGAACTCCGCGGTGCGCTGCCAGAGCGGGTAGCCCGTCTTCTGGTCGTAGCAGAACGCGGTCTTGGCGCCGTTGTCCTCCTCCAGATAGGTGACGTTGTTGTCGGCGTCCCACGACATCTTCGTGGTCTGCGACTTGGCGTTGGTGGTCTGCACCGGACGGTAGAAGTCGTCGGTCACATAGACCGAGGCGTGATTCTCGGCGTCCGTCACCGTGGTGTCGTTGAACTTCGTGTTGCCCGCGTTCACGGCGTACGCGAAGCCCGTCGTGCCCTGCAGACGGTCTGTGATCGTCTTGGTCCACCAGTGGTACTTCGGGTCGTCGCCGGTCTGCGGGGCGTAGTAGGCCAGGCTGGTGGCCTTGCCGCGCGGGTCGGTGGCCTTGACCAGCTTGACGTTCTTGTTGCCCTGGGTGGCGTCGTAGGTGAACTTGAACACCTTGGGCTGGGCGGAGCCGTCGCCGTCGGTGAACTGCCCGAGCAGGCCCTTGTCGGTGTAGTAGAAGGAGACCTTGCGGCCCGAGATGTCCGTCATGGACTTCACGTGGTCGTAGATCTTGGAGTTGGTGAGGTTGGTGCCGGTGACCTTGGCGCCGGTGGCATCGATGTAGTCGTAGGTCGCGTCACCCTTGTTGTAGTAGGTGACGGTCATCGACTGGCGACCGGCCGGGTCGGTGATGTACTTGAGGAACTTGGTCGGCTTGTTGTTGGACTTGCGCTCCTCGTACGTGAACGTCTGCGTGTTGCCGTTCTTGTCGATCGCAGACGTCATGTAACCGTCGCAGCCGAACAGGAAGCGGGTGCCGTCCGGGCGGGTGAGCGTCCAGGCGTCCGGGACCGGGTCCTTGGAGGGCTTGCAGTCCAGGCCGGACTTCATCGTGACCTTGTAGTGGACGCCTGCCGGTGCCTTCCAGCTGCCGTCGGGCTGCTTGCTGAAGATGTGCGTGGTGCCGTCGCCGTCGGGGAGACGGATCTCCGTCGGGTTGGGGTTGGGGTGGAAGTCCAGCGGAGCCCCGAGACGGATCGGACCGGCGGCCTGGCCGGACCAGCCCGCACCCAACACCGTGTCCGATGTGTCGAGGGAGTTGTACGCGAACCGCGCGAAGGTATTGAGGCCCCGTCCCGGGTTGGTGAACACGTTGTAGGACCACACGCTGTTACCGGACGCGAGGTTGTTCATCACACTCGAGCCGGCGCCGGTGTTCTTGCCGGTGTACGAGTAGAACTTCTCCAGCCCCAGGCTGTTGGAGGTCGGGTCTTCGACCGCCACGTTCTGCTTCAGTGACGGGATGGCGGGGGTGCCGGCCGACAGCCAGCTGCCGTCCGAGATCTTGCGGACGTCCCAGCCCAACACGTACTCGGTGCGCTTGGAGCCGTTGTCCGAGTTGATGGGCGTCTTGACCTGCGCCTGGATCGTGGCCGACTTGCCCGGCAGCAGGGCAGGGATCGCCGTCGACAGCTGGTTGCCGCCATTGGTCATGTCCGTGCCGTCGGGCAGCTTCCAGGTGTACGACAACTGCCGCTCACCCGCGGCCCACGCCGAAGCGGTCGTGTTCGTGACCGTGAAGTCCACCGTGTACGTGGAGTTCGGCGTCATCCGCGCCGGCGTCTGCGGCGCGTAGTACGTGTCCTCCGTGGTGGAGTCGACGTAGATGACCTGCATGTACGGCCGCAGCTGCGGGTCGGAAGCCTCCGACGACAGGAACAGGGTGCGCTCCTGCGGGCCGGTGGTCGTCTCGTCCTTCAGCTTGACGGCCACGCCCTTGTTGCCCGTGGGCGTCTTGACCCAGGACTGCATCAGGCCGGTGGCGTCCCACCAGTGCCGCCCGACCTCGTCCGTGATCTGCGGGACGGTGTCCGAGACGGTGGCGGACATGTCGCCGCCCGGCGTGGTCCACGCCGTCGTCGCCGTCGCGTTGTTCCAGGTCGCTGTCGTGTCGGTGAAGTCCCGGGTCAGCGCGTGGAGTTCGTAGATCGCACCATTGGTGGTGCTGGTGGTCTCCGCGCCCCACATGTACAGCTTGTTCTCCAGCACCGTCGCGGTGCTGGGAATGCCGGTGGTGGGGAACTTCAGCACGGCACGCGTCTTGCCGTACGTGGTGGAGTTGTTGCCGACGCTCAGCCAGGTCTGGCCCACGCCGAAGGACTGGATCGCGTTCTGGTTGGTGGTCGGCTGCTGCGAGGACAGCGTCGTGTCCGTCTGACCGGACTGGATGATCTTCATCGTCCGGCCGGCCTTCGGGATGCCCACCACCCGGGTCGGCGACCCGAGCAGCTCACCGCCCTTGGTCTTGACCGCCAGCTGGTAGAAGTACGACTTGCCGATCTCCGACGAGCTGGAGTCCGGGGTCGGCACCGCGGTGGTGTCCGTGTACGCGGTCGTGGTCGAGGGGATCGGCGCGATGAGCGTCGCCGCGGACGGCGTGAAGACCTGCTGCGTGGAACGGTGCAGCTGGTACTCGACGATGTCGTCGTTCGCCACGCCACCTGTGTTGACGTACGCCGGCCAGGACAGCTCCGGGCCCGTGCCGTGCACCACGGTCGGGGAGTTCAGCGCCGTGCCGACCTTCCCGTAGGTGACGGTCAGCCGCGGAATGGTCGAGGTCTCGCCGCCGTAGGAGTTGCCGTCGCCCGCCTCGTAGCGCGGGCCGCCGGTCGGCGCGGTGCCCGACTCGTCGGTGGCCTTCAGTACGAACCCGTAGTTCGGGGCGGTACCGGACACCCACTTCTGGACGGTGTCGGCGACCGGGAAGTCGTGCCACAGGTTGTACTTGCCGACGGGCTTCACGATCTGGGCCGGGTTCACCAGCCGGATCGAGTCCGCCAGGGTGCGCGTGGTCGAACTGCCGGTGTCACCCAGCACGATCTTGCCCGCGTTGCCCTTGGCGAAGCTGTACTCGGCGGCGTCCAGGGTCTTCCAGACCCCACCCGTCCCGGTCTGGTTGACCGTGTAGTTCTTCGTGCCGCCGTTGTACGTGACGGTGTACGGCGCGGCCGTGGCCGCGTCGGAGGCCGCCGGGTAGTGCACATCCACCCGGTAGGAGTCGGTCTCCGGGACCTGCGGCTGCCAGGTGTACTTCTCGCCCGTCAGCGCGTTCTTGTTGTAGGCGAAATCGTCATTGGTCGCGGCCCCACCGGTGGTGGTGCCTCCCGGCCACTCGCCGACCGCCGCCGTACCGGTGTCCCCGTCGTCCTGCTGGACGGTGGTGCCGGACAGCTCACCCACCAGCGCACTGGTGTTGGACCAGTTCGCACCCGCCTCGGTCCACGAACCCGTCGCCCGGTGCGCCTCGATCGTCACGGCGTTGGCGTTGGTGGTGTGCGCCTGGTCGTAGTACATCGACAGCCGCGCGGCATCGACCTTCACGCCTGCCGGGATCTCACTCAGCGGGAACTGAATCAGCGAGCGGGCGATGCCCGTGTCCGTCTTGCCGGCCGAGAGCTTCCACGTGGTGTTGAAGTTCACCGACGGCTGGTCGGACAGGACCATCGTGTCCTGCGAGTCCGTCGGCGACGGCGCGATGGTGATCGTCGGGTCGATCACCACCGGGTACTGACGCTCCTTCGCCGCCAGCCACTTGGTGTCCGGCGTGAGTGTCAGCTTCCAGTTCCTGCCGTCGCGGGCGAGCTTCTGGCTGACCTTGGTGGAGTACGTACCACCGGTCGGCGACAGCGCGTCCTTCTTGGCGTCCGTCATGTACGGCGCCGGAATCACCATCACCGGAGTGTTCGGGAGCTCACCGAACAGCGCGACCGAACCGTCCTTGCCGGCCTTCGGCGTCAGGCCGTCGGTGTTCAGCGTGAAGGTGTACGACACCGGGCCGGCCGGAGCCGCGTCCAGGACGACGTTCTCCTTGACCTGCCCCCGGCCCACCACGTACTGCAGATCCGCGCCGGAAACAGCGTCCTTGTACGTGACGGTCTCGCCCTTGGCCTGCGGCTTCAGCGACGTGCCGGCACCCTTCAGACCCATCGTGACCGAGCGGCCGTTCGGCGCCCCGAAACGCAGCAGCTTCTCGGCGTCGGAACCGAACCAGCTCTGGCCCGTGTTCGTCGTGTTGGCGAAGTCGAAGCCCTTCGCCGTCGTCGGCCTCAGCGCCGTGTCGATCGGCTTCCAGGACTTCCCGGACTTGTACGAGACCGGCACGGCCGCCAGCTCCGCCTCGACCCGGCCGTCCGACAGCTGCCAGAACCGCGCCTGCGGCGTACGGCGGTTCGTCAGCTCCTTGACCCGCTTGGCCTTCGGAAGCTTCTTGCCCTTCGGCAGCTTCTCGCGGCTGGGTATCTCCAGCTTCCCGCCGACCGGCGGCCTGTCCGCCTCCTGGTCGTCGTCGTCCGAGAACCAGCCCTTGACGGTGTCGACAATCCCCTTGCCGTCGTCATTCGCCGACGACGCCGGGGCCGCATACGCGACCTGCGGCAGCAGCGTTCCCGCTATCGCCGACACGACGAGACAGGAGATATATCTCCCGTACGGAACTTTCACCTCGTTACCCTTCCGCATCGGCGACCAATTCGCCGCATGCGAAATGGGCACGCCGAATGAGCCGACCCGGAGGTTTCCGGCCGACGTGACTCATTGCTCCACAACTGCGAACTGGCAGTTCACGGCTGTGGCGGCGTGATTTCTAATCACCTGAGTGATGCCCCGTCAACCCCGGGGACATTAGGGACAGTTGGCCCCCGAAAAGGGCGTCGATTCGCCCGTTTCTTCCGCTCGCTCGCGGCAGGCGGATCGCGTCGTGTATAAACGCCCGGTTCCGCACAGAGTCAATTCGCCGAAAGCCGGTCCCTTATGCCATCCACGGAATCCGCCGAGTCCACTGAGTCCCTTGAGTCCATAGAGTCCGTAGAGCCCGTGGAGTCCGCCGAAGCGACCGAAGCCTCGGATCTGATCGACGTCGCGGAGCCCGAGAACGCCGAGAAGGGCCGTGCCGACGCCCGCCCGGACCGGCGTGGCCTGATCATCGCCGCAGTCGTGCTGCTCGCCTGCGGCGGACTCATCGGCTACGGCTTCCTCAACACTCCCGAGAAGCCGAAGTCCCGCGCCGTCCCGACGGCCGAGGTGACCTATGAGGTGACCGGAAGCGGCACGGCCGAGCTCTCCTACCTCGCGCGCAGCGAGTCCGGCGAGGCAACCGTGGAGAAGGGCGTCACGCTGCCCTGGAAGAAGACCGTCCAGGTGCCGCTCGGCAAGGCACCGACCGTCGCCCTCGTCCTCGACGGGAAGGGCGGCCAGGCCAGTTGCACGCTCGCCATCCGCGGCAAGCACGTGCAACGTGCCACCGCGTCCGGCAACTTCGGGCGAGCGACCTGCACCGGCGAGTTGCCGGCCGGCGAGCGCGGCGAGCACTGAGGCCCGCTCGTCTCATCTCTGCGGCTCCCCGGGCGGGCACGGGACAGGGCGTACGGAAACCGGAGCCGGGCACGCTCGTGCCCCTAGCCGGCCCGAGGACACAGCCGTCCGCGGCAGCCCCCATCCGCGCGGGTCAGCGCTTGACGCGAGCCCGGCGCGAGACGACCGCGCGCAGCACGCGCTGGCCCTCGATCGAGACATCCAGCGCCTGGCGCAGTCCGACGCCGCCCCGGGCCTCCGCGAGGATCTCCAGGATCTGGATCTGGCGGCGCAGTTCACCGGCAACGAGCGGTCCCGCGCCGTCCGGCTCGCCCTCGCGGCAGCGCGCGAGCACCTGGACGACATCGGCCGCGGCCGGCTCGTCGGCCCCGGGGCCCGCGTCGAAGCGGTGGTGGAGTTCGAGCGCGGCCACGGAGCAGTCGTCCGCCCACTCGCGCAGCGGGTCCGCCGCCCACTCGGAGGGCGCGGCGCCGAGCATCTGCCGTACGAGCGTGGCGGCTTCGTCGTCGACGGCCTCGCTCTCCATGGTCGCTCTGGCCTCGGCGAGCCGTCCCGACCAGTCCTCCTCGCCCTCCACCAGGCCCGACCACAGCGGACGCAGCGCGTCGGCCTCCGACGCGAGCAGCGGCAGACAACGATCCAGGCAGGCGAGCCCACTCGCGGCCAGGCCTCGCTCATCCGCCTGTGCGATCAGTTCCCTCAGGCTCTTCGACGCCACCGGACGACTCCCATCACTGACGCAGTACTCCTCTTACTGCGCCCCGTGGCTCAAATGCGTCACTCCTCCGTGCCAGGAATCCCCAGTTCCTTCCAGCAATAGGAAGCAGAATTCCTCGGCACAGGCCGCGGACCGCATGGCGCAAAATACCCCCTTCGGCGCCTCTGCCGCCACAGTCCCGCCAAGCCGACGCCGAGCATTCACCATACGCAACTCGTACACATATACGGCACAGCTCTGTTACCTTCTGCGCCACGGAACTCGGCCTGCAGAGCGCCCTGCTGAGAGCGCCGCGGCCTGAATTCCCGCGGTGTGGGCCCGCACACCCCCGAGCGGACCCACATCGCGATCCCTTCCGCCGGCCGCTCAGCGACCGCTCACTGCGCCGCTCAGCCCGCAGGCCCGCTCAGCCCGCGAGGCCCAGCTTGCGCGCCAGCGCCTCGAAGGACTGCCAGCTGCGCTCCGGAGGGCGCGGGTCCCACAGTTTCTGCGCCGTCGCAGCCAGTGGCATGGCGATGCCGCGCGCCACCTGCTCCTGGGTCTGGGAATTGGCGAGGTCGCACCAGACCGCGAACCGGCCGCCCAGTATCTGGTCCGAGTACGTGCGCGACACCGGCTGGGTGCCACGGATCACGAAGGGCGTCCACTGCTCGTATATCCGGCGGCCCGTCGGATATACGAAGGTCTGCGGCTGTCCGAGCACGTAGTACAGATACTCGTCATTGACATTGACCAGCCGCCGGCCCTCGCGCAGATACTCCTGCGGCGGGCGCGCGCCGATCTCCTTGCCGGTCCAGTACTCGACCTCGAGGTCCCTGTCCGCCCTGACCACACCGCCCCGGAAGAACCCGTCGTTCCATGCCTTGAGCTTGCGTCCCAGGGGGCGCAGCACCGCCGCGCGGTCGTTCACCCAGGCCGCGGCCAGGTCCTGGACCCGCCCCTGCGGCCCGTACTTCTGCCGGGCCAGGGCCGCCAGCTGCGGGAAGGACGCCTCCGGGTTCTTCCGGACCAGCGCCTGGTACTCGTCGCCGCCCAGATGCCAGTACGCGCCGCCGAACAGCTCCGCGTACTCCCGCAGCAGCTCGTCCACGATCCGCGCGGACCCCTCCTGCCCGATGTCGATCGCCCCGGGCACCGTCCTGCCCGCCGCATCCCTCAGCCGCAGCTGCGGATGCGCGGCGAGCACCGCGCCCAGATGGCCCGGGGAGTCGATCTCAGGGATGACCGTGATGTGCAGGCGCGTGGCAAGAGAAAGGATTCTGCGCACCTCGTCCTTGGTCAGGTGCTCGCGCGAGACCACCTCGGGATGCGAGTCGGACGCGATGCGGAAGCCCTGGTCGTCGGAGAAGTGCAGGCCCAGCTGGTTGAGCTTGAGGTCGGCCATCTCGCGCAGCCGCGCCTCGATCCAGGCCGCGGTGAAGTGCTTGCGCGCGATGTCGACCATCAGTCCGCGCTGCGGCCGGTCGGGACGGTCTCGTACGACACCCTCCGGCATCGCCCCGCCCGACCTCACCGCCTGCTTGAGCGTCCGGGTCCCGTAGAAGACCCCGGCCTCGGCGGCACCGGTGATCCGGACCCGGCCGCTGCGTGCGCTCACGGTGTACGACTCGGGCCCGCCCTTCCCCGCGGCATCCAGCGCCAGCTCGACATCGCCCGCCCTGGCGGGCACCGCGCCCCGGTAGCCGAGCTTCAGCTCGCCGGCCAGCAGCCGCCCCTCGTCGGCGAGCACCTCGCTGCCCCGGGCGACGACGACCCCGCCGCCGGGGCCGGGACGCCAGCCCGGACCGCGGGCCGGTTCGTGCGTACGCACGGAAGGGATGGTGGCGGGCGCCACCGAGAGGGGGTACGTCCTGGACGGTTGGGGAGACGGACTCACCGCGGCGGGAGTCTTCGCCTCGGCGCCCCTGGCCTTCGCGGATTCGCCGCTCGAGCAGCTGGTCAGGGTTATCGAGAAGGCCGCGGTCGCGGCCAGGACTGCTCCGGCGAACCGGGCATGCCCTGAGTGCCGTATCACTCGGATACCTCCCATATGCGTCGGATCTACGGCGAAACACCCCCGTACATCGTCCATCACATGAGTCGAAACTCTCCCGTCCGGGTGAAAATCGCGCATCCGTCGGACAGCTCGTCGCGCGCATGGATAGCGTTGCGCCTCAGCGCCCCGGCAGACCCAGCACGCACATCGGCCACCCACGCCCCTGGCCCAGATTCACGACGACCGCAGTGCCCAGTCCCTTGCGGTACAGCCGTCCCGCTGTCCTTTTCGAGGAGCCCACGCTGTCCAGCGAATCCCACGCCGGCCTCCCGATGCGACCGCCGACACTCCACCACACTTCACCCGCCCTCGCCTCTTCGGGCCCGCCCTCCCCACCGTCCCCGCTGCCCGCCCAGCGCCACGGCACTCCCGGTCTCGACCGCTTCAACACCGCCGCTGCCGGCGCCGCCGAAGCCGCACTCCTCGCCTGCTGCGGCAGCCGCCGCTGGGCCCAGCGCCTGGTCGCCCACCGCCCCTACCCCGATCTCGACGCACTCCTCGCCGCCGCCGACGAGGCCAGCTACGACCTCTCCCCCGCCGATCTCGCCGAGGCCCTCTCCGACGAGTCCTCCGCCGGTGTGCACCCGGGCGCACCCCCGGCCGCGCACACCGCGCTGGCCGCCGCCCACGCCGCGTACGAGAGCCGGTTCGGCCACGCCTTCGTGATCTGCCTCGACGGGTTCCGCCCGGAGGAGTATCTCGACCAGGTACTGGCCGGTATCCGCGCCAGGCTCGGCCACGAAAGAGACGAGGAGCGGGCCCTCTCCGCCGAGGAGCTGCGCGGCCTCGCCCGCACCCGACTGGCACATGTAGTGGCCAACCATCCGGAATCAGACGTCGCCGGGGCTTCCCGATAGCCCGTCCGAGGCTGTTTGATTGCCTGTTTGATCACACCTATGGACCCCGGGCGAGCGAACCGACAAGTCGTCGCTACGATGGCCGGGGCCGGTGGACCGTACCCGGCCGGGCCAGACCGACAGAGAAGCCGGCATGGCCCCAATCCCCGCTTTCGGAGGGTTCTTCCGTGCCGGCTGGAACGCTGTACCGCGGCCGGGAAGGAATGTGGTCCTGGGTGGCTCATCGAGTCACCGGCGTCCTCATTTTCTTCTTCCTGTTCGTACACGTGCTGGACACCGCTCTCGTCCGCGTCTCGCCCGAGGCCTATGACGATGTCGTTGCCACGTACAAGACGCCGATCGTCGCGCTGCTCGAATACGGCCTGGTGGCCGCGATTCTCTTCCACGCGCTCAACGGCCTGCGTGTCATCGCCGTGGACTTCTGGTCCAAGGGCCCGCGCTACCAGAAGCAGATGTTCTGGACCGTGCTGGCCATCTGGTTCGTGCTGATGGTGGGCGCCCTGTACCCGGTGCTCGGCCACGCCGTACGTGAACTGTTCGGGAGCTGAGCCAGACCATGTCTTCGAACAACACAGTCGCCGAGACCTCCGCCGTCGGGCCCGTCGAGGGCGGCGAGCCTGTCCTCCGATTCGACACAGACAACCCGGCCCCGTACATCGAGGCCCCGCGCAAGCGCACCGGGAAGACCCCGAAGGCGACCCGCGGCAACTTCGAGATGGCCGCATGGCTCTTCATGCGTCTGTCCGGCATCGTCCTGGTCGTCCTCGTCATCGGCCACCTGCTGATCCAGCTGGTGCTCGACGGCGGTGTCTCCAAGATCGGCTTCGCCTTTGTGGCCGGCCGCTGGGCCTCCCCGTTCTGGCAGGTCTGGGATCTGCTGATGCTGTGGCTTGCCATGCTGCACGGCGCCAATGGCCTGCGTACCGTCATCAATGACTACGCGGAGCGTGCCAACACGCGCCTGTGGCTCAAGGGCCTGCTGTACACCGCCACGGTGTTCACCATCCTTCTGGGCACGCTGGTGATCTTCACCTTCGACCCGAACATCCGCTAAAGCCGGGGCTGACGACCAATGAAGATCCACAAGTACGACACCGTCATCGTCGGCGCCGGCGGCGCCGGTATGCGCGCGGCCATCGAGTCGACCAAGCGCAGCCGTACCGCCGTGCTGACGAAGCTCTACCCGACCCGCTCCCACACGGGCGCCGCGCAGGGCGGCATGGCCGCCGCGCTCGCCAATGTGGAGGAGGACAACTGGGAGTGGCACACCTTCGACACGGTCAAGGGCGGTGACTACCTGGTCGACCAGGACGCCGCCGAGATCCTGGCGAAGGAGGCCATCGACGCGGTCCTGGACCTCGAGAAGATGGGCCTGCCGTTCAACCGCACCCCGAACGGCACCATCGACCAGCGCCGCTTCGGCGGCCACTCGCGCAACCACGGCGAGGCCCCGGTCCGCCGGTCCTGCTACGCCGCGGACCGCACTGGCCACATGATCCTCCAGACGCTGTACCAGAACTGCGTCAAGGAGGGCGTGGAGTTCTTCAACGAGTTCTACGTCCTGGACCAGCTGATCACCGAGGTCGACGGCGTCAAGAGGTCGGCGGGCGTGGTCGCGTTCGAGCTGGCCACCGGCGAGATCCACATCTTCCAGGCGAAGGCCGTCATCTACGCCTCCGGCGGCACCGGCAAGTTCTTCAAGGTGACCTCCAACGCGCACACGCTCACCGGTGACGGCCAGGCGGCCTGCTACCGGCGCGGTCTGCCGCTGGAGGACATGGAGTTCTTCCAGTTCCACCCGACGGGCATCTGGCGCATGGGCATCCTCCTCACCGAGGGCGCCCGCGGCGAGGGCGGCATCCTTCGCAACAAGGACGGCGAGCGCTTCATGGAGAAGTACGCGCCCGTCATGAAGGACCTCGCCTCGCGTGACGTCGTCTCGCGCTCCATCTACACGGAGATCCGCGAGGGCCGCGGCTGCGGCCCCGAGGGCGACCACGTCTACCTGGACCTGACCCACCTGCCGCCGGAGCAGCTGGACGCCAAGCTCCCGGACATCACCGAGTTCGCGCGTACGTACCTCGGCATCGAGCCCTACACGGACCCGATCCCGATCCAGCCGACCGCGCACTACGCCATGGGCGGCATCCCCACGAACGTCGAGGGTGAGGTCCTCAGCGACAACACCACCGTCGTCCCGGGCCTGTACGCCGCCGGTGAGGTCGCCTGCGTCTCGGTGCACGGCGCCAACCGCCTGGGCACCAACTCGCTGCTGGACATCAATGTCTTCGGCAAGCGGGCGGGTATCGCCGCCGCCGAGTACTCCGCGAAGCACGACTACGTGGAGCTTCCCGAGAACCCGGCCTCGCTGGTCGAGGCGCAGGTCGAGCGACTGCGCAGCTCCACGGGCAAGGAGCGGGTGGCGGACATCCGCCGCGAGCTGCAGGAGACCATGGACGCGAACGTCATGGTGTTCCGCACCGAGCAGACGATCAAGACCGCGGTCGAGAAGATCGGCGAGCTGCGCGACCGCTACAAGCACGTGTCCATCCAGGACAAGGGCAAGCGTTTCAACACGGACCTGCTCGAAGCCATCGAGCTGGGCAACCTGCTCGACCTGGCCGAGGTCATGGCCGTCTCGGCGCTGGCCCGCAAGGAGTCCCGCGGCGGTCACTACCGCGAGGACTTCCCGAACCGCGACGACGTCAACTTCATGCGCCACACCATGGCGTACCGCGAGGTGGGCGACGACGGCATCGAGTCCATTCGTCTCGATTACAAGCCGGTCGTCCAGACCCGCTACCAGCCGATGGAGCGTAAGTACTGATGGCTACCCCGACCCTGGACAAGGTGGAGGCGGAAGCCGCCGCCTCGCCGTACATCACGGTCACCTTCCGGATCCGCCGCTTCAACCCCGAGGTCTCCGACGAGGCCCAGTGGCAGGACTTCCAGATCGAGATCGACCCGAAGGAGCGTGTGCTCGACGGTCTCCACAAGATCAAGTGGGACGTCGACGGCTCGCTCACCTTCCGGCGCTCCTGCGCGCACGGCATCTGCGGCTCCGACGCGATGCGGATCAACGGCAAGAACAGGCTCGCCTGCAAGACGCTGATCAAGGACATCAACCCGGAGAAGCCGATCACGGTCGAGGCCATCAAGGGCCTGACGGTCCTCAAGGACCTGGTCGTGGACATGGAGCCGTTCTTCCAGGCGTACCGGGACGTGATGCCCTTCCTGGTCACGTCCGGCAACGAGCCGACGCGTGAGCGGCTGCAGTCCGCCGAGGACCGCGAGCGCTTCGACGACACCACCAAGTGCATCCTGTGCGCCGCGTGCACGTCCTCGTGCCCGGTGTTCTGGAACGACGGCCAGTACTTCGGCCCGGCGGCGATCGTCAACGCGCACCGGTTCATCTTCGACTCGCGTGACGAGGCCGGGGAGCAGCGCCTGGAGATCCTCAACGACAAGGACGGTGTGTGGCGTTGCCGCACCACGTTCAACTGCACGGACGCCTGCCCGCGTGGCATCGAGGTCACCAAGGCGATCCAGGAAGTGAAGCGCGCGCTGATCACGCGTCGCTTCTGAGGAACCTCCCGGATCCGCGAAAGCCCGCTTCGGTACGCTGACCCGTACCGAAGCGGGCTTTCAACTTGATGGGGGACAGGGACACATGACCGAGCCGAATCCGTACGCGGCGGACGGAGAGCCCGAGTACAAGTGGGGGCCGACGCAGCCTCCCGGTACACCGGCCTACGGATACCCAGGCCCCACCACCCCGGGGTACGGCTATCCCAACCAGCCCCCGTCGTACGCCCAGACGCAGCCCGCGGGTGTGCCCGTCCCCCTGGACGGCGCGCCGGCTCCGATGGGCGGCCAGCCGCTGGTCTCGATCGGTGACATCACGGTCATGGGCGACTCGATCGTGACGCCCGCGGGGACGCTGCCGCTGCGGGGCTCGGTGTGGAACGCCACCGACATGTCGCGCACCGAGGAGAAGATCCCGGTGGTGGCCGTCGTGCTCGCGATCATCTTCTTCTTCGCCTGTCTGCTGGGTCTGCTCTTCCTGCTGATGAAGGAGAAGACGACGACGGGCTTCATCCAGGTCACGGTGACGAGCGGCGGGAAGCACCACTCGACGATGATCCCGGCCCAGCGTCCGGAGACGTTCCAGATGGTGATGGGTCAGATCAACTACGCCCGCTCGCTGAGCAGCATGTAGTCACCGGGGTCGATCAGCTAGTTCCGTTGCCGACGGAGGCCACGCCCACGAACAGGTCGACGTCGCGCAGGACTTCGGTGAGCACCAGCTCGGGTATCCCGGAAAGCGGCAGTGGGGCGACGCGCGTCCCGCGCCGCCATCGGGTGCCCTGGCGGTACGCGCCGCCGCTCGCGTGGGCCAGGTTGCCAGGGGCGTCGATCGGATAAAAGCGCACCTGGCCGGTCGAAATCCGGGTGTACGCACCGGCGTCGGTGAGGTCGCCGTCCTCCCTGCCGCCGACGCCCTCGATCCAGAACTCCGCGCGCAGTCCCCACTGCGGCAGCTCCCGCACGGCGGGCGGGTAGGAGGCGTCGACGCTGAGCCGCAGCCGGGCGGTCCAGCCGCGTATCGCCGCAAGGGAGTTGAACTGGTGCTGGCGCAGGACGTGCCCGGCGAAACGATTGGAGTAGGTACGCGTGCGCCGCTCGGCGTCGGTGAGCGGATAGACCTCGCGGTGGGCCTGCTTGAACGGCTGGGTGATCTGCCTGGTCTCCAACCACTGCTGCCAGGCGGCGACTTCACCGGCGGGCCGCAGGACGGGATGCCAGAGCTCGACCACAGCGGTGGGCATGGGGTTCACCGGGTCGCCGTCGCGTGTGCGCAGCTCGGCGCCGTCGAAGGCGACCGATGTGCCGGCGACCGTCCAGATCAGCCGACGGGCGAGGGTGCCGACCAGCGGATGGTCGAGGAAGCGCCTGCGCCAGTCCTGGTACGCCCAGCTGCGGCGGCCCAGGAACTGCCGGTCCAGCCGCTCGGACTGGGCGGTGAGCATCTTGTCGATGTCCTTGGCGGCGGCCTTGATTTCCTTCAGCTCGTCGGGGAAGTCGCGATTCACCGCCGCGGGTACCGTCTTGACCGTCTTGCCCGCAGCATTGCGCCAGGACAGCACGGCCTTGCTGCCCCGCACCTCCAACAGGGCGGTGACGTCGCCCAGTCGGTACTCGCCGTGCCCGACGCCGGTCAGCCCGTACGCCGGGATGCCGAGCTCCTCGACCTCCTCGCGGCTCAGCCCTCGCGCCTGCGCACGGGCGTCGAGTGCCGCGGCCACCTGTTTGAGGGTGCCCTTGTAGGTGACGCGGGTGGACAGCCGCGCCAACTCGGCGAGGGCCGCGTCACCTTCCGTGCGGGCGAGCCCGGTCACGCCCGCGTTGGCGACCTTCGGATTGCGCGGGCCGCTGCCGGGGACCTTGCGCAGTGAGCTCTCGACCAGCGCCCCGAGGGCGCGGGCGGTGTCCTGCCCTGCCGGGAGCAGGGCCGTCAGCCAGGCGACTCCACGCAGGGCGTCGGCGTTGAACGGGTCGTCCATGCTGTTGTAGTCGACCCAGCCCGGATTGATGTGCAGCTGTATCGTCCGTGCCTGCCCGACGAGTTGGAGCCAGTCCAGCACCGCGTCCCGTACGGCCGATGTCCCGATCTCGTCGACCAGGGCGCGGGCGGTCTTCTCCCAGGTGGCGCTCGGCTTGGCGGAGTTGGCTTTCCGCAGATGCTTCAGCAGCCGCCGCCCGGCGTCCCCGAACCGGTCGGCATCCGCGAGGGCCCGGTCCGCCCACGCCTCCCCGGGGTTGAGGACGGGTTCCTCGACCCGGTCCAGTACGAGGGAGAGCTCGGGCTCGGCCTCGTAATTGTTCAGCCTGGAACGGCGCAGCACGGCGACAAAGGCCCCGGGCAGACTGCGCCCGGCGTCCAGCTCGCCCTCGGCCAGGGTGATCAGCTCGTGGTGGGCGTGGAAGGAGTACGCCGTGGCGAGCTCCTCGATGCGCTCCAGGCGCGCCTGCTCCGTGCGACGTCCCATGCCGAGAACAGTAGGACCCGCCACTGACAATCAGTCGTGCCGGGGAAGTTGACCGGGGGGATGGCGGGGTGACACCGGTCGCTCGAAGAAGGTCTCCAGTGAGACGGTGGCCTGGGTGCCGCTGACGCCCTCGATGGCGTACAACCGGCGCAGTACATCCTGTAGTTGTTCCGTGGTGGCGGTGCGCACCTCGCTGCGCTGGCACGAGACGACGGGCACGGTCTGTGTCTTCCGCTCCCCCGCCGGACACAGCAACGGCAACACACTCGACCGCGAAGGCCGGTTGATCTCCTGCGAGCAGGGCGGCCGGCGGGTCACCCGTACCGAACACGACGGCTCGATCACCGTCATCGCCGACCGCTTCGAGGGCAAGCGGCTGAACAGCCCGAACGACTCGGTCGTGAAGTCCGACGGCTCGATCTGGTTCTCGGACCCGGACTTCGGGATCACGAGCGACTACGAGGGCCACCGCGCACAGAGCGAGATCGGCGCGTGCAGTGTCTACCGCGTCGACCCGGCCACGGCCGAGGTCCGCCTCGTCGCCGACTGCTTCGCCACCCCGAACGGCCTCGTGTTCTCCCTCGACGAACGGCAGTTGTACGTCTCGGACACCCGTGGCGGCTGCATACGCGTCTTCGACGTACGCGAGGACGGCACGCTCTCGGACGGCAAGGTCTTCGCCGAGGCCACGGACGGTGTCAGCCGTTTCGACAATCTCCGCTTCGACGACGAAGGGCGCCTGTGGGCGGCGGCCATCGAGGGCGGCGTCCACTGCTACGACCCGGACGGGACCCTGCTCGGCCGTCTCCTGATCCCCGAGCCGGTCTCCAACATCGCCTTCGGCGGCCCCAAGAACAACCGCGCGTTCATCACGGCGTCGACGTCGCTGTACTCCCTGGTGATGTCGGTGACGGGGGCTCCCCGGATCCGCCGCGGGACCTGGCCCGCCGGGTGAGGAACAACGCGCCCGCAACGCCGACAAGGGCCGCGCCGCCGACGGCCCACGCCACGGCAGGCGTTCGGGAGTCGTCGGCGGCGAGCGCATGCTTTTCGGTCCGGCACGCCCGGCCGGTCACCTCGTCCGCAGGGACGACCCGATAGCGGGCCCAGACTTCCGGCCGGGCCTTCGAGGAGGCGTTCTTGTCGTACTGATAGACGGGATAGAGGCCGGGCTCGGCGTCGCACCTGATGGTCGCGGTCGCGCTCTGCTCGGCCTTCCCGCCGCTCAGGACGGGCTTGTCGGCGAAGGCCGGGGAGACAAGGCTGACGGATCCGTCGAAGTCATGGCCGATGTTGGTGGCCACGACCCGGCTGCCGGCCGGGAAGGACCGTACGTCCCAGTCGGTCTGAGGCCACGTGGTGCCCTTGGGCCACTGCTCTTCCTTCGAGTCGGGCGCAAGGTTCTTGAGCTTCGTACGGCACTCCCGCACGGCGGCGTCGTCGGCCTTCTCCACGCGCACCGTCGTGAAGGGGGTGCCGTGTTCGCTCGTCCGCACCCAGGCCGGGGGCTGGATCTCCACCGGGTGGATGCCGGGCGTCGCATCGCACTTGATGGCGACGGTCGCCGTCAGGCGCGGGGCGTGCATCCGCAGGACGCCCTCGGCGAGGAATGCCTTCGAGGTCAGCACATCACCGTTTTCCAGCTTTCCCTCGCCCACTGTCACGGCGAGAACGTCGCCGGGGCGCACCAGGCGGACCTTCCCCGGGGCGTAGGGCAGAGGCTCGTCTGCGGCCGCCGGTGGGGCCGCGGCCACCGCACACCCCAGTAAGAGCGCTGCGGCGAGTGCTGCGCGGGAGCAGTTCATGGCGGGGGCTCGTGTTCCTTCCGGTGCGCACAAATGCAGGCTTGTGCGTTGCATTGCACCCTTCGGGGCGAACTGGCGTGCGAATATTTGGTTGTTGGGGACACACAGTCCCTCTCCCAGAGAGAGAGTGCATTGCGTTCACGTTGGTTGCCTGCCCTCGCGTTCATCTTGTGCGCGGGCGCATTCGGCACCGGTCCTGCCGCCGCAGCGACCGGTGTGCCCTCGCCACTCCCTTCGACAAGCGCGGCCACTCCCCCGGCCTTAGCCACACCGTCTCCTTCTCTCCCCGAGCCCACGCCGGCACCCACGGCATCCCTGAGCGAGGAGGAGAAGTACTGGACGGCCCAGCGCATGGCCGACGCCGTGCCGGTCGATGCCGAACGGGGTGACGCAGCCCCGGGGCCCGCCGCCCGGTCCGGACTGCGGGCCGCACCTGCCGACATCAAGCAGGGTGAGTACTTCGGCGGACTGCCGATGGTGGGCACCTTCTTCTTCGACGGCAAGGAACTGGGCGGTACGAAGACGTACTGCACGGGCAGCGTCGTCCACAGCAGCACCCGTGACCTGGTGCTGACCGCCGGACACTGCGCGATGGGCCTGAACGGAGCCACGCACCGGATCTTCGTACCGCAGTACCGTCACGGCACCTCCGCCGCCAATCAGCCGCACGGCGTCTTTCCGGTCAACGCCGTCTTCATGGATCCGCGGTACAAGAAGGCGGAGGAGGAAAGTCCGAAGGGAGACACCAAGCTCCCCGTCTCCGACCTCGACCTGGCGTTCACGCGGGTCGGCCCCAACAGCAAGGGCAAGGCCGAGGATGTCACCGGGGCGCTGACCTTCACCCCCACCACCACGTACGCGCACAACGTCACCGTCATCGGCTACCCGTCCAGCGAGGCCAACAACAAGGAGCACAAGGCGCTCCGTTGCGAGGTCCCGACCAAGCAGCTGCCCGGCTTCCGGCAGATGCGGATGACCTGCGGCGGCTTCCACGGCGGGGTGTCCGGCGGTCCCTGGATCACGGACTACAACGCGAGCACCCGTACCGGGAAGGTCATCGGAAACACGGGCGGCTACAACGGCGGCGGCAACGACCAGAACGTCGACTGGATCACCTACGCGCCGATCTACGGCAAGGATGCCCAGGACCTCTACAACGACGCCGTCGCCGGCCGGCAGCCGGGCGCCCGCCCGCCGTACCAGCCCGCAACGGGTGATCCCTACCTGCCGGGCGGCGGCGACCTCTGGAAGCACGCCAGGCTCCTGGCCTCGGGCGACTTCTCGAACACCGGCCACAGCGATCTGATCGTGGTGTGGACGGACGGCGAGACCACCCTCTACCCCGGCGACGGCAAGGGCGGCTTCCAGCCCGAGCGGCAGCTGCTGCCGAAGAACGACCTCTGGAAGAAAGCCGGGTCCATCACCGGCGGCGACTTCACCGGCTCCAACCAGTTCGACCTGCTGGTGCGCTGGAACGACGGAGAAGTCACCCTCTACCCGGACGTGAGCTCCAACGGTCTGAACGTGGCCGGGACCCAGATGGCCAAGAAGGACTCCGTCTGGAAATTCGCCACCCAGATATCGGCGGGCCGCTTCAACGCCGCCACGTACGTCACGGATCTGGTGGTGCGCTGGAAGGACGGTGAGCTCAGCCTCTACACCAATGTGAGCTCCGGGACCTTCGGGCAGGAGCACAAGCTGCGGGCGGCCGACCCGCTCTGGGAGCACGCCACGCTGCTCACCAGCGGGCAGTTCTCCGGGAACCACACATGGGACCTCATGATCCGCTGGTCCGACGGTGAGGTCGACAACTACGTCGGCACCACGACCACCGCCCTGGGCAGCGAGAAGCGCGTTCTGAACAAGAACGACCTCTGGGGGGATCACGCCGACGTCATGTCGGCCGGCAACTACAGCCCCAACGGCCTGGCGGACGACCTCCTCATACGGTGGTCGGACGGCGAGACCACGATGTACGTGGACTCACGCGCCGACCGGGTAGGGACCGAGCAGACACTCGTCTCTCCGTGAACCGACGGCGGTAGCCGTTCTCCTGCGCGCGCCGGAGAACTGCTGCCGCCGTCTCTCGTCCGGCCCGCTCACCCCCGATTCCCCGCTCGCTTGAACATGTTCAAAAGTAGGTCTACAGTCCATGACAACAGCTTTTGAACACGTTCAAGGGAGGGTGGGGCATGGACCTCACTGTTGTCGCCTACGTCGTCTACCTGCTGATCAGCGTGGCGCTCACCGTCTGGGTGGCCCGTACACTCAGCCGCAACGGCCGGATCTTCCTCGCCGACGTCCTGCAGGGGAACGAGAAGCTCGCCGACGCCGTGAACCACCTTCTGGTGGTCGGCTTCTACCTGGTGAACCTGGGCTTCGTCGCCCTCTACCTGAAGTCGGCCGACGCCGTCGCCGACGCCCGCGGGCTCCTTGAGGCGCTCTCGGTGAAGGTCGGCGTCGTACTGCTCGTACTCGGCGTGATGCACCTCGCCAATGTGTACGTCCTCAACAAGATCCGCCGTCGTGGAGTGATGGAGCGCGAGCAGGTGCCGCCCGTGCCGCCGCAGGGCTGGACGGGCCAGGCAGGTCAGGGCCCGTGGGCGGCGCCCGCAACCGGAGTCTGACCCGGCCATGGGCATCACGACCATGCGCACCCCGGTGAAACGGCTGACCGTGCTGTACGACGCGCAGTGCCCGCTCTGTGTCCATCTGCGGCACTGGCTGCTGCGGCAGCGCCAACTCGTGCTGCTCGACCTGCTCCCGGCGGCGTCGGACGAGGCCCGGCGCCGCTTCCCCGGCCTCGACCACGCGGGGACGCTCACCGAGATCACGGTGATCGGCGATGCGGGCCAGATCTACCGCGGAACCTCCGCCTGGATCGTCTGCCTGTGGGCGCTGGCCGAACACCGGCCGAAGGCCCACTGGCTGGCCACCCCGGCCGGCGAGCCCTTCGCCCGGGTCACGGTGCTGGCCGCGGCCAAGTACCGGGAGGTCACCGCGCCTCCCTGCGACGACCGGTGCTCCCTTCCCGGTTAGGCTCGGACACCGTGACAGACGCGAAGGCCCCGACAGACGCGAAGGCTCCCAAGAGCGAGCAGACCCGCACGCTCATCCTCGAGACCGCGCTCCGGCTCTTTCAGGAGCGCGGTTACGACAAGACGACCATGCGGGCCATCGCCAAGGAGGCCGGGGTCTCCGTGGGCAACGCGTACTACTACTTCGAGTCCAAGGAACACCTCGTCCAGGGCTTCTACGACCGGATCGGCGCCGAGCACCAGGCGGTGGTCCGGCCCATCCTCGACCGGGAGACCGATCTGGAGACCCGGCTCGCCGGGGTGCTGACGTCCTGGCTGGACATCGCCGAGCCCTATCACGAGTTCGCGGCCCAGTTCTTCAAGAACGCGGCCGACCCGCAGAGCCCGCTCAGCCCGTTCTCCCCCGAGTCGGAACACGCCCGCGAGGCGGCCCTCTCCGTCCACCGGGAGGTACTGGCCGGCTCCAAGGCCAAGGTCGCCGACGAACTCGCCGACGTCCTGCCCGAGTTGATGTGGCTCTCCCAGATGGGACTCGTCCTGTACTGGGTCTTCGACCGCTCGGAGGGCCGCGAACGCAGCAGGCGACTGGCCGAACGCGGCGCCCGCCTCACCACGCGCGGTGTCGCGCTCTCCCGGTTCCGGGTGCTGCGGCCACTCGTACGCGAAGTGCACGAGCTGTTCACGGACTTCCTGCCCGGGATGTCGGAGACCGTCGCCTCCAGCAAGAAGGCCTCACCGGTCCCGGACTCCCGTAAAAAGGCCTGAGACTCCCGCAATGGGACCTGACCGGCCCCGCCGAGCGGGACCGGTCAGCAGCCGTGGGCCGCACCTCGCTACGGCTGATGCACACCCTCCTGCGACAGCACCACATCGTCGACCAGCGGATCGCCGCCGATGCCGTCCCCGGCCACCGGCTCCACACCCGGCCCCGGCACGGCGCCCGCGAGCGCCGGTGCGTCCTCCCGCGGCTCCACGGCCAGATGCGGCAGCCGCTTCTCGAGACCGGCCGGCAGCCACCAGTTGGACCGCCCCAGCAGATGCATCGCCGCCGGCACCAGCGCCGTACGCAGGATGAACGCGTCCAGCGCCACCGCGGCCGCAAGCCCGATGCCCGCCATCGCGCCCTCCATGTCGCCGCTCAGCACAAAGGCGCTGAACACGCAGATCATGATCAGGGCGGCACAGTTGATGACCCGGCTGGTCTCGGCGAGACCGACCCGCACGGCGCGCGCGTTGTCCTGGGTGTGCACCCATTCCTCGTGCATCCGGCTCACCAGGAACACCTGGTAGTCCATCGAGAGGCCGAAGAGCAGGGACAGCATGATGACCGGCAGGAACGCGGTGATCGGCCCCTCCTTGCCGAGGCCCAGTGCCTCCGCTCCCCAGCCCCACTGGAAGATCGCGACCAGTACGCCGAACGAGGCCGCGGCCGCGATCAGGTTCATCAGCGCGGCGGTCAGCGGGACGACCAGCGAGCGGAACGCGATCAGCAGCAGCAGGAAGCCCAGCGCGATGATCGTGCCGACGAAGTACGGCAGCCGGTCGCCGGTCACCGCCGCGAAGTCCTTGAAGATCGCGGTGACTCCGCCGACATGGATCTCCTCGCCCGACTGCGGGATGACCTTGTCGCGCAGGGTGTCGATCAGCTGGTCGGTCTCCTCGGACTGCGGTGAGGTCGTCGGCACGACCTGGATCACCGTGACGCCGGAGCCGGGCGGCGAGGGCAGCGCGACGACCTGGGCGACGCCCTCGGTACTGCGCACCGTGCCCACCAGTGCCCGGACGGCGGCCGGTTCGGCGTCCTTCGCGACCAGTTGCAGCGGCCCGTTGAAGCCGGGCCCGAAACCCTCGGCGAGCAGGTCGTACGCCTGCCGGGTCGTGGTGTCCTTCTTGTGGTTGCCCTGGTCGGTGGCGCCGAGCCGCAGGGACAGTACGGGGATCGCGAGCGCCGCCATCACCACGACCGCGAGCAGCGCGATCGACTTGGGCCGCTTCTGCACGGTCGCGGACCAGCGGGCGGCGGCGCCACTGGACTCCTCGGGCTCCGGGCCGACTGCCGCGAGCCTGCGCCGCTGCCGCCGGCTCAGCACGCGCGGGCCCAGGACGCCGAGGAGCGCGGGCAGCAGGGTGATCGCGGCGAGCACGCTGAGTACGACGGTGAGCGAGGTGGCGATCACCACGCCGTCGAGGAACCGCATGTTCATCACCAGCATGCCGGCGAGCGCGATGCACACCGTGCCGCCCGCGAACAGCACCGCGCGCCCGGAGGTGTTCAGCGCGGTGACCGCCGAGTCCTCCGGGGCCATGCCCCGCAGAATGCCCTTGCGGTGGCGCGTGACGATGAACAGCGCATAGTCGATGCCGACGCCGAGTCCGATCAACGAGCCGAGCAGCGGGGCCACTTCGGGCACGTCCGTGGCGTGGCTGAGCAGCGTCGTCGACAGCATGCCGGTGCCGACGCCGAAGACGGCCACGACCAGCGGCAGCACCATCGCGAAGAGCGAGCCGAAGGCCAGGAAGAGGACGACCGCGGCGGCCGCGAGGCCGACCATTTCGGCCGTGCCGGTCGGCGGCTCCTGAATGCGGGCGATCGCCTGCCCGCCGAGCTCGACCTGCAGTCCCGCGCGTTCGGCGTCCTGCGCGGTGTCGACGACGTCCTCGATCAGGCCCTTCGGCACGCCGTTGGCCTGTTCGGCGAAGGTGATCTGGGCGTACGCGATCCGCCCGTCCTTGCTGATCTGCGCGCCGCCCGCGGGGGTGTACGGGCTCGCGACCTCCCCGACGCCCTTCATGCCCGCGATCTCCTTGAGCGCGGGCTCGATCCGCGCGCGTACGGAGGCATCGCGCGCCGAGCCTTCCCGGACCCGCCACACCACGGTGTCGGTGTCGCCGGAGCTCTGCGGGAAGGCCTGCACCATCAAGTCGTACGCATGCGTGGAGTCGGTGTCCGGAAGGCTGAAGCTGTTGGAGTAGTTGGTGCCTGCCGAACTGCCCGCGGCCCCCAGGCCGAACAGCGCCCCCACCCACAGCACCAGGACCACCAGCCGATGCCGATAGCACCAGCGTGCCAATGCCGCCACGATTCCTGCCCCTTCGTAGATCCGTCTCCCCCGGGCCGGTCTCCAGAATCGGCCGCAGACGGCGTCCGTGGCGTGGCGCGGCCATGACTCTCAAGGAACTCCAAGACAGTGACCGGTCCCCGGCGCGGGGAACATGCCGATACTGAGGACATGGACCATGAGGGAGCGACCGTGCTGGTCGTCGAGGACGAGCCGAGCATCGCCGACGTCCTCGCCATCGCACTGCGCTATCACCGCTTTGAGGTGATCACGGCGGGAAGCGTGCGGCAGGCCCGGCAGCTGGCCGGGCAGACGCGCCCCGATGTGGCGCTCCTCGATGTGATGCTTCCGGACGGCGACGGGCGCGCGCTCGGACGTGAACTGCGCGCCGCCCGCCCCGAGACGGCCGTCGTCTTCCTCACCGCGCGCGACGCCCCCGCCGAGATCGTGGGCGCACTCGGCTTCGGCGACGACTACATCACCAAGCCCTTCAACGTCGACGAGGTCGTGGCCCGCATCAGGGCGGTGCTGCGGCGCACCAGGCCGGCGGACGTGCTGCCGGTGCGGCCTCCGCTGCGGTACGGCGACCTGGAGCTGGACGACGCGACGTATGCGGCGCGGCGCGAGGGCGGCTCGGTGCAGCTCACCCCCACCGAGTACGCTCTGCTGCGTTTCCTCGTACGCAACGCCGGGCGCATCGTCACCAAGGAGCAGTTGCTGCGCCATGTCTGGCAGTACGAGCACCAGGCGGAGTCGACCGTCGTCGAGACGTACATCAGCTATCTGCGGCGCAAGCTCGATCCCCTGGGCCCACCGCTGATAACCACCCGCAGAGGCGTCGGATACGGGCTCGCATGAGGCGCTGGACACGGGCGGCGGCCGGGGCCCGCGCCTGGCACCAGCAGCACCACCGCTCAGTCCACTCCCTGCGCGCCAAGCTCACCGTGGTGAATGTGGCGCTGCTGGCCCTCGGCATCGTCGCCGCCACGGCCATCAGCCTGATGGGCATGCGGCACTATCTGCTCGACCGGGTGGACAGCGAGCTGATGGGAAGCGCACATGCCCTGGCGCGCACCGGATTCACGCAGAAGGAGATCGACTCGCTGAGCGCGATCGGGGCGCTGCGGGACCAGTTCGCGCCGGACGACAAGGAGGCGAGCCGGCTGACGCGCTCGCCGACGATCCTTGTCGCCCTCGACGCCGGGCACCGGCCGATCGCCTTCGCCAGAATCGTGCCCACCGACCGGCAGCGGGATCTCGCGGCCGCGGTCGACGATCCCGGCGCGCTCGCCGACTCCGCCGAGGCGCGGGACGTGAACGTCGGCGGCGAGCCCTATCGCGTGGTCGGGACCCGTCTCGGCGACGGCACGTTCGTGCTGCTGGCCACCGAGACCGGAGCCGTGCACAACGGAATGGCGAAGGCCCTGAAGCTCGATCTCGCCTTCGGGACGGTGCTGCTCGCGCTGCTCGCCCTGCTCACCATGCTCGGTACCAAGCACCGGCTGCGGCCGCTGGAGGACATGGTGGAGACGGCGTCCGCCATAGCGGAGGGCGATCTGACCCGACGGGTGCCCGCCGGACGCGATCCGGTCACCGAGATCGAGCAGCTGAGGGTCGCCCTCAACTCCATGCTCCACCAGGTCGAGTCGGCCTTCGAGACCCGCGAGCACAGCGCCGCCCAGCTGCGGCGGTTCGTCGCGGACGCCTCGCACGAACTGCGTACGCCACTGTCCGCGATCCGCGGCTATCTGCAGCTGTACGACAAGGGGATGCTGCGCGAGCCGGTGGAACGGACCCGGGCGCTGGCCCGGATGAACGCCGAGGCCGACCGGATGGGCCGGCTCGTCGAGGAGCTGCTGACCCTGGCCCGTCTCGACCAGCAGCCCCAACTGCGGCTTTGTGCCGTTGACTTGAGCCATCTGGTGCGGGACGCGGCGGACGATCTGCGGGCCCAGCAGCCGCAACGGCCGGTCACGGTGCGGGCGGCCGGAGCGTTGCTCGTGCAGGGCGACGAGTCGGGGCTGCGGCAGGTCGTCGGCAATCTGCTGGCCAACGTCCGCGCGCACACCCCGGCGGAGGCCGCGGTGCGGGTGGAGCTGGCGCGTGAGGGCGGCGACGGGCGGGGGCCGGGGGCGGTGCGGCTGCGGGTGTCGGACGAGGGTCCGGGCATGGCGGGCGAGGACGCCGAGCGCATCTTCGACCGCTTCTTCCGGGCGGGCGGGGAAGGGAGCGGGCCCGCGGGCAGCGGTCTCGGCATGGCGATCGTGCAGGCGGTGGTCGCCTCGCACGGCGGCGAGGTGACGGTCCGGACAACGCCGGGCGAGGGCCTGGCGGTGACGGTCGCGCTCCCGGCCGCCCCTGCGCCGACGGCGTAGCGGGTGCTCGGTGGGTTGCTCGGTGGGGGTGCGCAGAGGCGAGGCCTTGCGCCGTCAGATCCGGCCGAGCTCCCACAGCCGCCAGACGCCGGTGCCGTCCGACAGATACTGCGCGCCGCTGACGTCCTCGCTGCTCAGTGCGTAGTCCTTCTGCTGCCACAGCGGCAGCAGCGGCACATCCTCGGCGATCTCCCGCTGCAGCGACTTGAAGTCCTCGGTGGCGCGGGCGCGTTCGGTGTACTGCTGCGTGGAGGAAATCAGCCTGTCGACGGCCTTGCTCCGATAGCCGTTGTGGAGGGTCGAGTCCGTGCCGACGAGGGGCTGGCTGAAGTTGTCGGGGTCCGGGAAGTCCGGTATCCAGCCGACGGTGTACGCGTCGTACTTGCCGTCCGCGTACCCCTTCTGGAAGACCCTCCAGTCCTGGGCGACGACCTTCACCTTGAACAGCTTGGTCGCCTCCAGCTGCCGGCGCAGTTCGGCCGCCTCCTGCGCCGGGCCGCTGTCCGCCCGGTGCACCAGGGTGAAACTCACTGGCGCAGTGATGCCCGCCTCGTCGAGCAGTTTCCTGGCGCGCTCGGTGCTGGGCTTCGGATAGGCGTCGAAGAAGGGGTTGGTGTGCCCGAGGGTCCCCTGCGGGATCAGGGAGTAGAGCGGCTGCACGGTGGAGTGATAGACGGAAGTGACCACCTTGGGGCGGTCGATGACCGCGGCGATCGCCCGCCGTACCGCCTTGTTCGCCAGCGGCGAGCCCGGCCGCAGGTTGAAGACGAGATTGCGGATCTCCGCGCTCTCCGACTCGCTGACGCGCACGGCCGAGTTGCTCGGGTCGAGTGCGGCGAGGTACGTGGCGGGCAGCCGGCGGTGCGTGACATCGAGCTGCTGGGCCTGCCAGGCCGCCGCGAGCTCGTCGGCCCCCTTGAAGTAGCGGATCACCACGGGCCCGCCGGTCTTCGTCAGCGCGCCCTTGTATCTGGGGTTGGGTACGAGACGGGCTCTGACGCCGGGCTCGTACTCCTTCAGAACGTACGGTCCCGAACCGTCCACCGCTGAGCCCTCGCGAAGGCTCTTCTCCGGGTACTGGGTGCGGTCCACGATCGACCCTGCGCCGGTGGCGAGCTTCTGCGGAAAGGTGGAGTCACGGGTGGTGAGGTTGAAGGTGACCGTCCGGCCCCTGGCGACGACGTTCTTGAGGGTCGCGAAGAGAGGCTGCGGGCCGACGCCCGACTTGATGCGCAGCATGCGCTCGAAGGAGTACTTGACGTCCTCGGCGGTGATCTTCCGGCCATTCGCGAAGGTGAGGTCGTCCCGCAGTTCGCACTGGTAGGTCTGGAGCTTGATCCCGATGAACGTGCAGCTGCTGGCGGCGTCCGGGACCGGGGTCACGCCGTTGGGTCTGAAAGTGAGGAGCGTCTGAAAGACGTTGTTGTACATGGCCCAGGAGCCCGCGTCGTAGGCCCCGGCGGGGTCGAGGGAGGTGACGACATCGGTCGTACCGACGGTCACCGCGGCCTTCTTGGCCCCGCCGGACGGCAGTAACTGCCAGCCCCCCACAGCCGCGGTCACCAGCACCACGCACATGACCAATAATCGAAGACGGATCGATTGCATCGCCCGAGCTTCCCTTCACGCCCACCCCGGTTCGTGATATGGCGCGTTCAGCCAATCACAAGGCCGTCACTGGAAGGAGGAAAGCAGGAGTCGTCACAGTTAACTTTGACCCCGGCCATGCCTTGGTGCCGTTAGGCCGTGCGGGATGCGAGCTCTACGACGGTGATGTCCGAGGGCGCCCCCACGCGCACGGGCGGGCCCCAGGCACCTGCGCCCCGGGTCACATACAGCTGGGTGTCGCCGTAGCGTTCCAGGCCGGCGACGGTCGGATTGGCGAGGGCGGCGAGGTGGTTGCCGGGCCAGAGCTGACCGCCGTGGGTGTGGCCGGACAGCTGCAGGTCGACGCCGTGCTCGACGGCGTCATGGATGACGACGGGCTGATGCGCGAGCAGCACGGACGCGCGGCTGCGGTCCCGGTCGCCCAGCGCCTTGGCGAAGTCGGGCCCGTCGCCCTCGCTCTCGCCGGCGACGTCGTTGACCCCGGCGAGGTCGAATCCGCCGATCTCGACGCGCTCGTTCCGCAGGGGGTGCAGCCCGAGCTCACGGACGTGCTCGACCCACGCCTCGGCCCCGGAGAAGTACTCGTGATTCCCCGTCACGAAGAAGGCCCCGTGCCGCGCCTCCAACTGGGCGAGGGGCTCGGCGGCGGGCCCGAGATCGGCAACGCTCCCGTCGACGAGATCACCGACGACGGCGACCAGATCGGGCGATGTGGCGTTGATGATGTCGACGATCCGCTGGGTGTGGGCCCGGCCGAGGATGGGCCCGAGGTGGATGTCGCTGACGACGGCGATACGGAACCCGTGGGCGGCACGGGGAAGCCTGGCGAGAGGAACGGTGACCCGCTTGACCCGAGGTCCGCGCAGGACGCCGTACGTTCCGTACCCAACGGTCCCGAGGGCGACGGCGGCGGCACTGCCCCCGACGATCCGGCTCACAAACATCCGCCGCGAGACGCCGGGCCGCGCGCCCGCGAGGTCCTCGGTGCGGGCCGCCGACCCGGCGGCGGCGGCCGCGCTTCCCGTGTCCGTACGGAGCACTCCGGCGTCCGGGGCCGCGGAGACCTCGGTCGCCGTCGCTGCCACGGCGAGCGGATTGTCCGCGGTGGCCGCGGTGGCCGCGGGATCCTGCGCGGCTGCGCCGACGGCCGCAGGCCGGTCGGTCCCAGGCACCGCGGCGAAGCCCACGGCGGGGTCCTGAGGGCCGCTCGCACCTGCCCGCCGCGCCTCCCGACGCCCCAGCACCCCCCGCAGCACCGGCCGTACAGCCTCCCCCACCACCAACCCGAGCACCAGATACAGCAGCACGGCCAGCCACAGATACCCCGGCCACGCCACCACCCGCTGCACCCAGAACGGCGCCCCCGCCCGCCCCGACACCAGCGCCCCCACCGACAGCAGCGGCAGCACCCACACCGCCGTCGTGCCCACCCGCCGGGCCATCCCGCCCGGCGCGGTCGTGTCGCGGACCAGGCGTCGCCATACGTACCAGTGCACCCCCGCCAGCAGGGCTACAACCGCTACCACCACGAGCAGGACGACCACCAGCACGAACCGCTCCCCTAATCCTTGGCGCTCGTTGCGCGCAATGCGCGCACGCCGCGCAACCCGATCACGCCGACGACCGTCCCCAAGACAAAGGACGTCATGGCGAGCAGCAGGTGGACCCAGAAGTACCCGGTCGGGTTGCCCGAGTCGTCGAAGGCGAGCCCGCTGCCGTCCTTCCACAGGTTCTTGACGAAAGTGATCCAGATGAACCAGCTCCACACCCCGAACGCGAGCAGGAACCAGGAGGCAGAGCGGCTGAGCTTCATGGACTCAGTATCGCGGCCGTCCTCCGACCGGGTCCTCCGGGGTGGGCTGTCCCGGCGTCGCTCCCGGCGGGTCACCGAGCTGATGAGCATATTTTCTGCTTGGCCATGTACGTTCTCGTCCGTGTCTGCTTCGAAGAAGACCGCGTTGACGGTCGCCGCCGCCGTGTTGCTGCCCGCACTCACCGTCGCACCTGCGACCGCGGACACCCATGACGACAAGCCAGGAAGGAAGCAGCAGCCCAACCCGCCGGCCTCCATGTCCACCGTCGGCGGCACCCAGCTCGGCATGGCCGGCCCCCAGGTCAGCCTCGGCCCCGGTGCGCCCGTACTGCCCGCCGAGCTGAGCGGCCGGTCCTGGATCGTCGCGGACGCGGAGAGCGGCGACGTGCTCGCCTCGAACAACGCCCACTGGCGGCTGCCCCCGGCCTCCACCCTCAAGATGCTGTTCGCGGACACCGTGCTGCCCCGGCTGCCCAAGACCGAGATCCACAAGGTCACCGACGCCGAGCTCGCGGACGTCGGCGAAGGCAGCAGCCTGGTCGGGGTCAAGGAGGACCACACCTACTCCGTCCACGATCTGTGGCTCGGAGTGTTCCTGCGCTCCGGCAACGACGCCGTGCATGTGCTGGCCGCGATGAACGGCGGCGTCCCCAAGACCGTCGAGGACATGCAGGCGCACGCCGACGAGCTGCAGGCGCTCGACACCCATGTCGTCTCGCCCGACGGCTATGACGCCGACGGCCAGGTCTCCTCCGCGTACGACCTCACCCTCATCGCCCGCAGCGGCATGCAGAAGAAGGACTTCCGCGAGTACTGCTCGACGCCCCGCGCCATGTTCCCCGGCGAGAAGGTGCCGGGCAGCAAGCGCGACTACTTCGAGATCCAGAACACCAACCGGCTGCTCACCGGCGACGACGGCGTCACTCCTTACAAGGGCATCGCCGGCGTCAAGAACGGCAACACGACGCACGCGGGCGCGACCTTCACCGGTGTCGCCGAGCGGAACGGCAAGGTGCTGCTCGTCACCGTCATGAACCCGGACTCCGGCGAGAGCCAGGCCGTCTACCAGGAAGCGGCCCGACTGCTCGACTGGGGCTTCGCGGCGGCCGGCAAGGTCAAGCCGGTCGGTGAGCTGGTCCCGCCGAAGTCCGCGACCCTCCCCGAGTCGGGCGGCGCACAGCCCGCGGGCAAGGGCGCTCCGGCCAAGACCGCCGCCGCCAAGCACAGCTCAGGCGGCATCGGTACCGCGCTCGGCATCATCGCCGGGGTGCTGGTGGTGCTGGCGGCCGGGGTCTTCCTGGTCAACCGGCGCTGGCCACTGCGCCGCCGCTAGGTCCTGCAGGGCCGCCGCCAGGACGTGCCGGGGAAGTCCCGTCCGTCGTCTGCTTGCTCTGCGTCGCCGTCCACGCGGCGCAGAACAGCAGCAGCTTCGCGCTGAAGTTGATCCACAGCAGCAGGGCGACCGGGACGCCGAACGCCCCGTACATACTCTTCCCGGCGACACCCTGGATATAGCCGCTGAGCAGCAGTTTGAGCAGTTCGAAGCCGACGGCTCCCATCAGCGTGGCCACCATCAGGCGGCGGCGCGGCGGGTGCACGCCCGGCAGCAGCGTCAGCAGATACAGCAGCACCAGGAAGTCGGCGACGACGGCGATCGCGATGGCCACGCCCTGCAGCAGTACGCCGCTGGCTCCGCCCTTGTCGATACCGAGCCGGTCGGCACTCCAGCCCACGGCGGTGGACGCGAGCGTCGACGCCGCGATCGAGGTGAGCGCCGTCGCGCCGAGTCCGAGCAGTACGCCCCCGTCCTTGAGCTTGCGCAGGACGGGATTGCCCTCGTCCTCGTCGTCCAGCTCCCAGACCGCCCGCAGGCAGTCCCTGAGCGAACCGACCCAGCCGATGCCGGTGAGGAGCAGCAGCGCGCCCGCGACGACTCCGATCGTGCCGGCGTTGGCGACCAGGGAGTTGATGTCGAGCTGGTCGGAGATGCCCGGCACCTGCTCGGTGATCCTGTCCTCGAGCTTGGCCAGCTGCTCCTGGTCGAGCAGCGCGGCGCCGATCGCCGCGGCCACCGTGATCAGCGGGAAGAGCGCGAGAAAGCTGATGAAGGTGATCGCGGCGGCGAGCCGCGTCCAGTGCACCCGGTCGAGCGTCTCGTACGAGCGCCAGGCATGGGTCTGCATCAGCCGTGCGACCAGCGGTCCGACGACGGGGAGTTTGATCAGCCAGTCCATGTCGTACGCGTACCCTCCGCGCCGAATACCAGTGTCCGGGTTCCCCAGAATCGCAGGCAGGTGGCGAGGAACATGCCGACGCCGAGCCCGGACACGGTGTCCGCGCGCCCCGAGGTGAGTCCGAGGCCGTGGTGCGAGACAACCAGACAGAGCAGTTGCACCAGCGCGCCCGCGAGATTGACGGCGAAGAAGACGGCGCACTCACGAAGACCCATCCTTCTGCACCGGTAGGTCCCCAAGGCGTTGCCGAGGTACGCGACGGTGCTCCCGGCGAGGAAGGAGAGGGCCTTCGCGGTCAGCGGCTCCCAGCCGAGCGGGCCGCGCAGCCATACGAAAACGGCCAGGTCGGCGGCGTACGCACAGCCTCCGACCAGCGCGAAAGAGCCCAGCTCGGACCATCCGACGGGCTTCACAGGTCGGCGACCGCCAGTCCGTACATCGCGGCCCAGACCAGTCCGACGACGGCGAGCGCCCGGTCGTGCAGCACCACATCCTCGGGCGCGCCGGCCGTGCCGCGGTCCGCGAAGACCGCGTAGCGCAGCACCGCCAGGATGAACGGGATGATCGACAGCTGCCGCCAGGGCAGCAGGGCCTGGGCGGCCACCCCGCCGCTCTCCAGGGCCCACAGGCAGTACGCGAGCACGGCGACACCGGCCGCGAGCTGCCAGACGAAGCGCAGATAGCCGGTCGTGTACTCGTTGAGCAGCGCCCGGGTCGCGCCCTTGCTGCCCTCCATCTGCACGGCTTCCGAGTATCGCTTGGCCGCCACGATGAACAGCGCGCCGAAACCCGTGGTGATCAGGAACCACCGGGACAGCGGGATGGCGAGCGCGACCCCGCCGGTCATCGCGCGCATGAGGAATCCGGTGGTCACGACGGCCAGATCGACGACGAGCACATGCTTGAGCCAGAGGCAGTACGCGAGTTGCATCGACAGATAGGCGGTGAGCAGGGCGCCCGTCATGGCGTTGCACAGGGCCGCCGCTCCGGTGATCGCGACGGCTGCGAGCAGGGCGCCCATCGTGTACGCGACGGCCACGGGCACGTCCCCGGCGGCGACGGGACGTCTGCGCTTGACGGGGTGGGCGCGGTCGGCTTCGCAGTCGCGGGCGTCGTTGACGAGGTAGACCGCCGCGGCTGCCGCGGTGAACAGGACGAAGACGAGGGCCAGTTGAGAGGCGGTGCGCCTGGAGCCCAGGTCTCCGGCTGCGGCGGGGGCGGCCATGACGAGGGCGTTCTTGATCCACTGGCGCGGGCGCGCGGTTCTGAGCAGGCCGAGGGGCAGGCCGACGACCCGGCGCGGCGCGGGCCGTGGGGGCCGCCGGGGCCGTTCGGACCGCTTCAGCAGCGCGCTGCCGCGCTCAGCCATGCCGCCCCCGGACAGCCGGCCCCGGCGGCCCCTGAGGCGCGCCTTCCGGCGCGGAGCCCACGCGCGGACCCGTCATCCAGCGGGCGCCGAGACGGACCGCGAGCCCGCCGAGTGCGGCGCCCGCCGCGATGTCCGTCGGATAGTGGACGCCGACGACGAGCCGTGACACGCACATCGCGGCGGCCAGCGGCGGCGCCAGCCGGCGTCCGGCCGGGCGCAGCGCGCCGAAGGCCACGGCGGCAGCGGCCGCCGATGTGGCGTGTGAGCTGGGGAAGGAATGGCGGCCCACGGTACGGACGAGAGGCCCGCCGACGGGCAGTTGGGGGCGGGGGCGGCGTACGGCTGCCTTGATGCCGATGCTGGCCAGATGCGCCGCGCCGACCAGGGCGGTGGCCCGCAGCCAGGCCCCGCGCCGCTCGCGGTCGGCCGCCGCGCCCAGGAGTCCGGCGGCGAGCCAGAGCGCGCCGTGCTCGCCGGTGGCGGAGAGCGCGCGGGCGGCAGCGGCGATCCGAGGCTGCCGTCCGCAGTCACGCAGCGCCGCCAGCAGCCGCCGCTCGGCGGCCGCGCAGTCCGCGTATCTCATCTGCCACCCCTTCTCATGAGCTCTCATGAGCCAGGGGCGACTCTTCTCGGCGATCGGCGGACTTTCACGTCCATCTTTGATGACACTCGTTTAATCACCCATTTCGGCGAGTCCTGCGAGGTACCGCCAAATGCGGGCATAGGCGGCTATAACGTCTCGGACATGGTTGCCGAGACCCGCACCACCGACACACGTGCCGCTGCCGGCACCGGCACCGGCACCGGCACCGGCACCGAGTTGGTGTCCCTCACCGGCTGGGGTCGGACGGCCCCGACGACCGCCCGGCTGCTGTGTCCCCGTACACCTGCGGAAGCCGTCGATGCAGTGCGGGGCTGGGGGGCGCGCGGCGGCATCGCGCGCGGGCTCGGACGGGCGTACGGAGACGCGGCGCAGAACGCGGGCGGAGCCGTCCTCGACATGACCTCCCTCGACCGCATCCGCACCATCGACGCCGAAGCGGGCGTCGTCGTGTGCGACGCGGGCGTGAGCCTGCACCGGCTGATGGAAGTGCTGCTGCCGCTCGGCTGGTTCGTACCGGTGACACCCGGGACCCGCCATGTCACGGTCGGCGGCGCCGTCGGCGCCGACATCCACGGCAAGAACCACCATGTCTGCGGCTCCTTCTCGCGCCATGTGCGCTCGCTGGAACTGCTGACGGCGGACGGCTGCGTACGGACGGTCCTGCCCGGCACCGACCTCTTCGACGCGACGACGGGTGGCATGGGCCTGACCGGCCTGATCCTCTCGGCGACCGTCCAGCTGCACCCCGTGGAGACGTCCCTGATGTCCGTGGACACCGAACGGACCGCCGACCTGGACGACTTGATGGCCAGACTCACCGCGAGCGACCACCGCCACCGGTACTCGGTCGCATGGATCGACCTCCTCGCGCGCGGGCGTGCGCTGGGGCGCTCCGTCCTCAGCCGCGGCGAGCACGCCCCGCTGGAAGCCCTGCCTCCGCGCGCCCGGCGCGCACCGCTCACCTTCCGCCCCCGGACGCTGCCGCCCGCCCCCGGACTCGTACCGGACGTTCTGCTCGGACGCGCCACCGTGGGGCTCTTCAACGAGTTCTGGTACCGCAGGGCGCCCCGCTCACGCACCGGCGAGCTGCAGACGTTGGCCGCCTTCTTCCACCCGCTGGACGGCCTCCCGCACTGGAACCGGATCTACGGCCGCGGCGGCTTCGTCCAGTACCAGTTCGTCGTCGGGTACGGACAGGAGGACGCCCTGCGAGGGATCGTGCGCCGGATCTCGCAGCGCCGGTGCCCTTCGTTCCTCGCGGTCCTCAAGCGCTTCGGCGCCGGCGACCCCGGCTGGCTGTCGTTCCCCCTGCCCGGCTGGACGCTCGCGCTGGACATCCCGGCCCGGCTGCCCGGACTCGGCGCGTTCCTGGACGAGCTGGACGAGGAGGTCGCCGCGGCGGGCGGCCGGGTCTATCTGGCGAAGGACTCCAGGCTGCGTCCGGAACTGCTCGCCGGGATGTATCCACGACTGCCGGAATTCCGTGCCCTGCGGGCCGCTCTCGACCCCCGCGGAGTCTTCACCTCCGACCTCTCCCGCCGTCTCTCCCTCTAAGGAGCACCACCCGTGAAGAACGCCTTCGGCTCCCCGCAGTCCCTCCTGGTCCTCGGCGGTACGTCGGAGATCGGCCTGGCCGTCGCCCGGCGGCTCATCGCCCGCCGCACCCGCACGGTGTGGCTGGCCGGCCACCACGCCCCCTCCCTCGAAGACGCGGCGAGCGGGCTCCGTACCCTCGGGGCCGACGTCCGCACGGTCGCCTTCGACGCCCTGGACTGCGCCGCGCACGAAGAGGTGCTGGGGAAGATCTTCGCCGAGGGCGACATCGACATGGTGCTGCTGGCCTTCGGCGTCCTCGGCGACCAGGCGAACGACGAGGCCGACCCGCCGGCCGCCGTCCGGGTCGCGCAGATCAACTACACGGGGGCGGTCTCGGCCTCACTGGTGTGCGCGGCGGCCCTGCAGAACCAGGGGCACGGCTCGCTGGTGGTGCTCTCCTCGGTGGCGGGCGAGCGCGCCCGCCGCGCGAACTTCATCTACGGCTCCAGCAAGGCGGGCCTGGACGCCTTCGCCCAGGGGCTGGGGGACGCGATGCACGGGACGGGCGTGCACGTCATGGTCGTACGCCCCGGATTCGTCCGTACGAAGATGACGGCGGGGCTGCCTCAGGCGCCGCTGGCCACCACTCCCGGGGCCGTCGCCGCGGCCGTCGAGCTCGGGCTGCGACGCAGATCGGAGACGGTGTGGGTGCCGGGGGCACTGCGGCTGGTGATGTCGGCGCTGCGGCATGTGCCGCGACCGCTGTTCCGCAGACTGCCGCTGTGACGACGACCTCTTGGCGGCGGACCGAGGTAGGGAGCGGGCCCGGGGTCAGGGGGTGGCTGCGGGCTCGTCCACCGGGGAGCCCTGGGCGGGCACGGCCACGATGCCGCCCCCGAAGGCGTACTCGTGGAGCTTGCGCCACACGCCGTCCGGGCCCTGCTCGTACAGCGCGAAGGAGGCGCAGGTCCAGGACGCCTCGTACTCGGACAGCGCCTCGTACGCACGGTCCATCGCCTCCTCGGCGATGCCGTGCGCCACCGTCACGTGCGGGTGGTACGAGAACTGCAGCTCACGCACCAGCGGCCCGGAGGCGTCCCGCACCCGCTTCTGCAGCCAGGTGCAGGCGGCCGCGCCCTCGACGACCTGGACGAACACGACGGGCGAGAGGGGGCGGAATGTTCCGGTGCCGCTGAGCCGCATCGGGAAGGGCCGGCCGGTCGCCGCGACCCTGGCGAGATGCGCCTCGATCGCGGGCAGGGCCTCGGCGTCGACCTCGGTCGGCGGCAGGAGTGTGACGTGGGTCGGAATGCCGTGCGCGGCGGGATCCCCGAAGCCCGCGCGCCGCTCCTGGAGCAGGCTGCCGTAGGGCTCCGGGACCGCGATCGAAACGCCGAGCGTTACGGTCCCCACGTCGTTCTCCTCAGTCGTCTGCGGGTAGGTGTGCAGCCGCCAGTGTGGCGGCTGCACGGCGTGTGTGGCCAGAGGCCTTGGACACAGTGCCGATTCGGTGATCACTCGGTACGGAATCGGAACGCTCTCAGTGCTTCGCGGGCAGGAACCCCACCTTGTCGTAAGCGGCGGCCAGGGTCTCGGCCGCGACCGCGCGGGCCTTCTCCGCGCCCTTGGCCAGGATCGAGTCCAGCGTCTCGGGGTCGTCCAGATATTCCTGGGTACGGGAGCGGAACGGAGTGACGAATTCCACCATGATGTCGGCGAGGTCCGTCTTGAGCGCTCCGTACATCTTGCCCTCGTACTCCGCCTCCAGCTCGGCGACGGTCTTGCCGGTGAGGGTGGAGTGGATGGTCAGCAGGTTGGAGACGCCCGGCTTGTTCACCGGGTCGAACCGGATGACGGTGTCGGTGTCGGTGACCGCGCTCTTGACCTTCTTGGCGGTCGCCTTGGGCTCGTCGAGCAGGTTGATCAGGCCCTTGGGCGTGGACGCCGACTTGCTCATCTTGATCGACGGGTCCTGAAGGTCGTAGATCTTCGCGACCTCCTTGACGATGTGCGGCGCCGGGACGGTGAAGGTGTCGCCGAAGCGGGCGTTGAAGCGCTCGGCGAGGTCACGGGTGAGCTCGATGTGCTGGCGCTGGTCCTCGCCGACCGGGACGGCGTTGGCCTGGTACAGCAGGATGTCCGCGACCTGCAGGATCGGGTAGGTGAACAGGCCGACCGTGGCCCGGTCCGCGCCCTGCTTGGCGGACTTGTCCTTGAACTGCGTCATCCGGGAGGCCTCGCCGAAGCCGGTGAGGCAGTTCATGATCCAGCCGAGCTGGGCGTGCTCGGGGACATGGCTCTGGATGAAAAGCGTGCAGCGCTCGGGGTCGAGACCGGCGGCGAGCAGCTGGGCGGCCGCCAGACGGGTGTTGGCACGCAGCTCGGCCGGGTCCTGCGGCACGGTGATCGCGTGCAGGTCCACGACCATGTAGAACGCGTCGTGGGTCTCTTGCAGCGCCACGTACTGGCGGATCGCTCCGAGGTAGTTCCCGAGGTGGAACGAGCCTGCGGTGGGCTGGATACCGGAGAGCGCGCGGGGTCGGTCTGAGGCCATGCACAACATTCTCTCAGGTGCGGAACCGATCTCCGGCCGCCGGTGTAGGAAAGGTGTGAGGACGCGGGAGGGGACCCTGGAGCCGGTCCGGAGGGGGGCCGCATCGTCGAGGAAGAGGCTGCGGTGATCGCGCGGGTGCGCGCCGGACAACCGGAGGCGTATGCGGCACTGGTGCGCGCCTCAATGAGACGAGGAACACAGTCCCCCCGGCGGTCCGCCGCCCGCTGGACGGCTGGGCCGGGCGCCGGGCGGTACGGACACGGGGGTGCCCGTACCGCCCGGAGGGCTCAGGACGGGGCTGACCGGGCATTTCAAGCCCGTCCGGGGGTCCCCCGGACGAAGTCCTGGGGGAGGTTGAGGACCCGCCGGCCGGACCCCGTCACAGCATTACGTGGTCAACCCGGGCGCCGGATACGCGGACATCAGCTCCGCGACCTCGGACCGGATCTCCCCCAGCGCGTCCTCGTCACCCGAGCCGGCCGCGGCCACACCGCGGTCGATCCACTCGGCAACGGCGGCCATGTGCTGGGTACCGAGACCGCGCGAGGTGAGAGAGGGGGTTCCGATGCGGACACCGGAGGGGTCGAAGGGCTTCCTCGGGTCGTACGGCACGGTGTTGTAGTTGACGACGATCCCGGCCCGGTCGAGCGCCTTCGCCGCCACCTTGCCGGGGACGTTCTTGGGGGTGAGGTCCATCAGGATCAGATGGTTGTCGGTGCCGCCGGAGACGAGTTCGAAGCCGCGGGCGAGCAGTTCTTCGGCGAGTGCCTTGGCGTTGGCGACGACCGACTCGGCGTACGTGCGGAAGGAGGGCTGAGCCGCCTCGTTGAGGGCGACCGCGATCGCGGCCGTGGTCTGGTTGTGCGGGCCGCCCTGGAGGCCGGGGAAGACCGCCTTGTCGATGGCCTTGGCGTGCTCCTCGCGGGACATCAGCATCGCGCCACGCGGCCCACGCAGGGTCTTGTGGGTGGTCGTGGAGATCACGTCCGCGTACGGGACCGGCGAGGGGTGGGCACCCCCGGCGATCAGGCCGGCGATGTGCGCGACATCGGCGACCAGGATGGCGCCGGACTCCTGGGCGATCTCCCCGAAGGCCGCGAAGTCGATGGTGCGGGGCAGCGCGGTGCCGCCACAGAAGATGAGCTTCGGGCGTTCCTTGAGGGCGAGCTCGCGCACCTCGTCGAAGTCGATCAGGCCGGTGTCCTGGCGTACGCCGTACTGGACGCCGCGGAACCACTTGCCGGTGGCCGATACGCCCCAGCCGTGGGTGAGGTGGCCGCCCATCGGCAGGGCCATGCCCATCACGGTGTCGCCGGGCTCGGCGAAGGCGAGATAGACGGCGAGGTTGGCCGGGGAGCCGGAGTAGGGCTGGACATTGGCGTGCTCGACGCCGAAGAGCTGCTTGGCGCGGGCGATGGCGAGCAGCTCGACCTTGTCGATGTTCTGCTGGCCCTCGTAGTAGCGGCGGCCCGGGTACCCCTCGCTGTACTTGTTCTGCAGGACGGTGCCGGAGGCTTCCAGGACGGCCCTGGAGACGTAGTTCTCGCTGGGGATCAGGCGCAGGGTGTCGGCCTGAAGCCGCTCCTCGTCGCCGATCAGGGCCGCCAGTTCGGGGTCGGCGGCGGAGAGTGCCGGGTGGGGCAGGGGAAGAGTCATGGTGTCCTCCGGGGGCGATCCGTCTGCTCGGTCGTGGTCCCGGGATGCGGCTCGGGCCCTTGCCGGGCAGGCCGGGCAGGGGACGGGCAGCACCACGGGACAAGTCCCGGGGTGCCCAGGCGGGCGGCACCTCGTGTGATCTTCCGCGCGCGGTTCCCTCGGGGTTACTTCCCCGTACGCCAGTCGCCGTGCGTACTGTCCAGCCTAGCGGCCACGCCCTGAAGCAAGGTTTCTTCGTCCACCATGCGAGCGACGATAGAAACAGGGGCACCACCCCGCCCCACGCCGGATGCCTTGTCTCTACGTGAACGGAGATCCCGTGTCTGCATCGGAGAGTGCCATTGCCTCTGCGGAGGCGCACAGTGCGCACAACTACCACCCGCTTCCCGTTGTCGTCGCCTCGGCGGACGGCGCGTGGATGACCGATGTCGAGGGGCGCCGCTACCTCGACATGCTCGCCGGGTACTCGGCGCTCAACTTCGGCCACGGAAACCGCCGGCTGATCGACGCCGCAAAGGCACAGCTGGAGAGAGTCACGCTCACCTCCCGCGCGTTCCACCACGACCGGTTCGCCGACTTCTGTACACAGCTCGCCGAGTTGTGCGACATGGAGATGGTGCTGCCGATGAACACCGGGGCGGAGGCGGTGGAGACCGCCGTGAAGACCGCCCGGAAATGGGGCTACAAGGTCAAGGGCGTCCCGCCCAACCAGGCGAAGATCATCGTCGCCGCCAACAACTTCCACGGCCGCACGACCACCATCATCAGCTTCTCGACGGACCATGAGGCGCGCGCGGACTTCGGTCCGTACACACCGGGCTTCGAGATCGTTCCGTACGGGGACCTGACCGCCCTCGAGGCGGCGATGAGCGCGAACACCGTGGCGGTGCTGCTGGAGCCGATCCAGGGTGAGGCCGGGGTGTTGGTGCCGCCGGCCGGGTATCTGCCGCGGGTGAGGCAGCTGACCCGGGAGCGGAACGTGCTCTTCATCGCGGACGAGATCCAGTCGGGCCTCGGGCGTACCGGCCGTACCTTCGCCTGCGAGCACGAGGGTGTCGTGCCGGACATGTATGTGCTGGGCAAGGCGCTGGGCGGCGGTGTCGTCCCGGTGTCGGCGGTCGTCTCCTCCAGTGAGGTGCTCGGCGTCTACCGCCCCGGTGAGCACGGCTCGACCTTCGGCGGCAATCCGCTCGCCTGCGCGGTGGCCCTCGAGGTGATCGCGATGCTGCGCACCGGCGAGTTCCAGCAGCGCGCCACCGAGCTGGGCGAGCATCTCCACCACGAGCTGGGCCTGTTGACGGGCGGCGGCGCGGTGGAGGCGGTGCGCGGCCGCGGGCTGTGGGCGGGCGTCGACATCGTGCCGAGCCACGGCACGGGCCGGGAGATCTCCGAGAAGCTGATGGACCGCAGGGTCCTGGTGAAGGACACCCACGGTTCCACGATCCGGATCGCCCCGCCGCTGGTGATCAGCAAGGAGGACCTGGACTGGGGCCTGGACCAGCTCAGGGCGGTCCTGGACGCGTAGCCCGCCGCTCACCGGTCCGGTTCGGGCCGGCCCGGCAGGTCAGAGGATGACGTGGGGCAGGAAGCGGGCGTACTCGTCCGTGACCGGCCCCGCCGATTCCCGGATGCCGAGTCCCGCCGCCTCGCCCTCGACGACCCATGCGCCGAGCACCACGCGGTTGCCCTCGAAGTCGGGCAGCGGGGCCAGCTCCTGGTAGCAGCAGGCCTCTTCGCGGACCACGGGAGCATCGCCCGGCTCATGGATCGTGACGCCCGCGCCCTCGCGGCCGAGCAGCGGCTTGGCGACATAGCCCCGCTCGGCGGCGAGTTCGCGCGGGCCGTCGAGGTAGGCGGGGAGCAGATTGGGGTGTCCCGGGTTCAGCTCCCAGAGGATCGCCAGCAGCGCCTTGTTGGAGAGCAGCATCTTCCAGGCGGGCTCGATCCAGCAGGTGGTGCCGGTGCCGCCACCGTTGTCCAGGGTGGCGAGGACATGCGGTCCGAAGCGGTCGGTGACCAGCCATTCCCACGGATAGAGCTTGAAGCAACTGCGGAGGAAGCGCAGCCGGTCGTCGACGAACCGCCCGGACAGCCGGTCCCAGCCGATCCTTTCGACGGAGAGTGCCTCGGTGGCGAGCCCCGCCTGCTCGGCCGTCTCGCGCAGATACGCGACGGTCATCAGGTCCTCGCCCAACTCGTCCCCGTCGGAGTGGACGAAGTGCAGCGGCCCCGGCGGCAGCAGCGGGGCCTGCCGCTTCCAGGCCTCGACGAGGCGTTCGTGGAGGGAGTTCCACTGGTCGGCTCCGGGGAAACGGTCCTCCATCCAGAACCACTGCGGACTGGCGGCCTCCACCAGGGAAGTGGGGGTGTCGGCGTTGTACTCCAGCATCTTGGCCGGGCCGGTCCCGTCGTAGCGGAGATCGAACCTCCCGTAGACGGAGGGAAGTTCGGCCCTGCGCCGCCAGGACTCGGCGATCAGCGAGGCGAGCCTCGGGTCGGTGATGCCGAGGTCGGCGAAACGATCCTGCTCGACCATGTGCGCGGCCGCGGCCAGGCACATGGCGTGCAGTTCCTCGACGACCTCTTCCAGCGCCTCGACCTCGGGCAGCGAGAACTCGTAGTACGCGCTCTCGTCCCAGTACGGGCGCAGGGAGCCGTCCGGGTAGCGGGTGAGCGGGTAGATGAGGCCCTGCTCCTCGACGATCTGCTGCCAGCCGGGGCGGGGCTCGATGGTGTGACGCTTCATGCTCCGGGTGCCCCGTACTCAGCCGCCGCCGGAGCTGGAGTGGCCGAAACCGCCGCTGTCGACGGCGGTCCTGTCGAAGCTGCCGCCCTCGGCCCGGCCACCGCTCACCCTGCCGCCGTAGTAGTACCTGCCGGAGCTGTTGTATCCGTCGCTGTCGGCGTCGCCGTCGCCGTCGCACTTGTAGTCCGGCAGCACTTCGTAGGTCACCGGATCGACACAGCGCTCGTCGGGCTCCGAGCTGCACGCCGTCAGCGTCGCCGCGAGCACCCCCATACCGCCGAGCACCACCGTGCTCGACCTCAGCCTGCGTCGTGCCATCAGCCGGTTGCCCCCGTTCGAATCAAGCCAGTGGATCGCCGGACAGACTAGAGGGCCGCCCCGCGCGGCTGTCGGCCCGGTCCGCCAACCGTCCTCATCTAGAGTCGCTTTGTGCTCATTGGGATGATCTGCGCGCTCGGTTCAGCGGTCTGCTACGGCACGGCCTCCGTTCTCCAGGCCGTCGCCGCCCGCGCCACGCAGCCGGGCACCGGCTCCGGCGTCGACGCGGCGCTGCTGCTGCGCGCGCTGCGCCAGTGGCGCTATATCGCCGGACTCGCCCTGGACGGCCTCGGTTTCGTCCTGCAGATCGTCGCCCTGCGATCCATCCCCATCTATGCGGTCGGCGCGGCGCTCGCCGCCAGCCTCGCGGTCACCGCCGTGGTCGCCGCCCGCCTGCTCCATGTCCGGCTGAGCGGCATCGAGTGGGGCGCCGTCGCGGTGGTCTGCGCGGGCCTGGCGATGCTGGGCCTCTCCTCCGGTGAAGAGGGCGACAAGGCCGGATCGTCCGCGCTGCGCTGGTCCATGCTCTGCATCGCCTTCGCCGTACTCCTCGTCGGCGCGGCCGCGGGCCGCCTCCCCGACAAGCCGCGCGCCCTGGTGCTCGGCCTGGGCGCGGGCTTCGGCTTCGGCGTCGTCGAGGTCTCGGTCCGGCTGATCGACTCGGTGGCTCTGCCGGGCGTGCTGGGCAATCCGGCACTGTATGCGCTGCTGCTCGGCGGAGCCGCGGCGTTCCTGCTGCTCACCTCGGCCCTGCAGCGCGGCTCGGTGACAACGGCCACAGCGGGCATGGTGATCGGCGAGACGATCGGCCCGGCGCTGGTGGGAGTGGTGTGGCTGGGCGACCGTACGCGGGAGGGCTTGGCATGGCTGGCCGTGGCGGGCTTCGTGGTGGCGGTGGCGGGGGCACTGACGCTGGCGCGGTTCGGCGAGCCGCCGGCGGCGGCGTCGGAGGTGGGCGAGGGTGCGGCGGCGGCCTGAGCGGGGCGGTTCCCCTACCCGCCGCTTCCCGAACCGGGGGCAAGCCCCCAGTTACGGCAGTGCCCGGCACAGTGCGTCCAGTGCCCCCGACCAGGCGCTGTCCGGCGGCGTCCCGTACCCCACCACCAGTGCGTCCCGCGCCCGCGGCGCCTCCTTGTGCCGGTAGCGGGAGACGCCCTCCACGGCCAGGCCATGCCATGCGGCCGCCTGGACCACGGCGTGCTCGGTGCCCGACGGAAGTTCGAGCACCGCGTGCAGCCCCGCCGCGATCCCGCTGACCCGGATGTCCGGTGCGCGCTCCGCCAGTGCCGCCACCAGTTGGTCGCGCCTTCTGCGGTAGCGCAGCCGCATTCCCCGTACATGACGGTCGTACGCGCCCGACGCGATGAACTCCGCGAGCGTCAGCTGATCCAGCGCGCTCGACACCCAGTCCGAGGACCCCTTCGCCGCGAGCGCCGGCTCCACCAGCTCCTCCGGCAGGACCATCCAGGCGAGCCGCAGCCCCGGCGCCAGCGACTTGCTCGCCGTGCCCAGATAGACGACCCGGTCCGGGTCGAGCCCCTGGAGCGCGCCCACCGGCTGGCGGTCGTAACGGAACTCCCCGTCGTAGTCGTCCTCCAGGATCACCCCGCCGCTCCCCCGCGCCCAGTCGACGGCGGCCGCCCGCCGGTCGGGGTGCAGGGCGACGCCGACCGGGAACTGGTGCGCCGGCGTCAGCAGTACCGCCCCGACCCCGCGCAGATCGCCCAACTCGCCCGTGTGGGAGCCCAGTTCGTCGAACGGCAGCGCGGGCGTCCGCAGCCCCGCCTCGGCCAGCAGATTCCAGTGCTCGTCGAGCCCGTACGACTCGACGGCCACCTCCCGCACCCGTCGCCCCCGCAGCACCTTCCCCATCAGCCTCAACCCGTGTACGAAGCCGGAGCAGATCACGATCCGCTCGGGGTCCGCGTACACGCCGCGCGCCCGCGCCAGATAGTCGGCGAGCACGGTGCGCAGCTCGACGCGCCCGCGCGGATCGCCGTATCCGAATGCCTCGTGGGGCGCGGCGGTCAGCGCCCGGCGGGCCGCTTTCAGCCACTCGGCGCGCGGGAAGGCGGCGAGGTCGGGGTGCCCGGCCCGCAGGTTGTACTGCGGACCCCGGCGAGCCGGCCGCGCCCTGGCCGCCCCCGCCGCGGGCCTGCGCGCCGCGGCGCGGCGGGCGACCCGCGTCCCCGAGCCCTGCTGCGCGGTCAGCCACCCCTCGGCGACCAGCTCGGCATATGCGTCGGCGACCGTATTGCGGGCGATCCCGAGGTCGGCGGCGAGCGAGCGCGAGGACGGCAGCCGTATGCCGGGGGCGAGCCGCCCGGTGCGAACGGCCTCCCGCAGGGCGTCCATCAGCCCCGTACGCAGCCCGGAACCGCGCAGTTCCAGATGCAGGTCGGCACGGAAAGTGGCCCAGGAATCGGTCATACAGGTGGACCATACTCCTGCGCCACACCGGCAATAGATTCGTACGCATGACGACGGACGAGACGACCGGCAGGACGACCGACGAGAAGCCTTCCTACGTGCCCGAGCACACGCCCCGGCTGCCCTGGGCCACGCTCGCGCCCGAGGTCTACAAGGCCATGGTCAAACTGGACGTGGCCGCCCGGCAGGGCCTCGACCCGGTCCTCGTCGAACTGGTCAAGATCCGCGCCTCGCAGATCAACCACTGCGCGTTCTGCCTCGACATGCACACCAAGGACGCACTCGCGGCCGGCGAGTCGGTCGAGCGGATCATCCAGCTCAGCGCCTGGGAGGAGTCTCAGCACTTCTACACGGCGAAGGAGATCGCGGCGATCGGGCTGACGGAGGCGGTCACCGAACTGACCGACGGATTTGTGCCGGACAAGGCGTACGAAAAGGCGGCCAAGCACTTCGACGAGGCGGAGCTCACCCAGCTGATCTCGACGATCACGGTCATCAACGCCTGGAACCGCTTCGCGGTGAGCACGCGCATGGTTCCCGGTCACTACACGCCCGGCCAGTACGGGCACTGACCAGATCGGGAGAGCGTCATGAGCGTTGAGACTTTCCGTTCCCTCCACCACGACCGCGTACCCGGCGATCCCCTGGTCCTGCCCGGCCCGTGGGACGCCGCCAGCGCCCGCGTCTTCGCGGACGCGGGCTTCCCGGCCCTTGCAACGCCGAGCGCGGGGGTCTCGGCGTCGCTCGGGTACGAGGACGGGAAGACGCCCGCGGACGAGATGTTCGCGGCGGTCGCCCGTATCACCCGGGTGGTGGACGTCCCCGTCTCGGCGGACATCGAGGGCGGCTACGGCCTGCCGCCCAAGGAACTGGTCGCGCGGCTCCTCGACACGGGTGCGGTCGGCTGCAACCTGGAGGACTCCGACGCCGGGACCAAGTCCCTCAAAGACCCGCAGCGGCACGCCGACTGGCTCGCCGAGGTCCGCGCGGAGGCGGGCGACGGGCTGTTCATCAACGCCCGGGTCGACTCGTTCCTGCGCCACGTGGCCGACCCGGCGGAGGCGATCTCCAGGGCGCGGCTGTATGTGGCGGCGGGGGCGGACTGCGTCTACCCCTTCGCCGTACCGCCGGAGCAACTGCCGCTGCTGCGCGCGGAGATCGAGGGCCCGATCAACGTCGCGCCGTTCCCGGGGAGCCCGTCCGTCGCCGAACTGGGGCGGCTGGGCGCGACGCGGATCACCTTCGGGCCCTTCCTGCAGCAAAGAGCCGTGGCGGCGGCACTGAAAGTCGCCGAAGCCCTGCGCGGAAACTAGGTCGGCCTCCCGGTCGAGGGGTCGAGGACGGTCCTTCGGCCGGGGCCCCCGCACCGCCTCCGGCGGCTCGGGCTACAGTCATCGCCCATCCCCGCCCGGACGTTCCGGCCCGGGGTTGGCGCTGGGGGATGCGGAACGATGCGGGCCGAACATATGGAACTGCCCGGCTACGAGATCGTAGAGATCCTCGGCCAGGGCGGATTCGCCACGGTGTACCGGGCGCGCCAGCTGGCCGTGGGCCGGGAGGTCGCACTCAAGGTGGACAGCCGGGTGTTGTCCTCGCCCCGGGACCAGCAGCGGTTCCTGCGCGAGGTCACCGCCGCCGGGCAGTTGTCGGGTCATCCGCATGTGGTCGCGGTGTACGACGCCGGAGTTCTCTCCGACGGCCGCCCTCACATGGTGCTGGAGCTGTGCCCCGGCGGTTCGCTGGCCGACCGGCTGCGCCGGCACGGCCCGCTGCCGTCGACGGAGGCCCGCGACATCGGGGTGAGCATCGCCGACGCGCTTGCGGCCGCGCACGCCACCGGGGTGCTGCACCGCGACATCAAACCGGGCAACATCATGGTCAACCAGTACGGCGGCGTCGCCCTCGCCGACTTCGGGCTGGCCGCGATACCGCGGCCGGGCCACGAACTGTCCGTGACCAGGGAGGCACTGACTCCGGCGTACGCACCGCCCGAGGCGTTCCGGATGGCCGAACCCGCCCCGGCCGGGGATGTGTACTCGCTCGCCGCGACCGTCTATGCCCTGCTGCGGGGCCGCCCGCCGCACTACCCCGACGACGGTGAGCTCAGTCTCGCGGAGCTCATCGTGCGGCACACCTGGCCCGTCCCCGACCTGCCCGGTGTGCCGACTGCCCTGACCGAGGTCCTCAGACACGCCATGGCCCCTGACCCGGCCGACCGGCTGCCGACCGCCGGAGCACTGCGGGACGCTCTCGCCGCTGTCGACCTGAACGCCTCTGCCCATGCGCCCGCCACGACCGTCCCGATGCCCAGGGACACACCACCGTCGTACGTTCCGTCGTACGCACCGACGGCCGCCCCTCGGGACGCCGTTCCCGCGCCGACCGCCCAGCACATACCGCCGACGCTCCACCCTCCGGGCGGCAGCGGACGGACGACCCCCGCCGCCCCGGAGCCGGACAGCCGGGGCCGACGCGGCCGGCGCCCACGGCTGATCGCCATACTGGCGGCAGTAGCGGTTTCCGTGAGCATCTCGGTCACCGTGGTGGTGAACCAGAACCAGTCGGCGTCCGACGACGCGTCCTCCGGTCCCTCCGCGTCGGCCTCTGCCACCGCCGGTGCGAGCGGCTTCGTGGTGCCGACCACCACGAAGAACTGTCCGGCGGCGGCCGTCGAGGGCGTGGGCGGCCGGTGCACCACGACCGCCGAGTGCTGGTCCGGCATGGTGGTCATCACGGGGATCGTGTCCATCAGCCGCGCGGACTGCAAGGCGAGCCATGTTTGGGAGACCTTCGCCATCGCTCCGCTGCCCAAGGACGGCATGACAAACAATTACCGGGACCTGAGCAAGCATCCCGATGTTCTCAAGCTCTGCTCGACCGATGTGATGACCAAGTCCAGGACGGTGCAGGCACAGGGTCGCCCGTGGTCGGCCGACGTCCTTCCGCCCACCCAGACCGAATTCGCAGACGGCCTGCGCGTCTTCCGCTGCGTCGCCGCGGTCGATGGGGAGGTGGCCGGAAACCACTTCAGGCCTCGGGGCTGAGGACCGTGGTCACGCACCTGTCGTGCTGGCGCCGGCAAAGGCGCGGGCCGACCGTCGGCCGATGTGGTCCTCCCTCCGGGGTGACCGAGAGGAATCGCCCTCACTGAAGGGGGCGATTCCCTGCGGACAACCGAAAGGAATCGCACCCCTTCACAAGGGCGAGGATCGTCAATTCTTCGGGAGCCACGCCTTCCACGTCGCCTCGTTCGCCTTGACCCACTTCTCCGCCGCCGCCTCCGGCGACATCTTCTCGCCCGCGATCATCAGGGCGACCTCGTTCTGCTGCTCGGTCGTCCACTTGAAGTTCTTCAGGAACTGAGCCGCCTCGCCGCCGTTCTTCGCGAAGTCCGCGTTGAAGTACTTCTGCAGCGGCGTGTTCGGGTACGCGCAGGCGATCTTCTTCGGGTCCGCGTCACAACCCGCCTTGTACTCCGGCAGCTTGACCTCGACCATCTCGACCTGCTCGTTCAGCCACTGCGGCGTCCACCAGTACGTCAGGAACGGCTTCTTCTCCTTCGCGTACTTCTTGATCGCCGTGATCTGCGCGGCCTCGGAGCCCGAGTAGTTGGTCTTCAGGTCCAGCTTCAGATTCTTGATGAGCGCGTCGTCGTTGGTGACGTAGTCCGGGGAGCCCTCCAGGATCTGGCCCTTGTCACCGCTCTCCGCGGTCTTCAGATCCTTCACGTACTTGTCGAGGTTCTTGTAGTCCGTGACGTCGGGGTTCTTCTCCGCGTAGTACTTCGGCACGTACCAGCCGATGTGCCCGGTCACCCCGAGGTCGCCGCCCTTGACGACGGTCTTCTTCGTCGTGACGTACTGCTTCTCCTCCTTGGGGTGACCCCAGTCCTCCATGATCGCGTCGATGTCGCCCTTGGAGAGCGCGTCCCAGGCAAGGACCTCACCCATCTGCTGGGTCTTGACCTTGTAGCCGAGCTCCTTCTTCAGGATGTAGCCGGCGACGGCCGTGTTGGCCTGCGCGCCTACCCAGGAAGGCACGGTCAGCGTCACGGACTTCTTGCCGCCGACGTCGTCCTTCTTGCCGGTCTCGGCAGCGCCGCACGCGCTGAGGGTGAGGACGCCGAGGGCGCTGACGACAGCAGTGGAGATACGGAGGATGCGCATGGTGCTCCTGATAAATTGGGTTAAAAGGGGTCAGTGGGACTGCTTGCGGGAGCCGGGCTGGGTGATCCGGTCCAGTACGAGACCGAGGCAGACGATCGCGACTCCGGCCGTCATCCCGAGGCCCATCTCGCCCCGGGACAGGCCCTTCACGACGTCGTAGCCCAGCGCCCCGCCGCCGACCAGGCCGCCGACGACGACCACGGCCAGCACCAGGACCACGCCCTGGTTGACGGCGAGCTGCAGCGCCGGGCGGGCCAGTGGGAGCTGGACCTGGAGGAGTTGCTGGCGGGTCGACGCACCCAGCGAGCGGGAGGCCTCCAGCGCGGCCGGGTCGACCTCGCGCAGGCCCTGGGTGGTGATGCGTACGACCGCGGGCAGCGCGTAGACGACGGCCGCGATGATCGCCGAGGCCCGGGTGACGCCGAACAGCGCGACCACCGGGATGAGATAGACGAACTGCGGCATGGTCTGCATGGCGTCCAGCACCGGCCGCAGCCAGCGTTCGATCCGCCCGGCACGCGCGCAGAAGATGCCCGCGAGCACGCCGAGCGCGAGCGTGAGGACCAGCGCCGCGAGGACCTGTGACAGTGTGTCGAGGGACTTGCCCCACACCCCGAGCACACCGATCGCGCCCATCGAGAGCGTCGCGGTCAGCGCGGTCGCCCAGGTGCCGACCAGCCAGGCCAGGGCCGCGACGAGCAGCAGGAGCGACCACCACGGCAGCCAGATCAGCGCATCGCGCAGGGGGTTGAGGATCCAGAGCGTGAAGTGCTCGGACCAGACTTCGGTGCCGCCGAATACCGGGACGCCGGACGCGAGGTTCTCGGTGATCCAGTTCTGGGCCTTGTTGACGGGCGTGGAGATGTCGTACGTCCACGCCTCGGGCCACGCCTTGCCGACGACCAGGCCCGCCAGCGATGCGGCCACCACGCCCCCGACGGTGAGCGCCCAGGCCGGGCGGCCGTGCAGCAGCCCGCCGCCCGGTGCGCTCTCGCCGATGCGGTCGCCGGCCGCAGCCGTCGTACGGTCCAGCCAGACCGCGATCAGCACGATCGGGATGCCCGCGGCGAGCGCCTTGCCGACGTCGACCGTGGAGAGCGCCGAGTAGACCTCTTCGCCGAGGCCGCCGGCTCCGACGAGGGCCGCGATGACGACCATCGAGAGCGCCATCATGATCGTCTGGTTGAGGCCGAGGAGCATCTGCTTGCGCGCGAGCGGCAGCCGCGCGGTCCGCAGCCGCTGCCATGCGCTCGCGCCGAGCGAGGCGGAGGCCTCCAGCACGGCGGGGTCGGCGCCGCGCAGCCCCAGCGCGGTGAGGCGGGCCATGGGCGGGGCCGCGTAGATGACCGTGCAGAACAGCGCGGCGGGCGTGCCGGTGCCGAAGACCAGCACGAACGGCAGCAGATACGCGAAGGCGGGCAGCACCTGCATGGTGTCGAGGACCGGCCGCAGCGCCCGGTCGACGCGGTCGGAGAGACCGGCCGCGAGCCCGATCAGCACGCCGAGCAGCGCGGCGACGGCGACCGACACGACCATCAGCGCGATGGTCAGCAGCGTGGCGTCCCACATCCCGAGCAGCCCGCAGGCGGCGAACGTCCCGAACGCGGTGGCCGCGACCTTGATCCCACGACGCCCGAGCCCGGCGCCACGCCAGGCGAACAGCACACCGGCGACGAAGACGCCCGGCCAGCCCATGGCGTCCAGGAACCGGTAGACGACGTCGACCGCGTCGGTGGCGGTGTTGGAGAAGTGCAGCAGGAAGTAGAGGAAGAGGGGGTGGGTGTCACGGTTGTCGATGACCCACTGGTTGGCGTCGTCGAGGGGGCGGGAGATGTCGACGGTCAGCCCGGAGGGCCAACTGCCGCTGCCCCACAGGGCGATGCCGAGGGGTATGAGGACCAGCGCCCCGACTGCGAGCACGAGCAGCTTGCGCTGCACCCGATTCTTCAGGACGTTGCGCAGTGCGGGCGTTTCCTTGGCGAGGGCGGTGACGACGGCTGTCATGCGACGACCGCCTTGTCCGTATGGGCGCCGCGGTCGAGGCCGGCCACCACGTCCAGCAGACCCGCGTGGTCCACCACTCCCAGGCAGTTGCCGTTCTCCAGCACGCGTACCGTCCGGCCGCTGCGGGCGACCGCCTCGATCGCCTCGAAGACCGTCGCGTCGGGGGCGATCGCCGGCCCCGACTCCGCCTCGTCCGCGGCCGCCGGGCGCATCGCCGTACGCACCGTCATCACCTGCTCGCGCGGCACATCGCGGACGAAGTCCCGTACGTAGTCGTCCGCGGGCGAGCCCACGATCTCCTCCGGAGTGCCCAGCTGCACAATCCGGCCGTCCCGCATCAGCGCGATACGGTCGCCCAGCTTCAGCGCCTCGCTGAGGTCGTGGGTGATGAAGATCATCGTGCGGCCCTCCTCGCGGTGCAGCCGGATGACCTCCTCCTGCATATCGCGGCGGATCAGCGGGTCGAGCGCGCTGAACGGCTCGTCGAAGAGCAGCACTTCGGGGTCGACGGCGAGCGCGCGGGCCAGCCCGACGCGCTGCTGCTGACCGCCGGACAGCTGGCCGGGCCGCCGGTGCTCAAGACCCTCCAGGCCGACCTTGGCGACGACCTCCGCCGCCCGGGACCGGCGGGCGGCCTTGCCCATGCCCTGGATCTCGAGTCCGTACGCGACATTGTCGAGCACCGAGCGGTGCGGCAGCAGGCCGAAGTGCTGGAACACCATCGACGCACGGTGGCGGCGCAGTTCGCGCAGCCGTGCCGCGTCCATGGAGAGCACGTCCTCGCCGTCGATGACGATCGCCCCGGACGTCGGCTCGATCAGCCGGGTCAGACAGCGTACGAGCGTCGACTTGCCGGAGCCGGACAGGCCCATGACGACGAAGACCTCGCCCTTGCGGACGTCGAAGGACACATCGCGTACGGCGGCGGTGCAGCCGGTGCGCTCGCGCAGCTCGGCCGGGGCGAGCGCGCCGAGTTCGGCGTTGCCGGGGATGCGGTCGGCCTTCGGGCCGAAGACCTTCCACAGCTCGCGTACGGAGAAGACGGGCGGCTGATCCCCGTCCTTCCTCAAGGCGGTACCGGTCTCGGGTCCGGTGCTGATGTCGGTCATAGGGCGCTGCCCCTTTCCTCGGGCGCCGCTGCAAGCAGCTCCGCGCACTTTTCTCCCACCATCAGGACCCCGATCATCGGGTTCACGGCAGGCATGGTCGGGAAGACGGACGCGTCGGCGATGCGGATGCCGTCGAGGCCGTGGATCCTCAGGTCCGGTGAAACGACGGAGAGTTCATCCGCCGACGACCCCATCCGGCAGGTACCGGCGGGGTGGTACACGGTGTGCGCGACCTTGCGCGCGTACTCGCTGATCGCCTCGTCCGAGGTGATCTCCGGCCCCGGGCAGACCTCCCGCTTCAGCCAGCCCGCCAGCGGCTCGGCCTTCGCGATCTCGCGGGCGAGCTTGATCCCGTCGACGAGCGTGCGGCCGTCGTAGTCGTCCTCGTCCGTGAAGTAACGGAAGTCCAGCGCAGGCTTGACCTGTGGATCCGCGCTGGTCAGATACAGCCTGCCGCGGCTGCGCGGCTTGGGGATGTTCGGCGTCATCGACACCCCGTGCGCGGGCCGCTCGTACCCCAGTCGCTCAGGGTTGTCGGTGAACGGAACCTGGTAGAAGTGGAACATCAGGTCCGGCCCCTGGGCGTCCGGATCGCGCTGTACGAACAGACCGGCGTCGCTGTCCATCGCCGAGTTCTCGGGGATCGGCCCGTGCGTCTCCCAGACGATCACCGACTCCGGGTGGTCGAGCAGGTTCTCGCCGACGCCCGGCAGATCGTGTACGACGGGGATCCCGAGCGCCTCCAGGTCGGCGCGCGGCCCGATGCCGGAGTGCAGCAGCAGCCGCGGTGTGTCCACCGCGCCCGCGCAGACGAGGACTTCGCGCCGGGCCCGGACGAACCGCTCCTCGCCGTCCTTCGTACGCACATGCACGCCGCCGGCCCGAGTGCCGTCGAGCTCCAGCCGGTACGCCCAGGTCTCCAGCGCGATATGGAGGTTCGGCCGGTCCAGGAAGGGGTGGAGATACGCGACCGAGGCGGAGGAACGCTTGTTGTTCTCCGGGTGGTACGCGAGGTCGAAGAAGCCGACGCCCTCGTGGAAGGGCTTCTGGTTGAAGCCCTCGACGCGCGGGACGGCGAGCGCGGCCCGGGCCGCGTCGACGAAGTCGCGGGCGATGGCGTTACGGTCCGCCTCGTCGACCGGCACGATGTTGTTGAGCAGCCGGTCGAAGTACGGGTCCATGGCTTCGGCATCCCAGCCCTCGGCACCCGCCGCCGCCCACTCGTCCCAGTCGGACGGCAGCGGCCGGAAGGCGATGAGGGTGTTGTGGGAGGAACAGCCGCCGAGCACGCGGGCGCGGCTGTGCCGGATGTGGGAGTTGCCGCGCGGCTGCTCGGTGGTGGGGTAGTCGTAGTCGAGCTCGCCGCCGAGCAGCCCCATCCAGCGCCGCAGGGTGAGCACGTCGTCCCGGCCGACGTCGCTCGGTCCGCCCTCGATGACGGCGACGGTGACGTCCGGGTTCTCGGTGAGCCGGGAAGCGATGACGGATCCGGCGGTGCCACCCCCGACGACGACATAGTCGTACGTGGTCATGTTCTGGTTCTCCTGCTCAGCCCGCGAACCAGCGCACGGGGCGCGGGTCGAGGTTCTGGTAGACGTGCTTGGCCTCGCGGTACTCGGCGAGGCCGGCCGGCCCCAGCTCGCGCCCGATGCCGGACTTCCCGAATCCGCCCCACTCGGCCTGCGGGAGATACGGATGGAAGTCGTTGATCCAGACGGTGCCGTGCCGCAGCCGCCCGGCGACCCGCCGCGCGCGGCCCGGGTCGGCGGTCCAGACGGCGCCGGCGAGGCCGTACTCGGTGTCGTTGGCGAGGGCGACGGCCTCGTCCTCCGTACGGAAGGTCTCGACGGTCAGTACGGGTCCGAAGATCTCTTCGCGTACGACGCGCATGGAGCGGTGGCACTGATCGAGGACGGTGGGCCGGTAGAAGTACCCGTCGCCCTCCGGCCTGTGGCCCCCGGCCCGCAGCACCGCCCCTTCGGCCAGCGCGGAAGCGACGAAGGACTCCGTCCTGGCGAGCTGCTGGGCGGATACGAGTGGGCCGCACTCCACACCGTCGTCGGTGCCGCGGCCGAGGCGGATCTTCTCGGCCCGGCGGGCGAGTTCGGCGACGAAGCGCTCGCGCAGGGACTCCTCGATGATGAGCCGGGACCCGGCGGAGCAGACCTGACCGCTGTGAATGAAGGCGGCGTTGAGCGCCTGGTCCACAGCCGTGTCGAAGCCCGCGTCGCTTTCGCACGCATCGGCGAAGACGACATTGGGATTCTTGCCGCCGAGTTCGAGCGCGACCTTCTTGACGCTGTCGGCGGCGGCGCGCATCACCTTCGTACCGCTGGTGAGCCCGCCGGTGAAGGACACGAGATCCACATCGGGATGCTCGGCGAGCCGGGCCCCTACGGGGTCGCCCGCGCCGGTCACGATGTTCGCCACGCCGGCGGGCAGCCCCGCCTCCTCCAGCAGCTGGATCAGCTCGACGGTCGTCAGCGGAGTGATCTCACTCGGCTTGATCACAAAGGTGTTGCCCGCGGCCAGCGCCGGGGCGATCTTCCAACTGGCTTGCAGGAGTGGATAGTTCCACGGCGTGATCAGCGCACAGACGCCGACGGGCTCGTGCACCACCACGCTGTGTATCTCCGGCGAACCGGCGTCGACGACCCGCCCGCCGCTCTCGTGCATGACGAGGTCGGCGAAGTAGCGGAAGGCGTCACTCACACAGTCGACGTCGATGCGGCCTTCCTCGACGGTCTTTCCGGCGTCCCGGCTCTCCAGCACGCCGAGCGCTTCGCGGTTCCGCTGCAGCAGATCGGCGGCGCGCCGCAGCAGCGCGGCCCGCTCGGCTACCGGGGTGCGGGGCCACTCGCCCTGGTCGAACGCGGTACGCGCGGCTGCGACGGCGGCATCGACGTCCTCGGCTCCACCCTCCGCGACGACGGCGAATACGGTCGCGTCAGCAGGGTCGATGATCTCGCGCGCGGCGCCGGAGGCGGCTGCTCGCCACTCTCCGCCCACGTGGATGGTCTGTTGTGCCGACACGTCGTGTTTAGCCTTCCGTTCCCGATTTGTACCTCGCCGGCAAGGGCCGGCGGACGGGTCGCCTGCCCCTGGGGGTGGAAAGCATGCGCAACGTGTCGTGTGTCACTTATTCGATGCCTACGCCGCGGTGACCTGGGCAGCGGCTCAACGACCCTGACATGGGTCAGGACCGAGCAGCCGTCTGCGCCGGTTGACGTCGCGGCGGCATCATCGGGGTGGCGAGGCAACGGGGGACACCGGTAGTCGGCTCACCCGACGGGGCGCCCGGCGTACGGCCCGCCGGTTCCCTGCCGGCGGGCCGTACGCATGCGCGCTGTCGGCATGATTGCGCTCGGCAGGCGCGGCGCGCCGAGGGAAGGGGAGGCCGGCTCGGCTGACCCCCGAACGCAACCGCCCCCGGCTGCCAGTCGGCTGCCGGGGGCGGTCGGGGTCAGATTCCTCAGATGAGGCCGAGCTCGCGGACCGCCGCGCGCTCCTCCTCCAGCTCCTGCACCGACGCGTCGATCCGCGCACGCGAGAAGTCGTTGATCTCCAGGCCCTGGACGATCTCGTACTTGCCGTCCTTCGTGGTGACCGGGAAGGAGGAGATCAGGCCCTCCGGCACGCCGTACGAGCCGTCCGACGGGATGCCCATCGAGGTCCAGTCGCCCTCGGCGGTGCCGTTCACCCAGGTGTACACGTGGTCGATTGCGGCGTTCGCGGCCGAGGCGGCCGAGGACGCGCCACGGGCCTCGATGATCGCGGCGCCGCGCTTGGCGACGGTCGGGATGAAGGTGTCGGCCAGCCACTTCTCGTCGTTCACGGTCTCGGCGGCGTTCTTGCCGGCGACCTCCGCGTGGAAGATGTCCGGGTACTGCGTCGCCGAGTGGTTGCCCCAGATGGTGAGGCGCTTGATGTCGGTGACCTGCGCGCCGGTCTTCTTCGCCAGCTGCGAGATCGCGCGGTTGTGGTCGAGGCGGGTCATCGCGGTGAAGCGCTCGGCCGGCACGTCCGGGGCGGCGGCCTGCGCGATCAGCGCGTTGGTGTTGGCCGGGTTGCCGACGACGAGGACCTTGATGTCGTCCGCGGCGTTGTCGTTGATCGCCTTGCCCTGCGGCTTGAAGATGCCACCGTTGGCGGAGAGGAGGTCGCCGCGCTCCATGCCCTTGGTACGCGGGCGGGCGCCTACGAGGAGGGCTACGTTCGCGCCGGCGAAGGCGACGTTCGGGTCGTCCGTGATCTCGATGCCGCGCAGCAGCGGGAAGGCACAGTCGTCGAGCTCCATCGCGGTGCCCTCGGCGGCCTTGAGGCCCTGCGGGATTTCGAGAAGGCGCAGCTTGACCGGCACATCCGCGCCGAGCAGGTGGCCGGAGGCGATGCGGAAGAGCAGCGCGTAGCCGATCTGGCCGGCCGCGCCGGTCACGGTGACGTTGACGGGAGTGCGGGTCATGGCGATCTCCGTAAGACAGCTGGCGGTGGGGTTCCCTGCCCCTGATGCTGGACACCCCCGCCACGTCTCGTCGTTCCGTCCCGAAAACTCGGACTGAATCTTGACGTGAAGAGATATCCAGCGATCAGGCTATCCGACCCGGGACCCTGCCAACCCACGCCCCCTTGTGGCGCGGCTCACTGCGGCGTGGTGCAGCCCTTCACACCGGTCTTGAGGGTCGCGCAGGCCTTGGCATCGGCCGGCCCGGTCACCGCGGTCATCGGTGTGTACGCGTCGTTGTCGGCGTCCACCAGACCATTCTGCGCGCCGTCGCCGCCCACACTGATCTGCACCGTGTCGCCGGGAGCCGCCCGAGTGATACGGCCCCAGGCCGCCTGGCAGGTCTTGCTGTAGCGGACCTCGACAAGGGTCTTGCCCACGGTCGCGGACGAGACGGTCTTGGCGAACTGGCCGCCGCAACCCATCGTCTCCGGGTCCTGGCCGGTGCAGTCCTTGCCGCTGCACTTCACCCCGGCGGGGAGCTGCGGGCTGCTGGTGGTCGGCGTTGCCGACGGAGTCTGGGACGCCGCCTTGGCGTCGCCGCCGTCCCCGCCGAGGTCGGTCAGCAGCACGGCCGCGGCGATCACCAGCAGCGCGCCGACGAGGCCGACCAGGAACATGGTGACCTTGCGCTTGCCGCCGCCCCGCCCGGAACCGTCCCGCCCCGCACGTGCCCGGCCGGGACCTGACTGGCCGGATGCGCCCTGTCCGGGAGACGGAGGCGTGGCCGCCGGCCCCTGGTGGCCGGGCTCGCTCCGGGTCGGCAGATACGACTGGTCCTGCGGCTCAGGGTCACGGCCGCCCGGTTCCGCGGACGCGGTGGTCCGGCCGCCCGCCCCGCTGTTCGCCGTGCCCGCCGGAGCCGGGCCGAATTCCCCGAGCGCCGCTCGCGCCTGAGAGATCCGTATCGCTTCCATCGTCATGTCGTGACGCATCTCGGCACGGCTCCAGGCACGCTCGGCGAGCTCCCACATGGTGGTGAGATGAGACGCGTTCGTGCCGGTCACTTCGGCCAGCGCCACTATCGCGCCCTTGGGCGCGAGGAGCCGACCGTTCAGATACCGCTCCCAGGACGTCCTGCTGTAGCCGGTGCTGTCCGCCACGGCTGCGATGCTCAGCCCGCTGCGGTCGACAAGCCGCCGCAGCTGGCTGGCGAACTCCTTGACCTGCGGGTCGAGCTCTTCCGGCAGTGCCTTCCAACGAGGCATGTACTTCCCCCCTTGTCTCCCCGAACGGGCCTGATGTGCCCCGTGCTGTCGAGCCCCCGTGCGGTACCCATCGGGGGTCCGAGTACCGGACTACCCAGTGGGATGCGCAGGGCCAGGATGTCAGTTCCTGATATCGGCGTGCACGGGAGCATTGGGGACGGTTGATGCGCCGCGATGTGCGCCCCGCCCCGGCTGCCGCCTCAGTGTCGCAAACGTAGCGCAACGATCACACCGTGGCGGAATGGTCACTTCCGTGCCACAGGCCCCAACCGTCCCTTGTATGGACTTGGCGCGTCCATGACCCTGGAAACACAACGGCGCCCGTCCTCCCTCGGGGGAGAGGACGGGCGCTGTTGCGTTCGTACGTACGAAACGGGCGCTGTTCGGTTCGTACGAAGCCGGGGCCGCCGGCTCGGCCGAAGCACTCCCGTACCGCTCAGAGCGCACCGCCGCCCGGCGTCACCAGTCCCGTCTCGTACGCCACCACCACCGCCTGCGCCCGGCTGTCCAGATCCAGCTTGGTCATCGCACGGTTCAGATGCGTCTTGACGGTCGCCTCGCTGATGAAGAGCTGATCGGCGATCTCCGGATTGGTCAGGCCACGCGCGGTCAGCTTCAGCACCTCGAGTTCGCGCCCGGTCAACGTCCTCAGATCCGGGGGCGGTTCGGACGTCGGGCCGGCGTGCCGTGCGAATGTCTCGACCAGCCGCCGGGTGACGCTGGGCGCGAAGAGCGCGTCACCGCCGCCGACCACCGCCACCGCGGTGAGCAGCCGCTCCGGTCCCGAGTCCTTCAGCAGGAAGCCCGCGGCGCCGGCGCGCAGCGCCCCGTACACATACTCGTCGAGGTCGAAGGTGGTCAGGATCAGGATCCGGGGCGCCGGATCGGAGGCTTCGGCCAGGATGCGCTCGGTGGCGGTGATCCCGCTCATGCCGGGCATCCGGATGTCCATCAGGATCACATCGGGCCGGGTGGCCGCGGCCTGTGCGACCGCCTCGGCGCCGTCGCCCGCCTCACCGACCACCTCGATGCCGGGCGCCGCGCGCAGCAGCGCCACCAGACCTGCGCGGATGAGGAACTGGTCGTCGACGACGAGGACTCTGGTCATTCCGTGGCGTCAACCCCCTGCGTCATCCCCCTGGCCCAGTGCCTGCGCGGAGGTGGGCAGCGTCAGTTGCACCGAGAAACCGCCGTCGCTGCGCGGGCCGATGCTGATCGTCCCGCCATAGAGCTTGGCCCGCTCCCGCATCCCGATCAAGCCATGTCCTGCGCCGGTCCGGACTCTGTCCGGAATCACCCCCTCACCGTCGTCGGTGACCGAAATCCTCACATGGTGCTGGAGATAGTGCAGTTCAACGGTCGTGCTCGCGTGCGGGGCGTGCTTCAGTACGTTGGTCAGCGCCTCCTGGACGACGCGGTACGCGCACAGCTCCACGCCGGGCGCGAGGGGGCGCTCCATGCCCTCGGTCCGCAGCTGGACTGCGACTCCGCCGGCCCGTACCCGCTCGACGAGCTCCCCGAGCCGGGCCAGACCGGGCATCGGCGCCACGGGTGCACTGTCGGTCTCCTCCGCACGCAGCAGGTGCAGCATGCGTCTGAGCTCTTCGAGCCCTTCCTGGCTGGTGTCGGCGATGGTCGAGAGCGCGCTGCGTGTGGTGCCCGGGTCGGAGTCGAAGACAAAGCGCGCGAGGCCCGCCTGCACGGATATCACCGACATGTGGTGGGCGACCACGTCGTGCAGCTCGCGTGCGATCCGCCCGCGCTCCTGGGCCACTTCGCGCTTGGCCCGTTCGGCCTGCTCCGTGCGCAGTTGGCGGGCGAGTTCGGAGGACCGGCGGGCGATGAGGCCGAAGCGCCACAGGACCGCAGGGAAGAGCAGTGCCTGGCCGACGACGGACGGCATGTTGGAGCGTTCGGTCACCAGCCCCGCGTAGATCCACACCGCGGCCATGAGCGTGGCGCAGGCGAGCGAGATACGTAGGGAGCGCACTGAGGCGACCGTGTAGACCGCGACCATCGGGCCGAAGGTGGTCACCACCGGCCAGTGGCCGGCGCTGATGTAGCCGATCGTCACGAGATGGACGAAGAGACAGATGGCCACCGGGGCCTTGCTGCGCAGCGCGAGCGGCAGATTGGCGAGCCCCACGAGGACATAGGCCGCGGCGTCCAGCCGCGGCCAGCCCTGGCTGGGGGCTTCCTGCCCGAGGAGCACGGCCACGCTGGTCATCGCGACGGCGATGAGCGCGTCGACGGCGAGGGGGCGCATGCGCATCGCCGCAGCGTAGCCGCCGTACGGACGGCGGTACGTCAACCTTGCGCAGTACCACGGTAGTTGCAGGAACCGTGCGGCTACCGCGCGGGGTGGGCGCGGAGTTCAACCCGGGGCAGGACGACGCCGGCTGCGGGCTGCCCGTAACTTCTGTGGCCAGGCCCTGACTTCCAGGACCACGTCCTGACCTCTTGGACCACGTCCTGCCTCGTGGGCCGGGTCCTGACCTTTGGGCCAGGTCCTGGGCGGGGTCGAGGGCGGCCCGCCTCCTCGGGGGAGAGGCGGGCCACCCTCATGCAGGTGCCGCGGCCGCTCAGGCAGCCGCCATCTTCTTCTGCAGGTTGGCCTCGAGCGCCTCCAGGAACTGCTCCGTCGTCAGCCACGGAGTCCCCTTGGAGATCAGCAGCGCCAGGTCCTTCGTCATCTGGCCGCCCTCGACGGTCTCGATGCAGACCTGCTCCAGCGTCTCCGCGAACCTGATGACCTCGGGGGTGCCGTCCAGCTTGCCGCGGTGGGCGAGACCGCGGGTCCAGGCGAAGACCGACGCGATCGGATTGGTCGAGGTCGGCTTGCCCTGCTGGTGCCGGCGGTAGTGGCGGGTGACGGTGCCATGGGCGGCCTCGGCCTCGACGGTCCTGCCGTCGGCCGACATCAGCACGGAGGTCATGAGCCCCAGCGAACCGAAGCCCTGCGCGACGATGTCGGACTGGACGTCGCCGTCGTAGTTCTTGCACGCCCAGACGTAGCCGCCCTCCCACTTGAGCGCCGCGGCGACCATGTCGTCGATCAGACGGTGCTCGTAGGTCAGGCCCGCCTTGTCGAAGTCCGTCTGGAACTCGGCGTCGAAGATCTCCTGGAAGATGTCCTTGAAGCGGCCGTCGTACTTCTTGAGGATCGTGTTCTTCGTGGACATGTAGACCGGGTAGTTACGGGCGAGGCCGTACCGGAACGAGGCGCGCGCGAAGTCGCGGATCGACGCGTCGTGGTTGTACATGCCGAGCGCGACGCCGGAGCCCGGGAACTCGTGCACTTCGAGCTCGATCGGGTCGGAGCCGTCCTTCGGGGTGAAGGTCATGGTGAGGGTGCCCGGTCCCGGTACCTTCAGATCGGTGGCGCGGTACTGGTCGCCGAAGGCGTGACGGCCGACGACGATGGGCTTGGTCCAGCCCGGGACGAGCCGCGGCACGTTCTCCATGATGATCGGCTCACGGAAGATCACGCCACCGAGGATGTTGCGGATGGTGCCGTTGGGCGAGCGGTACATGGCCTTGAGGTTGAACTCCTCGACCCGCGCCTCGTCCGGCGTGATCGTGGCGCACTTCACGCCGACGCCGTACTTCTTGACGGCGTTGGCGGCGTCGACGGTCACCTGGTCGTTGGTGGCGTCGCGGTGCTCGATGCCCAGGTCGAAGTACTTCAGCTCGACATCGAGGTACGGGACGATCAGCTGGTCCTTGATGAAGGACCAGATGATGCGGGTCATCTCGTCGCCGTCGAGTTCGACGACGGGGTTGACTACCTTGATCTTGGCCATGAGGTGGAACATCCCTCTCACGCGTCGATATATCCGACATACCGTGATCAAGATACTCAACGCGGAGCAGTCTGACGGTAACGCGGCACTAACTGAAAGTGTGCTGACTGACGGTGCACTGACTGACAGTGCGCTATCTGACGGTGAAGTGGACGGCGTCTTCCAGGAACGGGACGTCCAGCCACGGCTTCGGCTGCGTCACCAGCGCGAGCAGAACGATCAGCGTGCCGAGCAGCCCGTACGTGACCATGTCGGTGAAGCGCGAGCGCACGGCGAGCATGCCGACGGAGGGCAGTACACGGCGCATGACGGCGCCGGTGATCAGGGCGACGCCGATGAGGATGGTGCCGATGCGGAAGGCGTCGGCGAAGGCGTCACTGGCGACGATGACGAGCCCGAGGCCGGCCAGCCCGAGCACCGTGAGCAGGGGCCACTGCCGCGCGGGCGCGGAGGCGTCCCCGGGCGCGGCCCGCCCTCCGCCTTCGGGCCGAGCGGTGTCCCGCGTGAGGGCAGGCGGCCGCCGGGAAGGCGCCTTGCCCTGGCCGACCTCGACGCGAGGGGCACTCCCGTTGGGACTGCCGGCATCCGCATCGAAGGAAGCCTGGTCGCCCATATCGACCTTGACCGACCGGACGACGGCAGGCACGTCTGTGCCGACGGTGGGTGACCGCGGGTGGACCGCCTCGGCGAGCGCCGCCTCGACGGCGTCGCCCACCTCCGGGTCGACCGCGAGCGCGGCGCGCTCGGCGGCATCCGGGCCGGCCGGGTCCGCGGCGCGCTCGGCCGGGTCCGGCGCGGGGACTGTGCCCCCACCCACGGGAGCGGCGGGCTTCAGGCCCCCACCCACGGGAGCGGCACCACCGACCGGGTCGCCAGGTGTCGTGTTGTCGCCGTCCGCACCGGACGGCGTCCCGGCGGCACCAGCGGTCGGGGCCGGCCGGGCCGCCTCTTCGTCGTTCCTGCTCACGCCCATGCGCTCGCGCCTTCCCCGTCAGCCCGCGGCGCCGACCGCGCGCTCCGCCGCCTCGACGACATTGACCAGCAGCTGCGCCCGTGTCATCGGGCCCACACCGCCCGGGTTCGGGGCGACCCAGCCGGCCACCTCCGCGACGCCCGGGTGGACGTCCCCGACAATCTTGCCGTTCTCGTCGCGGCTCACACCGACATCCAGCACCGCCGCGCCCGGCTTGACGTCCTCCGGCTTCACCAGGTGCGGCACTCCGGCCGCCGCCACGATGATGTCCGCCTGCCGCAGATGCGCGGACAGATCACGCGTACCCGTGTGGCACTGCGTCACCGTCGCGTTCTCGGACTTGCGCGTCAGCACCAGCGGCATCGGCCGCCCGATGGTGATCCCGCGCCCGACGACCACTACATTCGCGCCGTTGATCTCCACGTCGTGGTGCCTCAGCAGCTGCACGATCCCGTACGGGGTGCACGGCAGCGGCCCCTCGATCCCCAGCACCAGCCTGCCCAGGCTCATCGGGTGCAGCCCGTCCGCGTCCTTGGCCGGGTCCATCAGCTCCAGCACACGGTTGGCGTCGATGCCCTTGGGAAGCGGGAGTTGGACGATGTAGCCCGTGCAGTCGGGGTTGTCGTTGAGCTCGCGGACGACCGCCTCGATCTCTTCCTGCGTGGCGGTGTCGGGCAGTTCGCGCTGGATCGACGCGATGCCGACCTGCGCGCAGTCCTTGTGCTTGCCGTTCACGTACCAGCGGCTGCCCGGGTCGTCCCCGACCAGCACAGTCCCAAGGCCGGGAGTGACACCCCGCGCCGTGAGCGCCGCCACGCGGGCGGTCAGGTCGGACTTGATCGCGGCTGCGGTGGCCTTGCCATCGAGAATCTGGGCAGTCATGGACCCATCCTCGCGGATAGACCCGTCCCTGTTCCAATTCGGTCCTGATCGGTCCGCCGCTCCGGCCCTCATGACGCCGCCGCTGCGGCTCGCATCACACCGCCGCGCCGCCCCCCGCCGACGCGAACAGGAGGTTGCACTTGCACAACACATACGAATACCGACTGGACAAAAAGTCGACCTAAAGACGACGATGGCCGCGCACTACCGCGGCAGTGTTGGGGGGCAAACCGCATATTTCATGACGTTCCTCCGCTCGGACCGCGCCGTCCCCGCATTTTCCAACGGAGGAATCCCGCAATGAGCTTCGGCGACCCGAACAACCCCTACGGCCAGCAGCAGGGCGGTCAGCCGGGCTACGGCTACCCCCAGGGTCAGCAGCCCCAGGGCCAGCCCGGTTACGGCTACCCGCAGGCCCCGCCGGTCCAGCCGTACGCCGGTGGCTTCGCCGGCGGCCCGACCGAGATGCCGGGCGGTGTGAAGGCGGCCCGCGTGATGCTGTTCGTCATCGCCGGCTTCCAGGTGATCGGCGCGGTTCTGTTCTTCCTCACCGGCGCGGCCATCAGCAAGGCCCAGGACAACCCGGCCCTCAAGGACGACATCCAGTTCAAGGACCTCGCCGACTTCCCGACGGGCGGGGTCTACGCCCTCGGGGTCGCGGTTCTGCTCTGGGGCGTGCTCGCCATCTTCCTGGGCGCCAAGTTCAGCAGCGGCGGCAACGGCATCCGCGTCACCGCGATGGTGTTCGGCATCATCACGGCGATCCTGGGCATCTACCCGTTCGTCATCGTCGGCCTGGCCCACACGGTGCTCGCGATCCTCGTGGCCGTGTTCGTCGGCAAGTCGGACGGCGGCGCCTGGTTCAACCGTCAGCGCGTCTGAACCAACCGCTGACGAGCTGTACGGCGAAGGCCGCGTCCCGAATTCGGGACGCGGCCTTCTGCGCGCTTACCGCTCAGCCGACTGCTCAGTGGAAGAAATGCCGCGTCCCGGTGAAGTACATCGTCACGCCCGCCTTCTTCGCGGCCTCGACGACCTGCTCGTCACGGACCGAACCGCCCGGCTGGACGACCGCCTTGATGCCCGCGGCCGTCAGGATCTCCAGACCGTCCGGGAACGGGAAGAACGCGTCGGACGCGGCGTACGAACCCTCCGCGCGCTCCGCACCCGCACGCTCCACCGCGAGCTTCGCGGAGTCGACGCGGTTGACCTGGCCCATGCCGACGCCGACCGACGCGCCGTCCTTGGCGAGCAGGATCGCGTTGGACTTCACCGCGCGGCAGGCCCTCCAGGCGAACGCCAGCTCGGCCAGCTCGGCCGCCGACAGCGCATCGCCCGTCGCCAGCGTCCAGTTCGCCGGCTCGTCGCCCTCCGCCTGGAGGCGGTCCTTGATCTGGAGGAGCGCGCCGCCCTCGATCGGGCGCAGCTCGACGGGCGCCGCCGGGGCACCCTCGCACCGCAGCACGCGGATGTTCTTCTTGCGTGCCAGTACCTCGACCGCGCCGTCCTCGTACGCCGGAGCCACGATGACCTCGGTGAAGATCTCGGCGACCTGCTCGGCGAGCGCGACCGTCACCGGCCGGTTGACGGCGATGACCCCGCCGAACGCCGAGAGCGGGTCGCAGGCGTGCGCCTTGCGGTGTGCCTCGGCGACGTCCGCGCCGACCGCGATGCCGCACGGGTTGGCGTGCTTGATGATCGCGACGGCGGGCTCGTCGTGGTCGTACGCCGCCCGCCGGGCCGCCTCGGTGTCGACGTAGTTGTTGTACGACATCTCCTTGCCGTGCAACTGCTCGGCGTCGGCGAGGCCACCGTTGCCGTTGGAGTAGAGAGCGGCCGCCTGGTGCGGGTTCTCGCCGTACCTGAGAACGTTCGTACGCTCGAAGGTCGCACCGAGGAAGTCAGGGAGGACCGAGTCGTCGGCGGGCGCATAGGCAGAGGCGAACCAGGACGCGACGGCCACGTCGTACGCGGCGGTGTGCTGGAAGGCCTCGGCGGCGAGCCGCTTGCGCCCGGCCAGGTCGAAGCCGCCCTCCCGCACGGCGGCGAGGACGTCCGCGTACCGCGCAGGGCTCGTCACGACCGCGACGGACGGGTGGTTCTTGGCCGCGGCGCGGACCATCGACGGGCCGCCGATGTCGATCTGCTCCACGCACTCGTCCGGGGTGGCGCCGGACGCGACGGTCTCGCGGAAGGGGTAGAGGTTGACGACCACCAGACCGAAGGGCTCGACGCCCAGCTGGGCGAGCTGCTCACGGTGCGACTCGAGCCTCAGGTCCGCGAGGATCCCGGCGTGCACGCGCGGGTGCAGCGTCTTGACCCGGCCGTCCAGACACTCGGGGAAGCCGGTGAGCTCCTCGACCTTGGTGACCGGCACCCCGGCCGCGGCGATCTTCGCGGCGGTCGAGCCGGTGGAGACCAGCTCCACGCCCGCCTCGTGCAGCCCGCGGGCGAGCTCCTCGAGACCCGTCTTGTCGTACACGCTGACCAGCGCTCGCCGGATGGCCCGCTTCTCGGCCTCAACAGTCACGGGAAAACTACCTTTCGTCCCTCAATGCGGTAGCCGTTACGGGCCAGACGCCCCACGACCTCGACGAGCAGCGCTCGCTCGACTTCCTTGATGCGCTCATGAAGAGCGACTTCGTCGTCCTCGTCCCGGACCTCGACCACGCCCTGCGCGATGATCGGGCCGGTGTCGACGCCGTCGTCGACGAAGTGGACGGTGCACCCGGTGACCTTGGCTCCGTACGCGAGCGCGTCGCGCACGCCGTGGGCCCCGGGGAAGCTGGGCAGCAGGGCAGGGTGCGTATTCACGAACCGGCCGCCGAAGCGGGCGAGGAATTCCTTGCCCACGATCTTCATGAAGCCGGCCGAGACGACGAGGTCCGGCTCGTACTCCGCGGTGGCCTCGGCGAGTGCGTGGTCCCATGCCTCGCGGGTCTCGTAGTCCTTCACCTTGCACACGAAGGTGGGAAGCCCGGCGCGCTCGGCGCGCTCGAGTCCGGCGATCCGGTCCCGGTCGGCCCCGACGGCGACGATACGGGCGCCGAAGCCCTCCCGGTCCTCGTCGATGGCATCGAGCAGGGCCTGAAGATTCGTACCGGATCCGGAGACCAGGACCACAAGGCGGGCCGGTCGGGCGAAGGGGGGCGGGGAGGCCACGGCGGGTCTCTTTCTCGCGGTGCTGTACGGCTTGTGGTGCGGCATTTGTGTGGTCGTACGAACGGATCGCACCCCTCGATACGGGGAACTCTACGAAGGCGCCGACCGTCAGCAACGATACCGGCACACAGAACGGCCCCCACGGGACGGGGGCGTGGCCGGGAGGTAGCGTCTGGGGACAGGACCCGTCCTCTGGCGGGCACGACGACACAAGACCCCATGTGCGCAGGGTCTGAGGGGAAGACGTTCACCAGATGCCGGACCGACGCCGCCGTACGGACCTCCTGTTGCCGCGGGAGCGCCAGTCCACGGACGAGACCAACCCCTTCGCGCCGCCGCCGGAGGGCAGGCCGGACCAGCCCTGGCAGCCGCGGCGCCCGGCGAACGACTCGTCGTCCTCGTCCTCCGCCCCCGACCTCGACTCCGACTCCGACTCGGACTCCGGAGACCGTGACTCCTCGTCCAGGGGCAGCCAGTGGAGCAGCCGCCAGCCGGGCCGCTCCTCGGGCGGCGGCTTCGGCGGCCGCCCCGGCGGCCAGCCCGGCCAGAACGGCGGCGGCCAGCAGGGCCCGGACGGCTCTCCCCCCGCCGGCCTGAAGTGGGACCCGACGGACCCGGCGCAGAGACGGGCGCGGTATGCGCTGTTGTCGGGCATGTGGGCGTTCTTCTTCGCGCTGTTCGACCTGCCGGAGATCGGGCTGCTGCTGGGCGCGCTGGCGCTGTACTGGAGCATCAGCTCCCTCCGCGCCAAGCCCACCCGCCGCACTGCGGACGCCCTGACCTCCCCCACACCGCCGCCTCCGGGGGCCCCTTCGTCCTCGAACAGGCCCCAGCTGACGGCGGCGGTGAGCGGCCTGGTGATGGCAAGCATCGCGCTGGTGATCGTGACGGCGTCGTTCACGGCGCAGCTGGTCTACCGCGACTACTACACGTGCGTGAACGACGCCCTGACGAAGTCGGGCCAACTGGCCTGCAACGACTTGCTCCCGGACCCGCTGCGCGGCGTGATCGGCATCAAGGAGTAGCGAGGCCGGGGGCGCGGTCGCGAGCCGGGGCACCGGGGCTTCTCTGCGGGGCGATGCCGCCGCAAAGGTCGGGGCGGTCACGTGCGGGGCGGAGCCACCGGACGGCCCGGGACTCGGGGCCATGCGCCTGCGGCGCGAGCTGCCGCACCATCGTGGCCTGGGGCCGCTTCCCAGCACCCATCCACCTCGGCCAGGGGAGGACCTTGCGGCGCGAAGCCGCCGCCAGGCACCGCCCCGACGCCCGGGGCCGTACGCCTGCGGCGCGAAGCCGCCGCACCATCGGGGGCCTGGGAGCCGCCCCCAGCCCCACTCCACCTCGACGCCCGCGGCGCGAAGCTGGCGCACAGCCGGGGGTCTGGGGGCCTGCCCCCAGTTACGGGATGGGTGTACCTCCCACGGCCGCCAGGCCGTAGGGGGAGGGCGGGGTGGGGAAACTCCCTCCTACGGTGCCGACGACTCCCCCGGTGGCTCCGGCTCCGCCGACGGCTCGGCCCCTTCCTGCGGCAGCCGCTCCGGCTCGGCCGAGGGCTCGGCTCCATCCTCCGGCAGCCGCTCCGGCTCGGAGGGTTCTTCCGGCACCGGCACCGGCGGGCTCTCCCCCCAAGCCCCGATCGGCAGGAAGTCGTACGACTCCTCCGCCTCGTCGTCCAGATCGTCCAGATCTGGCGGGCCAGGCACGCCGACCGGTTCGGGCGGCCCCTCCCCCACCGCGTCCACCGGCACCGGCACCCCCCGCCCCCTCACCCGCCAAGCCCGCACCCCCAGCGCCCCCGGCACCCCGATCACCGTCGACCACACCACCGCCGCCGCGCCCGTCAGCCACCATGTCGGGCCGAACGCCGCCAGTCGGCCCGTGCCCAGCGGGCCGCCCGCTGCCGCCGCCAGCAGGGCCGTAAGCACCCCGCACCCCACCGCACCCAGCAGCCCCCGCAGCGCCGTCTCGCGGACGCCCCGCTGCTCGGCCGTCCGTACCGTGAACCACGCGACCACCACCCCCGCCACCACCGGAACCGCCACCGCCGCCCAGTTCAGCGCCGTCCCCCGCCCCTCCGCCGGCACCGCGGCCAGCAGCGGGAAGGGCGGCAGCGCCGGGTCCCCGACGAGCGCCAGGGGCGTCGCCGTCGCGCCCGTACCGAGCGCGAAGCCGGGTCCGAGCCCGTACGCCGCACCCCACACCGCCGCGTTCGGCACCAGCGCAAGACCGAGCAGCAGCACCCCGAACCGCCCCGACCAGCCCTCCGCCAGGTGCAGGAACGAGTCCTGCGTCGCGTCCGCGTGCCACACCAGCGACGCCGCAACCAGCAGCGCCCCGCCGCCGACCAGCGTCAGCGCCCCCGCCGCCGCGGACCGCAGCGCGACGCCCACCCTGGTGCGAGCGGCCTCCTCCCGCAGCCGCTCGGGCAGCCACCCCGGCAGCGGCCCGAGCGGCCGGCCGGTCGCCGTCCACACCCCGGCCCCTGCCGCGCACACCGTCACCAGTGGCAGATGCAGCACCGCGCTCAGCGGATCCACAGCCAACGGACCACTCGCCGCATAGCCCGCCGCCGCCCCGCCGACCAGCAGATACCCCGCACTCACCGCACACAGCGCGCCCCGCGCCGACGGCCGCGGCCGCCCCTCGTCCGGCTCCAGCGCATCACGCGTCGCCCGGTGTGCCAGCCAGACCGGCAGCGCGGCGAGGAGCAGCGGCACGACAGCGACCGGCGCCGGGTGCCCGGAGAGCGTTCCGGCGCGTACGAGCTCCGTGCCGTGGGCGAGCAGCCACAGTCCGGCGGCGGCATGCAGTGCCTCGCCCGGACCGCTGTCCGGATACGGCGAGCTGATCCACAGCACCGTCACCAGGACGGCGAGCGTGCCGAGTCCGAGCCCCGCCGCGGTCGCCCCGCGCACAACGGCCGCGGCCAGCGCGGGCGCACGACCCCCCTGTACGACGGCCGAAGCCTGCGGCGGCGACATCGACGGGCTGTGCTCGGTCACTTGGGTCACCCGGCCATGCTGCCAACGACACGCGCTTTACCCACGTAACAGCTGATTGACCGTTGTGTCGCTCAAGATACGTTTATGTACTTTTACGCCGAGTGCAGTGCCGCGGGGAGCCCCTCATGAGCCAGAGCACCACACGCTCCGCCATCTCCCCCCTGCCTTCCCCCGAGGAACGGCGCCGCCTGCGCGAGGCGTCAGCCGTGAGCGAGCAGGAGGTCGCGACAGCAATCGGCGTCACCCGGGCGACCGTCAGATCCTGGGAGACGGGCCGCACCAACCCGCGGGGGCGCAAGCGCGAGGCGTACGCGAAGCTGCTCGCCGCGTGGGCGAACGAGCCGGCCCCGCCCGCGGAGCGGTCCCCGAAGTCGCCCGCCCCCACAACCACAAGCGACACCCAGCCCCCGGCTCACTCCCACCGGCCCAAGCAGTCGCACGCCACCACCCGGCCCAGGCCCGCCGCCAAGCGCGCGGCCAGGCCGCCCACGATCCCGGCCGACCCGGCGCCGCCGCACACCGCCCAGCCCAGAACACCGGTTGCCCCCGAGCCGCCAAGGCCCCCCGCGCTCACCGCCGACGAGGCTTTCGACGCGCTGTACGCCTACGCCGCCCCCGCCCTCGTACGCCAGACCTACCTGCTCACCGGCCGCTGCCGGCTCGCGCAGGAGTCGGTCGAGCGCGCCTTCCACCTCGCCTGGCAGCGCTGGCCCGAGGTCGCTGTCGACCGGGACCCCGCGGGCTGGGTGCGGGCCGCCGCGTACGACTACGCCATGTCCCCCTGGCAACGGCTGCGGCGCACGCACCGCGTCCCCAACAGCGCGCCCGCCGACGGGGACCGGAGCAAGCTCCTCGACGCACTGCTCGAGCTGCCCCCGTCGTACCGCCGCACGCTGCTCCTCTACGACGGCGTCGGCCTCGATCTGCCGGAGACGGCCGCCGAGACCGAGGCGAGCACCCCGGCCACCGCGAACCGCGTGCTGCACGCGCGCGAGGCGCTCGCCGAACGCCTTCCCGAGCTGGGCGTGCCCGAGACGCTGCACGAGGAGCTGACGGCCCTCGCGCTCGCCGGCCCGATGCCGCAGCTGCTGGCCGCCCAGGCCGTCCGCACGGGCAGTGAGCGCCGGGCCAGGTTCTGGACGCGGGCCGCCATCGTCGTCACCACGCTGATCATCGGCGCCACGATGCTCACCCTGGCCAACGCCCCGACTCGGTACGAACCGCCGCTCGCCCCGGGCCAGGAGGTCGGCGGCGTACCGGCGCACAACGGTCCGCAGCGGCTGACCGCCCGGGACAGGCAGCTGCGCGCAAAGCTGCTCTCCGAGCCGGCGGCCGGTCCCGAGCGACTGGTGCCGCAGAGCCGCTGAACAGCTCGACGGCCCGACAGCCCGACCGCTCGACATGCGCGTGGGCCCGCGTCTCACGAGGAGACGCGGGCCCACACCCGTACGTACTGCCGTACTGCCGTACCGCGAAGGTCAGGCGTCGCGGCTGTGTTTACAGGCCGAGAATGGCGCGCGCCAGCTTGGCCGTCTCGGTCGGCGTCTTGCCGACCTTGACGCCCGCGGCCTCCAGGGCCTCCTTCTTCGCCTGGGCCGTGCCGGAGGAGCCGGAGACGATGGCGCCGGCGTGGCCCATGGTCTTGCCCTCGGGCGCGGTGAAGCCCGCGACGTAACCGACGACCGGCTTGGTGACGTTCTTCGCGATGAAGTCCGCCGCACGCTCCTCGGCGTCGCCGCCGATCTCGCCGATCATCACGATCAGCTCGGTCTCCGGGTCGGCCTCGAACGCCGCGAGGGCGTCGATGTGCGTCGTACCGATGACGGGGTCGCCACCGATGCCGACGGCCGAGGAGAAGCCGATGTCACGGAGCTCGTACATCATCTGGTAGGTCAGCGTGCCGGACTTGGACACGAGACCGATGCGGCCGGGCTTGGTGATGTCGCCCGGGATGATGCCGGCGTTGGACTGGCCGGGGGTGATCAGGCCGGGGCAGTTCGGGCCGATGATCCGGGTCTTGCTGCCCTTGCTGACCGCGTACGCCCAGAAGGCGGCGGAGTCGTGCACCGCGATGCCCTCGGTGATGACGACGGCCAGCGGGATCTCGGCGTCGATGGCCTCGACGACGGCGGCCTTGGCGAAGGCCGGCGGCACGAAGAGGACGGAGACGTCGGCCCCGGTCTTTTCGATCGCCTCGGCGACCGTGCCGAAGACCGGCACCTCGGTGCCGTCGAAGTCGACACTGGTGCCCGCCTTGCGCGGGTTGACGCCGCCAACGATGTTGGTGCCGTCACCGAGCATGAGCTTGGTGTGCTTCATGCCCGTGGCGCCGGTCATGCCCTGGACAATGACCTTGCTGTCCTTGGTGAGGAAGATAGCCATGGCTGTGCTGAACCTCGTCCCTTACTTCGCAGCCGCGAGCTCGGCGGCCTTGTCGGCCGCGCCGTCCATGGTGTCCACGCGCTGAACCAGCGGGTGGTTGGCGTCCGACAGGATCTTGCGACCCAGCTCCGCGTTGTTGCCGTCGAGGCGCACGACGAGCGGCTTGCTGACTTCCTCGCCCTTGGAGGCGAGCAGCGCAAGGGCCTGGACGATGCCGTTGGCGACCTCGTCACAGGCGGTGATGCCACCGAAGACGTTGACGAAGACGGACTTGACGTCCGGGTCGCCGAGGATGATCTCGAGACCGTTCGCCATCACCTCGGCGGAGGCGCCGCCACCGATGTCGAGGAAGTTGGCGGGCTTCACGCCGCCGTGGTTCTCACCGGCGTAGGCGACGACGTCGAGGGTCGACATGACCAGACCCGCGCCGTTGCCGATGATGCCGACCTCGCCGTCGAGCTTGACGTAGTTGAGGTTCTTGGCCTTGGCAGCAGCCTCGAGCGGGTTGGCTGCGTCCTTGTCCTCGAGCGCCGCGTGCTCGGGCTGCCGGAAGTCGGCGTTCTCGTCGAGCGAGACCTTGCCGTCGAGGGCGATGACGCGGCCGTCGGCGACCTTGGCCAGCGGGTTGACCTCGACGAGGAGCGCGTCCTCTTCGATGAAGGTCTTCCACAGGGTCACCAGGATGTCGGCGACCTGGTCGGCGACATCGGCCGGGAACTTCGCGGCCGCGACGATCTCGCGGGCCTTCGCCAGGTCGACGCCCTCATTGGCGTTGACCGGGATCTTCGCGAGGGCCTCGGGGTTCTCCTCCGCGACGACCTCGATCTCGACGCCGCCCTGGACGGAGGCCATGGCCAGGAAAGTGCGGTTGGTGCGGTCGAGGAGGTACGAAACGTAGTACTCCTCGGCGATCTCCGGCGCCGTCTCGGCGAGCATCACCTTGTGGACCGTGTGGCCCTTGATGTCCATGCCAAGAATCTGGCCGGCCTTCTCGACCGCGTCAGCCGGGTCGGAGGCCAGCTTCACGCCGCCGGCCTTGCCGCGGCCGCCGACCTTCACCTGCGCCTTGACGACCGACCGGCCGCCCAGACGCTCGGTCACCTCGCGCGCCGCCTCAGGCGTGTCGATGACTTCACCGGCCAGCACCGGTACACCGTGCTTGGCGAAGAGGTCCCTCGCCTGGTACTCGAACAGGTCCACGCGCGTCCGTCCCTTTTCTGATGATCGCGGTTCGTTGTCTGCGTGGGCGTGCCGCGAAGGGCAACGTGACTGCGCTGTCACAAGGGAGGCGTAACACGGTTGTCCGAGCACGCGGCATGTCCGTCTTGCAGGTTATCCCCGCGGGCCGTGGGTCCCTAAATCGCAGATCACACCTGGGCGGTGATAACGGTCACAGACCGCACAGGTCGCGACGCTGTACGGAACCGGGCGGCCCCCACCCCAATGGAGACCGCCCGTGAGCATCGGACCCGCCTGTCAGATGCACTCCGTAACACGTCGGGATTCCTGCGTCAGATGCCCTGGGTCAGGTGGGACACGTAACCCGGGGTGATCGCGGAAACCGCGCCCTGGGCGCCGTGGACGGCGTTGCCGGCGAGCGGCGTCGCGCCCGCCGTGCCGTACACGTCCTGCGCGAACGGCTGGGCCTGGTGGGCGACACCGCCCGCGAACGGCGTCACATCGCCGGCCACGCCCTGCGCGAGGGTGCTCGCGCTGCTGCCGACGCCGTACGTGACCGGCTGGACGTGGTCGACGATGGTTTCGACGAGCGGCTGGACCGCACCGACAACCCCGCCCGCGAAGGGCTGGACCTCGGAGACGACGCCACCGGCGAACGGCTGCACGTCGGAGACCACACCGCCCGCGAACGGCGTCACATCGCCCACCACACCCTGCGCGAGACCGCCGGCGTCGCCGACCGCCTGACCGGCAACCGGGAGCACGCCGCTCACGGCACGGGCGGCGATGGGCGGCAGGGTGTCCTGCGCGGCGGCGTCGGCGAGCGGGGTGGCGGCGACAACCGCGCCCTGGGCCCGGTACTGGGCCTGGGCCGGGGCCTGCTCCAGCTCGTGCGCGAAAGCGGAGAGCGGGCCGAAGAGGTAGTCGATCTCGTCCTGAGCGTCGGTGCGAGCAGCGGACTGGGCGCTGCCCTGGGCCTGGGCGGCGGTACCGGCGGCGGTGCGCCGAGCCTGCCCGGCCGTACCCGTCGCCCTGCCCTTGGCCTGGGTGGCCGTGGTGGTGGCGGTGCGCTGAGCCTGCGCGGCCGCAGGCGTGGCCCTGCCCTGGGCCTGGGCGGCGGTACCGGCGGCGGTGCGCTGAGCCTGCGCGGCCGTGCCCGTCGCCCTGCCCTTGGCCTGGGTGGCCGTGGTGGTGGCGGTGGAGCGCGCGTCGGAGGCGGCGCCCTTGGTGTCCTGGACGGCGTCGGCCGCCTGGTCGGGCGTGGAGAGCGGTACGGAGACGTGCACCTCGTCGGCGCTGGCCGCGGCGGTGCCGATGGCCCACATGCCGCCGGCCGTGGCGGCGACGGCTATGGAACGGCGAATATTCTTGTGCATGCTTGAGTCGAATCCTTCGAATGAGTTCGGCTGTCCGGAACTGTCCGGTTGGCGGGCAGACCTGTCCCGCCCCCGCGCGGCAGGTCTTGAGCGGGGAAAGGGCTGCCCTAGCCGGGGAATTCGAGGATGTCGCACGGTCGTTCGCGAGTCGGCGCATGCGCCGCCGCCCGGACCGCGCCGGAGCCGAGCGCGAGGGATCTGCCGTACGCACTCACCGCCGCGTGCTGATCTCCCGTACGCGGGGTGTGCGTCTCGGTGGACTGCTGCAGCGCGCCGGGCGTGGAGTTGCAGGGGCTGCCGGGGACTTGAGCGGGTGCGGGTGCCGACGCGGGCTGCTTGCCCGCGACTTCGGCCCGGCCCCGTCCGAGCCCACTGTCGTACCCGCCGACCGGGCCGACCATGACTGCAAAAGCGCCGGACGGCCGGGCGGAGTCGGACATGCCTGCGGGGTTCTTCGCCGTGAATCCGTCCGGGGACTCGTCCACGGGCCGCTCGACAGGGAGTTGCGGCGCCTGTCCCGGGCCCGCGCCGCCGCCGGGAGGCCGCAGCGGTACGGGAAGGTGCCCGCCCGGCGTGCCGGTCAGTGCTCCGGTGACCGGCTCGGTCAGCGACCGCACCAGCGGCCGTACGACGCCGCGGCCGGTGTCCGTCACCGGCTCGGCCACCTCGCGCCCGGAGGGCACAGGCTGGACGGACGGGATGCCGTCAGCGGCTTGCGTGGACTTCGCCGAGCCGGCGGAGTCCTGTGCTACACGCCGCAACTCCCCTGCCGGGGCCGACCGGTCCGGCTGTGCGGCGCTCGTGGAGACATCGGCCGAGGCCGCATCCGGCAGCCCTGTCGCATGCGCCTGTCCGCCGTAGAGGAAACCGACCGTCAGCAGGCCCCCGAGAAACAGCATCACCTGCAGCACACGCCGGCCGGCAACCGCCCTGCGCAGCACGCACAGGGCAGCAGCAGAACGAGCAGCTGCGGCAGTCACGGTGAGGGGCCTTCCCGGTCGGCGGAAGCCGACCTTCCGCGGGGATCCGGACGATGCTCGCACGAACCTCCCGGGTTGGCGCAAGTCCCACGTTACTGATGGGTCACCATGTCCGGTATGGGCAGGGGTCGCTTCTCGATCGCGGCCGCCATCACCTCCGGGAAGAGGTCGGGCGTACATGCGAAGGCCGGTGCGCCCAGCGCCGCGAGCGCCGCCGCGTGCTCGCGGTCGTACGCGGGCGTCCCTTCGTCGGAGAGTGCGAGCAGCGCCACGAACTGCACGCCGGACGCCTTCATCGCCGCGACCCGCTTCAGCATCTCGTCCCGTATGCCGCCCTCGTAGAGGTCGCTGATCAGTACGACGACGGTGTCGGCGGGGCGGGTGATCTGGGACTGGCAGTACGCGAGCGCCCTGTTGATGTCGGTGCCGCCGCCGAGCTGGGTGCCGAAGAGGACGTCGACCGGATCGTCGAGCTGGTCGGTGAGGTCGACGACGGCGGTGTCGAAGACGACGAGGCGGGTGGCGATGGAGCGCATGGACGCCAGGACCGCGCCGAAGACGGATGCGTAGACAACGGATGCGGCCATGGAGCCCGACTGATCGATGCAGAGGACGACGTCCTTCTTCACCGACTGGGACGCCCGTCCGTATCCGATCAGCCGCTCGGGGACGACGGTGTAGGCACCTTCCTTCTCAGGAAGCGGCAGATAGTTCTTGAGGTTGGCCCGGATGGTGCGGTCCCAGTCGATGTCCCGGTGGCGCGGGCGGTTGATCCTCGCCGAGCGGTCGAGCGCACCGGTGAGAGTGGAGCGGGTGCGGCTGGCGAGCCGCTTCTCCAGGTCGTCGACAACCCTCCGGACGACCGCCCTGGCCGTCTCCTTGGTCGTCTCGGGCATCGCCTTGTTGAGGGAGAGCAGGGTACCGACGAGATGAACGTCCGCCTCGACGGCCTCCAGCATCTCCGGCTCCAGCAGCAGCGTGGACAGACCGAGCCGGTCGATCGCGTCGCGCTGCATGACCTGGACGACGGAACTGGGGAAGTACGTACGGATGTCGCCGAGCCAGCGGGCGACGGACGGGGCGGACGCCCCGAGCCCGGCCGAGCGGCCCCCGCTGCGGCTGTCCGCGCTCGTACCGCCGCTGCCGTCGCCGTAGAGGGCGGACAGGGCGCCGTCCATCGCCGCGTCCGTCCCGGCGAGCGTGCAGCCGGTGCCCTCGGCAGAGTCGCCGCCGAGCACCAGCCGCCAGCGCCGCAACCGCTCGTCGTGCGCGATCTCCGTCATCGGACCACCCCCGCAAGGTCGTTGTCGTCGATACCGAGAAGCAGCTGGAGCACGGGCAGCACCGCGTCCGCCCGCTCCTCGTCGAGGCCCGCGCCGAATCCGGGCACGCCCGACTCCTGATGTGCGTGGCCGCCCGCTGCCGGACCGCGCCCGACCAGCTCGCCGAGCGTGCGGCGCACGCCCGGTTCGTACGCCGAGAAGGTTCGGCGCAGCAAGGGCAGTACGTCGGTGAAGGCGTCGGCGCGGACCCCGGTCAGCCAGGCGTCGACGAGCCCGAGCAGGCGCTCGTCGTGGACCAGGAGCATCCCGCCTCCGGACGCACCGCCGACGAAGCCCTCTATCCAGGCGGCCGCTTCGGCGGGCGGCGTGCCGGGCGAGAGTGCAAGGGCCATGAGCCGCGCGGCCTCGTCCTCCTCGAGCCGCCCGTCGTCCAGCAGCAGCCGGGCGGCCCGGCCGCGTATCACCCCCGGCACCGTGTCACGGTCCGCCAGGCGGTGCAGTACCGAGCCCCAACGCTCGCCGAGCTCCCGGGCCTCGGGCAGCAGCCCGATCGCGGAGTGCACGGCGTCCAGATGGCTCCGCATCTCGGCGGCGCCGTCCGCGTCGAGCCCGGTGCACGCGGGTGGCAGCCCGACGCAGATGCGCTCGGCAAGCCCGGCCGCGACCTCACCGAGGGCGGCCGTGTCCGTGGACCGTACGTCCCCGTACCGCAGGGCGCGGGCCAGGGCGGGCAGCGCCTGGGCGAGATGGCCGACATCCGCGTCGAGCGCGGCCCGGTCTGCGAGCGCCCGCATCACCACGGGGAGCGCGTCGGTCAGTTCGGCCAGCAGGCAGTGCTCGGCGAGCGCGGTGACGTCGGCCAGGGCGGTCGCCGACACGGCCTTGTTCTCGGCCTTGGCCGTGGCCGCGGAGAGCACCGTGGTGCCCCACACCCCGGCCTCGGCGACCCGCACGAAGAGCTCCGGCTCCCAGCGCAGCCGCCAGCTCTCCCGGAACGTCCCGGTGCTCCCCCGCCCCGTGACGGGCTCGCCCCAGCCGATGGAGAGCAGTCGCAGCCGGTGCAGCAGCCGGCTCTTCGCCGCATCGGTCTCCTTGCGCAGATCGAGCTCCAACTCGCGCTCCAGCGCCTCCGGTTTGAGGCGCAGGCTGCGCTGCAGCCGGCTCAGGTCGCGCTGCAGCGGCACGGCGGGCGCGGCGTCCGGAACCTCGCCGAGGACGTCCCCGACGATCAGCCGGTCCCGGATCAGGTCGAGCGGTACGTCGGAGCCGTCGCACATCACGGCCCGTATGGCGTCGGTCGTCTCGGTCAGCCCGGCGAGCGGGCGGCCGCGCATGGCGGCAAGGGTGTCGGCAAGCCGCACCGCCTCAATCACATGGGCGGAGGAGACCATCCGGTCCTCGTCGCGCAGCAGCCGCGCGACCTTGGTCATCCAGCGCTCCACCGGCCGGTCCGGCGCGCCGAAGAGATGCCCGTACCAGCCGGGCGAGTCGATGCCCGCGCCGTAGCCGCTGTGGCGGGCGAGCCTGCGGTGCGTCCAGGGCACCCAGGTCATCTCGGCCTTGACCTTGGGCAGCCCCTTGAGGAGGGCCTTGTCGGCGGCGAGCGTGGTCTTCTCGGCGAGCGCGGGCACATGCCAGGCGCCGCAGACGACGGCGACACCGTCCCCGAATTCCTTGACTGCGGCGCGCAGCTGGATCCGCATATGTGCCTCGCGGACGAGATCCCGGTCGTGCCCGCCGTGGCCGTACATCTCGCGGAGTGCGGTCATGGCTTCGCCGAGCGCGGCGAAGGGCGCACGAGGGTCAGCGTCGTCGACCGCGGAGCAGGTCCCGGAGCCCGGCACCGAGCCGCGGTGCTCGATGACGTCCTCCCACCACCGCTCGGGGTCGTCATACCCGGCGGTTTCGGCGAGGACGGCGATGGGGTCGATCCGTACGCCGCCCGGTTCGCTCCCCGAGTCCGAGTCCGAGTCCGGGTCCGGGTCCGGGTCCCCAGCCGGGCCCGGGTCCGGGTCCGCGGCCGTCTCCGCTTCGGCCGGCGCCAGCGAGTGCACCGCCGGGAGGTCGATGAACCGCACCGGCACCCCCCGCCCGAGCGCCCAGCGGATCGCCACCCACTCCGGGGAGAACTCGGCAAGGGGCCAGAACGCCGCCCGCCCCGGATCGTCCACGGCATGGGCGAGCAGCGCGACCGGCGGACGCATCTGCTCGTCCGCCGCGAGCGCAAGCAGTGCATCGCCCTCGGGCGGACCCTCGATCAGCACCGCCGGCGGCGACGCCGCATCCAGCGCGGCCCGCACCGCCCGCGCCGAGCCCGGCCCGTGGTGGCGCACGCCGAGCAGCAGCGGGCCGGTCATACGCTCACCTCACGGCAGGCGCGGTAGAAGTCCTTCCAGCCGTCCCGCTCGCGGACCACCGTCTCCAGATACTCCTGCCAGATGACCCGGTCCGCCGCCGGGTCGCGTACCACCGCGCCGAGGATGCCGGCCGCCACGTCGCCGGGGCGCAGCACGCCGTCGCCGAAGTGCGCGGCCAGCGCGAGACCGCCGGTGACGACGGAGATCGCCTCGGCCGTGGAGAGCGTGCCCGACGGCGACTTGAGCTTGGTGCGGCCGTCCGCCGAGACGCCGTCGCGCAGCTCCCGGAAGACGGTGACGACCCGGCGGATCTCCTCCAACCCCTCGGGCACGGCGGGCAGATCGAGCGAGCGCCCTATCTGGTCAACGCGCCGGGACACGATGTCGACCTCCGCCTCGGAGGTCGCGGGCAGCGGCAGTACGACCGTGTTGAACCGGCGGCGCAGCGCGCTGGAGAGGTCGTTGACCCCGCGGTCGCGGTCATTGGCGGTGGCGATGAGGCTGAACCCGCGGACCGCCTGCACCTCCTGCCCCAGCTCCGGGATCGGCAGGGTCTTCTCGGACAGGATCGTGATCAGCGTGTCCTGTACGTCGGCGGGGATACGGGTGAGCTCCTCGACCCGCGCAATCATGCCCTCTGACATCGCGCGCATGACGGGGCTGGGCACGAGCGCGTCCCGGCTGGGGCCGTGGGCGAGCAGCTGGGCGTAGTTCCAGCCGTACCGGATGGCTTCCTCGGGTGTGCCCGCCGTGCCCTGCACCAGCAGCGTCGAGTCGCCGCTGACCGCCGCGGCCAGATGCTCGGATACCCAGGTCTTGGCGGTGCCGGGCACGCCGAGGAGCAGCAGGGCCCGGTCGGTGGCGAGTGTGGTGACAGCGACCTCGACGATCCGGCGCGGCCCCACGTACTTGGGCGTGATCACCGTGCCGTCGGTGAGTTCGCCGCCGAGCAGATAGGTGGCGACGGCCCACGGCGACAGCTGCCAGTTGACCGGGCGCGGCCGGTCGTCGGCCGCGGCGAGCGCCTTCAGCTCGTGGGCGAAAGCGTCCTCGGCATGCGGCCGCAGCGCCTCGGCGCCGGTGGCTGCGCCGGTTTCGGACACGGTCATGGATCCCCCTCCGGGTCGTCGGCCAGATGGTTCGGCCCGATGTGGTTCCAACCGTGCACCACGCCACTGACAATCGACCGTCTGTGCAGGTCAGAGGCCATTGTCAGACCCGGCCCGTAACGTCGTCGGCATGAATCAGCAGGGGGTGCGCTGGACGTCGGAACAGGTGCTGGCACTGGCTCCTGACGACGCATCACGCAAGGCGGGAAACAGGCTCGGCGCGGCCGGGCCGTGGTCCGGGGCGGGCATCAACGGATCGGGGGCAGTGTGGGGCCTGTGCAAGGGCAGCGGCAGCAAGCCGTACCAGACCATCGTCGACACCACGGGCCCGGCGTACAAATGCAGTTGTCCGAGCCGGAAGTTCCCGTGCAAGCACGCGCTGGGGCTGCTGCTGCTCTGGGCGGCGGACGAGGACGCCGTACAGGTCTCCACCACACCGGACTGGGCCGAGGAGTGGCTGGAGGGGCGCAGAAAGCGCGCCACCGACAAGGAACAGAGCGATGCGGGCGCGGGGCAGTCCGCGAAGACTGCCGACCCCGAGGCGGCCAGGCGCCGCGCCGAGCGCCGGGCGGGGCGGATCACCGCCGGGGCGACGGAGTTGGAGCAGCGGCTCGCGGATCTGTTGCGCGGCGGCCTCGCTGCGGCCGAGCAGTCGGGTTACGGACTGTGGGAGGAGACCGCGGCCCGCATGGTCGACGCGCAGGCGCCCGGACTGGCGGCCCGGGTACGGGAATTGGGGGCGATCCCGGGCTCGGGGCCGGGCTGGCCGGTGCGGCTGCTGGAGGAGTGCGCGCTGATCCATCTGCTGGACGCGGCCTGGCTGGGGGTCGAGCGGCTGCCGGAGCCGCTGGCCGCGACGGTTCGTACCCGGGTCGGCCTCACCTCGCCGGCCGACGGCCCGCCGGTGCGGGACGACTGGATGATCCTGGCTCAGTACGACTCCTCGGACGGCAAGATCACCACGCGCCGTATATGGCTGCACGGAAGCGAGTCGGGGCGTACGGCACTGCTGCTCTCCTTCGGAGCGGCGGGCCGCTCCCCGCAACAGGCGCTTCCGGTGGGCCTGATGATCGACGCCGAGCTCACTCCATACGCGGGCGCGGGGCAGCTGCGGGCCGACCTGGGCGAGCAGTTCGGCGCGCCCGCCCCGATCACGTCGCCCCCACCGGGCGGGCCGACCGCGGCGGCTCTCGATGCGTACGGGCGGGCGCTGCGCGACGACCCCTGGCTGGAGTCCTGGCCGGTGACGCTCAGCCGCGTCATACCCGTCCCGACGAGCCCCGGGTGGCAACTGGCCGACGCCGACAGCGAGACCGCCCTGCCCATCGCGCCCGCGGCGCTCGGCCGCTCCGGGCTGCTGAAGCTCGTCGCGCTCTCCGGCGGCGGCCCGGTCACCGTCTTCGGCGAATGCGGCCACCAGGGCTTCTCGCCGCTCGCTGCCTGGTCCGAGGACGGGTCCGAGACGGTCCCGCTCATCTGAACCTAGAGAGGACGCCATGACCAGCACCACCAGCACCAGCGGTGCCGCGCTGTGGGAAGAGCTCGTCACCTCGGCCCTTCTCGGCACCGACCGGCGCACGCCGCCGGGCGCCGTCCTGACGTCGGGCAAGGACGCGCCGGCCGCGCTGCTGGACGCCGCGGCACTCCACACCGTCCGGCGCAGGGCGGGGCTGATGCCCGCGCCCGCGGCCGCCCGTCCTGAGCCCGCGCCGCACGACACCCGCCCGCAGCTGCCCGCGCCCGCGCGGCGCAGGCTCGGCCTGCTGCTGGCCGACCGGTCGGCCCCGTCGCACGCGGGCGGGCGGCGCGGTACGGCACCGGATCTGACCGAGCTGCTGCCGCAGTGGCTCGCCACGGCCAACGAGCACGGGTACCAGGCGCCGCCGTCCGTACTGCCGGCGCTGCTGGATGCGGCCCGCGCGCGTACGGATCTGCGGCCGCAGGCCCTCGCGTTCGCCGGTCCGCGCGGGCTGTGGCTGGCCCGGTTCAACCCCGAGTGGAAGTTTGCGCTGCGCGGCGGGTCCGGGGGCCTGGTGCTGCCGGACCCGGCTGACGCCGAGGCGGTCCAACGTCTGTGGGAGGAGGGGCTGTTCGCCGAACGGGTCGCCCTGCTCGCTTCGGTACGGGCGCACGACGCGGGGGCGGCGCTGGCGCTGCTCACGGCGACATGGGCGACGGAGCGGGCCGAGGACCGGCTGATGTTCCTCGACTCCCTGCGTACGGGGCTGTCCGACGCGGACGAGCCGTTCCTGGAGCAGGCGCTGTCCGACCGCAGCCGCAACGTCCGCGCGACGGCGGCCGAGCTGCTTTCCGCGCTGCCGCACTCGGCGCTCGCCGGGCGGATGGCGACGCGCGCGGCGTCGTGCGTCGGCCTGGACCGCAGCGGGGACGGGGGCACGGCAATAGCTGTGGAGGCGCCGCACGAATGCGATACGGGCATGCAACGCGACGGGGTCGTCCCGAATCCGCCGTCGGGCCGAGGTGAACGATCATGGTGGCTGGGCCAGTTGGTGGAGGCGGCCCCGCTGTCCACCTGGGCGGGACGGCTCGGGGGGCGTACGGCGCGGGAGACAGTCGCGCTGCCCGTCGCGGACGAGTGGGGGCAGGAGCTGCACGCGGCGTGGTGCCGGGCGGCGGTGCGGCAGCGGGACGCGGAGTGGTCCCGCGCCCTGCTCGGCGCGCCGTCCTCGCCGCCGGAGACCGGGCCCGGCACGTCGTCCCTCGCGGAACGGGCGAAGCTGCTCGGGACGCTGCCGGAGCCGGAACGGGCGGTGTGGGTGGCGGAGTTCATCGCGGCGCACGGCCTGTCGGAGGCGTTCCAGCTGCTCGGCGTCTGCGCGGTGCCGTGGGCGGAGCCGCTGGGCCGCGCGGTGGTGGACGCGCTGGACATCGCGCGGGACGCGGGGAGTTACCCCTGGAGCTTCAGCGGAGTGATGGGCCTGGCGGAACGCTGCCTCGACCCGGCGGAGGCGAGCCGACTGGAGCTGCTGACGGCGACGCCGGACGAGGTGGAAGGGGGGTCGCCGGGGGCGGGAGGGTATTGGTCGGAGGCGTTTCAGAGGCTGGTGTCGACGTTGAGGTTGCGGGCGACGATGCGGGTGGAGCTGGGGGGTGCTTCCCCCACCCCGCCCCATCCCGAAACCGGGGACTGACGCCCCCAGGCCCCCGGGCCACCGTGCCCCGGTCCCCCGGGGGTGGGGGGAGGTTGCATGTGGGGGCTGCCGCACGCACCGGCCCCCGGCGGACAGCCACACGACCAGCACCTCGCGCCGCCGGGCGGCACCGGCACCCCACAAAGCCGTACCCCTCAGCCGAGGGGCAGCGGCCCAGCGCTCGTCAGCCCGCCCTGCGGCAGGCCGCCCGCGCCCAGCCGACCGCGGCACACCCACGCGGTCAGGCCACGCGCCCAGCGGACCGCGTCGCTAGCGACTACGCGTCCGCAGGCTGGCGGACGTTCGCGTTGACCCAGTCGACGATCGACGCCGTCGTCGCGCCCGGGGTGAAGATCTCCGCCACGCCCTTCTGCTTCAGCGGGGCGATGTCCGCCTCCGGGATGATGCCGCCGCCGAAGACCTTGATGTCCTCCGCCTCGCGCTCCTTCAGGAGCTCGATCACCTTCGCGAAGAGCGTGTTGTGCGCGCCGGACAGGATCGAGAGGCCGATCGCGTCCGCGTCTTCCTGGATCGCCGTGTCCACGATCTGCTCCGGGGTCTGGTGGAGCCCGGTGTAGATGACCTCCATGCCCGCGTCGCGCAGCGCCCGCGCGATCACCTTGGCGCCCCGATCGTGGCCGTCGAGACCCGGCTTGGCCACCACCACGCGGATCGGTCCAGTCACACCCATCACTGCCTCCACATACGACTGCGCCGCCCTGGGCACGGGTCCCGCGCGGGTCCCGCACCGGCAAAGGCCCAGGGAAGTGAACGAACGTTATCTCCAGCATCCCGCAACCGCCCGTTTCACGGTGGATAGCGAGGGGGAAATCACACGTGGGACATGTTCGCTACGCGTCGTACCCGCATCAGGCGACACACAAGCGGCTCGCGGGCCGTGCCGCCACAGGGGACGGTCGCAAGGGAGCCGCTTCGGATCGTCGTATGTCCGTGCCGTCAGCCGCGCGGCGCGGAGATACGACACACCTTTGCTATCGGCCCGGCACGGGCACCGAGCCGCAGAGGGCCTGAACGGCGCCCATGAGGGCATTGACGGGGGACGGAGCTGTCCTCCCGCTTTGCCGTACGGGAGGTCGGTATGAAGGTCCTGCCCTTCTTTCCGCTGTGTCTGCGCCCCGTGCGACACGTACGACAGCTGCGAATATCCGCGGCGCTGCTCCGCGCCACCGCCCTCGAGCTGGCGATACTCGCCGGGCACCTCCTCCTCTACCCCACCGGTCTGATCACCGAGCGCCCAGCCCCCGCCCCAGGCCCCAGCGCGTCCGAAGACCCGCACCCGGCCGACACCGCGACCCTGCCGACCGGTGGAGGCCCGGACCACCCGCCCGCCGTCCTGCTGCACGGCTTCGTGGACAACCGCTCCGTGTTCGTACTGCTTCGCCGCTCCCTCGCCCGGCATGGCTGGCGTCATCTCGAGTGCCTCAACTACTCCCCTTTGACCTGCGACATCCGCACCGCCGCCGAGCTGCTCGGCCGACACATCGAGGAGATCTGTGCCCGCACGGGACGCAGCGAGGTCGACATCGTCGGACACAGCCTCGGCGGCCTGATCGCCCGCTACTACGTGCAGCGCCTCGGCGGTGACCGGCGCGTACGCACGCTCGTCACACTCGGCACTCCCCACTCCGGCACCGCGGTCGCCCCGCTCGCGAGCGCTCACCCCATCGTGCGCCAGATGCGGCCCGGCTCCGCCCTGATCGCGGAGCTGCGCCGGCCGGCGCCCGGCTGCCGCACCCATTTCATCAGCTTCTGGAGCGATTTGGACCAGATCATGGTCCCGGTCGAGACGGCCTGCATCGATCACCCGGACCTCATCGCGCAGAACGTACGCGTCAGCGGAGTCGGCCATCTCGCCCTCCCGGTCCACCCCGCAGTCGCGGCCGGCATCCGGCAGGCGCTCGAGTCGAGCGAATCGACTGCAGGCGCCTCGGGGGCCGTCTCCGTCGCCTGATCCCGCGGGGCCCGATCCACGCTCAACGGCGTCCAGACAGGCAACAGAGAGTCGAACGCTTTTCGAACGTAGGGCCAAGGCTGTGCCCGCAGTCCCCCGAAACACGGCCGAATGCCCGTTTCCTGATTTCCTAAAACCTGCGGAAGATTGTCGCCGTCGCGTACCGCCGGGTACAGTCGCGCCACTGCTTTCCCCTCTGGGTCCCCCAATCCCCGTGGCCCCAGAACCCAGGTCCTGCTGCCGAGGCGAGAGAGAAGTTGGTGAACGACCAGCACCCCCACGCCGGGTACGTCGGATACGACGAGTACTCCACCACTGGCAGCTTCCCCAATGGCAGCTTTGACGCCGACCCGCTCTTCGGAGAGCTTCCCGGCAGTTACGAAGCGGGCCACAGTGGCCAGTACGACTCCACCCAGTGGGACACCGGGTCGCACCAGACCACCGGCTACGACGGTTACGACGTCTACGCCGCGCAGCAGCAGATACAACAGCCGCAGCAGACGCAGCAATTCCCGCAGTACGACACGACGGGCCAGTACGACGCCACTGGCCAGTGGGACGCGAGCGGGGTTCAGTACGACACGACCGGCCAGTGGGACGCAGGCGCCTGGAACCAGACCACGCAGACGGGCCAGTTCGAAACGGCTGCCGCCACATTTGCGTATGACGCGACGGGGCAGTGGGCCGTGCCCACCGTCGAGACCGGGACGTACGACGCCACCGCCTGGAACACGGGCGCGGAGGCCCACGTACCGCAGCAGTTCACGCCGGAGCACGAGTTCCTCCACGAGACCGCCCCCGCGGCACCCGAGTTCGAGTACGAGACCAGCCCGGCGGCCTCCGAGTTCGATTACGAGACCAGCCCCGCGGCACCCGAGTTCGATTACGAGAGCGCGCCCGACCTCACCACCGAGTTCCAGCCTGAGTATCAGCCGGATTTCCCGCAGGAGTACGCAGCCGAGTACGACGCCGGATACACGTACGAGGCCGCGCCTGAACCCGGGGCCGAGCAAGATCTCGAAGCCGGATTCGACGCCGACACCGAGTCCGATTCCGGCTTCGAGTCCGAGTCCGAGTCCGAGCTCGCGCACGAATCCGAGCCCCACGCCGTCGCCGTAAACCCCCGCCCCGTCCGCCGTTCCGGCGGCTCCCGCGGCCGTCGCCGCACCCCCGCCAAACGCTCCGCCCTCCTGACCGTCGCCGTACCCTCCGCATGCGTGATGGGCGTCGCCGGCATCGCGGCCGCATCCGTCGGCGACCTCGGTGGCGACACGGGCGAAGGCACCAACCAGGCCGCCGCGGACCCGTCATCCGTCAAGCCGATCGCCGCGAACAACAAGATGGACACGCAGCTCGCCGCTCTCAGCGCCGACGCCCGTGACTTCGGCGACCGTGCCTCCCGCACCCAGGAACGCCTCGACCTCAAGGCGCGCCAGGAGGCGGACAAGAAGAAGCGCGAGGAAGAGGCGAAGCGCCGCGAGGCCCTGCGCCCCAAGTTTGTGCTGCCGGTGACGCAGCAGGGTCTGAGCGCGTACTACGGTCAGGCCGGCGTCAACTGGATGTCCGTGCACACCGGCATCGACTTCCCGGTGTCGTACGGCACCAAGGTGATGTCCGCGACCGACGGCACCGTCCGCACCCAGTGGAACAGCGCCTACGGCAACATGGCGATCGTGACGGCACCCGACGGCACCGAGACCTGGTACTGCCACCTCAGCAGCACCAAGATTCGCTCCGGTTCGGTCAAGGCCGGTGACGTCATCGCATTCTCCGGCAACTCGGGCAACTCCACCGGACCGCATCTCCACTTCGAGGTCCGGCCCGGCGGCGGCTCGGCGATCGACCCGCTGCCGTGGCTCCGCAGCCACGGCCTCGACCCGACCTGACCTGACAGCCAGTAGCCACGACCTACGACCTCGACTCGACCGTGGCCACGACCTCGACCCGGTCGGACCGCGGCCCCGACCCGACCTGGCCGTGAGAGCTACAGCTTCTCGACCGGCGCGTACCTCAGCAGCAGCCTCTTCGGCTTCGTGTCCCCGAAGTCGATCGTCGCCTGCGCGTCCGCACCCGCCCCCGTCACTCCCACCACGGTCCCGAGACCGAACTGGTCGTGCGTGACCCGGTCACCGACCGCCAGCGAGATCACCGGCTTGTCGGTCGTACGCCGCGTGGCAAAGCCCGAAGCGGCGCCGCCCGAGCGCGACCGCGACGACGACAGCGAGGCGGCGATGCCGGAGGTCGGACCCGCGGGCGCGGCCATCGGCCCCGTCCGCTTCCACTCCAGGTGCTGGCCCGGGATCTCCTCGAGGAAGCGCGAGGGCGGGTTGTACGAGGGCTGGCCCCAGGCGCTCCGCATCGACGAGCGCGTCAGATAGAGCCGCTCGCGGGCGCGCGTGATGCCGACATACGCAAGACGCCGCTCCTCCTCCAGCTCCTTCGCCTGGCCGAGAGCGCGCATGTGCGGGAAGACGCCGTCCTCCATGCCGGTCAGGAACACCACCGGGAACTCAAGGCCCTTCGCCGTGTGCAGCGTCATCAGGGTGATGACGCCGGAGCCGTCCTCGTCCTCGTCCGGAATCTGGTCGGAGTCGGCGACGAGCGCGACCTTCTCCAGGAATTCGGCGAGCGTGCCCGCGCCCTCCTCCTCGGCACGGTCCTGCTCAAACTCCAGCGCGACCGCGGCCAGTTCCTGAAGGTTCTCGATGCGCGTCTCGTCCTGCGGGTCGGTGGAGGCCTGCAGCTCGGCGAGGTAACCGGTCCGCTCCAGGACAGCCTCCAGCACCACCGCCGGGCCCGCGCCCGAGTCGACGACCGTACGCAGCTCCTCCATCAGCACGTTGAAACGCTTGACGGCGTTGGCGGAGCGGGCCGCCATGCCGTACGCCTCGTCCACGCGCCGCAGTGCCTGCGGGAAGGTGATCTTCTCGCGCAGCGCGAGCGCGTCGATCATCGCCTCGGCGCGCTCGCCGATGCCGCGCTTGGGGACATTGAGGATGCGACGCAGCGGGACGTTGTCCTCGGGATTGGCCAGGACCCGCAGATAGGCGAGGACGTCCCGGACCTCCTTGCGCTCGTAGAAGCGCACCCCGCCGACGACCTTGTACGGCAGGCCGACCCGGATGAAGATCTCTTCGAAGACACGGGACTGGGCGTTCGTACGGTAGAAGACGGCGACGTCGCCGGCCTTCGCCTCGCCCGCGTCCGTCAGCCGGTCGATCTCGTCGGCGACGAACTGTGCCTCGTCGTGCTCGGTGTCGGCGACATAGCCGGTGATCTGCGCACCCGCGCCCGCGTTCGTCCACAGGTTCTTGGGGCGGCGGCTTTCGTTGCGCTCGATGACCGCGTTGGCTGCGGAGAGGATCGTCTGCGTGGAGCGGTAGTTCTGCTCCAGCAGGATCGTCGTCGCGTCCGCGTAGTCCTCCTCGAACTGAAGGATGTTGCGGATGGTCGCGCCACGGAAGGCGTAGATCGACTGGTCGGCGTCGCCGACGACGCAGAGCTCGGCCGGCGGCAGATCCTCCTGGCCCGTCCCTACCAGCTCGCGTACGAGGGTGTACTGAGCGTGGTTGGTGTCCTGGTACTCGTCCACCAGGACATGGCGGAAGCGCCGCTGGTAGTGCTCGGCGACGTCCGGGAACGCCTGCAGCAGATGCACCGTCGTCATGATGATGTCGTCGAAGTCCAGGGCATTGGCCTCGCGCAGCCGTGCCTGGTACATCCGGTAGGCCTCGGCGAGCGTCTTCTCGAAGCCTCCCCCAGAGCCTTCGGCCTGGGAGGTACCCCCAACCTGGTCGGCGAAGGTCTCCTCGTCGATCAGCTCGTTCTTCAGGTTCGAGATCTTGGCGCTGAACGACTTCGGCGGGAACTTCTTGGGGTCAAGATCCAGATCGCGGCAGACCAGGGCCATCAGCCGCTTCGAGTCCGCGGCGTCGTAGATCGAGAACGACGAGGTGAAGCCGAGCCTCTTGGACTCGCGGCGCAGGATGCGCACACAGGCACTGTGGAAGGTCATCACCCACATGGCGTTGGCGCGCGGGCCGACGAGCTGCTCGACACGCTCCTTCATCTCGCCGGCGGCCTTGTTGGTGAAGGTGATCGCCAGTATCTGCCCGGGGTGGACGCTGCGGGTTCCCAGCAGATACGCGATCCGGTGGGTCAGCACCCGGGTCTTGCCGGACCCGGCCCCGGCGACGATGAGCAGCGGCGAGCCCGTGTGCACGACGGCGGCGCGCTGCTGTTCGTTCAGCCCGTCCAGCAGGGCGGCGGGGTCCACGACCGTGCGCGGGGCGCCGTCACGGTGGTACGGATCCCGCGCAGGGGGCACGTCGAACGCGCCCTGGAAGAGATCGTCCGGAATCTCCTCCGGGGCCGAGTCCTCGGGCGGTGGCGGAGGGTGCTCCGAGCTGGGCTGGAGGTCCGCCAGGAAGCTGTCGTCAAAGAGGCTGCTCATCGCTCTACGAGTCTAGGCCGCCGCACTGACAGCTCGCGGCCGCATTGGCATGCCGCACGGGAATCCGGCCCGGCAACCCTGCGCGATCGAGCCACTTCGCCATGTCATGACACAGACACCCCGGACACCCGATCCCCGACGCGCTGAAAAAAGGTCACGAAAATGTATCGGGCATATCGAACATCAAGCTTCACAGTAGCCACGCGAGTTGGCTAGCGTGCTCGACCAGGCGGCCCGTACCCCCATGGCGATCCACGCCAATCGGGCGGCCTGCGCCGAATTCGGGCTTCCCTCAAGGAAGTTCGGAACCGGGGACCCACCATGCACAACCGGGGTGAATCGGACCTGTCTCATTCGGTCCGTAGGGCGCCTTCCGTTCTGCCCGAACCCGACAGCTAACCCGGTAGGCGGTCCACGGAAGAAGGAGATGCCGGCCTTGGCGTCGCATCGCAAACAACGCAGCCGTACCGCGAAGACCTCGCCCGCCGTCGGGCTCACGACGGCAGCCATCGCCGGCGTCACCCTGTTGTCGACGCAGAGCGCCAACGCGGCGCCCGCCGAGCCGAAGCCCTCCGTCGAAGAGGTGCAGAAGAAGGTCGACGACCTGTACCGGCAGGCCGGCACCGCGACCGAGAAGTACAACAAGGCCAAGGAATCCACCGACGAGAAGCGGCGCGAGGTCGACACGCTGCTCGACGAGGCCGCCAAGCGCACGGAGAAGCTGAACGAGTCCCGCAGGGCGCTCGGCACCTTCGCGGCCGCGCAGTACCGCACCGGCGCGGTCACCCCGACTGCCGCGTTGCTGTTCGCGGACAGCCCGGAGTCGTACTTCGACCAGACCCAGTTGATGAGCCGGATGACGGACCGTCAGCGCAGCGCTGTCACCGACTACGAGACCGAGCGGGCGGAAGCCGCCAAGCAGCGGGCGGAGGCGACGAAGCAGCTCGAGTCGCTCACGACCTCCCAGAAGGCCCTGCGCACGAGCAAGCAGGAGGTTCAGGCGAAGCTCGCCGAGGCGCGCACCTTGCTGTCGAAGCTGACCGCAGAGGAGAAGGCGCGGCTCGCCGAGATCGAGCGCAAGAAAGAGGCGGAGGCCCGCCGCAAGGCCGAGGCAAAGGCCAAGGCGGAGGCGGAGGCCCGCGCCAGGGCGGAGGCCGCGCGCAAGGAACAGGAGCAGAACCAGGGCAGCGGTACGGGTACCGGTACGGGCACAGGCACTGGTACCGCCGACGGCAGCTCCACGGCCAAGGCCGACAAGGTCCTGTCCTTCGCCCGCGCCCAGCTGGGCAAGCCGTACGTCTGGGGCGCGACGGGCCCGAGCTCGTACGACTGCTCGGGGCTGACCCAGGCCGCCTGGAAGGCGGCGGGTGTGGACCTGCCGCGCACCACCTGGGACCAGGTGAAGGTCGGTACGCGCGTGGCCACGAAGGACCTGCTCCCGGGCGACCTGGTCTTCTTCTACGACGACATCAGCCACGTGGGCATTTACATCGGCGACGGCATGATGATCCACGCGCCCAAGCCCGGTGCGAACGTCCGCGAGGAGTCGATCTACTACATGCCGATCTACGGCAGCGTGCGCCCGGCCTGAGCCAGGACGCAGCCGAACGCCCGGACCCCGTGGGGTCCGGGCGTTCTCGCGTCCGCACCATCACGTCCGCAACGTCAGGTCCGCAACATCACGTGCGCAACATCAGGTCCACAGCGTCGCGATGAAGATGTTCGTGACGGTCAGCCCGCCCACCGCGCCGAAGAGCGCCTTCTCCACGTTCTCCTCGTCCCGCTTGACGTAGACCAGTCCCAGGATCACCACCAGGACCGCCAGCTTGACGCCGATCTTGATGTTGTTCACCGGCTGATCGTCCGCCTGATTCAGGCCCACCAGTGCCACGCCCGTGATCAGCATCGTCAGCGCGCCGTGCAGCATCGCCGGACTGAAGCGGGCCGTGCCCTCGCCCATTGCCTTCATCTGGGTGAGGAAGCCGCCGAGCAGCGACGCGATGCCGATGATGTGCAGGGCGACGAAGACATTGATGAGTACGTCCATGAGGCGGAGCCTAACCGTCGCCATACCACCCCCCTCAGGGCAGGTGCGCCTCATTCGCCGCATCGGTCACGGCGGCACGGGGATGCGCGCCGATGGCATCAGACCGGCTCGCAGAAAGCGCACCCGCCTGTCCAGCTTTGGGCAACTTCGGTCCTTGCGCCGCCTTCCCGTGACTCTCAGGTTTAGCGTCCTTCCCCAGGTGACCGACTCTCCATCGCCGCCGCGCTCCCCGGGCGGCCGTCGGACATCACCGCCGAGAAATACCGGCGGCGGGACGCTCCCCCTGTGCGGACCGCCGCCGGCCCGACCCGGACCCCGCCCGGAGTCGGACCCGAACTCGGACCGCAGGAACGACGGAAGGACGTGGACGCCCTCGTGGCAGCGCACCGGAAAGCCAAGCAGCATCCGCTCAGCGGGCCCGCCGCCCGGACCGCCGCAACGATTGCGCTTGCCGGGGCTGCGACCGCCACCGCGTTCGACGGCACCGGGCACGCCGAGCCCTCTCTCACCCCCGCGCAGATCAAGGCCAAGGTCGACAGGCTCTACCAGGAGGCGGAGGCCGCCACCGAGCGGTACAACGGGGCCAAGGAGCGGACCGCGAGCGCGCGCACGTCGGTGGACACGCTGCGCGACGAGGCCGTCCGCAGGACCGAGCGGCTCAACACCTCGCGCAACGCCCTGGGTTCGGTGGCCACCGCCCAGTACCGCGCCGGCGGCATCGACCCCGGGCTGCAGCTCGCGCTGAGCTCCGACCCCGACGAGTATCTGGAGCGGGCCGCGCTCGCCGAGCGCGTCGGCGAGCGGCAGGCGAACGCCATCGCCGGGGTGCACCAACAGCTCGTGGACATCGCCCGGTTGCGGGCCGAGGCCGGCCACCGGCTTGATGCGCTCAAGGACCGCCAGCGTGAGCTGGCCAGGCACAAGGCGACCGTCCAGGAGAAGCTCTCGGCCGCCCAGAGCCTGCTGGCCCGGCTTCCCGCCGAGCAGCGTGGCTTCTACCAGAGCGGCTCCCCCGAGGCCACGCGCGCCGACCGCTCCGCCGTGTCCCGCGGCTCCCTCAGGGCCCCCAACTCCCGTGCCGCCCAGGCCGTCGCCTACGCCTACGGAGCGCTCGGCAAGCCGTACGTCTGGGGCGCGACCGGGCCCACCTCCTACGACTGTTCCGGGCTCGTCCAGGCCGCCTGGCGCTCCGCCGGTGTCTCGCTGCCCCGCACCACATACACCCAGATCAACGCGGGACAGCGGGTGTCCCGCTCCCAACTCGCCCCCGGTGACCTGGTGTTCTTCTACTCCGGCATCAGCCATGTCGGCCTCTACATCGGCGGCGGCCAGATGATCCACGCGCCGCGCCCCGGCGCTCCCGTGCGTGTCGCGCCGATCGACCAAATGCCCTTCGCGGGCGCGACGCGGGTGGCATAGCATCCGCCGAATGGACCTCGACGTACACAACGACCTGCAGAGTTCCGTCCGGGCGCTGACGCTGCGCTCCCCCGACCACCGGCGGGTGGGCCCCTTCGTCGTCCGCTACAACCCGGACTGGTCCATTCCGCCCGCCAATTACGCGATACCGGACGAGGGCGCCACCCCGACGCGCGAGGACATCGACGCGCTCGTCGAGACGTTCCGCGAGCTCGATCGCGTACCGCGCCTCGAGTTTCTGCCGGCCTGCGCGCCCGAGGTCGAACCCGCCCTGCTGGCTGCCGGGTTCGCCGTGGAGAACCGGGCGCCGCTCCTCGCGGTCGTGCCCGGCGGTCTCGTCGAGCCGAAGCCGGTGGACGGGATCACGATCGTCGAACCGTCCGACGACGCCGAGTACCACGCCGCTGCCGGAGTGCAGCATCTCGCGTACGGGCAGACGGGCGGGCCCACCGAGGGCGAGATCAATTGGCTGCGCACGGCCCAGGAGGGCGGCGGAGTCGCGGCGTTCGCGGTCGACGACAAGGACGGCACCCCGGTCGCCGCGGGCGGCTGCTCGGTCCCGGTCGACGGGCTGACCGAGCTCTGCGGCCTCGCGGTCGCCTCCTCACACCGCCGCCGGGGCATCGGCGCGGCGCTCTCCGCCTACCTCACCGCCGCCGCGTTCGACCGTGGCTGCCGGGTGGTCTGGCTGGAGCCCGGCGATGTGGACATCGAGCGGATCTACGCGGGGATCGGCTACCGGCGGGTCGGCGAGAAGGCCGACATGTCACTCCAGTAGGCCGCTGGGGGTGAGCACCTGGTCCTCAGGAGCGTCGCCCTGGCTCTGCCCCGGGCCCTGCTGCCCCTGGCCCCAGCCCTGCAGGTTCATTCGCTTCGTCAGCCACTGGAACGCGTACGGCAGCTGCCTGCTCCACACGGGGGTGACATGCCCGCCCGTCGTCGCCCGCAGATCGATCCTCGTCGGCGGCTTGGCCACCCGCTGGAGCGAGAGCCCGGGCAGATACCCGTCCGCGCCCTCCCCCGTCACCAGCAGCGAGACGCGCGGCGGGGTCTTCGCCGACTTCAGGATGTGCAGCACGTTGTTCTCGCGCCGCAGATTCGGGTCCGACGCGGTCAGCGATCCGTGTTCGGCGGCCGGGTCGTTGTACCCGGAGAAGCTGACGGCCGCGCTGTAGCGGTCGGGGTGCGCGAGGGCCAGTTTGGCCGCGCCGTGGGCACCCGCCGAGTAGCCCGCGATCGCCCAGTTCTCGGGACCGAGCGACACCCGGAAGTTGTCGGCGACCATCTTGCGTACGTCGACGGTGAGCCAGCTGTCCGCATTCACCTTGCCCGGTATGTTCGCGTATCCGGTGTCCTTGTCGCCCAGCATGGTCCGCGGCGAGACCAGGATGAAGGGCGCGACCCGGCCCGACTCGATGAGCGGCTGGACCCGGTCCTGGAACTTCAGCGTCCGGAACCAGTTCTTCGAGGAGCCGGGGAAACCGGACATGACCTCGACGACGGGGAACTTCCTATTGCGGTAGGCGGGGTCGTGGTACTGCGGCGGCAGCCAGACGTACACCTCGCCCTGCACCCCCGAAATGGAGCCCTTGAGCTCGGTGCGCACCAGCCCGCTGCCGAGTTTGGGATCGTCGACCTTCTCGAACTTCTGGAGCACCTTCGGCAGGGCGGAGATCTGCTTGCCGCCCATGCCGTTCGGTCCGAGGTCGTTCGCGGCGTCGACATGACCCGACGTGCCGAGCAGATCGTCCCAGCTGTCGTAGAGGCCATTGGCGTTGTTGACCGCCACGAACACCACCGTGACCGCCGTCGCCTGCGCGAAGAGCACCATGACAAGCCGGATCACGCCCCGCACCAGGGCGGGTCCGCGCAGCCGGCCCCACAGCAGCAGCGGCAGCAGCACGGCGATCACGACCAGGACGATCGTGATCACGAAGAAGGTGTTCCCCGTCAAATTCATCACGCACAACAAGAGGTGAACTCGGCGTAGACGGTTGCCCGCCTATGTACCGGTTACCTCACAACGGGGCCTAAACCAGCCGTCGAGCGGTCGCCCATCGCGTCAATTCGTGCCGGTTCGAGAGCTGCAGCTTCCGCAGTACGGCGGACACATGCGACTCGACCGTCTTCACCGAGATGAACAGTTGCTTCGCGATTTCCTTGTACGCGTATCCGCGCGCGATCAGCCGCAGCACTTCGCGCTCGCGCTGAGTGAGCCGATCCAGGTCCTCGTCCACAGGCGGCGCGTCCGTCGAGGCGAAGGCGTCCAGTACGAAGCCCGCCAGGCGCGGCGAGAAGACCGCGTCGCCGTCCTGCACCCGGAAGATCGAGTCGACCAGGTCGGTACCCGTGATCGTCTTGGTGACATAGCCGCGGGCGCCGCCCCGGATCACCCCGATGACGTCCTCGGCGGCGTCCGAGACGGACAGCGCCAGGAACCGCACGGGATCCTCCGCCGCCGCCATCAGCGAGGCGCAGCGGCGCAGCACCTCCACCCCGCCGCCGCCCGGCAGATGCACGTCCAGCAGCACGACTTCGGGCCGCGTCGCCGTGATCACGGTGACCGCCTGGTCGACGTCGGCGGCCTCGCCGACCACCTCGACGCCGGTGCGGTCGGTCTGGCCGATTTCGGCCTGCACTCCGGTGCGGAACATCCGGTGGTCGTCGACGAGCACAACCCGTACGTGCCGCCCGGCAGTCTCTCCCGCAGCCTCGTTCTCGGTGGTCATTCGCCCGCCCTCTCCATCTCCAGCTCGACCTCGGTGCCCCCGCCGGGCACCGAGCGAAGCCGTGCCGTCCCGCCGTTGCGCTGCATCCGGCCGATGATCGATTCTCTTACGCCCATACGGTCCTGGGGCACCGAATCCGGATCGAATCCGGGTCCTCTGTCGCGTACGGAGACGAAGACCGTACGACCCTCGACCTCCGCGTAGACCTGGACGGCCCCGCCCTCGCCACCGTACTTCGCCGCATTGACCATCGCCTCGCGTGCGGCTTGCATCTGTGCGGCCAGTTTCTCGTCCAGCGGGCAGTCGCCGACGACCACGACCTCCAGCGGGACACCGTGCTTGTCCTCGACCTCGGCGGCGGCCTTCTTCACCGCCTCGGCGAGGGTGTCCGGTTCCTCGTCCTCGTCCTTGCCGGTGCCCTCCGGCTTGTAGAGCCAGTTGCGCAGCTCGCGCTCCTGGGCGCGGGCGAGGCGGCGCACCTCCGACGCCTCGTCGGCGTTCCGCTGGATCAGGGTGAGGGTGTGCAGTACGGAGTCATGGACGTGGGCCGCGACCTCGGCACGTTCCTGGGCCCGGATGCGCATCGTCCGCTCCTCCGAGAGGTCCTGGGTCATCCGCACCAGCCAGGGCCCGGCGAGCAGGGCCATTCCCGCGATGACGGCTATCGCCGCGGTCAGTACGTTGCCGAGCTGGGCGGCGGAGCCGCGCACCACTATGAAGACGGTCAGTCCCATGCCGACCAGCGCCACACCCGCGAGCGCGCGGCCGAGCTGCAGCAGTCTGCGGCGGCGGCCCACTTCGGTCCAGCGGGCGCGCCGGGCGTTGTCCGCCTGCCGCCACACCAGCACCACACCGGCGCCGACCAGCAGGATCGGCCAGATATAGCGGTTGGCGTTGCCGCCCATGTTCACATTGCCGACGAAAATCGCCGCGCCGATCATCAGCGCGACCATGGCGAACAGCTGCCCCTTGTCGGGCTTGCGCAGCCGGCGCCGGCCGTCGGCGGTGGCCTCGAAGACGGAACGCGGCTCGGCGGTCCGGCCCCCCACCCCGAGCGGCACGACGATCCAGAACACCGCGTACAGCAGCACACCGAGGCCGTCGGCCATGAACAGGCCGAGGAAGACGAGACGTACCCAGATGACGGGCAGGCCCAGATGTCCGGCGAGGCCGCGCGCCACGCCGCCGAGCATCCGGCCGTCGGCGCTGCGGTACAGCTTGCGCAGCGGCTGCTCCTCCGGCACGGGGGCGCGGGAGGAACCGGCGGGTCGGGGCGTGACGACTGGCATGCCCCGATCGTCACATGCACGGGCAGGCCGCGGTATCAGGGGCGTCCCCCAAACCGACCCTGAGAGCAGGGGCCGATATCAGGGAAGTGCCAGGGTCGGCCCGGGTGCCACGGCGGCGCGGGGCCCGTCACCATGGACGTATGACTCAGCCGACCACTCCGCCTCAGGTGCAGCCGGACGCGCCGCCCGAGGCGTACCTGCGCCGCGCCCCGGACCAGAAGGTGGTGGCGGGTGTCTGCGGCGGTCTCGGCCGGTACTGCGACATCGACCCGGTGATCTTCCGGATCGTGATCGGCGTGCTCTCCGTGACCGGTGGCCTCGGCCTGATCTTCTACGGCTTCGCCTGGCTGCTGATCCCTTATGAGGGCGAGGACGAGAACGAGGTGCGCAGGCTGCTCTCGGGCCGCGTCGAGGGCGCGTCGCTGACCGCCGTCTTTCTCGCCCTGATCGGCTGCGGAGTGTTTCTCACGATGCTGAGCAACGGCGGGATGCTCGCCTTCGCCGCCATGCTCTCCATCGCGGTCGTCGGCGCGGCCGTGTGGTCGCAGCGGCGCCGGATCGCCGCGCCCGACGGCGCCGCGCTGGATCCGGCGACGGCACACGCGGTGGCCGAGGCGCCGCCCGAGACGAAGGCTCCGCCCACGCCCGGCAGCCCTTCGTGGTGGCGCGACCCGATCGTGAAGGACGGCACGACGGGCCCGGTGGCGACCGGCTATCTGTGGGGCCCGGAGGAGGCGACGGCCGAGGCGGCCGCTGCGCCGCCCCGGCGGCGTACGCCGGCTGCGCCCCCGCAGACGCGCGGCCCGCGCGGTATCGGCGGCATGGTCTTTCTCAACGCTCTGGTGGCGGGCGGCCTGGGTACCGGGCTCAGCTGGGACGGCCATCCGCTGGGCACAAGCCTGCAGATCGGTCTGGTCTGCGCGCTGGCGGTGTTCGGCTTGGGTCTGCTGGTCAGCTCGCTGCTCGGCCGTACCGGCTTCGGCACGATCCTGATGACGGCGGTCACGGCGGTGCTGCTGGCGGGCGCCGCGGCCCTGCCCAAGGAGATCAGCACCCACTGGGTGCGTACGGACTGGAAGCCTGCCTCCGTCGCCGCCGTCCAGCAGCGCTACGAACTCGGCTCCGGCGTCGCCACGCTGGACCTGTCCTCCCTCGCCGTACCCAAGGGGCAGACGGTGTCGACGAGGGCGGAGGTCGGGGCCGGACAGCTGAAGGTCGTGGTGCCGAAGGACGCACCGGTGAAGCTGTGGGCCGAGGCGGGCTTCGGCGACATCCGCCTCCCCGACGACGCGGCGAACGACATCGACGTCGCCCCCGGACAGGAGCGGCAGCTGACGCTGCCCGCGCCCGCCGGCGCGAAGCCGTCGGGCACTGTGGAGCTCCGTCTCGAAATCGGCATCGGACAGGTGGAGGTGACCCGTGCCGCGTCGTGAATTCCGGCATGGCTTCCGGCCGGGCAAGCTGGTCGCGGGCGTGGCGGTGCTGGCCGCGGCGCTGCTGTACGCGGGCGACGCGGCCGGCTCCTGGCAGACACCCTGGTTCGTGGTCTTCCCGGTCGTCTTCGGCGGTCTGTTCCTGGCCGGGGCGGTGACCTGGGTGCACTACGGCATTCGGCGCCGCCGGTCGGCCAGCAGGGCGTCGAGGGAGAACACCGCGGCACCGGCGAGCACCAACGGCAGCCAGGCCATCAGATAGGCGAGGTCATTGCCGTAGTAGTAGGGCTCGGTCTGCCAGCTCACCGTCAGCCACAGGCTCAGCGAGATGAGCGCGCCGCCGAGCGCGGCGAGCCGGGCCAGCAGCCCGACAAGGGTGCCGATGCCCACGGCGAGCTCACCGAAGGCGATCGCGTAGCCGAAGCCCTCGGGGCTCTTGAGCGCAAGGTCGACAAGGGCGGGCACGGCGGAGGTGTCGCGCACGCTGCGCATCAGATCGCCGATGGAGCCGTTCCCGCTCGCGGCCAGGAACTGGCTGTCCGTGAGCTTGTCGATGCCCGCATAAATGAAGGTCACGCCGAGGAAGATGCGCAGCGGCAGCAGGGCGTAACGACTTGCCCGCTCCCTGAGGCCGCCGCGCCCGCCGTCGACCGTGCCGTAGGTGGACGTCGTCCGATATGTGTGTGTCATTACTGGTCCCGCCTTCGGGTAGACCCGTCAACTGACCATACGTACGACGAAGCCGCCCGGCTCACCAGGCATGCGGCTCACTCTGTGACAACCGCCCGGGCAGCGGTCAGTCCGTCACCTCGATGCGGCAGCTGTTGCTCTCCAGGCCGGCCGCGGTCACCACCTGGATGTCCACCTGCCCCGGCTCGACCTCAGCCGGGACCGGCACGGTGAGCACCGTGTCCGAAGGGTTGGCGAAGCCGCCGGGCACCGGGATCAGCGGGACATGGACGTGCACCGCACCGATCCGTACGACCAGACGGGCGAGCCGGTCGGGAGCGCCCGCGCCCGGCGGCACAAAGCCCGAGCCGCGGATCTCGATGTCGTCACCGGTGCGGATGGGGGCGTCCAGATCGCCCACCTCACGGGCCCGGACGACCGAGAGCACGACGGGCCGGCCGCCCTCCGCGTACTTTCCGGCGAAGTACGTCGCCGCCGAGACCGCCACCAGCAGCGCGAGCCCCCACGGCAGATCGGGCAGCTGCTCGGGCCGGCGGGCCAGCCGTACCAGCGCGAAGACCACCGCGACGGCGTTCACCAGCGCGTACTGGGCATCGGCGAAGCTGCCGCGGCCGCCGTCGTCGCAGAGCAGATCGGCGAGACGGGGGCGGTCGGCGCGCACCTTCTGCAACCGCTGGCCGACGACGCGTACGGCCACCACGCGGCGTACGACGACGGCGATCGCGCACACGAGCGCGAGGACGGAGAGCATGCCCGCGCCCCGGGCCAGGTCGAGCCCTTCGATCAGCGCGTCCCGGTCGGCGGGGGCGGAGGCCCCGGCGAGCTGAAGGGCGAGCACCAGCACCGCGAAGACGATCAGGAGTACCCAGGCGGCGGCGACGGCGCGTGAGGTGGAGAGGCGGTTGTCCTCGCCGATCAGCGGGGCGAGCACCCCGCCGCGCTCCCGGTGCAGCCGGGCGGCCGCGGTCAGCAGAGCGCCGACGGCCACCACGGCGAGCAGCCCGGCCGTCCGGCTTCCGGTCCAGCCCGCGCCGATCGCGGTCACGGCCTGTCCGAGCGCCAGCGCGACGACGCCCGCCCACACGGCGAACAGCGAGCGCCGCCACACCAGTTGGAGCCAGGCCTCACCCGCCAGGCGGCTGCGGTCGGCGACGGCGCGGGCCGACTGGGTCAGCTCGTCGGACACCCACTGGCGCGAGGCGCCGGGCGAGTGGGCGACGGCGGCGGGCAGCCCCTGCCCGGCGGCCAGCTCGTCCCGCTTGGCGAGGAAGGCGGCCACGGCCCGCCTATGCCCTTCCCGTCCGCCGTGCGTGCATTCGTCACACTGTCCTGCTTCTTGCACCGCCACGACCGACGCCGCCTTCCCCGCCCCGTACCGAGTGAACTTCCCAGTAATTCATGGGAATTGTGCCGTACGAGAGGGGCGCACACTCCGGCGCAGGAGGCCACAGAGGGTGAACGTGCCGCCACTCGATTGACTGCGCGCCTATTGAAGCAGCTCGGGCTCCGCGCGGCTGATCTGCCGCCACAACGGCTGGTAGTTGATCCACGCGACCAGATCGCTGCCGAGCTGCTCGCGCGTGGCCATCGCGTCCCGCTGCTCGATCATCACCGGCTTGCCCGCGGCCCGCGCCGCGAGCTGCACCTGGGCGCAGCGCTCCATGGAGATGAACCACCAGGCCGCCGCGTCGACCGAGTCGCCGACCGTCAGCAGCCCGTGATTGCGCAGGATCACGGCCTTGTACGCGCCGAGTGCGTCCGCGATCCGCCGCCCCTCCGCCTCGTCGACGACCACCCCGGTGTACGCGTCGACCAGCGCGTGATCCTCGTAGAAGGCGCAGGCCTCCTGCGTGATCGGCTCGATCAGCTCACCGAGCGCGGCCAGCGCCCGCCCGTGCACCGAGTGGGTGTGCGCGACGGCGACGACGTCGGGCCGGACGCGGTGCACCTGCGCGTGTACGGCGAACGCCGCCTGGTTGACGTGGTGGCGGCCCACGACGACCTGCCCGGCCTCGTTGACCAGGACCAGGTCACCGGCCGTGACATGCGCGAACGGCACGCCGAAGGGATTCACCCAGAAGCAGTCGGTGAACTCCGGGTCCCGCGCGGTGATATGGCCGGAAACCCCCTCCTCGTAACCGAACCGCCCGAAGAGCCGCAGTGCCCCGGCGAGCCGCTGCTTGCGGTACGCCCGCTCGTCCACCAGCGACTCGTGCACGGGCGGCATGGCGAATCGCAACTGCTCGACGGGGACGGGGGCGGGCGACACACTGATGGCCGGATCGGTCATGGCCGGGAAGCTACCTCCGGGTACCGCAAGTGACCAGAGACTTCACGCACCTTGTACGAGAATGCGCTCATGACCGACACGACATCTGAGCTGGTCCAGCTCCTCGGCCTCGAACGACACGTGGAGGGCGGCTGGTTCCGGGAGACCTGGAAGACCGCGGGCTCGACGACCCCGCCCGGCTACCCGGGCCCCCGCGCGTACGCCACCGGCATCTACTTCCTGCTGCATCCCGGCGAGAGGTCGCGCTGGCACCGCGTACGCTCCGACGAACTCTGGCTCTGGCACCGCGGCGGCCCGCTCCAGCTCCACCTCGGCGGCTCGGACAACGAGCCGGGCGAAGCCAGGACCCTGACGCTGGGTCCCTCGGTCGAGGCGGGCGAACAGCCACAGCTCCTGGTCCCCGCGGGCGTCTGGCAGTCGGCGGACCCGGCGGGCACGGAGCCGGTGCTGGTCAGTTGCATCGTGGCGCCGGGGTTCCACTACGACGACTTCGAACTGGAGAAGCCCGAAGAGAGCTGACGGGGCTACAGGTTGTCGATCTCCGCCAGATCGATGTCGATGGTGAAGGGAACGGAGAGCTTGAGCCGGTCGTGGTGGATGCCGGAGGGGGCGTACGCCTTCGTCGCCGGGTCCAATTCGTAGACGTACACGACCGGGCGGCCGCCCTCGCCGTACTCCACCCGCCAAAAGTGCGGGATGCCCGCCTCCGCGTACAGCTGCGGCTTGCGCTTGCGGTCGCGCTCCTCCGAGTCCGGTGACACCGTCTCGACTACGAGTACGACATCCTTCGCGTTGTAATGCGTCTCGTTTGAACTGGTCACAGCCTCCGCCCGAATCACCGAGACGTCCGGCTCCGGCCCCTGGCGCTTGTTGATCACCACAGTCATCTCCCGCCGCACCCGCAGGTCATCGGGCACCGTCCTGCGCAGGCCATACATCAACAGGTCGTTCACCAAACTGTGAAAACTCCTCTGCGGACTCACGAAGACCAGGCTCCCGTCGATCAACTCCGTGTGCGGCGGGAGGTCGGGCAGCGTCAGCAGGTCGTCCACGGTGTAACCGTCCTGCGGCGGCACCGGCCAGGGGTGCGCGATCTCAGCGGTCATGGTTCCTCCCATGGACGGGATTCTGGGCCGTACGGTCAGCGTACCCAGCCCATACGCCAACGCCGCCACTCAAACGAATGAGCGACGGCGTCGACGTTGACCTAGAGAAAGGTCACTCCCACTCGATCGTGCCCGGCGGCTTGCTGGTCACATCCAGCACCACGCGGTTGACGTCGGCCACCTCGTTGGTGATCCGCGTCGAGATCTTCGCCAGCACGTCGTACGGCATCCGCGTCCAGTCCGCCGTCATCGCGTCCTCGGACGAGACGGGCCGGAGCACGATCGGGTGGCCGTACGTACGCCCGTCGCCCTGCACGCCCACCGACCGCACATCGGCGAGCAGCACCACCGGGCACTGCCAGATGTCACGGTCCAGACCGGCCGCCGTCAGCTCCTCGCGGGCGATCGCGTCCGCCTCGCGCAGCAGGTCGAGCCGGTCCTTGGTCACCTCGCCGACGATACGGATGCCAAGGCCCGGGCCCGGGAAGGGCTGGCGCTGGACGATCTCCTCCGGCAGGCCGAGCTCCTGGCCGACCATCCGGACCTCGTCCTTGAACAGCTTGCGCAGCGGCTCGACGAGCTCGAACTCGAGGTCCTCGGGCAGGCCGCCGACGTTGTGGTGGGACTTGATGTTCGCGGTGCCGGTGCCGCCGCCGGACTCGACCACGTCCGGGTAGAGCGTGCCCTGCACCAGGAACGCGACGTCCTCGCCGTGCGCGGCCTCGGCGATGATCTCGGCCTGCGCCTGCTCGAAGACCCGGATGAACTCGCGTCCGATGGTCTTGCGCTTCTCCTCGGGGTCGGAGACCCCGGCCAGCGCGTTCAGGAACCGCTCCTGCGCGTCGACGACCTTCAGCTGCACGCCGGTCGCCGCGACGAAGTCCTTCTCGACCTGCTCGGTCTCGCCCTTGCGCATCAGGCCGTGGTCGACGTACACGCAGGTCAGCTGAGAGCCGATGGCCTTCTGCACCAGCGCGGCCGCGACCGCGGAGTCGACTCCGCCGGACAGCCCGCAGATGGCCCGCTTGCTGCCGACCTGCTCGCGGATCACCGCGACCTGCTCCTCGATGACATTGCCGGTGGTCCAGGTCGGCTCGATGCCGGCGCCCCGGTAGAGGAAGTGCTCCAGGACCTGCTGGCCGTAGGTGGAGTGCATCACCTCGGGGTGGTGCTGCACGCCGTACAGCTTCTTCTCGTCGTTCTCGAAGGCCGCGACCGGCACGACGTCCGTGGACGCGGTGACGGTGAAGCCCTCGGGAGCCGCCGAGCAGGCGTCGCCGTGGGACATCCACACCGACTGCTCGGCCGGGGTGCCCTCGAAGAGCGTGGAGCCGGTCTTGGAGACATGCAGCGGCGTACGGCCGTACTCGCGCGCGCCCGTGTTGTCGACGGTGCCGCCGAGCGTCGTCGCCATCAGCTGGAAGCCGTAGCACATGCCGAAGACCGGGACCCCGGCCTCGAAGAGCTCGCGGTCCAGGCGCGGGGCGCCTTCCGCATACACGGAGGAGGGGCCGCCGGAGAGGATGATCGCCTTCGGCTTCTTGGCCAGCATCTCGGCCACCGGCATCGTGGACGGGACGATCTCGCTGTAGACCCGGGCCTCACGGACGCGGCGGGCGATGAGCTGGGCGTACTGCGCGCCGAAGTCGACAACGAGGACTACGTCCGGGTTGGAGTGGTCTGGCGCGGCAGCGGGGGACGCTGATGACACTGGCGGCCTTCCGGCGGTGGGAGGGGGTCGGTTCTGCCGATTCTACCGGCGTGGCGGGGCCGCTTTTCGTCTCACCATCCGAACCAGGCTTTGGCCAGGGTCGGCGGGCGGTCCATACTGCTCCCATGCACAAGCAGCTGACCTTCGTCTTTACCTATGGCACCGGCCCGTCCGGCTGCCATGGTCGTGCTGCTTGAGCCACTGACAAGCAACTTCCCAGGCGCCCCGGGCCGACAAGGCCCGGGGCGTTCTGTCATCTCCGGGCACTGTCGCTCCGGGGCCGCCGCCCCGACACAAGGAGCCCTCAGACATGACCGTCACGGAGAAGACCGTCACCGAGAAGACCGGCGCCCGTACCGAAGAGGCCGCGGATCTGATCACCGGCGCGCGCGAGCGGATCGACGCACTCGACGACCGGATCATCGGTCTCGTACAGGAACGGATGGCGGTCTCGGCCGTCATCCAGGAGGCGCGCATCTCCTCCGGCGGCCGCCGGGTCAATCTGTCGCGCGAGATGGAGGTTCTCGGCCATTTCCGCGACGCGCTCGGAAAGCCGGGAACGGCGCTCGCGATGACGCTGCTCGAGCTCTGCCGGGGCCGGATCTGAGGCCGTATCTGAGTTCGGGCGCATCCTCACCCGTACGGCACGTGACCGGGCCCGGCGGGGCTTCGTTGGTACCGGTGACCGTGCCAGCCAGGTGCGGACCTCGAAGAAAACCACGCGTGGCTCCGCTGGAGCGTGTGACGTACTGCAGGTACGTCGTGGGACCTCGCCCCAGCGTGCGTGACCGGTCGGCAGGGGACAGCAGCCCGGTCACCCCAAGGGCGGTCGGCTCCGGGGACGCCCGGGGCCGACCGCATCCGGTCGAAACGGTTGCGCACTGCGCAGCCGGTCCAGCACGATGCCAAGACAGGCGCGTCCCTCTGCGCCACCACAACTGCCAAAGGTCGATACCACCCGTGCGCCGCGAGTGCGCCGGGTCGGCGACCCTCCCAAAGCGGCGCTACCCCCCGGCGCCGCACCTCGGCACCGGCGCCGCCCTGACGTCGGTGCTGACGGCCAAGGGCCCTGCGGATCATGCGTCCGCGGGGCCCTTGCTCTGGGACGCCCGCATGCACGGGTCAGGTGCGCGAGACCGAACGGCAGCCGACCTCCTGCTCGCGTCGCCTCGCAGGCGCTGCCGACTCAAGGCCGGGACGGCATGTGACGCGGGACACATAAGTTTTCTGTGAAAGCGGGGGCAACCATTCCGGCCATTCACAGGTCATCTATGCGTACCAACGGCCCCACCCGTGCACCCCCACCTCGGACGGCCTCCAGATTCCGTGCCGCGTCAAGTGGTACGCCGGACTTCACTGAGGTCTTTAATGAAGCTTCGCCGCGCTATGGCCGTCGCTGCAGCGACTGCTGTCATAGCACCCGTCGCGCTCCTGTCGGCTCCGGCCGCGTTCGCGACGGAAACCCCGACGGCCGAGACGTCGCCGTCGGCCGAGGCGCCGAGCAGCCCGGCCGCGACGCCGAGCGGCCCCTCGGACGCCCCGAGCACTGCGGCGGCGACGCCGAGCGTCGCGTCGGACGCTCCGAGCACCCCGGCGGCGGGCAACAGCACAGCCCCCAGCACCGCCCCGTCCACCACCGCGCCGAGCCCGTCGGCCAGCGCTCCGGACGAGTTCCCGTGCGACGTGGACGCCGAGCCGTCGTTCGACAAGAACCTGCAGACCAGCCTCAGCGGCCTGCCGTCGAAGATCGTCGCGGGTAGCGGCTTCCACCAGTTCAAGCTGAACGTCAACAACAAGGGCAAGAACAGCTACAAGCGCGTGGACCTCGGCGTCTTCGCCGCTCAGGTCGACGAGGACACCTGGAACGAGGTCACCGGCCACCTCTCCCTCCAGTACAAGGACCCCGAGTCCGGCGAGTGGACCGACATCTCCCTCGATGTGAACGACGAGGGAGCCGGTTACCTCGGCTACACCGACGTCAAGGCGAAGGAGTCCTTCTCCATCGACCTGCGCCTCAGCGTCGACAAGACCGCCCCGGCCGGCTTCGGCTACGCCATCAGCATCGGCATCTACGCCGACGACAAGGGCAACTGCGTCTTCTCCGACGACGAGTCGTACTACGAGTTCGACATCCTCGCCGCCGACAGCGAGCCCGGTGACGTCGACGACGCGGAGCCGCAGGAGGGTGGCAAGAAGCCGGTGCCGTCGAAGCCGGCCGGCAACACGCAGATCCAGCCGCAGGGCAACCTCGCGACCACCGGTTCCAGCTCCATGCTGCCGACCGTCGGGATCGCCGGTGGCATCGCCATCGTCGCCGGTGCCGGTGTCGTCTTCGCGATGAAGCGCCGCCGCAGCGGTGACGCCACCGCGTAACACCAGGCCCGCAAAGCCAGAAGGCCGCTGCACTCGGAGGGGGGTGCAGCGGCCTTCGCCCGTTCCCGTTTGGCCAGACGGCGCGGGCCTACTTCTTCGGCGGGACCGCCGGCATCCCCAGGAACGGCAGCTTCAGCGCGCCGAAGGCCGATTCAGGGACCGCCGGGGACTTCGGTGCGATCGCCGAGAGCCGTTCGTACTCCGCCCCCTGCGCCGGGCGCGCGTCCTCCTCGCCCTTGTTGGGCCAGAACGACATCGCCCGCTCCGCCTGCGCCGTGATTGTCAGCGAGGGGTTCACGCCCAGGTTCGCCGAGACCGCCGCGCCGTCCACGACCGAGATGCCCGGGTGGCCGTACAGCCGGTGGTACGGGTCGATGACGCCCGCTTCCGCGGACGAACCGATCGGACAGCCGCCCAGGAAGTGCGCGGTCAGCGGGGTGCCCATCAGTTCACCGATGTTCGAGCCCGCGAAGCCGTTGATCTCCTCGGCGAGCAGGGAGGCCGCGCGGGTCGCCTCCGCGATCTGGTTCGGATTGGGCGCGCCGTGGCCCTGGCGGGCGGTGAGCAGGCCCTTGCCGATGCCCTTCGACTTGCGGTATGTGGTCAGCGAGTTGTCCAGCGACTGCATGACAAGACCGATGATGGTCCGCTCCGACCAGCGGCGGTTCGAGAGCGAGCGGAGAGAAAGCAGTGGGTGGCGCGCGCAGTTGCCGAGCCAGGACAGGACACGCCGTGAACTGTAGGGGACCTGGAGAACCGTCATGCCACCCATCGCGTTCGAGCCCTTGCCGTAGCGGACCGGCTCGATATGGGTGTTCTCGTCGGGGTGGATCGAGGACGTGATCGCGACTCCGCGCGTGAAGTCGACCTTCTCCGCGCCGTGCCGCTTGCGGTAGCGCCGGTTGTCGGTCTGCGCCCCCACCACTGCCTCGGAGTTGGTACGGGTCAGCTCGCCGAGCCGCGCCGAGATACGCGGCAGCAGGCCGCCGTCCTTCATCCGGTGCAGGAGGGTCTGGGTGCCGTAGGTGCCCGCGGCGATGACGACGCGCTGAGCGGTGAACGTACGGCCCTTCCCCTTGCGCTTGTTGTCGCTCGGGAGGGTCTGCACGGCGAAGCCGCCCCGCGAGTCCTCCGTGACGGTGACGACCGACGTCATCGGGTGGATGACCGCGCCCGCCTTCTCGGCCAGATAGAGATAGTTCTCGTTGAGAGTGTTCTTGGCGCCGTGGCGGCAGCCCGTCATGCACTCGCCGCACTCGGTACACGCCTTGCGGGACGGCCCGGCGCCGCCGAAGTAGGGGTCGGCGACCTCCGTCCCCGGCGCCGTCTTCGCCCTGCCGTCGGCGTCGTCGCCGTCCCCGAAGAAGACTCCGACCGGCGCCAGGTGGAAGGTGTCGCCGATCCCCATGGCCTGTGCGGTCGCCTTGAGATGGACGTCCGAGGGCGTCATCGTCGGATTGAGCCGCACCCCGAGCATGCGCCGGGCCTGGTCGTAGTACGGCGTCAGCTCCTCCTGCCAGTCGGTGATGTCCTTCCACTGCGGGTCCTCGAAGAAGGGCTTCGGCGGTACGTAGAGGGTGTTGGCGTAGTTCAGCGAACCGCCGCCCACCCCCGCGCCCGCCAGCACCATCACATTGCCGAGCAGATGGATCCGCTGGATGCCGAAGAGGCCGAGGGCCGGGGCCCACAGGAAGTTACGCAGGTCCCAGGAGTTCTTGGGCAGCGTCTCGCGGGTGAAGCGGCGGCCCGCCTCCAGGACCCCGACCCGGTAGCCCTTCTCGGTCAGCCGCAGCGCGGAGACCGAGCCGCCGAAGCCCGAGCCGACGACGATGACGTCGTAGTCGTAGTCGTCGTTGAGCGAGTCGTCCTGATTCTGGGCAGGGGATACCTCGGGCATGGCTCTCCTCGGTGCGTAAGGGGCTGTGTCAGCGCAGGCGCAGGGCCTTCATCGCCTTCAGTGACCGGCTCATGAACGCCGCGTACTTCTCGTCGTCCATGCCCAGCGACGGGGCCAGCGGGAGCAGTCGCTGCTGGGCGACCGTCTGGGCCTCGGTGTACTTGAGAATGCCCTCCGAGCCGTGCCGCCGGCTGAGGCCGGAGTCCTTCATCCCGCCCATCGGGGACTGCACGCTGCCGTACGCCGGTGCATACCCCTCGTTGATGTTGACCGTACCGGTGCGCAGCTTCGCGGCGATGGCGTGGCCGCGGCGGCCGTCGCGCGTCCAGACGCTCGAATTCAGGCCGTACGGAGTCGCGTTGGCCTGCTCGACGACCTCGTCCTCGTCCTTGAAGCGGTAGATGGAGACGACAGGACCGAAGGTCTCCTCGGTGCAGACGGCCATCGGGGCCTCGACGCCGTCGAGGATGGTGGGCTCGTAGAACAGCGGGCCGATGTCGGGGCGGGCGACGCCGCCCGCGACGAGCGTCGCGCCCTTGGCGACGGCCTCCTCGACATGGCGGTTGACGGTCTCCAGCTGGCGCTCGCCGACGAGGGAGCCCATGTCGGCTCCGTACGCGAGGGACTTGCCGAGGCGCATCGCCTTCGTACGGGCGGCAAAGCGCTCGACGAACTCGTCCGCGATCGACTCGTGGACGTACAGCCGCTCGATGGAGATGCACAGCTGCCCGGCCGAGGAGAAGCAGGCGCGGACCGCTCCGGCCGCGGCCTTCTCTATGTCCGCGTCATGCAGCACCAGCATGGCGTTCTTGCCGCCGAGTTCGAGGGAGACGCCGATGAGGCGGGCCGCCGCGCCCTGGGCGACCTCGCGGCCGGTGCGCGTCGAGCCGGTGAAGGAGACATAGTCCGCGTGCTTGACGACCTCGGGGCCGACGACGGGGCCCTCGCCCAGGACCACTTGGAAGACCTCGGCGGGCAGGCCCGCCTCGATCAGCAGATCGCGGGCCCACAGGGCGGTCAGCGCGGTCTCCGTGTCGGGCTTCATCACGACGGCGTTCCCGGACACGAACGCGGGCAGCGCATCGCCGACGGAGAGCTCGAACGGGTAGTTCCACGGCGCGATCTGGCCGACGACACCGCGCGGCTGGCGCAGTTCGGTGGTCCTGGTGAGCACGGGTACGACGCCGGTGTGCCGCTTGGGCCTGAGATACGCAGGGGCCTTGCGGCCGTAGTGGCGGGCGGCGACCGCGACGGCCAGGACCTCTTCGTGCGCGTGCAGCCGGGCCTTGCCCGTCTCCAGCTGGATCAGGTCGAGCACCTCGGCCTGGCGCTCGAGTACGAGGTCGTGGAAGCGGAGCAGCACGGCGGCGCGGGCGCGGGCCGGGGTCGCGGCCCAGGCGGGCTGGGCGGCGCGGGCGCGCTCGAAGGCCTCCGCCACGTCCTCGGGTGTGGACTCGGGCAGGTCCGCCAGCTTCTCCCCGGTGAACGGGGTGTGGTTGGCGGTACGGCCGGACCCGATCACGCCGCGCGTGAGCTGGGCGACAACCTCGGGGGTGACCACGTCGGCTGCGGTGCGCGCACCGGCCGGGGCGGCGGCTGTCGGATTGGTGCCGAGGGCGGCGGCGGGGGCCTGCGAGTCCGTCATGGGGGCGAGAGTATGCGCCATCCGGAACTTTGGGTACCCGCCGGTAACGGCTTTTCACACGGCCCTCACCACCGTGCCAGCGATCGCTGGCAGATAAGCCCTGATCAGGGGCTCGTCTCCGCTTTTCCGAGCTTCAGACAGTTTTCGGAGCTTCAGACGGTCGCGCACACCGCGGAAGAGATCCTGCCCCCGCGTCACCTTTGAAGGGTGAAGGAGTCCAGCATGGTGTCGAAGTGCCGCCGCGCCTCGTCGGCCTTGCCGACCGGGGCGGACACCCAGACGTCGTACATCTTCCCGCCCTCGTCCCAGCAGATGTCGAACGTGTGCCGTGGCCCCTCCGCCGTGGAGAAACCGTCCCAGGTGAACTCCCACAGCGCGGCGGACAGTCCGTTGTGTGTGGTGGGGGTGACCTTGCCGGCGCGGTAGCCGGGGTTGGTGCTGGATCCGTCGGCGTCCGAGCGGCGCATCGTGCCGAGCGGCCCGTCGGTGGTGGCCGGCTGCACGCGTACGCCGATCCTGATGCCCTTGTCCGGCGCCATGTAGTAGACGCGCTTGTCGTCCTCGGAACGGAGGAAGCCCTCGGGGACGGTAAGCACGAAACCATCCGGGTCCGCGACAGTGAGATAGCCCTCGGGCGCCTTGGGCCTGGCGGCCGTTGGGGCGGTGACGGTCACGGTGGGGGTGGGCTTCGCGTCCGCGGCCGGTGACTGTGCCGTACGGATCGACGGCGTGCTGCTCACGGTCGGATGCACCGATGTCGCCGTGTTCCCTCCGTCGTCGCCGAGCAGAACCACAGCCGCCCCTCCCGCTCCGGCGAGGGCGGCCACCAGGGCGGCCGTGACCAGCAACGGCGTACGCCTGTTACGGGCGGGCGTGGGAGGGGGCGGTGCCGCGGTCACACTCGGCGTGTCCTGCCTCGTGGGGGTGTGACGCAGGGGAACCGCGCCCGTTGTGACGTACGTACGCAGCAGTTCCTCCGCCTGCGTCGCGCCCAGCCGACTTTTTGAATCCCGTTCGAGGAGGCCCAGCACGACCGGCAGCAGCGGCGCGGCCTGCGCGGGCGGACGGATCTCGTCCTCGACGACCGCGTGCAGAATGCCGCCCAACGAGTCCCGGCGGAACGGTGATTCACCGCTCACCGCCGCGCACAGCAGCACCCCCAGCGACCACAGATCCGACTCGGGCCCCGCCGTGACGCCCTGCATCCGCTCCGGCGCGGTGTACTCGGGCGATCCCACGAACGACCCCGAATCGGTGATCGTCGTGGACCCGGCGAGCTGTGCGATGCCGAAGTCCGTCAGCACGACCCGCCCGGTGGACTCCTCGATCAGTACGTTGGCGGGCTTCAGATCACGGTGCAGCACCCCGAGCTCGTGCGCGGCCCGCAGCGCGCCGAGCAGTGCAAGCCCGATACGCGCCGCCTCCGCCACATCGACGGGACCACGGCGCGCGATCCGCTCGGCCAGCGAGCCGCCGTCGACCAGCTCCATGACGATGTACGGAAGTCCGTCGTCGACGACCACGTCATGGACGACGATCACATGCGGATGCTTGACCCGGGCGACGGCACGGGCCTCGCGCAGCGGTGCAGCCGTCGAGGTGTACGGGGACGCGTTGCGCCCGCCCCGTGCATCCTCCGGATGGAGCTCCTTGACGGCCACGCGACGACCCAGCAACTCGTCGTCCGCGCGCCAGACGGTGCCCATGCCCCCGCGCCCCAGCCGGTCCAGGAGCCGGTAGCGGCCCGCGATCAGCCGCGTTTCCTCGGACACGCAACTCCCTCTCGATCAGCCTTCGTCCATCATGCCGGAGGCCGCCAGCCACGGAGCATGGTGTCGAACTGCGCGCGGGTCGTCGCCCAGTCATCGGCCGGACCCGACATGTACAGGGCGTACTCCGTGCCGTTGTCCTCGTCGTACATCTGGTCAATGGCCCGCCGCGGACCGGGGAAGGTCTTCTTCTCGGTCCAGGTGAACTCCCAGAGCGCGGAGTTCGTCTGGTCGCGGTAGGTGTTGGGCCCCAGCTTCAGCCTCTTGTACTGGGGAAGCCGCTTCTCGAGGCTCTTCTCCATGTCCAGCATGTGCATGTACGGATTCTCGAAGTCGGGCGACGTGTTGCTGCTGATCCGGATGCGGTGGCGGCCGTTGTCGGGTGTGTAGTCGATCTGGTCGCCGTCCGTCTGGCGCGTCCAGCCCTCCGGTACCCAGAGGGTGAAGCCCTCCGGGTCCTCCACGCGACGCCAGCCGTCCGGCACGCCCGAGGACTGCCCCGGCTGCTTCGTCGACTGGTTGCCGGTGGGCGCTGCGCCATCGTTGTCGCCGCGCGCGTATTTCATGGCCGCGAAGCCCGCGCCGACGCCGACGACGGCCGCGAGGACGACGACGAGCGCCACCCGGCGCAGCCGGCCACTGCGCCTGGGCCTCGGGGCAGGGGCCGGGTCGGGACCGACGGCGGGTACCGGAACGTGCGGCGTCGGAGTCGGCGTCGGCAGCTGAGTGGTCTGGGGCCGGGTGTGCCCCTGAGTGGTCCGCTGGGGCGGCACCGGCGCATTCCGCGGCGCTGCCCGGCGCTCTCCCATCGCTTCCGCCAGCATCTGCTCGGCCTCGGCTGCCGACGGGCGGGCAGCGGGGTCCTTGCGCAGCAGCGCCATGATGACGGGCGCCAGCGGGCCCGCGTTGTCGGGGTGGCGGGGCTCCTCGCCCACGACGGCCTGCATGCTGGACAGCGGCGACGAGCGCCGGAACGGCGACTCACCCTCCACCGCCGTGTACAGCGTCGCGCCCAGCGACCACAGGTCGGAGGCGGGCCCGGGATCGCCGCCGCGCACCCGCTCGGGGGCCAAGTAGTCGATGGACCCGACGATTTCGCCGGTCCTGGTGATGGTCGCGTCGCCCTCTATCGCGGCGATCCCGAAGTCCGTGATGAGCGCCCGGCCGTCCCGGTTGAGCAGTACGTTCGCGGGCTTGACGTCCCGGTGGAGCACCCCTGCGGCGTGCGCGGCGCCCAGCGCGCGCAGCACATGGAGTCCGATACGGGCGGCTTCGGTGGCGGGTATGCGCCCGGACTCCTTGGCCGCGTCGGCGAGCGAGGGCCCGTCGACGTACTGCATGACGATCCAGGGCCGGTCGTCGTGTTCGAGCACATCATGGACGGTGACGACGCCGGGGTGGCTGATCCGGGCCGCAGCCCGGGCCTCCTTCTGGGTGCGGGCGTGCAGGACGATCCGGTCGGCCTCGGAGACATAACGCCCGGCGGTCAGCTCTTTGACCGCGACGATCCGGTGCAGCACCTCGTCGTGTGCGCGCCAGACCTTGCCCATGCCACCGCTGCCGATGGTCTCGCTCAGCCGGTACCGCCCGGCGAGCAGTAGACCTGCTCCGGTGCTCTGACTCTGAGAATGTTCCACGTCCCCCGCCCAGTTCCTTGGGATGACAGGTTACGGAGGGGATGTACGGGCGCGGAACCCCGGATGCCTCAAGTGACCTCGCCGTGATGCTAGCGCCTGGCGTGGTGGACGGTCAGCGGGTGGTGCGGTAGGCGGTCGTGGCTTCCCGGTAGACCTCCGTCACCTTGTCGCGCTGATCCTCCGGGCCGAGCACCTGGATGACGTGGTAGTTGCCGCCGACGATCAGGACGAGATTGCGCACGAACACCTCACGGCCGCTGCTGTCCTGCCAGGTGAACTGGCCCTCGGCCATGGCCTGCTGCCCGACGTCGATGCGCCGCAGCCCGGAGGCCCCGGCCCAGGAGGAGTTCCGCCACGGCTGCAGCTCGCGCTCCTTGTCGCGCTGGTACGTCAGCGGGTCGTTGCCGTTCGCTTTCACAGTGTCCCGGCCGGGGACCACGATCAGTGTGAAATCTCCGTCGGTGTAACGGACTTGGCCTATGTCGTTGATGGGGCGGCGCTGCCAGGTCTTGTCCACAGCTGTCTCAAAACCTTCCGGGTCCTTCCGCAATGTGTAGCCATAGGGGAGGTTTCCGGCAGGGGCAGAGGTCTGGGGCTGCTGGGCGCCGGGGCTGGTGGCCGGGGCGGTGGGCTTGTTGGTGTCCGGGGCGGTACGGGAAGGGCTCGCGCCGGCGGCCGGCGGACGCCCACCGTTCCTGCCCTGGGACTCCTCACGCTGCTGCGGCTGGGACTTCGGCATGAAGACCACGGCATACGCCACGGCTGCGACCAGGAGCAGCAGTATCAGCAGGAGGAGGACCCGGCCCAGCGAGCGCGGCCCGCGCCGCTCGCGCCCGGCCTTCTTGTGGCGGTGGCGGCCGTGCACGACCTCGGCCGAGCCGCGGCGCTTGCGCACGAGCTCCCCACGGCGGCGTACGACAGGCAGCCGGGAGCCGTCGACCGCACCCGAGGGGACCGGCACGACATCCATCCCGGCCTCGGGCTCGGGCGCGGACCGCACGAGCGAACGCAGCCAGCCGCGCAGCTCCTCGAAGTCCGGGCGTTCCGTGGGGTCCTGACGCAGCAGCGACTCGACGACGGGGCGCAGCGGCCCGCACTCCTCGGCGAAGGCGGGCGGCTCGGCGCAGACGAGCTGGACCAGCTCGACGGCGCTCTCCTCGGGGTACGGGGCATGGCCCTGCACGGCCCGGAACAGTAGCGCGCCCAGTGCCCAGAGGTCGGTGGCGGGTCCGACGGGGGCGGCCAACTGCCAGTTCTCGTGGACGGGTCCGGCCTGCTCGGGGGCCCACCGCTCGGTGACGGCCCCCACGACGGCGATGCGCGCCTGCCGAGCCCGCTCGGCGGCGAGGGGCGTGGCGGGTCCGCGGTACGCGGGCGCGGTGCTGCCCGCGACGATCTCGTCCCACCGCCCGCTGGGCGCCTGGGCACTGGCCACGACGGGCTGCCGCCGGGAATCGGCCCGCAGGGCTTCCCGGGCGGTCCCACCCTGACTGCCGGCGGGCGGCACACTGCCGGTCCGGGAACTGGTGCGCGCACCGGGGAGGGCAGGGCGGGCGCCGTACGGATCGTTGTCCGCCCGGGCGGCGCGTGCGGGGCCGGGGAGTGCGGGGCGGGCGCTGTACGGCAGTTCGGCGGCAGGTGGGCCGCCTGCGGAGCCGCCGCCGCCCGCGGGCGTGGCGCCGCTGCCGGTCGGGCCGGTGCCGCTGCCCGCCGGGATGGGGCCCGGGCCGTCCTGGGCCGGAAAGGGGCCGTCGTGCCATGTCCCGGCCAGTCTGGCGCGGCCGGGGCCGGACCAGCCGTCGCCCTCGTCCACGTCGTCGATCTCGTCGTCGATCTCGTCATCGTCGATGCCGAGGTCCGGGCCCGGTTCGCCCGGGCGCCTGGCCCACCAGTCCGGGTCGAAGCCGACCTGAACCGGACGGTCGCCCTCGCGCTGGTCCTCGCTGACCCGCGCCGCGGCCCGCGCGCCCGCGCGGTACGCCGCGATCGCGCCCGCCCGGGCGGCCCGGACGTCCGGCGCGCCGGTCCCGGGGCCCGGCAACGCGGCCCGTGCGCCGGGCGAAGCCCCGTACGGACCGTCGTGGTCCGGATCCGCGTATGTCTCCGCCTCCACAGGCGACGGCTCTTCCGACAACGGCTCTTCCGACGGCCCCGGCACCCCCGCCGACTCGTCCGGAGGACCCGGCACCGGCGCGTATCCGCACAGCGCCTCCTCCGCCGCGCCCGACGCCAGTCCGGTCAGGACCACCCGCCCGTCGTCGCAGACGAGCACCGTACGGGTGGTGATGTTCCGGTGGGTCCAGCCGTGCGCATGCAGCACCCGCAGCGCGGTGAGGACGTCGGAGGCGATCTCGGCCGCCCGGTACGGGCTGAGCGGCCTCTCCGCCAGCAGCGCTGCAAGCGGCCGCGCGGCGACGCGTTCGCTCACTATCCAGAGCGAACCGGCCTCCGCGAAGACGTCGAAGACCTGGTCCAGGCGCGGGTGGTCGGGAATCTGCGCGGCCGCCTGCGCGGCCTCGACGGCGCGCCGCACCGCCGGGTCCGTGGGCCGCCGCGTCGTGCGCCCCTGGGTCCGGCGCGGCACCGCCGCACCCGCCAGGCCGTCCGCGTCGACGACCTCCGCCTCCACCACCTCCGGCAACGGCACCTGCCGCACCAGGACTTCCTGCCCGCTGTATGTGTCGAACGCCCGGGTCTCGACCAGTTCGTACTCGTCCGAGGGCGGCAGCGGCAGGCGGTAGCGGTCGGCGAGCACCCTTCCCGCATAGTCGTCCACGTCGCCTCCCCACAAGCGCGCTGTCCCCCGGCCGGTCCCGAGGCCCGTAACAAACCGTCAATTCCGGTCGTTTGACGGCTTCTTACGACCTCTTGCGGCTGCGTACCGTCCGCGGGCTCTCACGATACGTGGCCTTGCTCAGTCCTTGGGCTTGAATGTGGCGAACGCCGTCCTGCGCAAGGTCTCGCACTCCGTGCTCTGCCACTCGCTCGCCTTGCAGGTGATCATGATCGCGTAGCCGCGCTCGTCGTCCACCTTGAAGCCCCTGTTGAGCACCCGTACCCGCTCGCCGCCCTGATTGCGCTCGAACTTCCAGTCGGCAACGGTCGGATAGCCGTTGTACCTGACCCTTGCGATACTCAGTTGCTTGAAGCCGTCGCTGCTGGCGCGGGTCCCGGCGACCGCAGCGCTCCAGGCGGCGGCCGCGTCGTCCTTGGGACTGTCGCCGAAGTCGACCTGGATGCGCGGGAAGCCGCCGTTGAGGCTGAATATCCCGCCGGAGTTCTCGCCGGCCGTTCCGGTGAGGTGGAAGCCCTTGGGCATGGCCATGGAGAAGTGGAACTGGTCGTTGGAGACCATCACATACCCGGGGGGCACAGCGATCCCGCCCGCGGCGTCGTCGGTCTTGGGCTTCCCGGACGGCTGCCCACCCTTGCCGCCGGTGTTCCCGCTGCCGCCCTGGCCGGTACCGGTACCGGTGCCCTTGCCGTCGGCCTTGCCCTTGTCCTTGGTCTTGCCGTTGTTGCCGCCCGTGGCTCCGGCCGAAGTCGTCCTGTCGCCCTTGGTCCTGTTCTGGCTGCCCTTGCCGTCACCCAGCGTCAGGACGAGCACGGTGATCAGTACGGCGAGCGCGGCGACGACAGCGATGATCACCAGGGTGCGCCGGGGCACCACATCGGTGAGCGGCGCGCGCACCGGCTCAGGCCGCGCGGCGGACGGCGTGGGCGCGGGCGTGGGCTGCGGCGTCTTCGACTCCGGCTTGGCAGCCGCGGCGGCGGCAGCGTTGCGTACGGAGCGCAGCGCACCGCGCACCCGGTCGGCGGCGGGGTCCTTCGCCCTCGCCTCCGGCGGCGCGGGTGGCAGCGGCGGCAGCCCGATGACCCGGGTGGCATCCGCCGGCGGCTCGGGCTCCACGGGCCGCTCGGGCGCCTCGGGTGCGTGCAGCACATCGGTGAGCAAGGCCCGCGCGCCCGCATCATCGAGCCGCTGCGCGGGATCCTTGGCAAGGAGGCCATAGATGACCTCCTCCAGCGGGCCCGCGTTCTTCGGCGGGTCGAGCGGCTCGGTCATCACGGCGGTCAGCGTCGCGATCGCCGAGCCCTTGTCGTACGGAGGGCAGCCCTCGACGCTCGCGTACAGCAGCCCGCCGAGCGACCAGAGGTCGGCGGCCGGTCCGGGCTTGTGGCCACGGGCGCGCTCGGGCGAGATGTACGAGGGGGCACCGACGAGCATGCCGGTCGAGGTGATCGACGGGTCACCCTCGACCTGAGCGATGCCGAAGTCGGTGAGCACGACGCGTCCGTCCTCGGCGATGAGCACATTGGACGGCTTCACATCGCGGTGCAGGATGCCCTCGCGATGCGCGGACCGCAGTACGTCGAGAATGGCGAGCCCGACCTCGGCGGCCCGTCGCGGCGTCAGCGTGCCGTCCTCGCGCACGGCTTCGGCGAGCGACTTGCCCTCGACGAGTTCCATGACGATCCACGGGCGGTCGTCCTCGTCGACGACGTCGTAGACCGTGACCGCACTGTTGTTGCGGATCCGGGCGATCGCCTTGGCCTCGCGCAGCGTACGTGTGATGAGCCGGCGCTTCTCGTCCTCGTCGATGCTGTTGGGGAAGCGCAGCTCCTTCACGGCGACGGTACGGCCGAGGGTCTCGTCGACGGCCCGCCAGACGGTGCCCATGCCGCCGCGTCCGAGCACCCCGCCGAGCCGATACCGCCCGGCGAGCAACCGGCCCTCGGCATCCGCCTTGCCTGCATCCGCCTTGCCCACGCCGGCTTTGGCCGCACCCGCCGTGGCCGCACCCGCCTTGCCGTCACGGCCGACCTCGCCCGCACCCGCCGTGACCGCACCCGCCTTGCCGTCACGGCCGACCTCGCCCGCACCCGCCGTGGCCGCACCCGCCGTGGCCGCGCCGGCCTTGCCGCGCCCGGCACCCGCCGCGTCACCCTGTGCAGTACCCGTACCGGAGTCCTTCGCAGACGCCTGCCCCGACGCGTCGGCGGCCAACTTCTTTGCTCCGGCCGACTCCCGCCGCCCGGAGCCCGGTTCGGCGCCGCTCTCGGATCCCGTCGCCTTGGCCGACTCCGACCCCGTCGCCCCGGCCGGCTCGGCACCCCCGCCCGACGCCGGCTCGGACCCCGGATCCGGCGTGCCCCCGGCCGCTTCCGACGCCAACTCCTGCCGCTCCCGCGGCTCTTCGGCCGTGTCCCGCTGGGGCTCCCGCGACTGCTCAGCCTCCGACATGCGTCCCCTCTGCGATCCCTGATCTTCGCCCCGCGCCTGCCGCTTCCCGCGCGATGCGGTAACCCGCCCTGGCAGAGCCTCCATTGTCCCTCACTCCGGGACCGGCGCTGCTCCCGGGTCCGCCCTCCGTCGGGACGGGCCGGGAGGTTGGGACCACCCACCATGCCACTACTCTGGGTAAAGCTCACCGCCTCGCTGGTCGGGGCCCTGTGCGGGCGCCGTCGGGATCAGATCGGCACGATGTCCGGCGCCCCCAGGCGTGCCGCGTCCGCAGTCAGATCGTCCGGCTGCCGCTGCGACTCGCGCTCCGCCTCCACACGCTTCTCGTAGTGCTCCACCTCCTTCTCGATCTGCTCCTTGTCCCACCCCAGCACGGGCGCCATCAGCTCCGCGCACTCGCGCGCACTGCGCGTCCCGCGGTCGAAGGTCTCGATCGAGATCCGGGTCCGCCGGGTCAGTACGTCGTCCAAGTGCCGCGCCCCTTCGTGCGATGCGGCGTAGACGATCTCGGCCCGCAGATAGTCGTCCGCATGGGCCAGCGGCTCACCGAGCGCCGGGTCGTCGGCGATCAGCGCCAGCAGCTCCTCGGCCAGCGAGCCGTACCGGTTCAACAGGTGTTCCACGCGGACCGCATGAAGCCCCGTCCGCGCCGCGATCCTCGCCCGCGCGTTCCACAGCGCCGCGTAGCCCTCGGCGCCGACCAGTGGCACGTTCTCCGTGACGCACGCGGCCACCCGCTGGTCGAGACCGTGCACGGCCTCGTCCACCGCGTCCTTCGCCATCACTCGGTACGTCGTGTACTTGCCGCCCGCCACGACCACCAGGCCCGGCACCGGATGCGCGACCGTGTGCTCGCGCGACAGCTTGCTGGTCGCGTCCGACTCCCCGGCGAGCAACGGCCGCAGCCCCGCATACACCCCCTCGACGTCGTCCCGGGTCAGCGGCACCGCCAGCACCGAGTTCACGTGCTCCAGCAGATAGTCGATGTCGGCGCTGGAGGCGGCCGGATGCGCCTTGTCGAGGTCCCAGTCGGTGTCCGTCGTCCCCACGATCCAGTGCCTGCCCCAGGGAATGACGAACAGCACCGACTTCTCGGTCCGCAGGATCAGTCCGGTCGTCGAGTGGATCCGGTCTTTGGGCACCACCAGATGGATTCCCTTGGACGCACGCACATGGAACTGCCCGCGCTCCCCGATCAGCGCCTGGGTGTCGTCCGTCCACACCCCGGTCGCATTGACGACCTGTTTGGCCCGGATCTCGTACTCCCCGCCGGCCTCCACGTCCTGCACCCGGGCCCCTACGACCCGCTCTCCCTCCCTCAGAAAGCCGATCACACGGGCCCGGCTTGCCACTTGGGCCCCATAGCTCGCGGCCGTCCGCACCAGCGTCGCCACATAGCGCGCGTCGTCCATCTGGGCGTCGTAGTACTGCAGGGCCCCGACCAGCGCGTCCTTCTTCAGTGCGGGTGCGACCCGCAGCGCCTGCCGCCGCGACAGATGGCGGTGGACGGGCAGCCCGCGCCCGTGGCCCGAGGACACCGACATTGCGTCGTACAGTGCGACGCCCGATCCGGCGTACAGCCGCTCCCAGCCCTTGTGCTGCAGGGGATACAAGAACGGCACCGGTTTCACCAGGTGGGGCGCCAGCCGTTCCAGCAGCAGCCCGCGCTCCTTCAGCGCCTCCCTCACGAGCGCGAAGTCCAGCATCTCCAGATAGCGCAGCCCGCCGTGGATCAGCTTGCTCGACCTGCTCGATGTGCCGGAGGCCCAGTCACGCGCCTCGACAAGTCCGGTGGAGAGCCCTCGTGTCGCGGCGTCCAGCGCGGTCCCTGCTCCGACCACGCCCGCGCCCACCACCAGCACGTCCAGTTCACGCTCGGCCATCCCGGCGAGCGCTTCTGCACGCTCCTCGGGTCCCAGTGTCGCTGTCCTCACTGCTGCCTCCCGTCGCCCCCGTACGGCCCCTGCAGTCGGGCTCACAACGTCGATTCTGTCCGCAGTCGACGACTTCAGCCACCGCCTGTGGATAACACTCGGACAGCCACAAGCTCGCAATGCGGCATATCGGTCATATTTACGCCTAGTCTGACATTGCGCGTGCCCGTTCTGCCCACAGGGCTTGCGCTTTCTGCCCCCTCCGGTTAAGGGAAGGACGGGCCAACGCCATGCCCGCAGATCTCGCCGTCATCGGACTCGGTCATCTCGGCCTGCCCCTCGCCCAGGCCGCCGTTGCCGCCGGCATCGAGACCATCGGCTACGACACCGACCCGCGCCAGCTCGCCGAACCGGCAGCGGGCCGCACCCCGGCCGATGTCCGCCGCATGCTCTCCTCCGGCTTTCGGACCGTCACCGACGCGGCCGAGCTCGGCCGGGTCCGCACCGCCGCCATCTGCGCCCCCACCCCCCTCCGCGGCGACGGCGCCCTGGACCTGTCGGCACTCGCCGAGGCCGCCAGGGCACTCGCCTCGCGGCTGCGCCCGCACACCACCGTGCTGCTCGAGTCGGCCGTACAGCCCGGCACCACCGAGAACTTCCTCCGCCCGATCCTTGAACAAGGTTCGGGTCTGCGTGCCGGGCGGGACTTCCATCTCGCGTACTCGCCCAGCCGCGTCGACCCGGGCAGCCGCACCCACGGCTACGCCAACACCCCCAAGGTCATCGGCGGCCTCACCCCCGCCTGCACCGAATCGGCCGCCGCCTTCTACGGCCGCCTCACCGACAAGGTGGTCCGCGCCCGCGGACCCCGCGAGGCCGAGACCGTCAAAGTCCTCGAAACGAACTTCCGGCACGTCAACATTGCCCTGGTCAACGAGATGGCGGTGCTCTGCCACGACCTCGGGGTCGACCTCTGGGACGTCATCCGCTGTGCCGAGACCAAGCCCTTCGGCTTCCAGGCCTTCCGCCCCGGGCCCGGCGTCGGCGGCCACGGCGTCCCCCTGGACCCGAGCGACCCGAGGAACCCGGGCGACCCGGGCAACCTGAGCGACCTGGGACACCCGAGGGACTCCAGGGACTCGGGCGTCCCAGGTGCCCTGGATGTCCCAGGCGTCGTCCCGCACACCGGCCGCGCCCCCGGTCACCCGCTGCGGATGGTCGGCCTCGCGCAGGAGATCAACTCCCGGATGCCGCGGTACGTCATCCAGCGCTGCGCCACCCTCCTCAACGAGCACGGCAAATCGGTCCGCGGCGCACGCGTGCTGCTCCTGGGCATCACCTACAAGCCGGACCTCCCCGACCTGGAGCGCTCCCCCGCGACCGAGGTCGCCCGCCGTCTGATGGATCTGGGCGCGGCCGTCAGCTACCACGACCCGTACGTCCCCGACTGGCGTGTGCGCGACGTTCCCGTCCCCCGAGCGGACTCTCTTTACGAGGCCGCGGCCAACGCGGATCTGACGGTGCTGCTCCAGCATCACCGCACGTACGACCTCCAAGGTCTGGCGGTCAAGGCACAGCTCCTCCTCGACACAAGGGGTGCCACCCCGGCCGGCGCGGCGCACCGCCTCTGAAGTCTCCCCAACGGCTTCATAACTGAGTGCCGCGCTGTCGGACCGGACTGCTAGTCTCCGGGACCTCCGCTCGCACTCTCGTGCGACGCATCCGTCCCTGGGGGGATTTCCACATGAGCCAGCCCGTTCCACCGCCGTCCGGCAACCCGTTCGCCGGCGCGCCCGGCGCCGACGCCCCGTACGCCCCGACCCCGCCGCCGGCCCCGGTCCGCGACAACATCGGACTCGGCCTGGTGGCCGCCGTCGTCGCCGCCCTGGTCGCCGCAGGCGCGTACGGCGCCATCGGCGGTGCCATCGAGCGCGAGATCGGCTACGCGGCCATCGGCGTCGGCTTCCTCGTCGGCTTCGCCGCTGCCAAGGTCGGCGGCCGCAACCCGGCCCTGCCCGTCATCAGCGCGGCGCTCGCGCTCGGCGCCGTGTATCTGGGCCAGCTGGTCGCCATCGCGGTCATCTTCACGAAGTTGGGCGACCTCTCCTTCACGGAGTACTTCTTCAACCACTTCGGCGACCTGACCAAGGTGTGGAAGGAAGCGGCGGACTTCATGTCCTACGTCTTCCTCGCCATCGGCGCGGTCGCCGCGTTCGCCGGCGCCAAGAAGGCCAACGACTGATCCACGCAAGCGAAGGGCCCCGCACCACCCGGTGCGGGGCCCTTCTGCGTACGACCCGTGCGAGACGTACCAGCCGTACGGACTACAGACCGGACGACCGTCAGCGGCGGTGCTGCGAGTCCGCCACCGTCACCTCGACGCGCTGGAACTCCTTGAGCTCGCTGTAGCCCGTCGTCGCCATGGCCCGCCGCAGCGCGCCGAAGAAGTTCATCGACCCGTCGGGGCTGTGCGAGGGACCGGTGAGTACCTCCTCGGTCGTACCCACGATGCCCAGGTCCACCAGCTTGCCGCGCGGCACGTCCTCGTGGACCGCCTCCATGCCCCAGTGGTGGCCGCGCCCCGGCGCGTCCGTCGCCCGGGCCAGCGGGGAGCCGATCATCACCGCGTCCGCGCCGCACGCGATCGCCTTGGGCAGGTCGCCCGACCAGCCCACGCCGCCGTCCGCGATGACGTGCACATAGCGGCCGCCGGACTCGTCCATGTAGTCCCGGCGGGCCGCGGCCACATCGGCCACCGCCGTCGCCATCGGGACCTGGATGCCCAGGACGTTGCGCGTGGTGTGCGCGGCCCCGCCGCCGAAGCCGACCAGCACGCCCGCGGCGCCCGTACGCATCAGGTGCAGCGCGGCCGTGTAGGTGGCGCAGCCGCCCACGATCACCGGCACATCGAGCTCGTAGATGAACTGCTTCAGGTTCAGCGGCTCGGCCGCGCCCGAGACATGCTCGGCCGAGACCGTCGTACCGCGGATGACGAAGATGTCCACACCGGCGTCCACGACGGCCTTGGAGAACTGCGCGGTGCGCTGCGGCGAGAGCGCGGCGGCCGTCACCACACCCGAGTCGCGCACCTCCTTGATGCGCTGGCCGATCAGCTCCTCCTTGATCGGAGCGGCGTAGATCTCCTGCAGACGGCGGGTCGCCGCGGTCTCGTCCATCTCGTCGGCGATCTCGTCGAGCAGCGGCTGCGGGTCCTCGTACCGGGTCCACAGACCCTCGAGGTTCAGCACGCCGAGACCGCCCATCTCACCGATGCGGATCGCGGTCCCCGGGGAGACCACCGAGTCCATCGGAGCGGCCAGGAAGGGCAGCTCGAAGCGGTAGGCGTCGATCTGCCAGGCGATCGAGACCTCCTTCGGGTCCCGGGTGCGCCGGCTCGGTACCACGGCGATGTCATCGAACGCGTACGCCCGGCGGCCGCGCTTGCCGCGCCCGATCTCGATCTCAGTCACGATGTGTGGCCTTTCCCTCTACGTCTGCCGCTCCAGTATCCCCGACACATGCGGGAGGGGCGGCCCCGGGAATTCCGGAACCGCCCCTCACCGGGGAGCGCGTTACTTCCTGCTGTAGTTCGGCGCCTCGACCGTCATCTGGATGTCGTGCGGGTGGCTCTCCTTGAGCCCCGCCGAGGTGATCCGCACAAACCGGCCGCGGTCCTGCAGCTCCGGCACCGTCCGGCCGCCGACGTAGAACATCGACTGGCGCAGACCGCCGGTCAGCTGGTGCACGACCGCGGAGAGCGGACCCCGGTAGGGCACCTGGCCCTCGATGCCCTCGGGGACCAGCTTCTCGTCGGAGGCGACGCCCTCCTGGAAGTACCGGTCCTTGGAGAAGGAGCGCTGCTCGCCGCGGGTCTGCATCGCGCCCAGCGAGCCCATGCCGCGGTAGGACTTGAACTGCTTGCCGTTGATGAAGAGCAGCTCGCCCGGCGACTCCTCGCAGCCCGCGAGCAGCGAGCCGAGCATCACCGTGTCCGCGCCCGCGACCAGCGCCTTCGCGATGTCGCCGGAGTACTGCAGACCACCGTCGCCAATCACCGGGACGCCGGCCGCCTTGGCGGCGAGCGAGGCTTCGTAGATCGCCGTCACCTGCGGTACGCCGATGCCGGCGACCACGCGGGTCGTACAGATGGAGCCCGGGCCCACCCCGACCTTGATGCCGTCCACACCGGCGTCGATCAGCGCCTGCGCGCCGTCGCGGGTGGCGATGTTGCCGCCGATGACGTCCACGCCGGAGGAGTTCGACTTGATCTTGGCGACCATGTCGCCGACCAGCTTGGAGTGGCCGTGGGCGGTGTCGACGACGATGAAGTCGACGCCCGCCTCGATCAGCGCCTGGGCCCGCTCGAAGGCGTCGCCGGCGACGCCGACGGCCGCGCCGACCAGCAGCCGCCCGTCCTTGTCCTTGGCGGCCATCGGGTACTTCTCGGCCTTGACGAAGTCCTTGACCGTGATCAGGCCCTTGAGCACACCGGCCTCGTCGACCAGCGGAAGCTTCTCGATCTTGTGCCGGCGCAGCAGCTCCATGGCGTCCACACCGGAGATCCCGACCTTGCCGGTGACCAGCGGCATCGGTGTCATGACCTCGCGCACCTGGCGCGAGCGGTCCGACTCGAAGGCCATGTCGCGGTTGGTGACGATGCCGAGCAGCTTGCCGCCGCGGTCGGTGACCGGGACGCCGCTGATACGGAACTTCGCGCAGAGCTGGTCGGCCTCGGCGAGCGTCGCGTCGGGGTTCACCGTGATCGGGTCGGTGACCATGCCGGACTCGGAGCGCTTGACCAGGTCTACCTGGTTCGCCTGGTCGGCGATGGAGAGATTGCGGTGCAGCACACCGGCGCCGCCCTGCCGGGCCATCGCGATGGCCATCCGGGCCTCGGTGACCTTGTCCATGGCGGCGGACAGCAGCGGGATATTCACCCGTACGTTCTTCGAGATGTACGAGGAGGTGTCGATCTGGTCGGGCGCCATGTCCGAGGCACCTGGCAGCAGCAGCACATCGTCGTAGGTCAGCCCGAGTGTCGCGAATTTATCGGGCACTCCGTCGACGTTGGTCATGACACCTTCCCCAAATGGCCTTGATCGGTGCGGATGTCCATGCTAACGGGCTCGGAAGCCGTCTCATTCCACGATCAAGATCAGCGAGCAGCTTTGTGTGTTCATACGTGCGCGAGGTGCCGTACGACTCACTGCTGCACGACTCAGTGCCGTGCGAGGGTCTGCCGCGCAGTTCACTGCCGCACAGCTCGCTGCCATGCGGCTCACTGCTGGGCCAGTACGGGTCACTGCTCGGCCAGTGCGCGCAGCCGGCTGAGCGCCCGGTGCTGTGCCACCCGCACCGCCCCGGGGGACATGCCCAGCATCTGCCCGGTCTCCTCGGCCGTCAGCCCCACCGCGACCCGCAGCACCAGCAGCTCGCGCTGGTTCTCCGGGAGGTTGGCGAGGAGCTTCTTGGCCCACTCGGCGTCATCGCTGAGCAGCGCGCGCTCCTCGGGACCGAGGGAGTCGTCGGGCCGCTCGGGCATCTCGTCCGACGGCACGGCCGTCGATCCCGGATGCCGCATGGCGGCCCGCTGAAGATCGGCGACCTTGTGCGACGCGATGGCGAACACGAAGGCCTCGAAGGGCCGTCCCGTGTCCCGGTACCGCGGCAACGCCATCAGCACCGCGACACAGACCTCCTGTGCGAGGTCCTCCACGAAATGGCGCGCGTCACCCGGCAGCCGGCTGAGCCGGGTGCGGCAGTAGCGCAACGCGAGCGGATGGACGTGCGCGAGGAGATCGTGCGTTGCCTGCTCGTCGCCATCGACGGCACGGTGAACGAGTGCACCGATCACCGTGGGCTCGTCGTTGCGCATCGGTCCATGGTGCCTTGGCGGCTGAGAATCCGTGGCACCGCGTCCAATGTTGTGCACCGAAGCGTTATGAGCAGGTGCGCCGGAACTCATCTCCTGCGCCCTCCTCTTCCGCTCGACCGACTTGTCCCCGAGGAACTCCACTCCTCAAGGATGCGGCATCGCGGGGGAAACGGATGCCTTCGGCCATCCGTCGTCCCGCCCACCCGACGGCGGGCGGGGTCCGGCACTCCCCCGCGGCGAACCACTCGTATGGCCTAGCGGACCAGGCCCCAGCGGAATCCGAGCGCCACCGCGTGCGCCCGGTCCGAGGCTCCGAGTTTCTTGAAGAGCCGCCTGGCGTGCGTCTTCACGGTGTCCTCGGAGAGGAAGAGCTCGCGGCCGATCTCGGCGTTGGACCTGCCGTGGCTCATGCCCTCGAGCACCTGGATCTCACGAGCGGTGAGGGTCGGCGCGGCGCCCATCTCGGCCGAGCGCAGCCGCCGCGGGGCGAGCCGCCACGTCGGGTCGGCGAGGGCCTGCGTGACCGTCGCGCGCAGCTCGGCGCGCGAGGCGTCCTTGTGCAGATAGCCGCGGGCACCGGCGGCGACCGCGAGCGCGACGCCGTCCAGGTCCTCCGCGACGGTGAGCATGATGATCCGGGCGCCCGGGTCCGCGGACAGCAGCCGCCGGACGGTCTCGACACCGCCGAGACCGGGCATGCGTACGTCCATCAGAATCAGGTCCGAGCGGTCCGCGCCCCAGCGGCGGAGGACTTCCTCGCCGTTGGCCGCGGTCGTCACGCGCTCGACGCCGGGCACGGTGGCAACCGCGCGGCGGAGCGCCTCTCGGGCAAGCGGGGAGTCGTCGCAGACGAGGACGGATGTCATGGCCGCCCTCCGCAGCTGATGCGCGTCACCTTGAGCCTCCAGGCTGGGTACGTTTCGTCACCTGTGCGGTTGAACGCTCTCGGACATGTGCCCTAGCGCTTGTTCTTTCAACCGCCTCCGCACTCTCAACGACGGTCACTCGAAAGAGTTACGGGTCGGACTCCCGCCTTCAGCACTCTATGTGAGGGGGCGTGCGCAGAGGAGAGCACCGCAGGTCATGAGCCCTTCACCCGGAAGGTCTGCCCCATTTAGCGCCTTTTCTTCCCTTTTTGTAGTGTCTGTAGCTAGATTCGCAATGAGTCATATTTACATCTACTTACATAGTAGATGTACGGTCGTGAGGCACGTGCGGGTGCCGGACCCGGCTCGTAGCCCGCTCGTGTGCGACCTGACCTGTATCCACTCAGCACGGTTTCAAGGGGACATGCGCTATGGCAGATTTCTCCCGCCTTCCCGGACCCAACGCCGATTTGTGGGACTGGCAGCTCCTCGCAGCTTGCCGTGGGGTGGACAGCTCTCTCTTCTTCCACCCCGAGGGCGAGCGGGGTGCCGCACGGAGTGCGCGCGAGAACTCGGCAAAAGAGGTCTGCATGAGGTGCCCGGTCCGCGCGGAGTGCGCGGCGCACGCGCTGGCGGTGCGGGAGCCGTACGGCGTGTGGGGCGGACTGACGGAGGACGAGCGCGAGGAGCTGATGGGGCGTGCACGGCATCGCCTGATCCCGGCCACCAGCGTGGGAGGCGTGACGCGGAACTGACACCCGCGGTTCGAAGGACATTCGAAGAAACGATCCTGCACCACCCCCGCCCGGGCTTCGGACGGGGGTGGCCGGGTCAGCGGGGTGCGGCCAGGCTCAGCTGGTGGAGCGTGGCCGCGACCGCCGGGACCTGAGCCAGGTCCGGCAGTGTGAGCGCCACGATCTCGCGCTCGACGGACGGCTCGACGGTCACGGTGCGTGCACCCCCCAGCCGTACGGACTCCATCGCCAGCTCGGGCAGCACAGCGACGCCGAGACCCGCGCCCACCAGGCCGATCACCGCCGGGTAGTCGTCGGTGGCGAAGTCGATCCTGGGCGTGAAGCCGGCCTCCTCGCAGACCTCCACGAGGTGGTGGCGGCAGCGTGGGCAGCCCGCGATCCAGGACTCGTCGGCGAGATCGCCGATGGCGACGGCCTGTGAACCGGCCAGCCGGTGCCCGTCCGGGACCAGTCCGACAAGGCGGTCGGTGAGCAGAGGGCGGACGATCAGGTCGTCCCACTCCGCGGCCGTCCCGCCGTACCGGAAGGCGAGCGCCACATCGCAGTCGCCCTCCCGCAGCATCTCGACCGAGCGCGGCGGCTCGGCCTCCACGAGCGAGACCCGGGTGCCCGGGTGGGCCGCGCGCAGGGCGGCGAGCGCGCTCGGTACCAGCGTGGAGCTGCCGCTGGGGAAGGACACAAGGCGCACCCGGCCGGCCCGCAGACCGGCGATGGCCGCGATCTCCTCCTCGGCGGCGGTCAGCCCGGCGAGGATGCCGGCGGCGTGGCGTACGAGTGCTTCCCCCGCCTGGGTCAGTCGCATCTCACGGCCCGTACGGATCAGCAGCGGGGTGCCCGCGGACGCTTCGAGCGCCTTCATCTGCTGACTGACGGCGGGCTGCGTACAGCCGAGGCGGCGCGCCGCTGCGGAGAAGGAGCCGGTGGCGGCGACCGCGCGCAGGACTCGGAGATGACGGGCTTCGATCACCCTTTGAATATAAGGGGCCCTTGGAGGCGAAGCCAATTATTGGCTGGATCGTTTGAGAGAGGGCGGTTAGCGTGAGTCCATGAAGCTTCTGACCGTGAATGTGGGCCGGCCCAAGGTCGTCGAGTACACCGACACTCCGGGCCGTACGACCGGTATCGACAAACAGCCGGTCGACGGGGCCGTACGGGTGACGGACCCGGGCCCCAAGGGCGAGGCGGGCGGCGGGGTGGCGGGCGACACGGTCTGCGATCTGCGGCACCACGGCGGCACCGACCAGGCGGTGTACGCGTTCGCCCGCGAGGATCTCGACTTCTGGGAGCGGGAGTTGGGGCGGCCGATCGCCAACGGCGCGTTCGGCGAGAACCTCACCACGAGCGGGCTCGATGTGAGCGGCGCGAGGATCGGCGAGCGCTGGCGGATCGGCGACACGCTGGTGCTGGAGGTGACGAGCGGCCGCATTCCGTGTCGTACGTTCGCCGGCTGGCTGGGCGAGAAGGGCTGGGTCAAGCGCTTCACGCAGCAGGGCGCGCCAGGCGCGTATCTGCGGGTCATCGAGCCGGGCGAGATCCGCGCGGGTGACGCGATCGAGATCGTGCACCGGCCGGATCACGAGGTGACGGTCCACATGGCGTTCCGGTCCGAGACCACCGAGCGGACGCTGCTGCCCCAGGTGCTGACGGCGGGCGAGGCGCTCCACCCCGAGCTGCTCAAGGCCGCACGCGACTACGTCGCGAAGCAGACCTCATAGGGGAAATCCCTTAGTTGGTAAGGGATTTGATTCGGGGACGGCCTGGGGGCCGTCCCCGATGTAGCCACGAGCGCCCCCCGGGACGCTCGTTGTATGTCTCGCTTGAAGCGCGTCCTCATCATTCTCACGACGGTCGTGGTCGTCATCGGCCTCGCACTCGGCGGTGGCGTTCTGTATCTCTACTCCGACGCCGAGGTCTCCACGGTCGGTACCGAGTTCCGCAGCGAGCTGGCCGTGCCGCCACTGGCGAAGTCGACGGTGAAGCGCGACGGAACCCGGCTCTTCGAACTGACCATGCAGGCGGGCCAGAAGAAGTTCCGAGCCGGGAAACAGACACCCACCTGGGGCTTCAACGGCGACTTCCTCGGGCCGACGCTGCGGGCGAAACGCGGCGAGAAGGTCCAGGTGAAGATCAAGAACACGCTGGGTGAGGCATCCACCGTGCACTGGCACGGCATGCATCTGCCCGCGAAGATGGACGGCGGTCCGCATCAGATGGTCGCCCCGGGCGGGACCTTCAGCCCGCACTGGACGGTGAACCAGCCCGCGGCAACGCTCTGGTACCACCCGCATCCGCACGGCAGGACGGAGCAGCATGTCCAGCGGGGTCTCGCCGGGATGTTTCTCCTTGACGACGACAAGTCGGCGCGGCTCGCGCTGCCCAGGACATACGGAGTCGACGATCTGCCGGTCATCGTCCAGGACGTCCGTTTCAACGGGGCGAAGTTCGACCACGGCCACCAGATCCTGCGGGACACCGGCTTTCTGGGCGACCGGACGATGGTCAACGGCACGCTCGATCCGTACAAGGTGGTCGGCGACGAACTTCTGCGGCTGCGGCTGCTCAACGCATCGACCGCCCGCATATACGACTTCGGGTTCTCCGACGACCGGCAGTTCGCGCTGATCGGGACGGACGGCGGGCTGCTCGGGAAGCCGGCCGGGACGAACCGGATACAGCTCTCCCCCGGCGAACGGGCCGAGATCGTGGTGCGGATGAAGCCCGGCGAACGGACCGTGCTGCGCAGCTTCCCGCACACCAGTTACGGGGACGGCTGGCAGGGGCGCTTCGGCGGCGGGGACGACAGCTTCGATGTGCTTCAGCTGCGGGCCGCGACGACGCTGCGGCCCTCGCCCCCACTCGCCGGCGAACTGGGCACGCTGGAGGTGCCCGACGGATCGGACTCGGTGCGCGAACGGTTCTTCGGTCTGGTGACGACCGGCATCAACGGCAAGAAGATGAAGATGGACCGGATCGACGAGACGGTCGTCCGGGGCACCGCCGAGACCTGGACCGTACGCAACGAACACGGCACCCCGCACAACTTCCACGTCCACGATGTGCAGTTCCGGGTCCTGGAGGTGGACGGCAAGGAGCCGCCGCCCGAGCTGCGCGGGGCGAAGGACACGGTCTTCGTGCCCCCGTTCAAGACGGTCAAGCTCGCGATGCGCTTCGAGGGCCCGGCGGACCCGGAGACTCCGTATATGTACCACTGTCATCTCCTGTACCACGAGGACCTGGGGATGATGGGTCAGTTCGTGGTGGTCGAGAAGGGCCAGCAGGCAGGCAAGGTGCGTACACCGCACTCACACTCGGGGCACTAACGTGCCGCCTATGACGACTGCACTGATTACGGGAGCGACCGCGGGGATCGGTGCCGCGTTCGCGCGGCGGCTCGCGGCAGAGGGACACAACCTGGTGCTGGTGGCCCGCGACACCAAGCGGCTGCAGGAGCAGGCCACCGAACTGCACGACCGGCACGGCATCGAGGCGGAGGTGCTGACCGCCGACCTCGCTCAGGACGACGGGATCGAGGCGGTCGAGCGGCGGCTCGCCGACCGGAAGAACGCGGTGGATCTGCTGGTCAACAACGCCGGGTTCGGGAACAAGGGGCGCTTCCTGGAAGTGTCCATGGCCGACGAGCTGACGATGCTGAAGGTGCACTGCGAGGCGGTGCTGCGGCTCACCTCGGCGGCGGCCGGGGCGATGCGCGAGCGTGGCCGCGGCGGTGTGGTGAATGTGGCGTCGGTGGCCGCGTTCGTGCCGCGCGGGACGTACGGCGCATCGAAGGCATGGGTCGTGCAGTTCACGCAGGGAGCCGCGCGGGATCTGGCGGGGTCGGGGGTACGGCTGATGGCGCTCTGCCCCGGCTTCGTACGCACCGAGTTCCATCAGCGGGCCGGGATGGGGACGGACAACATCCCGGGGTGGATGTGGCTGGACGCGGACAAGCTGGTTTCGACAGCGTTGTCCGACCTGGCGCGCGGAAAGACTCTGTCGATCCCGGACCCGCGGTACAAGGTGCTGATGGGTGTGGTGAAACTGGCGCCGCGGGGGCTGCTGGGCGGAGTCAGCTCGAAGGCCGGTCGCAAGTACGGACCTCAGTAGAAGAGACCTGCTGGCAGCGGAGGAGACCCTCTGGCGCTCCCGCGATTCACCTTCTGGTCCATCGGACTACCCCAGCGCCGACCGACCCCGAGCGACGTATGAGGAGCACGAGTTCCAGCATGCACCCCGCCGCTGACAATCGCCGCCCCACCGTCCTGCTCTCCATGGGCCCTGGCGTCGCCGAGCGCCTGTTCGCCGACCACCACCGAACCCGGCTCTGCGCACTCGCCCGCACCGACCCGCAGCTGATCGCCCACGACCTGGCGGCCCCGACACCCGAAGTCGCCGCCGCGCTCGCCGCCGCCGACGTACTGATGACCTGCTGGGGCGCTCCCCCGCTCACCGCCGAAGTCCTTGATGCCGCTCCCAGGTTGCGGGCGGTCGTGCACGCCGCAGGGTCCGTCAGGCATCACATCACCGAGGCGTGCTGGGAGCGCGGCATCGCCGTGACCTCGGCCGCCGCCGCCAACGCCCTGCCCGTGGCCGAGTACACGCTCGCGGCGATCCTCTTCGCGGGCAAGCAGGTGCTTCGCTCGGCACAGCGCTACGGGCAACTGCGCACCGGCCACGACTGGAGCCGCGAGCTCGCCTCCGCCGGCAACTACCGCCGCGCCGTGGGAATCGTCGGCGCGTCGCGGATCGGCCGCCGCGTCATCGAGCTGTTGCGGCCGTTCGATGCCGAGGTGCTGCTGTACGACCCGTACGTCACCCCCGCCGAGGCGGCCGGACTCGGCGTCGCCCTCACCGGTCTTGACGAGCTCTGCGGCCGCAGCCACATCGTCACGGTCCACGCTCCGCAGCTGGCGACAACGCGCCATATGATCGACGCCCGCCTGCTGGCGCTGATGCCGGACGGGGGGACCCTGATCAACACCTCGCGCGGCTCGCTGATCGACGAGGAAGCGCTGCTGCCGGAGCTGGTTTCGGGCCGGCTGCACGCCGTACTCGATGTCACCGACCCCGAAGTCCCACCCGCCGACTCGCCGTTGTACACCCTCCCCAACGTCCTGCTGACTCCGCACATCGCGGGCTCGCTCGGCAATGAACTGCACCGGATGACGGACCGGGCCCTCGACGAACTGGAGCGGTACGCGAAGGGGCTGCCCTTCATGGACCCGGTCCTGGCGGCGACGCGGCACCTGTCCGCCTAGGGCGACAGCGCGCCGCCCGGCCCGGTCCGAGCTCCGGTCCCGCCCGGTCCGGGCCTCAGCTTCACTCGCCGCCCGCCGCGGGGCGGAGGGGACATCGCACGCACTCAGACCGCGTAAAAAACGGTATTCATCACTAAAATGGACGTATCCCCCACCCCTCCGGGAGGCGCCATGAAATTCGTGCAGATAGTCGACTACAAGACCGCGCAGTACGACAGCGTGGACAAGCTCATGGACAAGTGGGTCGAACAGACGAAGGGCAAGCGGACCGCCACACACACCGTCACCGGCAAGGACCGCTCCGACGGCTCCCACTATGTCGAGATCGTCGAATTTCCGTCGTACGAAGAGGCGATGAAGAACTCCCACCTTCCGGAGACCGACCGGATCTTCCAGGACATGGTGGCGCTGTGCGACGGGATGCCCTCGTTCACCGACCTCGACGTGGTTCGCGAGGAGCAGCTGAACACGGCAACCGCCCGCCGCTTCTTCCACGAGATAGCCGCCGGAGGCAATCTCGACGCCCTCCCAGAGGTGTTCGCGGCCGACTACCGCGACCACGACATCATGAAGGAGGAGGACACCGTCGTAGGGATCGACGTTATTCGCAACGACGTCACCATGTGGCGCAACGGCTTCGACTTCACCTTCGATCTCGACAGGCAGGTGTCCGAGGGTGACGACGTCGTGACGTTGTGGACCTGGACGGGGCGGCACAAGGGCGACTTCATGGGCATCGCCCCCACCGGCAAGCAGTGCACCATGACCGGCACCACCGTCTTCCACTTCGAGGACGGGAAGATCCAGGAAGGCTGGTGGCACTTCGACGCCATGCGCCTGATGAAGCAGCTCGGCGCGATGGGCTAGCAGGACGGACCACGGCCGAACGCCGAAGGCCCCCGTTCCCGCAGCGCGGCGGGAACGGGGGCCTTCACACGTCCTACGACGTCGTCGGTGACGGCGTCCGTGACCGTGTCAGTGGCTGACCGTGTCAGTGGCTGTGGCCGTGACCGTGGCCGTGACCCGCGTCGGCCTCTTCCTCGGCCGGCTTCTCGACGACCAGGGTCTCGGTCGTGAGCAGCAGCGAGGCGATGGACGCGGCGTTCTCCAGGGCGGAGCGCGTGACCTTGACCGGGTCGATGACGCCGGCCTTCACCAGGTCGCCGTACTCGCCGGTCGCGGCGTTGAAGCCCTGGCCCTTGTCCAGCTCCGCCACCTTGGCGGTGATGACGTAGCCCTCGAGGCCGGCGTTCTCGGCGATCCAGCGCAGCGGCTCGACGACGGCGCGGCGGACGACCGCGACACCGGTGGCCTCGTCGCCCTCCTTGCCGAGGTTGCCCTCGAGCACCTTGGCGGCGTGGACCAGTGCGGAGCCACCACCGGAGACGATGCCCTCCTCGACCGCGGCGCGGGTCGCGGAGATGGCGTCCTCCAGACGGTGCTTCTTCTCCTTCAGCTCCACCTCGGTGGCGGCGCCGACCTTGATCACGCACACGCCGCCGGCCAGCTTCGCGAGGCGCTCCTGGAGCTTCTCGCGGTCCCAGTCGGAGTCCGTGGACTCGATCTCGGCCTTGATCTGGTTGACACGGCCGACGACGTCCTCGTGGCTGCCGCCACCGTCGACGATCGTGGTGTCGTCCTTGGAGACCGTGACGCGGCGGGCGCTGCCCAGCACGTCCAGGCCGGACTGGTCGAGCTTGAGGCCGACCTCCTCGGCGACCACGGTGGCGCCGGTGAGGGTGGCAATGTCCTGCAGCATCGCCTTGCGGCGGTCGCCGAAGCCCGGGGCCTTGACCGCGACCGCGTTGAAGGTGCCGCGGATCTTGTTGACGACGAGGGTGGAGAGGGCCTCGCCCTCGACGTCCTCGGCGATGATCAGCAGCGGCTTGGAGCTGCCCGCCTGGATGACCTTCTCGAGCAGCGGAAGCAGGTCCTGGATCGAGGAGATCTTGCCCTGGTGGATCAGGATGTACGGCTCGTCGAGGACGGCCTCCATACGCTCCTGGTCGGTCACCATGTACGGGGACAGGTAGCCCTTGTCGAAGGCCATGCCCTCGGTGAAGTCGAGCTCCAGACCGAAGGTGTTGGACTCCTCGACGGTGATGACACCGTCCTTGCCGACCTTGTCCATGGCCTCGGCGATGAGCTCGCCGACCTGCTGGTCCTGCGCGGAGAGCGCAGCGACGGCAGCGATGTCGGCCTTGTCGTCGATCGGACGGGCGGTCGCGAGGAGCTCCTCGGACACGGCCGCGACCGCGGCGTCGATGCCCTTCTTCAGGGCGGCCGGGGACGCGCCGGCGGCGACGTTGCGCAGGCCCTCGCGGACGAGCGCCTGGGCCAGCACGGTGGCGGTGGTGGTGCCGTCACCCGCGATGTCGTTGGTCTTGGTCGCCACCTCCTTCACCAGCTGGGCGCCGAGGTTCTCGTACGGGTCCTCGATCTCGACCTCACGGGCGATGGTCACGCCGTCGTTGGTGATGGTGGGTGCGCCGAACTTCTTGTCGATGACGACATTGCGGCCGCGGGGGCCGATCGTCACCTTGACCGTGTCGGCAAGCTTGTTGACGCCACGCTCGAGGGCGCGACGGGCGTCCTCGTCGAACTTCAGGATCTTCGCCATGGAGCTGAATCAGTCCTCTCAAAATGAACTGCGCCCCGGGCCACCCGGCACGCGTGAATGAACACAGCAGCGGGGGCCAGGGGCGCAGTTCACAGCAAATTCTGGTGAATTACTTCTCGATGATCGCGAGCACGTCGCGAGCCGAGAGGACGAGGTACTCCTCGCCGTTGTACTTCACCTCGGTGCCGCCGTACTTGCTGTACAGCACGATGTCGCCGGTCTTCACGTCGAGCGGAAGCCGCTCGCCGTTCTCGAAACGGCCCGGGCCCACGGCCAGGACGACGCCCTCCTGGGGCTTCTCCTTGGCGGTGTCCGGAATGACCAGGCCAGAGGCCGTGGTCTGCTCGGCGTCGAGCGGCTGGACCACAATGCGGTCCTCGAGCGGCTTGATGGCAACCTTGGAGCTGGCGGTCGTCACGATCCGACCTCCCCCTTCGGAGATCTCACGGGGTTAACTGTCTGAGGTGGCGACCAGGTGGATCCGTCGTCGCGGGTGCCGGACCTGCCCGTCGCTGTGTTGGCACTCTCCGGTGGGGAGTGCCAGAACCGAGACTATGACCGGGATTAGCACTCGGTCAAGCGGAGTGCCAATTGATCTGCCGCGCGGCGGGGTCAAGCAGCCCTTCGGGCGCGGCGCGGGACGGACGCCGCCCGCCCGGCGTAGCCCCCGTCCGGCGTAGTCCCCATCCCACAGTCCCGCCCGGCGTGGTCCCCATCCGGCGCAGTCCGCCCGGCCGTGGTCCCCATCCAGCGCAGTCCCGCCGGCGCAGCTTTCTCAGCACCCGCTCAGCACCATCGCCCCCGTCGCGGCGCCCAACTCAGACGTAGTCCTCCAGGCGTGCCACCGCGTACCCCTGCTCCTGGATGCGGCGCAGCAGCCACACCGTCGTCCTCGCCTCCGCCCGCACGATGTCGCCGGGGCGGAGCCGATCGCCCTCCGCGTACTCCCTGGCCAGCACTACCGCGCGGATCCCGCAGTCCGCCGCCGCCCGCAATGTGTCCTCGTTGTACGTCGCGTGCGGCAGGCGGAACAGATGACGCCCCCGCTGCCCGCAGATCTCGGCGCGCTGCCTCTCGTACGAGAGGGCGCGCAGGTCGGAACGGGCGCTCCGACGGAACATGCTGACCGGCAACTTCAGCTCGGTGGTCATCCGGACGAACCGCGGGTCGTGCGCCGCGCCCTCGTCGAAGGTGAGGAAGACGACCTTGTCCGGGGTGTGCACCCGGTCCACCACATACGCCGTCGAGAGCCGGTGCGCAGGCGGCTTCGGCGCGGCGGCGAGCGGCCCGGCCAGCCCCCACCGCTTGTGCACCGCGGAGCCGGGCGCGCCCGCGCCGGGGGTGACCTTCTGCGCGGCCTTGCGCCCGAGGCGCTCGATCGGGTCCACCGACTGTGCGCACCCCGCGGTGAGCAGCGCACCGGCCGCCAGCAGCCCGGCCAGCAGCCGGTGCGCCCGTGTCATACGTAGTCCTCCAGCCTCGCCACGGCGTAGCCCTTGTCCGTGACCGTCTTCATCACCCGCCGGATCATGTCGGCCATGGTGCCCTTCCAGTCATGGCGGCCACGGAAGTGCGTGAGGATGATGTCGCCGGGGTGCAGGTCCCGGTCCCACTCCCGCCACTCCATGTGATCGGGAAAAGCCTCGGCGGCCCACAGGGGCACGGCCTTCACACCACACGACCGAGCGACGCGCAGCGTGTCCCGGTTGTAGTTGCCGTACGGCGGGCGGAAGAGCGGGGGCCTCTTTCCGTACCGCTTCTCGAGCTTGGTCTGCTGCCCGCAGATCTCCTGCTTCTGCTGGGTGTACGAAAGGCCGGGCAGGTATCGGTGGTTGAGGGTGTGGTTCTGCAGGGCGACGCCGTGGTCCTGCATCTGCTTGAAGTAGTCGTAGTTGTCGTCGATCAAGTAGTCGCTGAGGAAGGCGCTGTACGGGATCTGGAGATCGCTCATCATCCGGAGCAGGGCGGGGTCCTTCTCCGCACCGTCGTCGATCGTCAGGAAAACAATCTTCTCCTTGACCGGCACCGTGGTGAAGACGGGTGGCAGGGACTCGCCACCCTCCACCTCGAAGCCCTTGCGGGTGGTGATCTTGGGCTTCTCGGCGGGTGGCTGGGGCGCGGTCAGCGGGGTCTTGACCAGGCCCCACTTCTTGGCAGCGAGCACTCGTGCTGCCTGGGCGCGCTTCACCTTCGCAACGTACTCCGAGAGCGCGCCGGCCGGCCCTGCCGGCTGCTTCGGCTGCTTCGGCTGCTGACCGGGGGCGGGTTCCGCGCCACTGCTGAGGTCCGGGGACCCGGCGGCGCAGGCGGAGCCGAGGGCGGCGACCAGGAGCACGGCCAGGACGGCACGCGTCCTGCCGACTCGCGCCCCATTTGGCATCCTTTTTAACTTTTGTCTTACTAGCTGCATGGCGCCGCATCCTGTCAGCACCGGTCCGTACGACCCGGCCGACACCGCCGCCGGAGGCGCACCATCCCCCGGCTGGCCCACAATGGGCCGGGTGAACGACCTCGATCCCCTTGCCTCCTTCGCCGCTCTGCTCACCGAGGAGGGGCGGGCGCTGCTGGACTCCCTGGCCGACTACAACCCGTCCGAGGAACTGGCCGTCGCCACCCGGCTGCGCCGCGAGCACCCGGCGGAACTGGTCTCGGCGGCGCTCGGGCAGGCGCGGCTGCGCCAGCGGGCGGCCGCCAAGTTCGGGCCCGAGGACGCGGGCCGGATGTACTTCACGCCGAACGGCGTCGAGCAGGCGACCCGCCGCTCCGTCGCCTCGTACCGCGCCGAGCGCTTCGCCGCCCTCGGCGTACGGAGCGTGGCGGACCTGTGCAGCGGCATCGGCGGCGACGCGATCGCGCTGGCCCGGGCCGGCATCTCGGTGCTGGCGGTGGACCGGGACCCGCTGACGGCCGAGACCGTGCGCGCGAACGCCGAGGCGCTGGGTCTCGCGGAGCTGATCGAGGTCCGGTGCGCGGATGTCACCGACATCGACACGTCCTCCTACGACGCGGTCTTCGTCGACCCGGCCCGCAGGTCAGGACGCGGCCGGATCTTCGACCCGAAGGCGTACTCCCCGCCCCTGTCCTGGGCGATCGACGCGGCCCGAGCCCGCCCGCATGCGGCGCTCAAGATCGCCCCCGGTGTCCCGCACGAGGCCGTCCCCGAGGACGCCGAGGCGGAGTGGATCTCCGACCACGGCGATGTGAAGGAGGCCGTGCTCTGGTTCGGCACGACCCCCCGCACGGTACGGGCCACCCTCCTCCCAGGCCCGCGCTCGCTGACCGGCCGCGGACTGCCGGACCCCGAGGTCCGCAAGGTCGGCCGTTTCCTGTACGAGCCGGACGGCGCGGCCATCCGCGCGCATCTGGTCGCCGAGGTCGCTGAGGAACTGGACGGCGGACTGATCGACGAGACGATCGCGTACATCACGGCGGACGGGCTGCGCCCGACGCCGTTCGCCACCGCGTACGAGATCACCGATGAACTCCCCTTCAATCTGAAGAAGTTGAAGGCGCTGCTGCGGGAGCGGGAGGTCGGCGTACTGACGGTGAAGAAGCGCGGCTCGGCGGTGGAGCCGGAGGAGCTGCGGCGCAAGGTGAAGCCGCAGGGGCCGAATGCGGCGACGGTCTTTCTGACCCGGGTGGCGGGTGCGCCGACGATGCTGATCGGTCGGCCTGCGTAAGCCGGGTCACATCCTCCTTTTCGTCTGCAACTGCTCTGCTGTCAGGCCCGGTTGTTAGGCTGCCGGCTGACCACACCGGAGGGGGAGCCATGGTGGATCACGCCGATCTGGACGTGCCGGAAGATACGGCGAACGTGGGACGTGATGCGTGGGAGGCCGCGGCCCTGCGGCTGTTCGACGACAAGTACTCACTCGTCGCCACGGGCCCGCGCGTGCACTCGGATTGGCTGCTCGATGCCGTGGCCGTGATGAACCGGGACTTCGTCGATCCTCGGGGCTGGAGGGTGCTCGACTGGGACAGGGACAATGCGGACGAGATCGCGCGGCACGGCCATGCCTTCCCCTTCGACTCGCCCAGCACGGAGCTGCTGAACGAGTCGCTCACTCAGATCACTTCCGAGACCGCACCGCTGCTTCTCGTGGCGATGACGGACGACTGGTGCAATCTGCGGAATGCGCCTGGCTTTCCCGACCGGGCCGAGAGTCTGATCGCCGACGCGCACACACTGCTCGCTCGCTACGGGCAGCAATTCGAGTGCTACTCGAACGCGAACGATGTAGAAACGGCACCGGTCCCCCACCTTGCCTGCAAAGTTTCGGGCTGGTCGGCCCTCACGCAGTACACCGCCGACTACGGACTCGTGGTGGTGTCCGACGCGGAGGTCGGGATCTTCTGGTCGTTCAATCCCATCTGACGAACCGGGATGGATAAGCATCCGCGCCAGACGCAACGCCCGCCGCGCCGACGATCGTCGCCGACCTCGGCAACGAGCACATGCGCACGCGCCATCGCCCCTGAGCCGACGTCAGCGGTGCCCGCCGTCGCCCGCCGACACCGGCACGGCCGTCACCAGCCGCACCGCCCACCGGAAGTGGCTCACCGCCTTCGCGATGCCGAGCAGCCCCGTCAGCCAGAGGATCAACCCAAGGCCCATCAGCATCGTGACGTCGGCGTACGTCTCCTGGCCGCGCTCCGCCGTCGCCGGGGTCGCGAACGAGAGCCACAGCCCCAGCGTGCACAGCAGGAACGACGGCACGAACCAGCACAGGCTCACTCCGGGCGAGCGGAAGCGGGCGTCGTTCGTCGGGTCGCGGTCCAGGGACGACCATTGGGTGAGCCGTTCACGGACGGTCTTGTCCCGGCGGACACCAAGACCCATCACGATCCCGGTCGGGATCAGGAACCCGGCGGCCGTGCACGCGAAGATCACGCCGAACAGGGCGCTCAACGCGTCGGGGCGGCTCTCCTCGAAGGTCTTCAGTGCCGCACCGACCAGGCCCCACCCCACTGCCAGGCCGCACGCCAACAGCCACAGCAGCAGCAGTCGCGGCACCCCGATGCTCAGCCGGTGCAGTTCCGCCATCGCCTTCGCGCGGTCGGCGAGCAGCGCCTCGCGGTCGGGCCAGCAGCGTACTTCCGCAGGCGGCGGGGGCGGGGGCAGAGTGCGGGTGGACATGTGTCCGACCCTATCGACCGCCCGGTGCGCACTCGGAGGCCCGGGCCAACAGCAGCTCCCTCTCCCGCTCGTTGCGCGTCAGCGATGCCGCCCGCTCGAACTCCGCCCGCGCCTCTGCCGTACGCCCGAGCCGTGCCAGCAGGTCCCCGCGCACGCTCGGGAGCAAGTGGTAGTCCTTGAGGGCCGGTTCGGCGGCCAGCTCGTCCACCATCGCGAGCCCCGCCTCCGGTCCTTCCGCCTTCGAGACCGCGACCGCGCGGTTCAACTCCACGACGGGCGAGGGGGTGATCGCCGCGAGCTGTCCGTACAGGACGGCGATCGTCTGCCAGTCCGTCTCCTCGTAGCGCACCGCCTGGGCGTGGCAGGCGGCGATCGCGGCCTGGAGGGCGTACGGGCCGGGGGCACCGCCCGCCGTCGCGTTCGCCCGTGCCAGTGCCGCGAAGCCGCGTCGGATCAGCATTTGGTTCCAGCGGGAGCGGTTCTGGTCGGCGAGCAGCACGGGCTCGCCGTCCGGGCCGGTGCGCGCCGCCGTGCGGGAGGCCTGGATCTCCAACAGTGCGACCAGGCCGTGGACTTCGGGCTCCTGGGGCATGAGGCCGGCCAGCACCCGGCCGAGCCGCAGCGCGTCCTCACAGAGCGCCGGGCGCTGCCAGGCGTCGCCCGCCGTCGCCGAGTAGCCCTCGTTGAAGACGAGGTAGATGACTTCCAGGACCGACGACAGGCGTTCGGCGCGCTCGGCGCCGTAGGGGACCTCGAAGGGGACGCCCGCCTTGGCGAGGGCGCGTTTGGCGCGGACGATGCGCTGGGCGACGGTCGGCTCGGTGGCCAGGAAGGCGCGCGCGATCTCCTCGGTGGTCAGGCCGCCGAGGAGCCTCAGGGTGAGGGCGATCCGCGCGTCCGTCGACAGCACCGGATGGCAGGCGGTGAAGATCAGCCGCAGCAGGTCGTCGTCGATGTCCTCGGCGTCGGCCGGTTCGGGCGGCGGCACGTCCTCCAGGGCGCGCCCGACCTCCGCCAGCTTGCGGGCGTAGGTCTCCTTGCGGCGTACAAGATCGATCGCGCGGTGCTTGGCGGTGGCCATGAGCCAGGCGCCCGGCCGGTCCGGAACACCTGACTCCGGCCACTGCTCCAGCGCGGCGACCAGAGCGTCCTGCGCGATCTCCTCGGCGATGCCCACGTCGCGCACGATGCGGGCGACACCGGCGATGATCCGCGCCGACTCGATCCGAAATACCGCTTCAACCGCGCTTGCTGCCGTCACGGCCATCCATCAGAGCAGCCGCGGGGAGGGCGAGCAAGCGCAGGGCGCTCAGCCCTCGGCGATCTCGCGGATCTCGGAGGTGACGTTCCAGTGGTCCTCGTGGACCTGCAGGAACCGCTTGGTCCACTCAAGGACCTCGGCCTTGTCCTTGGCCTGCAGGATGGCGTATCCGCCGACCACTTCCTTGCTCTCGGTGAAGGGCCCGTCGGTGACGGTCAGCTTCCCGCCGGACCAGGTGACGCGGGTGCCCTGCGAGGTCGGGGTCAGCCCGTTGGTGTCGAGCAGGACCCCCGCCTTGGTCATCTCCTCGATCAGCTTGCCCATCCGCTCCATGAGCTCGGGGCTGGGGCCCTCGGCGGGCATCTCGTTCTCGTTGACACGGACCATGGTCAGATAGCGCGGCATGGTGGCTCCTCGGGTCGGGTGAGCAGGGCCGTTCCCCGCCTCTCACCCATGCGTCGAACGGGAGACGACCGGATCGACATCCTCCGGCAGATTCTTCTGAGGTTTTTCCGGAGCGGCCACCGGTACGGCCGGGTCAGTCGACGTCAACCGACTCGAAGCGCCAGCGGTGCGCCGGCCGCGTGATCAGGTCCGCCGTCGGCTCCGGCAGTTCCGGCAGCTCCGCGCCCACGTCCGCCCCCTCCCACCAGGTGATCACCAGCACCCGGTCCTGCGGCGCGCGAAAGGTCTCCCGGCGCAGTGGCTCCCGCGCCAGCTCCTGGGCCCGCGCCCACTCCAGCAGCTCACCACCCCGGCCCTGGGCCGCCCTGGCCTCCCACATCAACGCGACGGTCATGAGTAGAGGTTGTCCTTGCTGATCTCGTGCACATGTTCGTGCGTATGCGCGGCACCCGGCACATGCGGATCCGTCACCGGCAGCGACGAGTCCGCCGACAGCTCCAGGTCGGACACCGGCCTGCCCCGCGCCACCATCTCCGCGCCCAGCGCCGCCACCATCGCGCCATTGTCCGTGCACAGTCCCGGCCGCGGCACCCGCAGCCGGATGCCCGCCCGCTCGCACCGCTCCTCGGCCAGCGCCCGCAGCCGCGAGTTCGCGGCCACTCCGCCGCCGATCATCAAATGGTCCACGCCCTCGTCCTGACAGGCGCGCACCGCCTTGCGGGTCAGTACGTCGACGACGGCCTCCTGGAACGACGCCGCCACGTCCCGTACGGGCACCTCCTCGCCCGATGCACGCTTCGCCTCGATCCAGCGGGCCACCGAGGTCTTGAGCCCCGAGAAGGAGAAGTCGTACGCCGCATCGCGCGGGCCGGTGAGACCGCGCGGGAAGGCGATCGCCGCCGGGTCGCCCTCCTTCGCCAGCCGGTCGATCACCGGACCGCCCGGGAAGCCCAGGTCGAGCACCCGCGCGATCTTGTCGAAGGCCTCGCCCGCCGCGTCGTCGATCGTCGCGCCCAGGGGCCGCACGTCCGACGTGATGTCGGGCGCGAGCAGCAGGGACGAGTGGCCGCCGCTCACCAGCAGCGCCATCGTCGGCTCGGGCAGCCTGCCGTGCTCCAGCTGGTCGACGCAGATGTGCGAGGCCAGGTGGTTCACGCCGTACAGTGGCTTGCCCAGCGCGTACGCGTACGCCTTCGCCGCCGAGACGCCGACCAGCAGCGCGCCCGCGAGGCCGGGCCCGGCCGTCACCGCGATGCCGTCGAGGTCGCGCGCCGAGACGCCCGCCTGCTTCAGGGCTCGCTCGATGGTCGGAACCATCGCCTCCAGATGCGCGCGCGAGGCGATCTCGGGCACCACGCCGCCGAAGCGGGCGTGCGTGTCCACGCTGGAGGCGATGGCGTCGGCGAGCAGGGTGGTGCCGCGGACGATGCCGACGCCGGTCTCGTCGCAGGAGGTCTCGATGCCGAGTACGAGCGGTTCGTCAGCCATCAGTTAGGTCTCTGTTCCTTGTACGTGGAGCCGCATGACGAGGGCGTCGACATTGCCCGGCTGGTAGTAGCCGCGGCGGAATCCGATGGGCTCGAAGCCGAAGCGCTCGTACAGCTTCTGGGCCCTGGTGTTGTCCACGCGCACTTCGAGGAGCACCTCGTCGCACTCGAAGGCGGTGGCGTGCTGCAGCAGATCGGTCAGGAGCCGGGACCCGAGTCCCGTGCCCCACTGCTCGCGGGCGACGGCGATGGTCTGTACGTCTCCAAGGCCGCCGGCCGCCGCGAGGCCCGCGTATCCGACGACCTTGCCGTCCGCCTCGGCCACCACATAGCGGCGGGTGGCCTGCGGGCCGCGCGCATGAGCCAGCTCGGACCAGAACATCCCGGCCGACCAGGCGTCCTCGGGGAAGAGCGCATGCTCGAGCGCGAGCACCGGCTCCAGGTCCCACCAGCGCATCTCACGCAGCACAGCGGTAGGTGCTTCGGTCACTTGGGCGTGACCACCTTGTAGTTCTTCGGGACCTGGGCGTCGGGCCGGCGCAGATACAGCGGCAGTGGCGGCAGGAAGTGGTCCCCCGCGGCCAGCTTCTCGGCGGCCAGCGACGCCAGCGCACCGGCCGAGACGTGCTCGGGCGCGCGGGCGTCCGGGAAGGTCTCGGGATAGAGCAGGGCACCGGCGCCGACGGCGGGCAGGCCCGCGACCTGCTCGGCGATCTCGGCCGGCCGGTCCACGGCGGGTTCGCCGACCCGCGCCCGGGCCGATTCGTACCGCGCCCAGTACACCTCTTTACGGCGCGCGTCCGTCGCCACCACGAACGGTTCGTCGAGACCGGAGGCGTACGCGAGCCCGTCCAGCGTGCACAGCCCGTACACCGGCACCCCCAGCGCGGAGCCGAAGGTCGCGGCCGTCACCAGGCCGACCCGCAGTCCGGTGTACGGACCGGGGCCGACGCCGGCCACCACGGCGGTGACGGCGTCGAGTTTGACCCCGGCCTCGGCGAGGACGCGGTCGACGGCGGGCAGCAGCAGTTCCCCGTGCCGTCGCGCGTCGATGCGGGACGACTCGGCGACGACGGAGCTGCCGTCGTGGAGGGCGGCGGTGACGGCGGGCGTGGCGGTATCAACGGCGAGCAGGAGCACGCAAACAGCCTACGGCTCCGGCGACGGGGGCACGGTGCCCCGTCGGAGCTAACGGTGCTGCTACCGTCACCAACGGATACGTACAAGGGAAAGGTGGGCGTGGTGGCACGGAGCAGCTCGGGACTCGTGGCCGGGCTCACGGCGGCAGCTCTGGCCGGCGTCGGTTTCCTCGCCTACCAGGCGTCGGCGAGCGCCCCCGACCAGCCCGGCAAGCCCGCGACCGCCAGTGCGGCGCCGTCCGCGCAGGCCCCCGGCAGCCCACAGCAGAAGTCCAAGAACCCACTGGCACTGCCCGCGAAGTCGGGCAAGGGCATGCGCGTCGTGTATTCGCTCGGCGAGCGGCGGGTCTGGCTGGTGGGCGCGAACGGGAAGGCGGAGCGGGCCATCGAGGTCATGCCGTCGACGGTCGGCCCGACGCCCGGTACGTACGCGGTGACCTCGCGGTCCGGCACCGTTCCCGGCTCCGACGGGGTGCCGGTCGAGCATGTGGTGCGGTTCGCGAGCATCGACGATGTGTCGATCGGCTTCAGCGCCGCGGTGAACGGGTCGATGGCGAGCCCCGACCCGGCCAGGAAGACCGGCGGCGTACGGATGAAGCGGGCGGACGGCGACGCGATCTGGAAGTTCGCGGCCATCGGCACGAAGGTCGTCGTCGTCCGATAGCCCTCGAATAACCCCCGAACGGGCTACCCGGCGTCGCCCAGCCGTGCCACACGGCGTCACCGACCCGGACGGGCTACGCGGCGTCGCGCCGCGATTCACGCTCCCCGGGGAGCTGTTCCTCGCGCGGCGGAGTGGAGACCGCGCTGGCCGCCGCACACGACGCCAGCAGATCGCGCATCGACACGGCCGACGGCGACGCCGTCACCGGCTCGGCCGGCTGCTGCCGCGGCTGGGATTCGCGCTCGGATGCCGACATGGTCGCCTCCTGAAGCTCCGGGGGCAGGCGTGGTTAGGCAGACCTAACCAGGTCTCACTACCATGTGACCACGCCCGGTGCTCCCTGCGCAACATTTTGCCGACGTCTTGTCGGAACGGACACAAACAGGGCCGTCAACCGGCCAGCAGGGCGAGATCGACCGCTGCCCAGCGCGCGCCGAACCCCGTCAGCGTCACCTCACGCCGCTCGTCCTCGGTGTCACCCACCACCCGGTGGATCAGCACATGCAGCCGGTCGTCCGAGAGATCCTCGACCTTGCCGACGCCCCACTCCACGACCACCACCGACTCGGGCAGCGAAACGTCGAGATCGAGGTCCTCCATCTCGTCGAGCCCGCCGCCCAGCCGGTACGCGTCCACATGGACCAGGGCAGGGCCACCGGTCAGCGAAGGATGGACACGGGCGATCACGAACGTCGGTGAGGTGACGGCGCCGCGCACACCCAGGCCCTCGCCCAGGCCCCGGGTCAGCGTCGTCTTGCCCGCCCCGAGCTCGCCGGTGAGCATCACCAGATCGCCCGGGCGCAGCAGTTTCGCGAGTCTGCGTCCCACGTCCTGCATCTGCTCGGGTGAATCGACGGGGAGGCGGGCGGCAGACTCAGCCGCCTGGCTGTGCGGTGCTTCCATACGGGCCAACGTTAGCCGGTGCCGGCACCGCGCCGACCCGGGCCAGCAGGTCCGCAAGTCGGTCCGTGACGACCTCCGGGTGCTCCAGCATCACCAGATGCCCGGCGTCCGGCACGATCACCAGCTCCGAGTCCGGCAGCAGGTCCGCGATCGCCTCGCTGTGCGAGCTCGGCGTCACCAGATCCTTGTCACCGGCCAGCACGAGCACCGGCACCTCGCGGAAGGCGGGAAGGGCCTCGGCCTTGTCGTGCTCGACGAAGGCCGGGTAGAACTCCGCGACCACGTCGATCGGGGTGGACTCGATGAGCCGTTCCGCGAACCGCGCCACCGCCGGGTCCACGTCCTTGGACGAGAACGAGTACCGCTTGATGAGGCCGGCGAAGAGATCGGCGGTCGCGCGGCGGCCCCGCTCGACCAGCTCGGCCTGCGAGCCGAGCGCCTTGAGCACCCCGGGCAGCACCCGGCGCACCGCGTTCACGCCCGCGACCGGCAGGCCGTAATTGACCTCGCCGAGCTTTCCGCAGGAGGTGCCGACGAAGGCGACCCCGACGACCCGTTCCCTTATCAGCTCGGGGAAGTGGCCGGCGAGCGCCATCATCGTCATCCCGCCCATGGAGTGGCCGACCAGCACCAGCGGCCCCTCGGGCGCGGCCGCGTCGATGACCGCCTTGAGGTCGCGGCCCAGCTGATCGATGGAGACCGGCACGCCGTCCGGTCCCGACTGGGACGCGCCCCTGGCCGAGCGGCCGTGGCTGCGCTGGTCCCAGTGCACGGTGCGCACCAGGCCGCGCAGGGCGGCGCGCTGGAAGTGCCAGGAGTCCTGGCTCAGACAGTAGCCGTGGCTGAAGACGACGGTGACGGGCGCGGGGGCCTTGCGGCCGAAGAGCCTGCGGCGGCGCGGGCCGCCCGCTTCCGGGTCCACCTCGTCGGTCTCGTAGTAGAGCTCGGTGCCGTCGTCGGCGACGGCCGTGCCCGGCATGCCGCGCAATGAGCCGTACGGCCCCGACGCGTCCAGCGCGAGCCGCGCCTTCTGGCGCATGCCGCGGCCGACCGTGAGCCGCTCGATCGCGACGCCCGCGGCCGCACCGGCTGCGATGACGCCTATTGCGGCACCGGCGATGCCCGCCCGGCGCCAGTTGCCCGTCGTGGCGGCCGTCGCCGCGGCCGCCACGACGTCCCCCGTGCTGGTCTCGCTCACCGTGCCGCTCCTAGTCGTCGCTGTCCTCGTTCAGATAGACGCGCGGAACCCTCGTTCCGATGCGGGTGACGATCTCGTACGCAATGGTGCCCGCTGCCTCGGCCCAGTCCTCGGCGGTCGGCTCACCCCGCAGGCCCGGTCCGAACAGCAGCGCCTCGCTGCCTTCCTGGATCTTCTGCCCGCCAAGATCCACCACGAACTGGTCCATCGCGACCCGGCCGGCCACCCGCCGCCACTCGCCGCCGACCAGGACGGGGCCGCGGCCTGAGGCATGGCGCGGGATGCCGTCCGCGTAGCCGATGGGGATGAGGCCGAGCGTCGTCTCGGCCTGTGTTATGTAGTGATGTCCGTAGCTGACGCCGTGGCCCGCGGGGACCTGCTTGACCAGGGCGACGGAGGCGGCGAGCGTCATCACGGGCCGCAGCCCGAAGTCCGCGGGCGTGCCGAGCTCCGGGCTGGGCGAGATGCCGTACATCGCGATGCCGGTCCGTACGAGATCGAAGTGCGCCTCGGGGAGCGTCAGCGTCGCCGGGGAGTTGGCGATGTGCCGGACCTCGGGCTCGATGCCCGCCTTCTCGGCGTACGCCACCATCTCGCGGAACAGGTCCAGTTGGGCGGCTATCGAGGGGTGGCCGGGCTCGTCCGCGCAGGCGAAGTGCGACCAGAGACCGGTGACCTTGACCGTGCCGTCGGCCTCGGCGGCGAGCGCGGCGGTCACCAGCTCGGGCCAGTCGGCGGGCTGGCAGCCGTTGCGCCCGAGGCCGGTGTCGGCCTTGAGCTGGATCCTCGCCGCGCGCCCGGCCCGGCGCGCCGCGGCAGTGACCTCGGTGAGCGCCCACAGGCCGCTCACCGACATGTCGAGATCGGCCTCGATGCCCTCGAGCCAGGGCCCGCCGGGGGTCCACAGCCAGCACATCACGCGCTCCTGGATGCCCGCGGCGCGCAGGGCGAGGGCCTCGTGGGGCGTGGCGGTGCCGAGCCAGGTCGCACCGGCCCGGAGCGCGGCCCTGGCGCAGGGCAGCATGCCGTGTCCGTACGCGTCCGACTTCACCACGGCCATCAGGGCAGCCTGGGGCGCGCGGGCGCGCAGCGCGCGCACATTGGCGCGCAGGGCCGCGAGGTCGATCTCGGCACGGGCTCGGAGGGGCGGTGGCTGGCTCATCGGGCCCAGTGTCTCAGAGGGGTACGAGAGTGTTCGTACAACAGGTCGCGGTTTGAACGAGTGAGGGGTTGTGCGGTTGCTCACGGAGCGCGCTTGCAGCGGGCCTGCTCCCCACCCCGCCCCTTCCCGATCCGGGGGCAAGCCCCCAGCCGCCCGCCGGGGCTCCGCCCCCGTACCCCCGGACGCCCTTCGGGCGTGTCCGGGGTGGCCGGACGGGCTCAGAACGAGCGGGGTTCGGGGCGGAGCCCCAAAGGGTCAGGACTGCACGTCGCGCCACGCGAAACGCAGTGCCTGCGCCACCTCGTACGCCGTGATCGGTACTCCCTCCGACGCCGCGCGGCGCGCCGCAAGGCCGTGCAGATAGGCCGCCGCCGATCCCGCGTCGCGCGCCTCCAGGCCCGCGGCGAGCAGTGAGCCCGCCAGGCCCGACAGGACGTCGCCGCTGCCGGCCGTCGCCAGCCAGGGTGTGCCCATCGGATTCACCCGGACCGGGGACCGGCCGCCGTCCGGCGCGGCGACCAGTGTCGTCGAGCCCTTGAGCAGCACCGTCGCCCCGTAGCGCGCGGCGAGTTCGCGTACCGAGGCGAGCCGCGCGGACTCCACCTCCTCGCGCGACACGCCCAGCAGCGCGGCCGCCTCCCCGGCGTGCGGGGTCAGCAGCGTGGGCGCGCTCCGGGCCCGTACCGTCTCGGCGTCGAGCAGCCGCAGCCCGTCCGCGTCGATCAGCACAGGAACATCGGAGGCCAGCACGTCGCGTACGGGATCGAGCCCGTCGCCGAGCCCCGGGCCGACGACCCACGCCTGCACCCGTCCCGCCTTCGACGGCGGCCCCGCGTGCACCAGGGCCTCGGGGAACCGGGCGATCACGGCGTCGGCACCGGGCCCCACGTACCGCACCGCGCCCGCGCCGCCGCGCAGCGCGCCCGCCACGGCGAGCACGGCCGCGCCGGGGTAGCGCGCGGACCCGGCGGCCACGCCGACGACGCCCCGCCGGTACTTGTCGCTCTCCGCGGCCGGCAGCGGCAACAGCCGTGCCACGTCCTCGTGTTGGAGCGCCTCCAGGTCGGGCACGGACGGCAGATGTTCCTCCAGGCCGATGCCGACGAGCCGCACCGTCCCCGCGTACTCACGCGCCGGATCGATCAGCAGCCCCGGCTTGTACGTCCCGAAGGTCACCGTCACGTCCGCGTGCAGCGCCTCGCCCCGCACCTCCCCGGTGTCCACCTCGACGCCGCTCGGCAGGTCGACGGCGACGATCACCGCATTGGACCCGCGCGCCGCCCGCGCCACCGGTACCGCGTCCGGCCGCAGCCCGCCGCGCCCGCCGATCCCGGTGATGCCGTCCATCACCAGGTCGGCGGCGGCAAGCACCTCGAACGGGTCGTCCGCGACCCGCCCGCCCGCGCCCAGCAGGGCCGCAAGACCGCCCTCGTGCGTGCGCGACCCCAGCAGCACCGCCGAGACGCCCGCCCCGCGCCGGGCCAGCCGCGCCCCCGCGTACAGCGCGTCACCACCGTTGTCCCCGCCGCCGACGAGCAGCACGACTCGCGCGCCGTACACCCGCCCCAGCAGAGCGGCACAGGTGGCGGCAAGCCCGGCGGCGGCCCGCTGCATGAGCGCGCCCTCGGGCAGTCGTGCCATCAACTCGGCCTCGGCGGCCCGTACGGTCTCCACGCTGTAAGCGGTACGCATACGGTCAACCCTCCGCGATCACCACGGCCGACGCCACCCCCGCATCATGGCTGAGCGACACATGCCACGACCGCACGCCGAGCGCGGCCGCCCGCGCGGCCACCGTCCCGCGCACCCGCAGCCGCGGCTGCCCGCTGTCCTCCACGTACACCTCCGCGTCCGTCCAGTGCAGCCCGGCGGGCGCGCCGAGCGCCTTGGCGACCGCCTCCTTCGCGGCGAACCGCGCCGCGAGGGAGGCATAACCGCGCTGCTCCCCGCTGGGCAGCAGCAACTCCCGCTCCAGGAAGACCCGTTCGGCCATTCCCGGGGTACGCCGCATCGATGCGGCGAAGCGGTCGATCTCTGCGACGTCGATCCCCACCCCGATGATCATTCGACGGTGACAGACTTCGCGAGGTTGCGGGGCTGGTCGACCTCGTTGCCGCGCGCCGTCGCCAGCTCGCAGGCGAAGACCTGCAACGGCACGGTCGCGACCAGCGGCTGGAGCAGCGTGGGCGTTGCCGGGATGCGGATGAGATGGTCCGCGTACGGCACGACCGTCTCGTCCCCCTCCTCCGCGATCACGATCGTCCGCGCCCCTCGCGCCCTGATCTCCTGAATGTTGGAGACGATCTTGTCGTGCAGTACGGAGCGCCCGCGCGGCGACGGCACCACGACGACCACCGGCAGATCTTCCTCGATCAGCGCGATCGGTCCGTGCTTGAGCTCGCCCGCCGCGAAGCCTTCCGCGTGCATGTACGCCAGCTCCTTGAGCTTCAACGCGCCCTCCAGCGCCACCGGATAGCCCACGTGCCGCCCCAGGAACAGCACCGTGTCCTTCCCGGCGAGCGAGCGCGCCAGCTCGCGCACCGGCTCCATCGTCTCCAGGACCTTCTCGACCTCGCCCGAGATCTGGGCCAAGTCCCTGATGACGGCCTGGATTTCGTCGCCCCACTTGGTGCCCCGCACCTGCCCCAGATACAGCGCCACCAGGTAGCAGGCCACCAGCTGCGTCAGGAACGCCTTCGTCGAAGCGACGGCCACTTCGGGCCCGGCATGCGTGTACAGCACCGCGTCCGACTCGCGCGGGATCGTCGAGCCGTTCGTATTGCAGATGGCCAGCACCTTCGCGCCCTGTGCGCGCGCGTGCCGCAGCGCCATCAGGGTGTCCATCGTCTCGCCCGACTGGGAGATCGCGATCACCAGCGTCCGCCGGTCCAGGATCGGGTCCCGGTAGCGGAACTCGCTCGCCAGCTCCACCTCGCACGGGATCCGAGTCCAGTGCTCGATGGCGTACTTGGCGATCAGACCGGCGTGGAAGGCCGTGCCGCAGGCCACAATGACGATCTTGTCGGCCTCCCGCAGCACCGATGTGGGGATGCGCACCTCGTCGAGGCTGAGGGAGCCCTCCGCGTCGATCCGCCCCAGCAGGGTGTCGGCAACCGCCTTCGGCTGCTCGGCGATCTCCTTGAGCATGAAGTAGTCGTAGCCGCCCTTCTCGGCGGCGGACGCGTCCCAGTCCACGTGGTACGAGCGCACCTCGGCCGGCAACCCGTCGAAGTCCGTGACGGTCACGCTGTCCCGGCGCAACTCCACCACCTGGTCCTGGCCCAGCTCGATGGCGGAGCGCGTGTGGGCGATGAACGCGGCCACGTCCGAGGCGAGGAAGGCCTCACCCTCGCCGACACCCACCACCAGCGGGGAGTTGCGCCGCGCGCCCACCACCACGTCCGGCTCGTCCGCGTGCACGGCGACCAGCGTGAAGGCGCCCTGCAACTGCCGGCACACCTGACGCATCGACTCCGCCAGATCCCCGCACGACGAGAACGACTCCGCCAGCAGATGCGCCACGACCTCGGTGTCGGTCTCGGACGCCAGCTCGTGCCCGCGCGAGGCCAGTTCGTCGCGCAGGGTCGCGAAGTTCTCGATGATCCCGTTGTGTACGACGGCGACGCGCCCCGCGTTGTCCAGATGGGGATGGGCATTGGCGTCGGTCGGCCCGCCGTGCGTGGCCCACCTGGTGTGCCCGATGCCGGTCGACCCGCTCGGCAGCGGCCGGATCACCAGTTCCTTCTCCAGATTGACGAGCTTGCCCGCCTTCTTCGCCGCGGCCAGCCCGCCGTCGGCGAGCACCGCGACACCGGCCGAGTCGTAGCCCCGGTACTCGAGCCGTTTGAGGCCCGCGATGACCACATCAAGCGCCGACTGTCCGCCGACGTAACCCACGATTCCGCACATAGCCGCAGCCTACGACTCCCGCGCGGCGCATCCGGCGAGTCCCAGCGTGTTCGCGGCGTGAAGGGAGAGGGTCAGCCACCGGTGGCGAAGCCGGGGAAGAGAGTCATCCCGCCGTCCACATAGAGGGTGCTTCCCACCACGTAGTCCATGAGGTCGGAGGCGAGGCCGACGACGGCGTTCGCGATGTCCTCGGGGTCTCCGATGCGGTCGTAGGGAATCAGCTTCAGCAGCTCCTCCCGGGCCTCGGGCGTCTCCCAGGCGCTCTGGTTGATCGGCGTCTTGATGGCTCCCGGGGCGACCGCGTTCACTCTGATCTTCCGGGGAGCGAGTTCCTGCGCCAGCGTCTGCATCATCATCAGTACGCCGCCCTTGGAGGAGGCGTAATTCACGTGCCCCGCCCAGGGGATGAGCTGATGGACCGAGCTCATGCAGATGATTTTTCCGGCCGCGCGCGACACTTCCGGGACGACACCACGGCGCAGAAACTCCTTCGTCACCTCCCGGGCGCACAGGAACTGTCCGGTGAGATTGACGTCCAGCACCTTCTGCCACTGGGCGAGCGTCATGTCGACGAGCCGGGCGTCCCGCTGCAGGCCCGCGTTGGCCACCAGGATGTCGATCGTGCCGAACTCCTGGACCATCCCGTCGACCATGGCGACGACCTGCTCCTCCTTGGAGACATCGGCCTCGTACGCAGCGGCGCGCACCCCGAAGCTCTTGATCTCCTCGACGACCTGCTCGGCGGCGTCGCGGTCGGCCACGTAGTTCACGCCCACGTCGGCGCCGGCCCGGGCGAGTCCGATGGCGGTCGCCTTGCCGATACCGGAATTGGCGCCGGTGACGAGCGCCTTCTGGCCTTTCAGCAGCTGCACGCGGAGCGCACTCTGTGCTGCGCCGGCGGTCGGATTCACGATGGTGTGCCTCCTCGGTGCGTGGCCCCGGTCCCGGGGGCCGCAGCACCCGTCGAGCCGGCTCGTCACAGAATCACCGGCGGGCGGGGGCGGCACCCTCTCCCGGCTCCCATTGGGCCGTTGGGCGGACCTTCTTCGCCCGGTCGGCCCCTGCCCGGCGACCGGCCGGCCCGGTCCACGACGCGGCCGGCCGTCGAAGCCGCAGGCGCAGGCGCAGCCGAGCCGCCCGGGTGCGGGCCACGCCTGAGAGAGGGAGGCTGGAATTGACGCGATCGGCCGTACGGGCCGCCCCGGCTCGTCGGCAGTACTAGTCGAAGGAACGCAACATGACCACTCATGCAGGCGTCCGACAGGACAGCGGGGGGCACAGCCCCCACAGCGGCTTTGCCACAGGATGGATGGTGTTCGCCGCGGTCCTGATGATCTTCGGGGGGTTCATGGCGATCTTCCAGGGCATCGCCGCCATCGCCAAGGACGACGTGTTCGTCGCCACCCGTAACTACATGTTCCAGTTCAACCTGACGGGCTGGGGCTGGATCCACCTGATCCTGGGCATCATCCTCGTGGCCGCAGGATTCGCACTGTTCAGCGGAGCCGTCTGGGCGCGGGTCATCGGTGTCGTAGTGGCGGGCCTGGCCATGATCTCGAACTTCATGTGGCTGCCCCACTACCCCTTCTGGGCTCTGGTGCTCATCGCCGTCGACCTCTTCATCATCTGGGCGCTCTGCGTCGCCCCACGGTCCGAGAAAACCTGACAGCCTGCGGACCGTCACCGGCCGAAGAGCCCTGTCCCGCACCTGGCGGCGGACGGCGATTCGGCGGTTCTCCGGTCGCACGATTCATCCGGAGCGTTTCTCCTGGATGAGCGGCGGACAGCTCCGCCGCTCATACCCCCACGGGACCAGACGCAGGAGCGCTTCATGGCACCCCAGGCATCCGAGCCGGATTCATCGGGTACCGGTCAAGGACCGGAGGTCCCCGCATCATCGAGCGGGCGGCCGGGCGACGCAGCCCCCGAAGGACCGTCACGCGCGAAAGCCGGTGCCCAGCCACCCTCCAGTGATCAGGCAACGTTGGACGAACTGCGGCGCCGTGTTGCGGAGCTGGAGGGCGGAAAGCGGCACCGACACCGTGTCCGGTCGGTGCTCTCCGCCGTACTGGTCATCCTGGCTGCGCTCCTGTCCATCCTCTCGGTCGTCGCCGTATGGGTGAACAGCATCGTGGGAGACACCGACCGCTACGTCGCCACCGTCGCCCCACTGGCGAAGGATCCAGACGTGCAGACGGCTGTCACCAACCGGGCCACCAACGCGATCCTGGCCCAGATCGACGTAGATGCCCTGGTCGCCCAACTGTCCGCGGCAGCAGCCCAGAAAGGCGTGCCTCCCAAGGCTGCCGATCTGATCAACAATCTGAGCGGACCGATCGAGAGCGGCTTGAAGGAACTGATCAGCAGCACGGTCCGCAAGGTCGTCTCCAGCAGCGCGTTCGAGACCCTGTGGGTCGACGCGAACCGGGTCGCTCACAGCGCCCTGGACAAGGCGCTGACCGGTAAGGGCGGCGGCGCGGTCGCCCTGAAGAACAACCAGGTCTCCGTCGATTTGGGCCCCATTGTGGCCAAGGCCAAGGACGAGCTGGTCAAAGCCGGTTTCGCGCCTGCCGCGAACATCCCCGAGGTGCATACGAACTTTGTCGTGTACTCCTCGGACGACCTCGGCAAGATCAAGACATACATGCGGATCCTGCAGATCCTCGGTACCTGGCTGCCGGTGGTGACGGTGATCATCGCCGCCGCCGCGGTGTTCCTGTCGGCCCACCGTCGCCGCATCCTCATCGCGACGGCGCTCTCGATCGCCTTCGCCATGCTGCTGCTCGGCGTAGCCCTCGCCGTCTTCAAGAACATCTATCTCGACCGGCTGCCGCCGAGCGTGTACCAGCCCGCGGCGTCCGCCGTCTTCGACGATCTCGTCAGATTCCTGCGCTCCTCGGTGCGTGCCGTGGCCGCGGTGGCGTTGGTGACCGCCATCGGCGCCTTCCTCATCGGGCCCTCCCGAGCCGCGGTCACGGTGCGACGCGCCGGAGCCGACGGGATCGGCTCCGTACGAGGTGCCACCGAATCGGCCGGACTGCGGCTCGGCCCGGTGGGGCGCTTCGTCCACCGCTACAAGCGCTGGATCGGCGGAGCCATCCTGCTGGCCGCGGTGCTGGTCCTGGTCACCTGGTCCTACCCGACCACGCAGGTGGTGCTGTGGATTGCGCTCGTCGTACTGGCTGCCTTCGCAATCCGTGAGTTCCTGGACGACGCCGGAACACCGGACAAAGCGGAGCGGAGCGGCGCCGACGCGCCACCGAAACCGTCGTGAGCGCGGATGAGGGCGACGCGCCCAGCCGGCGGCAGAAGCGCCGCATCCTGCTCGTTCCGCTGCTGCGCTCGACGGCCGTCGTTGCTTTGCTCACGACGCTCTACTATCTCGCTCCTCTGGACCGCACGGTCGGCCTCTCTACGGCGGTGGGGCTGGCCGCGGGGCTGTTGGCGTTCGGGGCTCTGATCACCTGGCAGACGATGGCCATCATCCGTGCCGAACATCCGCGGCTGCGGGCCATGGAGGCCCTGGCCACGGCTGTGCCCTTGTTCCTGCTGCTGTTCTCGGCGACGTACTACCTCATCGCCAAAGAGCGGCCGTCGTCCTTCTCCCAACACTTGAGCCGCACCGACGCGCTGTATTTCACAGTCACGGTCTTCGCCACCGTCGGCTTCGGCGACATCGTGGCCACGTCGCAAACCACCCGGGTGCTGGCCACCGTGCAGATGATCGTCGACCTGATCCTGGTGGGCGTGATCGCCAAGCTCATCTTCGGAGCGGTTCAGCTCGGGCTGGAACGGCGGAAAGGACGTGTTCCATGACGGAGCCGAGCGCTCGACCGGCCGCATCCGAAGGCGTGACGCAGCCACCGGCGGCCGACCGGCTGCGGGACATGCTGCGCACTCCCGGCTACCTCAAGGCGCTGGTCTTCGCCGCCCTGATGGGTGTTCCGATCTCTCTCGCGGCCTTCTGGTTCCTCGTCGCCCTGCATGAACTCGAGGACGCGGTGTGGGCAGATCTGCCGCAGGCTCTGGGTTGGGACACCCCGCCGTGGTGGTGGCCGCTGCCGCTGCTCCCGGTGGCCGGAGTCGTCGTGGGGCTGGTCGTCACCCATCTGCCCGGCGCGGGCGGCCACATCCCCGCGTCCGGTCTGCACGCCGGAGGAGCCACGGCGAAGGCGCTGCCCGGCGTGATCATCGCGGCGGTGGCGAGCCTCCCGCTCGGCGCGACGCTGGGACCGGAGGCACCCTTGATCGCCCTGGGCGGTGGGTTGGCCATGCTCTTCAGGGATCTCACCCGCGCCCCGGCCACTCCCCGCAGCACCGCCCTGCTGGGCGCGGCCGGCTCCGCGGCTGCCATCGCGGCCATCTTCGGCAACCCGCTCGTCGCCGCGGTGCTCCTCATAGAGGTGGTGGGAGTGGGCGGGCCGCAGCTGTTCGCCATCATGCTCCCGGCGCTGCTGTCGAGCGGCTTGGGAGCCCTGGTGTTCACCGGGTTCGGGCGCTGGACCGGTCTGGACACGGGCAGCCTCAGGCTGAAACTCCCGGAGCCGCCCTCGCGGCTGGACACCGGAGACGTGGTGTGGTCGATCCTGATGGCCGTGGCCGTCGGCGTACTGCTGCACCTGGTGTTCGCCGGAGGACGGCTGACCGTGACATTCGTGGCAGCGCACACCTTCCGCAGGACAGTTGTCTGCGCGGCGGCTGCCGGGTGCTGCGCCGCGCTGTACGCGCTCATCACCGACCGCTCACCGGCCGACGTCGCTTCGTCCGGGCAGGCCACGCTGGCGACCATGGCTTCCGATCCCCATGCCTGGGGCATCGGTGCCCTGCTGGCCGTAGTGTTCTTCAAAGCCGCCGCCTACTCGGTCTGTCTGGGCAGCCTCCGAGGCGGTCCTATTTTTCCCGCTCTCTTCCTGGGCGGGGCGGTGGGGGTGTTGCTGTCACCCCTGCCCGGCCTGGGCGTGGTACCCGGCGTGGCCGCCGGCATGGCGGCAGCCGCCGCCAGCGCCCTGCGGCTGCCGGTGAGCAGCGCGGTTCTCGTGGTTCTGCTGCTGGGAAACTCCGCCACCATTCCCGTGGTGATCCTCGCGGCCGTGGTCGCCTTCGTGACGACCGAGCTGCTGCCCCCCGGGCCGTCGCTCCCGCCGCCGACGCCGCAGCCCCGGAAAGGGGGCGCTGACGCGGCCACTGGGACCTGACCTCAGCGGCTCTGTGCCCGGTCGAGGGCTTCGTCGAGAGTGCTGGCGGCCATGATGAGGGAGAGATGGGTGAACGCCTGCGGGAAGTTTCCGAGTTGCTCACCGCTGGGGCCGATCTCCTCGGCGAACAGGCCCACGTGGTTGGCATACGTGTGCATCTTCTCGAACGCGTAGCGCGCCTGAGGGAGCCGCCCGGCCCTGGCCAGCGCGTCGACGTAGAGAAACGTGCAGAGGCTGAACGTGCCCTCCGAGCCGCGCAGTCCGTCTGGAGAAGCCGTTGGATCGTAGCGGTAGACAAGGCTGTCCGAGACGAGCTTGCGGTCGACGGCGTCGAGCGTGGACAGCCAGCCGGGGCTCTTGGCGGCCAGGAACCGGACCCGTGGAATGAGCAGCAGGGAGGCGTCCATGACGTCGCCGTCGTAGTGCTGGACGAGGGCCTGCTCCTTGTCGCTCCACCCACGTTCCATCACCTGGTCGAGGATGGTGTCCCGTGCGGCGGTCCACAGAGCGGTGTTGGCGGGCCGGCTGAACTCCTGTGCCAGACGCAGTCCGCGGTCGAAGGCGACCCAGCACATCACCCGGCTGTAGGTGAAGTCCTTGCGGCCGCCCCGGGTTTCCCAGATGCCCTCGTCCGGGCGGTCCCAGGATTCGGCAAGCCAGTCGAGCGTCGCGGCGAGCCCCTTCCAGCCGTGGTATCCGGTCCCGACTCCCACCTCGTGGCCTTCGGCCAGGGCGTAGAGCGCCTCGCCGTAGATGTCGAGCTGGAGTTGATCCATGGCGGCGTTCCCGGCCCGTACCGGGGAGGAGCCGCGGTATCCCTCGAAGTGATCGAGGATCTCCTCCGGGATGTCCGGATCCCCGTCGACCCGGTACATGATCTGCAGACGTTCGCCCGGAGAGTCCGCGCGATCGCGCATCCGGTCGCCGAGCCAGCGTGTGAACCGGGCCACCTCGTCGACGAATCCGAGGTCCAGCAACGCCCGCACCGACAACGAACCGTCGCGCACCCAGGTGTAGCGGTAGTCCCAGTTGCGCTCGCCCCCGATCTGTTCGGGAAGACCCATGGTCGCGGCGGCGACCGGAGCACCCGTGGGAGCGTAGGTGAGAAGCTTCAGGGTGATCGCGGAACGATTGACCATGTCCAGCCACCGGCCGCGGTACCGGGAACTGCGCAGCCAGTCCTGCCAGAAGTAGCCCACGGCGAAGAGCTGATCGGAGAGCCCCTCCACCGTGGGGGAAGGAGGCCGCTCACCGTCCGGGTCACAGACAGTGAACTCGGCTGCGGCCGACTCGCCCGCGTTGAGTGTGACCTCGCCCCGCACGTCCAGCCCGTCACGTTCCAGCGGGAAGGTGGCCCAGAGGTATCCGGTCTGCTTCGGCGCCCGGAACGCCGCGCCCTCCGGGCGCAGTTCGAGGTCATGAGTGGCCCGCCCGTAGTCGAACCGCGGTCTGCACTCCAGAGAGAACCGCACCCTGCCGCGTACGCACCGTACGACGCGCACCAGCGTGTGCCGGTCCGTCGGCGTAAGCACCTGGTTCGGCGGCATGCAGTCGATGACCTCGCCGACGCCCTCGGGCGACATGAACCGGGTCACCAGGACTGCCGTGTCGGGGAAATAGAGCTGTTTGCAGACCGCGTTGCCGTCGTCCGGAGCGAAGAGGAAATATCCGCCGCGGTCATGGTCGAGCAGAGCGGCGAAAACACTTGGTGAATCGAACCGGGGTGCCGCGAACCAGTTGATGACGCCGCGGGAGGAGACCAGAGCGGCCGTCTGCAGGTCACCGATCAGACCATGGTCGGCGATGGGAGGATATCGGTCCATGGGAACTCCGATCGGGACCCCGACGAAACGGGCATGCGCTCAGGAGTTGAGGATCTCGCTCTTCTGGGCCTCGAACTCGGCTTCAGTGAGAACACCCTGCGCCTTGAGATCTCCGAGTTCCTTCAATTGGGCAATTTTGCTTTCCATCGAGGGTGCGGGCGGGGGTGGCGGCGCGGCCGGCTGCTGTGCGGCGGCCTGCTGGCTGTCCTGTTCGGCCCATCGGCCGGCCTGCCGTCGCGACACACGGTTGGAGACCGCGGTCGCCGTACCGGCGACGACGGCGGTGCGGGCGACCCCGCGCAGTAGTCCAGGCATGTGCTGTGTCCTTGTCTCGTGAGCAGCCGCTGACGGCTTCCTCAGGAATCGGACTGGGCCTCGGCGGCTTCGAGTGAGGCCAAGATGGCCTGAACCGGAATCCGTCCGCCGGCGACCAACTGGGCGCCGCCGCGCCGCAGGGCGGACGCGAGAGGCGCAGCCCAGAGGTTCTCGTACACAATGATCCCCGCGGAGCTTCCGGGCTCGAGCACGGCGGACGCGTCCTGAATGTCGTCGTCACCGAGCAGACCCGAGGAGGCACCCTCGAAGACGGTCAGGTCGAGTTCACCGTCGCCGTCGATGTCCGCGATTTCCAGCCCGGTGACCGAGCCGTCGGTTTCCTTTCTGACAAAGCTGAGATCGAGAATCCTGATAATTCCGCGCTCGACCAGGTCGACGAGCAGCGGCAGGCCCTCACCGGTCATTCGGTTCCCGGGAAACTCGACGACCATATAGTCGACAGGGCCCATTTCGTAAAGTTCGTCGGCGCTCATACGGGCTCCTCGCACGGTTCGGCTCGACGGGGCTCATCCGCGGAGGAACCCTTCCGGACTGCCGGGCGGCTTTCACACCACCGAACCCATTGCAACACCGCACGGAACTCCGTGCACCTCGGGTCGGGCCTCGCGACCCTGACGAGAACGGCCACAGAGGTCATCCCAATGGGCGCCCACCTTTCGCATTTCCACCGGCTTCGTGTCTCGCTGGATTCGGCGGACGAATGGACGCGGCCGCCGAAGAACCGGCCCCTGGAGGAGTGAGCACGCCGAGATGACTCTCGACCTCGTCCTCATCGGCCTGGCGATCACCCTCGAACCGTTTCCGGTCATGGCATTCATCCTGGTGCTGTCCGCGGAGAAGGGCGTTCGCAAGGGCCTTGTCTTCATCCTCGCCTGGCTCGCATGCCTGGTTCTGGTGATCGCCTGTGTGCTGCTCTTCACCGGCGGGACGCCGCCCAAGGCGAACTCCGCCCCCTCCACGGGGGCACTCGCCGTCAAGCTGGCCATCGGCGTCGGGCTGATCGGCTACGGCGTGCACAAGCGCCGCAGCACCAACCGCCCCCGACGTGCCCCCGCATGGCAGGCGAAGGCGCATGAGGTCTCTCCGTGGGCGGCGGCCGGCCTCGCAGTCCTCCTCCAGCCCTGGGGGCTCGTCGCCGCGGGCGCCGCGACCGTGATGAAGGCGGATCTCTCGCACACCGCCTCGTGGCTGGTGCTGATGCTGTACTGCCTCCTGGCCACCTCCAGCCTGCTGGTGATGGAGTTGTACGCGACATTCCGGCCCCGCGCGGCCACGGCGAGACTCCAGTCACTGCGTACCTGGATGACGGACCACCAGGAGCAGGCCGTCGTCACGTTGTCCCTGCTAGTGGGCTTCTGGCTGGCCGGCCGGAGCATCTCCCAACTTGTCTGACGGCCCCGCACACCCGGGCGGGCCGGCGAACACCGAGCGCAGAGGAGGCGAGGATGGCGCGGTGGCGAGCGTGGTCCCACTCCCTGGACGCCCGTCTGCGTATGCGGCTCGCCGAGGCTCATGCGCGCTTCCCCGTCATCGCTCGCCTCATCTCGCGGATGCACGCCGTCAACATCCTGGACGCCGCGACCCGGCTGGCGGCCCAGTCGTTCCTGACCGCGATCCCGCTGCTCTTCCTGGTCGCCTCCTTCGCCCCGAGCTCGGTGCGCAATCAGCTCGTCAGCTCCCTACGTACGGTCTTCGGCCTCACCGGAGCCGTGAACGCACAGCTCGATCAGCTTCTCCAGTCGCACACGGGTGGCGTGCGCGACACCATCGGCGTGGTGGGCGCTCTCATGGTGCTCATCTCGGCGACAGCCGTCAGCCGGGCGCTGCAGCGGCTCTGCCGACGTGCGTTCGCTGTGCCCAAGACGGCCTCCAAGGTCGCCCCCTGGCGGTGGCTGGTCTGGATCGCCGTCTGGATGCTTGCCCTTGTGGTGCAAGGGCCCCTGCGCAACGGCTTCGGCGCCGGGCTCTGGCTGGGCATCCCGGTGACCGCAATCAGTCTGACCGCCCTCTGGTGGTGGACTCAGCACCTGCTGCTGGGCGGTCGGGTCCGCTGGCTGCCGCTGCTGCCCGGCGCGATTCTCACGGCGGCGGCGTTGACGGCCCTGTCGGTCAGCGCCCGGATCTACATGCCGCGGGCGCTCAACCGCAGCATGGCGGACTACGGATCGCTGGGGTCGGTGTTCACCATGCTCTCGTGGCTGATCGTGGTCTGCGCCGCGATCGCGGTCGCCATCACGGTCGGCGCGGTCCTCGCGCAGGAGCCGTGGCCGGCCCGTTACCTCGGGCCGGTCCTGGAGGAGGGCCCATCTCCGCGTGACCGAGCACACCATCCAGAACCGCCGCCCAGCCCCGACAATGTGTAGGTGATCTCTTCGCCGCCACGAAGCGCCCACCGCCGGGCCGAGCCTGCGTCGACTCCTTACGTCGACCTCACCCGCGCGGAGTGGAGCGCCCTGCGTGAAAAGACCCCGCTCCCCCTCACTGCCGATGAGGTCGAGCAGCTGCGCGGTCTCGGTGATGTCATCGACCTGGACGAGGTACGGGACGTCTACCTCCCGCTCTCCCGGCTGCTCAATCTGTACGTACAGGCCACGGCCGGTCTGCGCGGCGCGCTGAACACCTTCCTGGGCGACGCCGGGAACGGCCACGGCGAGCAGCGCGGCACCCCCTTCGTCATAGGCGTCGCGGGCTCCGTCGCGGTCGGCAAGTCCACCGTCGCCCGACTGCTCCAGGCCCTGCTCGCCCGCTGGCCCGAGCACCCGCGCGTCGAGCTGGTCACCACGGACGGGTTCCTGCTCCCCATGAAGGAGCTCAGGGACCGCGGCCTGATGTCCAGGAAGGGCTTCCCCGAGTCGTACGACCGGCGCGCCCTGACCCGCTTCGTCGCCGACATCAAGGCCGGCAAGGACGAGGTCACCGCCCCCGTCTACTCCCACCTGATCTACGACATCGTGCCCGGCGAGCGCCTGACCGTCGCCCGCCCCGACATCCTGATCGTCGAGGGGCTCAACGTCCTGCAGCCCGCGCTGCCGGGCAAGGACGGCCGCACCCGGGTGGGTCTGGCGGACTACTTCGACTTCAGCGTGTACGTCGACGCCCGCCCCGAGGACATCGAGCGCTGGTACCTCAACCGCTTCCGCAAGCTGCGTGAGACGGCCTTCCAGAACCCCTTCTCGTACTTCAGGAAGTACACCCAGGTCTCCGAGGAGGAGGCCCTGGACTACGCCCGTACGATGTGGCGCACCATCAACAAGCCCAATCTGCTGGAGAACGTGGCCCCGACCCGCGGCCGTGCCACGCTGGTGCTGCGCAAGGGCCCCGACCACAAGGTGCAGCGCCTGTCCCTGCGCAAACTCTGAGGAGCCGCCCGCGTGCTGCATCTGCGCCTGATCACCCCGGCCGACCGCACCGGAGAGGCCGTGCGGCTGATCGAGCGGACCGTCGGCACGACGCATCTCGCCCTCGTTCCCGGTGCCGCGCTCAATCCCCCGGGCGACCTGGTGATGTGCGACGTGGCCCGGGAGGCGGGCGACGAGCTGATCGGCGCTCTGCGGGCGCTCGGCATCGACGAGACCGGCTCGATCGCCGTCGAGAACATCGACCTGTCGCTCTCCCGGCGCGCCGACAAGGCGGAGGAGGAGGCCCCGGGCGAGGGCGCGGACGCGGTGCTGTGGGAGCACCTGACGGACGCGACCCACGAGGAGTCGACGCTCTCCGTCACGTACATCGCCTTTCTGACGCTGGCGACGATGATCGCGGCGTGCGGCGTGGTGCTCGACAACGCGATCCTGATCGTGGGCGCGATGGCGGTGGGCCCGGAGTTCGGCCCGCTGGCGGGTGTCTGCACAGCGCTGGTGCAGCGCGCCCCGCGGCTGGCGTGGCGCTCGTTCCAGGCGCTTGTTGTCGGCTTCGCCGCGGCCATGCTGGTCACGGTGGCCTTCAGCTACTTCATGGACGGGGTGGGCCTCTTCGAGTCGTCGCAGCTGGCGGCCGAGCGCCCGAACACCAACTTCATCTACCGCCCCGACTGGTTCTCCTTCGTCGTCGCCGTGCTGGCCGGGGCGGCGGGGACGCTCTCGCTGACCTCGGCGAAGTCGGGCGCGCTGGTGGGCGTGGCGATCTCGGTGACGACGGTTCCGGCGGCGGCGAACGCGGCGGTGGCCTTCAGCTACCAGGAGTACAAGCAGGCATGGGGCTCGACGGAGCAGCTGCTGCTGAATCTGCTGGGCATCGTGCTGGCGGGCACGCTGACGCTGCTGGCGCAGAAGTACCTGTGGGCGAGGCAGCGGGCGCGTACGGCGGCGAAGACGACGCTGCTCTGACGCCGGGCGGGGGGCAGGCAAAAGCGCCCGGCCCGAACCGTCATGGTCCGCAGAACCGGGCGCAGAGCAAAGCACGGCGGGGGCGCCCTAGTCCACCAGGGCGCCCCCGCCGATTCCGTATCAGCCGAGCGCGGACTTCACCGCGTCCGCCAGCCGGCCGGCCACCGAGCGGGCCTGCTCGATGTCGGCGGCCTCGACCATGACGCGTACCAGCGGCTCGGTACCCGACGGACGCAGCAGGACGCGACCTGTCGCACCCAGCTCGCGCTCCGCCTCGGCGACCGCACCCGCCAGCTCCGTAGAGGTGTTCACCCGCGCCTTGTCCACGTCCGGCACATTGATGAGCACCTGCGGCAGCCGGTCCATGACTCCGGCGAGGTCGGCCAGCGAGCGGCCCGTCGCGGCCACCCGGGCCGCCAGCATCAGTCCGGTGAGCGTGCCGTCGCCGGTCGTGGCGTGGTCGAGCACGATGACGTGCCCGGACTGCTCGCCACCCAGTGCGTAGTCCTCGGCCTTCATCGACTCCAGGACGTACCGGTCGCCGACCGCGGTCTGCACCAGCTGTACGCCCTCGCGCTCCATCGCCAGCTTGAAGCCGAGGTTGGACATCACGGTGGCGACGACGGTGTCCCCGCGCAGGGTCCCGGCCTCACGCATGGCCAGCGCCAGCACGGCGAGGATCTGGTCGCCGTCGACCTCGTTGCCCGCGCCGTCCACGGCGAGGCAGCGGTCGGCGTCGCCGTCGTGCGCGATGCCGAGGTCCGCGCCGTGCTCGACGACCGCGGCCTTCAGCAGGCCGAGGTGCGTGGAGCCGCAGCCGTCGTTGATGTTGAGGCCGTCCGGGTCCGCGCCGATGGTGATCACCTCGGCGCCCGCCCGCGCGAATGCCTCGGGGGAGACGCGCGATGCCGCACCGTGCGCCTCGTCCAGGACGACCTTGAGCCCGTCGATCCGGTTCGGCAGCACGGAGAGCAGATGGGCCACGTACTTGTCGAAGCCCGCGTCGTAGTCGGACACGCGGCCCACGCCCGAACCGGTCGGCCGGTCCCAGGGAGCACCGGTGCGGTGCTCCTCGTACACGGCCTCGATCCTGTCCTCGAGCTCGTCGGCGAGCTTGTGACCGCCGCGCGCGAAGAACTTGATGCCGTTGTCGGGCATGGCGTTGTGGCTCGCGGAGAGCATCACGCCCAGGTCGGCGCCGAGGTCGCCGGTGAGATACGCCACCGCGGGTGTCGGCAGTACGCCGACGCGCAGCACGTCCACGCCCGCACTTGCGAGACCCGCCACGACGGCGGCCTCCAGAAACTCTCCCGACGCACGCGGATCACGTCCGACCACGGCGGTCGGCCGATGCCCCTCAAAGGTCCCCGCCTCGGCGAGCACATGCGCCGCAGCGACCGAAAGGCCGAGCGCGAGCTCCGCCGTCAGATCCGCATTGGCGACACCGCGCACGCCGTCCGTGCCGAAGAGTCGTCCCACAGCTGTCCTCCGAAAATGCTCCGAAAATGCAAGCCCCCGAGCGCCGTAGCCCGTTATACGCCCGGGGTGGTCCATAAACGAACGCCCCGGCAGCACGGAGTGCCGCCGGGGCGAACGAAAGCCGTACAGGCCAGCGAGCGATTAGCGCTTGCTGTACTGCGGGGCCTTGCGGGCCTTCTTCAGACCGGCCTTCTTGCGCTCGACCGCACGGTCGTCGCGGCTCAGGAAGCCGGCCTTCTTCAGCGGGGCGCGGTTGTTGTCCACGTCCGCCTCGTTCAGGGCGCGGGCCACGCCGAGGCGCAGGGCGCCGGCCTGGCCGGAGACGCCGCCACCCGAGATGCGGGCGATGACGTCGTAGCGGTTGTCGAGCTCGAGCACCTTGAAGGGCTCGTTGACTTCCTGCTGGTGCACCTTGTTGGGGAAGTAGTCCTCAAGGGTGCGACCGTTGATCTTCCACTTGCCGGTGCCCGGAACGATCCGGACGCGGGCAATGGCGTTCTTGCGACGGCCCAGGCCGGCAGCCGGCTGCGGGTCGCCGAAGCGGGAAGCCAGGGACTCGGAGGTGTACTCACCCTCGACGGGGGTCTCCGACTCGAAGGTGGTGACCTCCGCGTAGGTCTCTTCGCCCTCGACGGGGGTCTCAACAGTGGTCTCGGCCACGATGCTCCTCAGATTCTTTTCGTCTTAGGGGGTGGCCGGACTTACTGCGCGACCTGGGTGATCTCGAACGGGACCGGCTGCTGAGCAGCGTGCGGGTGGTTCTCGCCCGCGTAGACCTTCAGCTTCGAGAGCATCTGACGGCCCAGGGTGTTCTTGGGGAGCATGCCCTTGACGGCCTTCTCGATGGCCTTCTCGGGGCTCTTCGCGAGCAGCTCGTCATAGCGGACGGAACGCAGACCACCCGGGTAGCCGGAGTGGCGGTACGCCATCTTCTGGGTCCGCTTGTTGCCGGACAGGTGCACCTTCTCGGCGTTGATGATGATGACGAAGTCACCAGCGTCAACGTGCGGCGCGTAGATCGGCTTGTGCTTGCCCCGGAGAAGGGTTGCGGCGGTGGTCGCCAGACGGCCCAGGACAATGTCCTGCGCGTCGATGATGTGCCACTGGCGCGTCACATCGCCGGGCTTGGGGCTGTACGTACGCACGGTCGTAGCCTTCGCTTCTTCAGTGAGTGGGTATCCCCCGGGCCGCAAGGCTCGGAGGAACAGGTCCTGACTAGGCCACCCGGACGATCACGACAGCCTTGGCGGCGCTACGGGGACGCAACCCGAGTGCCTGCCGCTGGTCATCGGCCCGGTGGACCGGCGTAAGGGCCCCTCACGTGAGATAGAGCAAGCCAATACGCATAACGAACCAGAAGAATACCCGCGCTCCCCCGGTCGGGTCAAAACGCCGCCGTCACGGGGCACCCAGCACCTTGGCCAGAAACTGGGCCTCGTTGCGCTCGAGGCCGACGGCGATCGGCGCGCTCCCGCCCGTCAGCCGCTCCATGATCTGCGGGCTGGCCAGCAGCCGGTCGTCACCCTGGACGAACGCCAGATGGTTGTGCGGCTCGGCCCGGCCCGCGACGTTCCCGGTCAGCTCGGCGAACTTCGTCCTGTCGGCATCCTCGAAGGTGACCATGACGGCCCAGCCCTTCGCCCCCGGCCCCGTGTCCTCGAAGGCAGTCACCTTCTTGAACTTGTTGACGGTCATCCCGGGAGCCGTCGACACGACGACACAGGTCTGCGTGTCGTACGAGGTGAAGCCCCGCCCGTCAGGCACGGGCGTCTGCGTCGGGAGCAGCCGCGTGTCCGATCCGGTCGTGCACGAGCCCCGGAACTCGCTCTCCACTTCCAGGATGCGCACGGGCTTGTCCGGCACACCCGCGGCCGCCGCCCCGTCGCCCTCCCAGGGCCGTATCACCAGGAGCACCGCGAGCCCAGCCACCGCGAGCACCGTCCCGCCGCCCGCCCACCACAGTCTTGTACGCCGTACGGGAGCTTGCGCCGCCAGCCGTGAGGTCGGCCGCGGCAGGGGCACCGCATCCGTCGCCGCGTCCGGCTGCACCCGCCGCCGGGCGTCCTCCACCGCGCGGGTCCGCCGCTCCCGGTGCCCTGCGATGGCCTCGATCCACGCCGGGTTCAGCCAGTCCTCGCCGCCGCGGGCGTCCGGCCGCTCCCCGAGCCGGGACGCGCACAGCGCCAGGATCTCGGCGGGAGCGGGCCGCTCCGCCGGGTCCAGCGCCAGACAGGGCAGGACCAGCGCGTCCAGCTCCGGCGGCAGCCCGGAAGTGTCGAGCTCGCCCGTCGCGGCACGCACCAGCTGCTCCATCGCGGAGCCCGCGCCCCCCTCGCGGTACGGCGCCCGGCCCACCGCGAGAAAGAAGAGTGTCGCCCCCAGCGAGAAGACGTCCGAGGCCGCGGTGGTGGGCTCGCCCCGGGCCTGCTCGGGCGCGGCGTACGCGACCGTCCCGAGCGCCGCCTGCGTACGGGTCACATCACCGGCCTGCGAAATGCCGAAGTCGATCACCCGCGGGCCTTCGACCGGGAGCAGCACGTTCGACGGCTTCACGTCCCGGTGCACCAGACCGGCCGCGTGGATGGACACCAGGGCCTCGGCCATACCGGCGGCCACCCAGTGCAGGGCGCTCGGCCCGAGCGGCCCGCAGCCTTCGACCAGATCCCTCAGCGAGGGCGCGGGGATGTACTCGGTCGCCATCCACGGCACCGCGGCATGCGCGTCTGCCTCGACGACGCTCGCGGTGTACACGCCCCGGACGCGCTGCGCCAGCACCACCTCGCGCGCGAACCGCCGCCGGTCGTCCGTGCCGTCGGTGAGCAGTGTCTTGACGGCGACCGTGCGACCGCCGGGGGAGCGGGCGAGATAGATCCGCCCCATGCCGCCGCTGGCCAGTTCGGCCAACACCGTGAACGGCCCGAAACTGCTGTGCCCCACCGGGAGCGCATCCGCCACCCCGTCACCCTGCATACCCGCCCCCCGGGTCCGCCCCACCCGACAACGGGCGCCACTCTAACGGCGGTTGGACCCTGCACTCCAGAGCATTCCAAAGACACCCCCTACGTCACCGCGCCCGTTCCACCCGTCGCTCGTCCCACACCGGCTCCGTCGACTCCCGTACGACCCCGTCCGAGCCGAAGACCAGGTACCGGTCGAACGACTTCGCGAACCACCTGTCGTGCGTGACCGCCAGCACCGTCCCCTCGTACGTCTCCAAGCCCTCCTGCAACGCCTCCGCCGACTCCAGGTCCAGGTTGTCCGTCGGCTCGTCGAGGAGCAGCGCGGTCGTCCCCGCCAGTTCGAGCAGCAGGATCTGGAACCGCGCCTGCTGGCCGCCCGAGAGCTTCTCGAAGCGCTGGTCCCCCTGCCGCTCCAGCTCGTACCGCCGCAGGACCGACATCGCCCCGCCCCGGTCCTTGGCGTGCTCCGTCCACAGAATGTCCACCAGCGTCCGCCCCAGCAGCTCCGGATGCGCATGCGTCTGCGCGAAGTGCCCGGGCACCACCCGCGCCCCCAGCTTCCACTCCCCCTTGTGCGCCACCGGCTCCCCGGCCAGCAGCCGCAGGAAGTGCGACTTCCCGGACCCGTTCGAGCCGAGGACGGCGACCCGCTCCCCGTAGAAGATCTCCAACGAGAACGGCTTCATCAGGCCGGTCAGCTCAAGCCCCGCACAGGTCAGCGCGCGCACCCCGGTCCGCCCGCCGCGCAGCCGCATCCGGATCTCCTGCTCCCGCGGCGGCTCCGGCGGCGGCCCCGCCTCCTCGAACTTCTTGAAGCGGGTCTGCATCGCCCGGTACCGCGACGCCATGTCCGGGCTGATCGCCGCCTGCTGCCGCAGCCGCAGCACCAGCGCCTTCAGCCGCGCATGCTCCTCGTCCCAGCGCCGCTTCAGCTCCTCGAAGCGCGCGAACCGCTCCTTGCGCGCCTCGTGATACGTACCGAAGCCGCCGCCGTGCACCCACACGTCCGACCCCGCCGGACTCGGCTCCACACTCACGATCCGCTCCGCGGCCCGCGCCAGCAGCTCCCGGTCGTGCGAGACGAAGAGCACCGTCTTACGGGTCTCCTTCAGCCGCTCCTCCAGCCACCGCTTGCCCGGCACGTCCAGATAGTTGTCCGGCTCGTCGAGGAGCAGCACCTCGTCAGGACCCCGCAGCAGCGCCTCCAGCACCAGCCGTTTCTGCTCGCCCCCACTCAGGGTGCGCACCAGCCGCCACTGCGCGCTCTCGTACGGAACGCCCAGCGCGGCCATCGTGCACATGTCCCAGACGGTCTCGGCCTCGTACCCCCGCGCCTCCGCCCAGTCGCTCAGCGCCTGCGCGTACTTCATCTGCGCGGCCTCGTCGTCGACCGTCATGATCAGGTGCTCCGCGGCGTCCACCTCGGCGGCGGCCTCGCGGATCCGCGGCTGCGCCACCGACACCAGCAGATCCCGGACGGTCCGCTCGTCCCGCACCGATCCGACGAACTGCGGCATCACACCGAGCCCGCCGCTCGCCGACACCGCACCGCCGTGCGGCTGCAGCTCCCCCGCCATCAGCCGCAGCAGCGTCGTCTTGCCGGCGCCGTTCGCGCCGACCAGGGCGACCACCGCGCCCTCCCCGACCCGGAAGGAGGCGTCACCGAGGAGCACCCGCCCGTCCGGTAGGTAGTACTCCAGATGCGCTGCCTCGAGATGTCCCATGCTCCGATTCTCGCCGTCGTCATCCCCTCGCCCCAACAGGTTTAGGATGCGCGGCATGAGCTTTGGGCAGGGGGGACCTCAGTGGGGGTCCGGTGGACAGAACCAGGACCCGTACGGAGGTCAAGACCCGTACGGGCGACAGGACCGGTACAACTTCGGGCAGAACGACCCGGATCCGTTCGGCCTGCGCGGCTCGGCGGCGGCCGACAACACACCGGACTGGGCCGCGCTCGCCGACGCCTCAGCGACCCGTGCCCGCCGCAGGCGGTGGCTGCTGATAGGCGGCGGCGCAGTCGCGACCGCCGTGATCGCCGGCGTCGTGGCGACCGGGATCGTCTCCTCCAACAGTGACGAGGACAACCGCTCCTCGGGCAAGAACGCCAGCGAGCTCCCCGCGGCGCCCGACCTGCCCAGCGACACGACCCAGCCCGAGCCGTCCTTCTCCTCGGTCGCCCCGCTGCCCCCGCCGAACCCGAAGGACTTCATCTCCGACGAGAAGAAGGACACGGCGCCACTCAGTGCGGAGTCCCTCTTCCCGGGCAAGAAGCTGACGATGGGCGACCGGGTGTACGCCAAGGGCGCCACCGCCCGCACCGGCACCTGCCCCTCCGCCACGCAGGGCGCTCTCGGCTCGATCCTCGAGAGCAACGGCTGCGACCAGGTCTTCCGCGCCACCTACAGCAAGGACGGCATCGCGGTCACCATCGGCGTCGCCGTCTTCGGCACCGAGGCGGAGGCCAAGAAGGCGGCCCAGCAGGCGAAGGGCAATGTCGCCCCGCTCCCCGGCGCCGGCGTCCCCAGCTTCTGCAAGGGCGGCCCGGTCTGCCGGTTCACCGCCAACTCCTACGGCCGCTACGCCTACTTCACCGCCACCGGCTACACCAAGGCCAAGTCAGTCACCTCGGGCGACTCCAAGGCCTTCCAGACGGGCGACGACCTCGCGGAGTTCACCTTCCGTCAGATCGTGCGCCGCGGCGAGGCCCAGGCCTCAGCAGCAGCCGCCAACCCCGCCGGCTGACCCCGGCAGCGAACGCCTGTTGCGGGCCTCCCGGTTCCGGGCGGCCAGCAACTCGTCGGCGGGATAACCGACTTCCTCCAGCGTCAGGCCGTGCGGCCGCACCACATGGACGGCCGAGTCCCGCACCCCGGCGGCCAGCACCTTGCCCGGCCAGTCCACCGGGCGGTGCCCGTCTCCCACGAACAGCAGCGCGCCCACCAGCGAGCGCACCATGTTGTGGCAGAAGGCATCGGCCTTCACGGTCGCCGTGATGATCCCGGCCGCGTCCCGCTCCCACCGAAGCTGCTGCAGCGTACGAATGGTCGTGGCGCCCTCGCGCTTCTTGCAGTACGCCGCGAAGTCGTGCTCCCCCACCAGCTTCTCGGCGGCGGCGTTCATGGCTTCGACGTCCAACGGCCAGTCGTGCCAGAGCACATGGCCGCGCAGCAGCGGATCGACGCCCGCGGGGTGGTCGGTCACCCGGTACGCATACCGCCGCCAGATCGCCGAGAAGCGCGCGTTGAACCCGGCCGGGGCCTCGGCGACCCGCCAGATCCGGACATCGCGCGAGAGCCGACCGGCCAGCCGCTTCAGCAGCTTCTCCCGGTGCTCGGACCAGACGCTCAGGGGCAGATCGACGTGCGCGACCTGCCCGCGGGCGTGGACCCCGGCATCGGTACGTCCGGCGACGGTCAGCTCGTACGTCTGCGAGGAGCGCGTGACCGTACGCAGCGCGTCCTCGATCTCCCCCTGGACCGTCCGCTGCCCGCGGGCCTGCTTGGCCCAGCCGGAGAAGTCAGCCCCGTCGTACGACAGGTCCAGCCGCACCCGTACACATCCGGGCTCCACCTCATCGCTCACGCGACAGATCCTCTCAATGCGGAAGGGCCCGCTCCCGTGAGGGAGCGGACCCGTCCATCAGCCGTCAGAACGCTCAGGCGTCCTTGGACTCGGCGGCCTCGTCGGCCGGCGCGGCGTCCTCGACAACCTCGGCCTCGGCGGCCTTGGTCTCGGACTCCTTGACCGCGCGCTTGGTCGCGGCCTCGGCCTCGGCGACGGTCGCCTTCTTGGCGATCTCACCCTCGACCAGCTCGATCACAGCCATCGGGGCGTTGTCGCCACGACGGTTGCCGATCTTGGTGATGCGGGTGTAGCCACCCGGGCGCTCGGCGTAGCGCGGGGCGATCTCGGTGAAGAGGGTGTGCACGACGCCCTTGTCCGTGATCGTCTGCAGCACCAGGCGACGGTTGTGGATGTCGCCCTTCTTCGCCTTGGTGATCAGGCGCTCGGCGACCGGACGCAGGCGGCGGGCCTTGGCCTCGGTCGTGGTGATGCGGCCGTGCTCGAACAGCGACTTCGCAAGGTTCGCGAGAAGCAGACGCTCGTGCGCGGCGCTGCCGCCGAAACGGGCTCCCTTGGTGGGACGCGGCATGGTGTTTCTCCTTGTGATCTGCACCGGCCGTATCAGGTACCGATGTCAGTTACCGGCGGGCGGCCGCCCACCGGAAGTGTGTGGATCAGGCCCGTCCGGCGGTTGAGAGCAGGGCCGCCGGACGGGTTCCGATCAGTACTGCTCGGTCTCGACGAAACCGGCGTCCGCGTCGTCGTCGGCGCCGAAGGCGTCGGCGGCGGCGGTCGGGTCGAATCCGGGCGGGCTGTCCTTCAGGGCCAGGCCCATGCCGGCCAGCTTCGCCTTGACCTCGTCGATCGACTTCGCACCGAAGTTGCGGATGTCGAGCAGGTCGGCCTCGGAGCGGGCCACGAGCTCACCCACGGAGTGGATGCCCTCGCGCTTGAGGCAGTTGTACGAACGAACGGTGAGCTCGAGCTCCTCGATCGGCAGCGCCAGGTCGGCAGCGAGCGCGGCGTCCGTCGGGGACGGACCCATGTCGATGCCCTCGGCGTCGATGTTGAGCTCGCGCGCCAGACCGAACAGCTCGACCAGGGTCTTACCGGCCGACGCCATGGCGTCACGGGGACGCATGGCCTGCTTGGTCTCGACGTCGACGATCAGCTTGTCGAAGTCGGTGCGCTGCTCGACACGGGTCGCCTCGACCTTGTACGTGACCTTGAGCACCGGCGAGTAGATGGAGTCGACCGGGATCCGGCCGATCTCCTGGCCCACCTGCTTGTTCTGCACGGCGGAGACATAGCCGCGACCGCGCTCGACGGTCAGCTCCATCTCCAGCTTGCCCTTGCCGTTCAGCGTCGCGAGAACGAGGTCCGGGTTGTGGACCTCGACGCCGGCCGGCGGGGCGATGTCGGCAGCGGTGACCAGACCCGGACCCTGCTTGCGCAGGTACATCACGACCGGCTCGTCGTGCTCCGAGGAGACGACCAGCTGCTTGATGTTCAGGATGAGGTCGGTGACGTCCTCCTTGACGCCCGGCACGGTGGTGAACTCGTGCAGGACACCGTCGATACGGATGGACGTGACCGCCGCACCCGGAATCGAGGAGAGGAGCGTACGGCGGAGCGAGTTGCCGAGGGTGTAGCCGAAGCCCGGCTCCAGCGGCTCGATCACGAACCGGGAGCGGTATTCGTCGACGACCTCTTCGGTCAGCGAAGGACGCTGAGCGATAAGCATGAGAAATGCCTCCAGTCTTGGCACCCACTATTTGATGCCAACGGAACAAGGGTACGGGCGGTACGGCACCGAAGCGCCATACCGCCCGCAAAGTCCTACCCGCGAGGGGTCAGACGCGGCGACGCTTCGGGGGGCGGCAGCCGTTGTGCGGGGTGGGGGTGACGTCCTGGATCGAACCGACCTCGAGGCCCGTGGCCTGGAGGGAGCGGATCGCGGTCTCACGGCCGGAGCCGGGACCCTTGACGAAGACGTCGACCTTGCGCATGCCGTGCTCCTGCGCGCGGCGGGCGGCCGACTCGGCGGCCATCTGCGCGGCGAAGGGGGTGGACTTGCGCGAGCCCTTGAAGCCGACGTGGCCGGCGGAGGCCCAGGAGATCACGTTGCCCGCGGGGTCCGTGATCGAGACGATCGTGTTGTTGAACGTGCTCTTGATGTGGGCGTGCCCGTGAGCGACGTTCTTCTTTTCCTTGCGGCGCACCTTCTTGGCAGCGCCCTGACGACCCTTGGGGGGCATCTATTACTCCTACGGGAGGTGGTCGGTCCTACAGCGAAGACCGCTGATGAGCGTCCGGCTGAGGACTACTTCTTGCCCGGCTTCTTCTTACCGGCGATCGCGCGACGCGGGCCCTTGCGGGTACGAGCGTTCGTGCTGGTGCGCTGACCGTGGACCGGCAGGCCACGGCGGTGCCGCAGACCCTGGTAGCAGCCGATCTCGATCTTGCGGCGAATGTCGGCCTGGACCTCACGGCGAAGGTCACCCTCGGTGCGGAGGTTGGCGTCCACGTACTCGCGGATCTTGACCAGGTCCTCTTCGGGGAGGTCACGAACGCGGGTGTTCGGGTTCACGCCCGTCTCGGAGAGGATCTCCTTCGACCGGGTGCGCCCGATACCGAAGACGTAGGTGAGTGCGATCTCCACACGCTTTTCGCGCGGGATGTCAACACCGGAAACGCGTGCCATTCAATGGCTCCTGTGTGTTTCGGGGGTCTTCCGCAGAACCACTCCCGACCGCCGACCGCCTCGAGTGAGGCGGTGGTACGTCCGGGTCCCCGGCCCCCGCCGGAGGTGCCGCCGACCCTTTACGGGCTGGGCGGATTCTGCGTATGTACTTGCTTGGATACGTCGCGCGAAGATCTGCGAATGCAGGTCGTGCGTCAGCCCTGGCGCTGCTTGTGGCGCAGGTTGTCGCAGATGACCATGACCCGGCCGTGACGGCGGATCACCTTGCACTTGTCGCAGATCTTCTTGACGCTCGGCTTGACCTTCATGGGATGTGAGGTTCTCCGGGTCAGTGCCGGCACCCCACGCGATGGGGTGACGACAAGATCTACTTGTACCGGTAGACGATCCGTCCGCGCGTCAGGTCGTACGGAGAGAGCTCCACGACAACCCGGTCGTCCGGGAGGATACGGATGTAGTGCATCCGCATCTTGCCGGAGATGTGCGCGAGGACTTTGTGACCGTTCTGGAGTTCCACCTTGAACATGGCGTTCGGGAGGGACTCGATCACGGTGCCCTCAATTTCGATGGCACCTTGCTTCTTGGCCACGCTTCGCCCTTCGAATCGGCTACCTTGATCGGCTCACACAACCGCATGCAGACACACGGGTACACGAGAGCCGACGCATCAGTCTACGTCAGGCCACTCGAAAAGACGAATCCGGCAAGTTTGCCCATCCGGAGAGATCCTTAAGCGGCCGGACGCGCTCAACTCAAGGGGTCGGGGGCCGCCGTGATCCCGTACTCCGCCAGCTTCGCCCTGCCGCAGTCCGGTGCCGTGAGGACCAGCGGGCCCTGCTCGGTCAGGGCGACGGAGTGCTCCCAGTGCGAGGACCACGTGCCGTCCGTCGTGATGACCGTCCAGTCGTCGGCCAGCACCTCGGTGTGCGGGGTGCCCAGGCTCACCATCGGCTCGATCGCCAGGCAGAAGCCGGGGACCAGCTTCGGGCCCTTGCCGCGCTTGCGCGAGACATAGTTCAGCAGGTGCGGGTCCATGTGCATCTCGGTGCCGATGCCGTGGCCCCCGTACTCCTCGATGATCCCGTACCGGCCACCGCCCGGCTTCGGCTGGCGGCGGATGTACGTCTCGATCGCGCGCGAGACGTCCACGAGCCGGTTGCCGTTCTTCATCGCCGCGATGCCCGCCCACATCGACTCCTCGGTCACCCGCGAGAGCTCGATGAGCTCCGGAGCGTGACCGCTGCCGACGAAGACGGTGTAGGCCGCGTCACCGTGCCAGCCGTCGACGATCGCGCCGGCGTCGACGGAGATGATGTCGCCGTCCTTGAGGACGGTCTTCTCGTCCGGGATGCCGTGCACGACGACCTCGTTCACCGAGGTGCAGATCGTCGCGGGAAAGCCGCCGTACCCGAGGAAGTTCGACTTCGCACCGTGGTCGGCGATCACCTTGCGGGCGACCTCGTCCAGATCTCTGGTGGTGGCACCGGGCACGGCCGCTTCACGCGTCGCCGCATGGATCGCGGCAACGACCAGCCCCGCCTCGCGCATCTTCGCGATCTGCTCCGGGGTCTTGATCTGCACCATGTGCTTGCCTTCCACCTCTGTCGTGTCTGTGCTCAACAGTACGGCCGCGGCGCCCATCGGACACCGCGGCCGAACCACTGGTACTGCGGGGTACTGCTCAGTCCTTGGCGTGCTGCGTGGACTTCTTCAGCGCCTCCATCGCGCGCTCGGTCACATCGGTGACCTTGCCCAGCGCGGAGATGGTGACCACCAGGCCCTGGCCCCGGTAGTAGTCGATGATCGGCTCGGTCTGCGTGTGGTAGACCTCGAGCCGCTTGCGCACCGTCTCCTCGGTGTCGTCGTCACGCTGGTACAGATCGCCGCCGCAGATGTCGCAGAGACCTTCCTGCTTCGGCGGGGAGTACGTCACGTGGAAGACATGGCTGGAGTCGTTGCGGCAGATGCGACGGCCCGCGATCCGCTTCACGACCTCGTCCTCGGGGACCTCCAGGTCGAGCACCGCGTCCAGCGTCATGCCCTCGGACTTCAGCATCGCGTCGAGCGCCTCGGCCTGCGAGACATTGCGCGGGAAGCCGTCCAGCAGGAAGCCGCCCGTGGCGTCGGGCTGCTCCATCCGCCCCTTGGCCATGCCGATGGTGACCTCGTCCGGGACCAGCTCTCCCGCGTCCATGTAGGCCTTGGCCTGCCGGCCGAGCTCTGTGCCCTGGCTGATGTTGGCGCGGAAGAGGTCGCCCGTGGAGATGTGCGGGATCGACAGGTTCCTGGCAAGGTACGCAGCCTGCGTTCCCTTGCCGGCACCGGGCGGTCCGACGAGGACGATTCGCATCAGCGGAGGAACCCTTCGTAATTGCGCTGCTGGAGCTGGCTCTCGATCTGCTTCACGGTCTCCAGACCCACACCCACGATGATGAGGATGCTCGTCCCGCCGAACGGGAAGTTCTGGTTTGCGCCGCCGAAGCCCGCCAACGCCATTGTTGGGACGAGAGCAATCAGACCCAGGTACAGCGAGCCCGGCCAAGTGATCCTGTTGAGCACGTAGCTCAGGTACTCGGCAGTAGGTCGACCAGCCCGGATACCCGGGATGAAGCCACCATACTTCTTCATGTTGTCCGCGACTTCCTCGGGGTTGAACGAAATCGCCACATAGAAGAAGGCGAAGAACACGATCAGGAGGAAGTACGTGGCGATGTAGTACGGGTGGTCACCCTTGACGAAGTGCTGTTGGATCCAAGACTTCCAGCCCGCCTGGGAGTTGGAGAACTGCGCGACCAACGCCGGGATGTAGAGCAGCGACGAGGCGAAGATGACGGGAATCACACCCGCCTGGTTCACCTTGAGCGGGATGTACGTGGACGTGCCGCCGTAGGAACGGCGCCCGATCATGCGCTTCGCGTACTGAACCGGGATACGGCGCTGGGCCTGCTCGACGAAGACGACCAGGGCGACCATCACGAAGCCGATCAGGATGACCGTGCCGAACTCGATCCAGCCCTTGGCGAGCTTGCCGGTCTGCTTGATGGCCCACAGGGCGCCCGGGAAGCCGGCGGCGATCGAGATGAACATCAGGATCGACATGCCGTTGCCGATGCCGCGGTCGGTGATGAGCTCACCGAGCCACATGACGGCCGCGGTGCCCGCCGTCATGCAAGTGACCATGACGATGGTGGTGAAGATCGAGCGGTTCGGAACGATCTGGTCGGCCACCTGGCAGCCGCTGAAGAGCGCGCCGCTGCGGGCCGTGGCCACCAGGCCGGTGCCCTGGAGCACGGCGAGTGCCACGGTCAGATACCGGGTGTACTGCGTGATCTTCGCCGTGCCGGACGAGCCCTCCTTCTTGAGGGCTTCCAGGCGTGGGATGACCACGGTCAGCAGCTGCAGGATGATGCTCGCCGTGATGTACGGCATGATGCCCAGCGCGAAGATGGTGATCTGCAGCAGCGCTCCGCCGCTGAACATGTTCACCAGGCCGAACAGGCTGTTGTTGCCCTTCTGGGCCGCGTCCACGCAGATCTGTACGTTCTGATAACTGACACCCGGGACCGGAATGTGTGACCCGAGCCGGTACAGAACGATGATGCCGAGCGTGAAGAGCAGCTTCTTGCGCAGGTCGGGCGTCTTGAACGCCCGGGCGAACGCGGTGAGCACGGTGCCTCCTGCGACCCCCGCGCTTCTGCGTCAGAGGTGACGGTTATTGAGGATCAACGAATAGGTATTTACAGCAACAGTGCACGCCACCTTACCGGCGGATGCGCTCCCCTAGGAACGACCAACCGGGGATGCCCCTTTTGGGAGGCATCCCCGGTCGGTTTTCAGCTTTCAGCCACTGAACTCGTCTCAGACGAGCTCGGTGACGGTGCCGCCGGCAGCGGCAATCTTCTCCTTGGCGGAGCCGGAGACGGCGTCAACCGTCACCTGCAGCGCCACGGAGATCTCGCCCTGGCCCAGGACCTTGACGAGGCTGTTCTTGCGCACCGCGCCCTTGGCGACCAGATCGGCCACCGTGACCTCGCCACCCTCGGGGTAGAGAGCGCCGAGCTTGTCCAGGTTCACCACCTGGTACTCGGTGCGGAACGGGTTCTTGAAGCCCTTGAGCTTCGGGAGACGCATGTGGAGGGGCATCTGCCCACCCTCGAAGCGCTCCGGAACCTGGTAACGGGCCTTGGTGCCCTTGGTACCACGACCTGCGGTCTTACCCTTGGACGCCTCACCACGACCCACACGGGTCTTCGCGGTCTTGGCACCCGGGGCGGGCCGGAGGTTGTGGACCTTCAGCGGGTTGTTCTCCGCCATGTCAGTCGACCTCCTCAACCGTGACGAGGTGGCGGACGGTGTGCACCATGCCGCGGAACTCGGGACGGTCCTCCTTGACAACCACGTCGTTCAGGCGCTTGAGCCCGAGCGAACGCAGGGTGTCGCGGTGGTTCTGCTTGCTGCCGATGTACGACTTCGTCTGCGTGATCTTGAGGCGGGCCATTACGCACCCGCTCCCGCACGCGCACGAAGCAGAGCCGCGGGGGCGACGTCCTCGAGCGGCAGACCACGGCGAGCCGCGATCTCCTCGGGACGCTGCAGGCCCTTGAGGGCCGCCACGGTCGCGTGCACGATGTTGATCGCGTTGTCGGAGCCGAGCGACTTCGACAGGATGTCGTGAACGCCGGCGCACTCCAGAACGGCGCGCACCGGGCCACCGGCGATAACACCGGTACCGGGGGAAGCAGGCTTGAGCAGGACGACGCCCGCGGCCTTCTCGCCCTGGATCGGGTGCGGGATGGTGCCCTGGATACGGGGGACCTTGAAGAAGTGCTTCTTGGCCTCCTCAACACCCTTGGCGATGGCGGCCGGCACCTCCTTGGCCTTGCCGTAACCGACACCCACGGTGCCGTCACCGTCGCCCACCACGACCAGCGCGGTGAAGCTGAAGCGACGACCACCCTTCACAACCTTGGCGACGCGGTTGATCGCGACAACGCGCTCAACGTACGCGGTCTTCTCGGCGGCAGCAGCGCCACCGTCGCGACCCTTCCGGTCCCGCCGCTCGCCGCCACCGGCACCGCTCCCGCGGCGCTGGGGTCCAGCCATTGGATTACCTCTCTCTGTTACGTCCGTTAGTCCCGGAACCGGGGCCTAGAACTTCAGCCCGGCTTCGCGGGCGGCGTCAGCCAGAGCGGCAATGCGCCCGGCGTACCTGTTGCCACCACGGTCGAACACGACGGCCTCGATGCCCGCAGCCTTGGCACGCTCGGCGACAAGCGCGCCGACCTGCTTGGCCTGGGCGCTCTTGTCGCCCTCGCCACCACGGATCGAGGTGTCCAGGGTCGACGCCGACGCGAGCGTGTGGCCCGCGATGTCGTCGATGACCTGCGCAACGATGTTGCGGTTGGAGCGCGTCACGACCAGGCGCGGACGCTCCGGCGTACCGGAGATGTGCTTGCGGACGCGGATGTGGCGACGCTTGATGGCGGCGCGCTTGTACGCGTCACCCTTGGCGATCTTTACACCGTATGCCATGGCTTACTTACCCGCCTTTCCGACCTTGCGGCGGATGACCTCGCCCGCGTACTTGACGCCCTTGGCCTTGTACGGGTCGGGCTTACGCAGCTTGCGGATGTTCGCGGCGACCTCGCCGACCTTCTGCTTGTCGATGCCCTCGACCGAGAACTTGGTCGGCGACTCGACCTTGAAGGAGATGCCCTCGGGCGCCTCCACCAGGATCGGGTGGCTGTAGCCGAGCTGGAACTCCAGGTTGGAGCCCTTCGCGGCAACGCGGTAACCGACACCGCTGATCTCGAGCGCCTTGACGTACCCCGTGGTCACGCCGGTGATCATGTTCGCCACCAGCGTGCGGGACAGGCCGTGCAGGGCCTTGTTCTGACGCTCGTCGTTCGGGCGCAGCACCTTCAGGGTGCCGTCCTCGCCCTTGGTGACCTCGATCGGCGCGGCGACGGTGTGCGAGAGGGAACCCTTGGGGCCCTTCACCGCGACCGTGCGGCCATCGATGGTGACGTCCACACCGGCGGGAACCTGGATGGGGAGCTTGCCGATTCGCGACATTGGCTATTCCTCCGTTCCCGACTACCAGACGTAGGCGAGGACTTCCCCACCCACGCCCTTCTTCTGCGCCTGCTGGCCGGTCAGGAGACCGTGGGACGTGGAGATGATCGCCACGCCCAGGCCGCCGAGAACCTTCGGCAGGTTGGTGGACTTCGCGTACACGCGCAGACCCGGCTTGGAGATGCGCTTGATGCCGGCGATCGAACGCTCGCGGTTCGGGCCGAACTTCAGCTCCAGGACGAGGTTCTTGCCGACCTCGGCGTCCTCGACCTTCCAGCCGGTGATGAAGCCCTCCTGCTGGAGGATCTCCGCGATGTGCGACTTGATCTTGCTGTGCGGCATCACGACGGAGTCGTGGTACGCCGAGTTCGCGTTACGCAGACGCGTGAGCATGTCTGCGATGGGATCAGTCATGGTCATGAATTGGCCTTCGGCCTCTCTCGCCGGGGTTTCCTGTATGCGCCATCCCTCTCCCCACTCAGTGGCGGGACGGGTGCGGTGCGGGGACCTACGGCGTAGTAAGTCGGTCAGGGCGGCGGGCGCCCAACCCCACAAGCCTACGGCATGTGAAGGAGGGCCCCCGCCGACCAGATACTTACCGAGAGCTTCCGGTGATTCCCAAGTAGGGAATTACCAGGAGCTCTTGGTCACGCCCGGCAGCTCGCCACGGTGAGCCATCTCACGAAGGCACACGCGGCACAGGCCGAACTTGCGGTACACGGAGTGCGGACGGCCGCAGCGCTGGCAGCGGGTGTACGCGCGCACACCGAACTTGGGCTTACGAGCAGCCTTGGCAATAAGAGCCTTCTTCGCCATCTCGCTTACGCCTCCTTGAACGGGAAGCCGAGGTGACGGAGAAGGGCACGGCCCTCAGCGTCGTTGGTCGCCGTGGTCACCACGGTGATGTCCATACCCCGGACGCGGTCGATCTTGTCCTGGTCGATCTCGTGGAACATGACCTGCTCCGTGAGACCGAAGGTGTAGTTGCCACGGCCGTCGAACTGCTTGGGGGACAGACCACGGAAGTCGCGGATGCGCGGAAGCGCGAGCGACAGGGTGCGGTCCAGGAACTCCCACATGCGGTCGCCACGAAGAGTGACGTGGGCACCGATCGGCTGGCCCTCACGCAGCTTGAACTGCGCGATGGACTTACGGGCCTTGGTGACGGCCGGCTTCTGGCCGGTGATCGTGGTGAGGTCCTTGATGGCACCATCGATCAGCTTGGAGTCGCGGGCGGCGTCGCCCACACCCATGTTGACCACGATCTTGACGAGGCCGGGCACCTGCATGACGTTCTCGAACGAGAACTCCTCACGCAGCTTGCCCGCGATCTCCTCGCGGTACTTCGTCTTGAGACGCGGAGTGGTGGTGGTAGCCATCAGATGTCCTCACCCGTCCGCTTGGCAACGCGGATCTTGTTGCCCTCGTCGTCGAAGCGGTAACCGACGCGCGTGACGACCTTGTTGCCGTCCTTCTCCACGACGAGCTGAACATTGCTCACGTGAACAGGGGCCTCGGTCGTGACGATGCCACCGGTCTGCGAACCGCGAGCGGTCTGACCGGCCTTGGTGTGCTTCTTGACCCGGTTGACACCCTCGACCAGGACGCGGTCCTCGCGGGGGAAGGCCGCGATGACCTTGCCCTGCTTGCCCTTGTCCTTGCCGGTGATGACCTGAACCAGGTCGCCCTTCTTGATCTTCATGCTTACAGCACCTCCGGCGCGAGCGAGATGATCTTCATGAACTTCTTCTCGCGCAGCTCACGGCCCACCGGGCCGAAGATACGGGTGCCGCGAGGGTCGCCGTCGTTCTTCAGAATGACGGCGGCGTTCTCGTCGAAGCGGATGTACGAGCCGTCCGGACGGCGGCGCTCCTTGACGGTGCGAACGATGACCGCCTTGACGACGTCACCCTTCTTCACGTTGCCACCGGGGATCGCGTCCTTGACGGTGGCGACGATGACGTCACCGATGCCCGCGTAGCGGCGACCGGAACCACCGAGAACACGGATGCAAAGGATCTCCTTGGCACCAGTGTTGTCGGCGACACGCAGCCGCGACTCCTGCTGGATCACGTCTATCTCCTGATCGTCTGCCGGTTCCCGGCGGGCTGTGCCAGATCACTGGCCCAGCCCACCGAGCCTGGCGGAACTAGTGCTGGGACCGAAGCCCCAGCGGGGGGCATGCGGGGACTCTCCCGTCAGGGAGAACCCCGCAAAATTACTTGGCCTTCTCGAGGATCTCGACGATGCGCCAGCGCTTGGTCGCCGACAGCGGACGCGTCTCCATGATGAGGACGCGGTCGCCGACGCCGGCAGCGTTCTGCTCGTCGTGCGCCTTGAGCTTGTTCGTACGGCGGATGACCTTGCCGTACAGCGCATGCTTCACGCGGTCCTCGACGGCGACGACGACGGTCTTGTCCATCTTGTCGCTGACGACCAGACCCTCACGGGTCTTGCGGAAACCGCGGGCGGTGTTCTCTTCAGTCACATTGCTCTCGCTCATCAGGCGTTCTCCACCGTCTCGATGCCCAGCTCGCGCTCACGCATGAGGGTGTAGATCCGCGCGATGTCCTTGCGGACGGCCTTGAGCCGGCCGTGGTTCTCGAGCTGACCGGTCGCCGCCTGGAAGCGGAGGTTGAACAGCTCTTCCTTGGCCTCGCGGAGCTTGTTGAGAAGCTCCTCGTTGCCCAGCTCGCGCAGCTCGGACGCCTTGGTTCCGGCCGACATCACGCCTCACCTGCCTCGCGCCGAACGATGCGGCACTTCATCGGAAGCTTGTGAGCAGCGCGGGTGAGCGCCTCACGAGCAGTCTTCTCGTTCGGGTAGGACAGCTCGAACATCACCCGACCGGGCTTGACGTTCGCGACCCACCACTCAGGGGAACCCTTACCGGAACCCATGCGGGTCTCGGCGGGCTTCTTGGTCAGCGGGCGGTCCGGGTAGATGTTGATCCAGACCTTGCCGCCACGCTTGATGTGGCGGGTCATCGCGATACGAGCCGCCTCGATCTGGCGGTTGGTCACGTACGCCGGAGTGAGGGCCTGAATGCCGTACTCGCCGAACGCAACCTGCGTACCACCCTTTGCCATACCGCTGCGCTTCGGGTGGTGCTGCTTGCGGTGCTTGACCCTACGGGGGATCAGCATTTCGGTCAGGCCTCCGTTCCGGTGCTCTCAGCCGGAGCAGCGGCGGCGGGAGCCTCGGCCTTGGGGGCCTCGGCTGCCGACGCGGACTGCTGCGGCTTGCGGCCGCGACCGCCACGCTCGCCACCACGGCCACCGCGGCCGGCCGGGCGGTCAGCGCCGCCACGAGCCGGACGGTTGCCGGCGCGGGCAGCGGCGTTCTCGGCGCGAACCTCGGCGATGTTCTTGACGTCGCCCTTGTAGATCCAGACCTTCACACCGATACGGCCGAAGGTCGTCTTGGCCTCGAAGAAGCCGTAGTCGACGTTCGCGCGGAGCGTGTGCAGGGGCACGCGGCCCTCGCGGTAGAACTCCGAGCGGGACATCTCGGCGCCGCCGAGACGGCCGCCACACTGGATCTTGATGCCCTTGGCGCCGGCCTTCATCGAGCTCTGCATGCTCTTACGCATCGCACGACGGAAGGAGACGCGGGAGGACAGCTGCTCGGCGACGGCCTGGGCCACCAGCTGAGCGTCCACCTCGGGGTTCTTGACCTCGAGGATGTTCAGCTGAACCTGCTTGCCGGTCAGCTTCTCCAGCTCGCCGCGGATACGGTCGGCCTCGGCGCCGCGGCGACCGATGACGATGCCCGGGCGGGCGGTGTGGATGTCAACGCGGACGCGGTCGCGGGTGCGCTCGATCTCAACCTTCGAGATACCGGCCCGCTCCATGCCCTTCGTCATCATGCGACGAATGGCGACGTCTTCCTTGACGTAGTCCTTGTACAGCTTGTCGGCGTACCAACGGGACTTGAAGTCCGTGGTGATGCCGAGCCGGAACCCATGCGGGTTAACCTTCTGGCCCATTACCGGGTTCCTTCCTTGCTGCTGACGACCACGGTGATGTGGCTGGTCCGCTTACGGATCCGGTAGGCACGGCCCTGAGCACGCGGACGGAACCGCTTCAGGGTCGGGCCCTCATCCACGTACGCCTCGCTGATGAACAGCGAAGAGGCGTCACTGTGGTCGTAGTTGTGCGCGGCGTTGGCAATGGCGCTGTCCAGCACCTTGCCGACCGGCACGCTCGCGGCCTGCGGGGCGAAACGCAGGACCGCCTGAGCCTCCGTGGCATCCATGCCACGGATGAGGTCCACCACGCGGCGGGCCTTCATGGGCGTGACGCGGATGTACCGCGCCTGGGCCCTGGCTTCCATGGTTGTCCCTTCGGTGTAAGTCATAGTCGTTTCCACCCCGCGTTAGCGGCGCTTCGACTTCCGGTCGTCCTTGACGTGGCCGCGGAAGGTGCGAGTCGGCGAGAACTCGCCGAGCTTGTGGCCGACCATCGACTCGGTGACGAACACCGGGACGTGGGTCTTGCCGTTGTGCACCGCGATCGTGTGGCCGAGCATGGCCGGGATGATCATCGAGCGACGGGACCAGGTCTTGATGACGTTCTTGGTGCCTGCTTCGTTCTGTACGTCCACCTTCTTGATCAGGTGGTCGTCGACGAAGGGCCCCTTCTTGAGACTGCGCGGCATCTAAACCCGCTCCTAGCGCTTCTTGTTCGTCTTGCGGCGGCGGACGATGTACTTGCTCGATGCCTTCTTCGGCGAGCGAGTACGACCCTCCTTCTGACCCCACGGGCTGACCGGGTGGCGACCACCGGAGGTCTTGCCCTCACCACCACCGTGCGGGTGGTCGACCGGGTTCATGGCGACACCGCGGACGGTCGGGCGAACGCCCTTCCAGCGCAGACGGCCGGCCTTGCCCCAGTTGATGTTCGACTGCTCGGCGTTGCCGACCTCGCCGATGGTGGCGCGGCAGCGGACGTCGACCAGGCGGATCTCACCCGACGGCATACGAAGGTGGGCCATGGAGCCCTCCTTCGCCAGCAGCTGCACGGAGGCACCCGCGGAGCGGGCGAACTTCGCGCCGCCGCCGGGCCGCAGCTCGATGGCGTGGATGGTCGTACCGACCGGGATGTTGCGCAGCGCCAGGTTGTTACCGGGCTTGATGTCGGCGGCCGGACCGTTCTCGACACGGTCGCCCTGCGACAGGCCACGCGGCGCGATGATGTAGCGCTTCTCGCCGTCTGCGTAGTGCAGCAGCGCGATGCGCGCGGTGCGGTTCGGGTCGTACTCGATGTGAGCGACCTTGGCCGGCACGCCGTCCTTGTCGTGACGACGGAAGTCGATCACGCGGTAGGCACGCTTGTGGCCACCGCCCTGGTGACGGACGGTCACACGACCGGTGTTGTTACGGCCGCCCTTGCTGTGCAGGGGGCGGACCAGCGACTTCTCCGGCGTGGACCGCGTGATCTCGACGAAGTCGGCGACGGAGGAGCCACGGCGGCCCGGCGTCGTCGGCTTGTACTTGCGGATTCCCATTTCTCAGTCCTCGTCCGATTCCGGACGATCCAGACCGCCGTTAGGCGGTCGGACCGCCGAAGATGTCGATACGGTCGCCCTCGGCAAGGGTCACGATGGCGCGCTTGGTGTTGGCGCGCTTGCCGAAACCGGTGCGGGTGCGCTTGCGCTTGCCCTGACGGTTGATCGTGTTGACCCCGGTGACCTTGACCGAGAAGACCGCCTCGACGGCCTGCTTGATCTGGGTCTTGTTGGAGCCGGGCGCGACGATGAACGTGTACTTGTTCTCGTCGAGCAGGGCGTAGCTCTTCTCGGAGACAACCGGCTTGACGAGAACGTCACGCGGGTCCGAGTAGGTCTTGCTGGTTACGGTCGCCTCAGACATCAGGCGTCGCTCCCTTCGGTCTCATCGGCCTTGGGACCAGACACGAAGGACTCGAAGGCGGCCTTGGTGAAGACCACGTCGTCGGAGACGAGCACGTCGTACGTGTTCAGCTGGCCCGGCTCCAGGAGGTGCACCTGGGGCAGGTTGCGGGCGGAGAGCCACGCGGCCTCGTCGGCCCGCTCGACGACCAGGAGCACGTGCTTGCGCTCACTGATCTTGCCCAGCAGGGTCTTCGCGGCCTTGGTGGAGACCTCGCCCTCGATCACGCCGGTGACGACGTGGATACGGGAGTTGCGGGCCCGGTCGGTGAGGGCACCGCGCAGGGCGGCGGCCTTCATCTTCTTGGGGGTCCGCTGCGAGTAGTCACGCGGCTGCGGGCCGTGGACAACGCCACCGCCGGCGAACTGCGGCGCACGGGTCGAACCCTGACGGGCGCGGCCGGTGCCCTTCTGGCGGTACGGCTTCTTGCCACCACCACGGACCTCGCCACGGCGCTTGACCTTGTGCGTGCCCTGACGGGCGGCGGCCAGCTGCGCGACGACGACCTGGTGGATCAGCGGGATGCTGACCTTGGCGTCGAAGATCTCGGCCGGGAGCTCGACGGTCCCGGACTTGTCGCCCGCGGGCGACAGAATGTCAATGGTGCTCATAGTCCTCAGGCCCCCTTGGCCGCAGTGCGGACCAGGACCAGGCCGCCGTTCGGACCAGGAACCGCGCCCTTGATCAGGAGCAGGCCCTTCTCCGCGTCAACGGCGTGAACGGTCAGGTTCTGGGTGGTGACCCGCTCGTTGCCCATACGGCCCGCCATGCGGAGGCCCTTGAACACACGGCCCGGGGTGGCGCAGCCACCGATGGAGCCGGGAGAGCGGTGCTTGCGCTGGGTACCGTGACCGGCGCCGAGGCCCTTGAAGTTGTGACGCTTCATGACACCGGCGAAGCCCTTGCCCTTGCTCTTGCCCGTGACGTCAACCTTGACGCCGGACTCGAACACCTCGGCAGTGATCTCCTGGCCCAGCGTGTACTCGCTGGCGTCAGGGGTGCGGAGCTCCACCAGGTGGCGGCGGGGGGTCACGTCGGCCTTGGCGAAGTGGCCCTTGAGGGGCTTGTTCACCTTGCGCGGGTCGATCTCGCCGAAGGCGATCTGGACCGACTCGTAGCCGTCGGAGTCATTCGTACGGACCTGGGTAACGACACAGGGCCCGGCCTTGACGACGGTCACCGGGACGACACGGTTGTTCTCGTCCCAGACCTGGGTCATGCCGAGCTTCTCGCCCAGGACGCCCTTGATCTGCTTAGCCATCTCTTCCGCGCCTCTCAGAGCTTGATCTCGATGTCAACGCCGGCCGGAAGGTCCAGGCGCATCAGCGAGTCAACGGTCTTGGGCGTCGGGTCGAGGATGTCGATCAAGCGCTTGTGGGTGCGCATCTCGAAGTGCTCGCGAGAGTCCTTGTACTTGTGCGGCGACTTGATGACGCAGTACACGTTCTTCTCAGTGGGCAGCGGCACCGGGCCCGCGACCGACGCACCAGTGCGGGTCACCGTCTCGACGATCTTCTTCGCCGAGGAGTCGATGACCTCGTGGTCGTAGGCCTTGAGCCGGATGCGGATCTTCTGTCCCGCCATGGCTACTCAGTAGTCCTTTGTCTAGTGAAACGCTCTGGAACTCGGTCGGTCCTGCGATCTTCTCCGACCCCCGCGGTCGGGCGTGTCGCACTCCCTCTACGAAGATCTCCCGAAGGATTTCCCAACCAAGGGGGTGCGGGCCGAAGACCACGCGTCGGGGGAAGAACACCCACCGAGTGCCTGGCCGGTACCCCGCTGACACTTCCCGGAAGATTCCCGTACGTCCGCTCCAGCGCTGCCTTAATGGCAGATGGGGCGACGAGTACTGTGGGACTCGCTTCCGGTCCTCCCGGCGGGAGGCGCGCAGCATTGGCACTCAACCGAGCAACCCGGACAGTCTGCCACACGGGCCGGTGCCCTGGCCAATCGAGCCGAAGAGATTACCCCGGCGGGGTTGCGTGTCAAACAGCGGCACGCGAAGGGCCGGGCGCCCCCGCCGGTCGTTATTGGCTGGAACGCCGCTCGACGGGACTCCTACAGTGACGGGCACATCGTCACCGGGGGGCCGATTCGTCATGCGTACGCACTATCCGCGGACACCGCATCTGCCGTGGTCGCCGGGTGCTGCCTCGGACGATGTGCGGATCGCCGATCTGTCCGGGCTGCTCGGCCGCGAGGTCGTGGTCACCGAGAAACTCGACGGCGAGAACACGACCCTCTACGCCGACGGGCTGCACGCCCGCTCCCTCGACTCGGCGCATCATCCGTCGCGGGCCTGGATCAAGGCCCTGCAGGGGCGGATCGGGCACGGCATCCCGGACGGGTGGCGGGTGTGCGGCGAGAACATGTTCGCGCGGCACTCGATCGCCTATCGGGACCTCGACAGCTGGTTCTACGGATTCTCGGTCTGGGACGGCGACGGCCGGTGTCTGGACTGGGACCGGGGCGTGCGGTTTCTGCGAGACCTGGGCGTTCCGGTGCCGACGGTGCTGTGGCGGGGGGTGTTCGACCGGCGGGCGGAACGTGCGCTGCGGGCGCTGAAGTTCGACACCGAACGGCAGGAGGGTTACGTCGTACGGACGGTCGACGGCTTCGGTCCGCAGGAGTTCGGACAGCGGGTCGCCAAGTGGGTGCGGACCGGGCACGTGGGGACCGACACGCACTGGATGCACGCCACCGTGGTGGAGAACGGACTGGGTCCCGCCGCCGCGCTGTGGGCGGTCCGGTCCGGCGCTGTGCCGGACGCCGAGGCGCTGCTCGCCGCGGTGGGGGTGCCTGAGGGGGATCGGGCCGCGGCCTGTGATGTGTCCGCGCGGCTCGATGCGCTCGGGCGGACCGGCGACGCCCGGCTCGCCGGAGTCGTTGCCGCGCTGCTGCACGAGCGCCCGCGCTCCTGGCTCGCGGGCCGGCTGGCCGCACCGCTGGGCATGCCGACGGCCCGCCGCGTCGCGGACCTGGTCGGGCTGCACACCGGGCTGCACCGGCCCTACCCCGACGAGCAGCGCCGGACCGGACTCGTACGCATGTCGTACGCAGTGGACCTGGGTGTGCTGCACGCCGTCGCCGGGGCCCTGGCGCCGGACGCCGAGGCGTGCGAGCAGGTGGATTGGTCCCAGCTGCACGCGGAAGGGGTCGATGAGCCGGCGGGCCTGCGGGAGGCGTTCGCCGACCTGGACACCGACGCGGCCGACCGCTGCTGGGCCGAGGCACGCGAGGCGTACGCCCAGGGACGCATCACGACCGCCGAGGAGGCCGTCGCCGCGAGCTGGCGCTGGCGGTCCGGGGAGTTTCCGAAGCTGATCCACATGGTCGGTCCTTCGGGCAGCGGGAAGAGCACCTTCGCGCGCGGCCTGGACGCCGATGCGTACGTGTCCCTCGACGATCTGCGCGAGGCCCGCGGATCACGCGCCGACCAGCGCGCCAACAAGGACGTCCTGCGCACCGGCCTGGAGCGGCTCGACACCGCACTGGCCGAAGGTGGGACCGTGGTGTGGGACGCCACATCCCTGAACCCGCACCAGCGTTCCCTGGTGCACGCGGTCGCCCACCGCCGCGACGCGCTGACCACGCACGCCGTGGTGCTCGTCGACGCGGCCGAACTGGCCCGGCGCAATACCGACCGGGCGAACCCGGTGCCGCCGCAGGTGCTCGGCGCGCAGCTGCACCGCTTCGTACCGCCGTACCCCGGCCAGGCGCACCGCACCTGGTACATCGGAGCGCGCGGGACCGTCGAGGAGGAGGCGTAGGTGCATACCAGCGAGGAGATCTATCACCGGGTCCGCTGGGACTCGCGCTTCGACCCGGCGCGGTTCGTGATGGGGATCAACCAGCGGTCCGCGCCGCCCAAGCGGATTCCACTGGACGCATTCGACCCCGGCGGCGAGATCCCGTGGCACCGGGTGCTGTTCTTCGAGGCGGACGGCGAGGTCGTGTGGGACCGCTCCTCGGGGGTCGACCGGATGGACGCGACGGACGCCGGACGGATACGGGACCCACGTCGACTGCGCGCGCCGTTCTTCGCCGCGAGGACTCCGTACGCCTGGGACCGGGAGCAGGACGCCTGGGTGCCCGCGCGGACGCCCCGGGGCGCGGCCGTGTCGGAGGGTCTGCGCGTACTGACCTGGAACACCCTGTGGGACCGCTACGACAGCGACCGCATCGACACCGCCCGGCGCCGCCCGCTGCTGCTCAAGGACCTCCGTGACGCAGACGCGGACGTCATCGCGCTGCAGGAGGTCGAGGCGGAGCTGCTCATCATGCTGCTGCGGACCGGATGGGTGCGCGACGGCTACACGCTGGGCACCGACCCGGCCGCCGAGGACGTCGAGGACTGTGGGCTGCTGCTGCTCAGCCGGTTGCCCGTGCGGGAAGCGGGCCTGCATGTCCTCGGCCCGCACAAGGCCGTCACCGCCGTCGTCGTGGACACGGCGTCCGGCCCACTCGCCATCGCCGCGACCCATCTCACCAGCGACCACTCCGAGAACGGCCAGGTCAGGCGGGAGGCCGAACTGGTCCGGCTGGCCGAAGGCCTGGCGGGCGTCGAGGGCGACGTGGTCCTGCTCGGCGACTTCAATGACGGCGGGGACGCCCCGCAGACGACTCTCGGGATGCGGGACGCGTGGAGCGAGGTGCACGGGGCGCACGACCGGACGCCCACCTTCGACCCGGCCGCCAATCCGCTGGCCGCGGTGTCCTCGCTGTCGGGGCGGGCCTCCCGGCTGGACCGGGTACTGCTGCGCGCGGAGGGCCTGCGGGCGGACGGGGCGGTTCTGCGGGGCAGTGTGCCCGGGCCGGACGGGCTGTACGTCTCCGACCACTACGGCGTCGAGGCGGAGCTCGGTTTCGGCGGGGACGAGGCCGGCGAGGTGCTCGCCGTACGGCCGACGGCCCGTACGGCGGTGGCGTGGATTCCCCCGCAGAAGCTGTGGCCGCCGATCCAGCACATCCGCCGGGAACACGACCGCCAGATCCACCGCTGGCCGCCGCACGTCAATGTGCTCTTCGGTTTCGTACCGGAGTCCGAGTTCGAGCGGGCGGCCCCGCTGCTCGCCGCGGCGGCGGCCGAGACACCGGCGTTCACCGCCCGGCTGGAGGGCGTGCACTGGTTCGGACACCGGGAGGACTCCACCGTCTGGCTCGACCCGGCCGCGGACGGCGAGGAGCCGTGGGGTCGGCTGCACCACGCGCTGGAGCGGCGCTTCCCGCGCTGCGGGGGCCGCGCGAAGGGCTTCACCCCGCACCTTTCGCTGGGCCGGACCAGGGATCCGCACGGGCTCGCCGCCCGCTGCGCTGCCCTGCTCGACGGCATGACGGCGCGGGTCGGGGAGCTGGTCCTGCTCGCCCGACGGGGAGAGGAGCCCATGCGGGTACGCGCGACGGTGACGCTGGGGACGGGCGAGGTGCGATGGGTGCCCGAGGACGGCGCCGCGGGTGCTCCGGCCGCCGAGGACCCCGCCCGGTCCGAGCATGCCGGCCGGATCGCATGGCGCGTCTCGCAGGCGCTCGGCGACGGAGCCGTCCACCTCGTCGGCTCCCGGCGCATGGGGTGCGCCCTGCCCGGCGCGGACCTGGACCTGGTGGCCGCGCTGCCGGGCACGGCCGAACCGGCCGACGTGCGGGCCCGGTTGGCGGCCGCTCTGCCCGACGCGACCGAGGTGCGGGAGGTGATCGGGGCACGCGTGCCGGGGCTGCGACTGAACGTCGACGGCCTGGGCGTCGACCTGGTCGTCGTCGCCACCGGAGCGATGGATCCCGCTCAAGCGGTCGGCCGCCGGGCCGAGTTGGGTGAGGCGGCGGCGATCGCGCTCAGCGCGGTGAGCGACGCGAACGACCTCCTCGCATCGGTCGGCGCCCACAGCGCGGCGTTCGCCCGACTGGCCACCCAGGTCAAGGCGTGGGCGAAAGCGCGCGGCCTCGACTCGGCCCCCTTCGGTGGCCTGCCGGGCCTGGCCTGGTGCGTACTGGCGGCCCGTACCGTCCGTGAGGCCGGCGACCTGCCGCCCGCCGACCTGCTGCGCCACTTCTTCGCGACATGGGCGGCCTGGGACTGGCGCGAGCCGGTGGGCCCACCAGGACCCGGGGGCCCGGTCGTCGGCCCACCGGGGCCCGCCGCCGTCCCGGTCGTGGACTCCCCATGGCCTGCCGTCCCCGTCGCGATCATGACCCCGTCGGAGCCGGTCCGCCCCTGCACCGCCCAGGTGACCGCCGCCGGCCGGGACCTGCTGGTCCAGGAACTGTTCCGCGCCTGGGAGCTCCTGGAGAGGGACCCGGACCCGTGGCCGGAACTGCTGTCACCACCGCCCCTGCACCGCCGCCACGCGGCGTGGGCCGTCGTGACCGTCCCCCGCGGCCCGGACGAGGGCCGGGTCCGCGGCCGCATGAGGGCGCTGCTCACGGCCCTGGAGGAGGCGGGTGTACCGGACGTGCACGCCTGGCCCCACTCGTTCGGGACGGACCCGGCCACCACGCGGTATGCCATCGGTCTGGGCCCCACCCCGCCCGACCGGGCCCTGTTCGACGAGATCGCTGACCGCTGGCTGAGGGGCCTGCCCGGCGTGACGCTCGCCCAGGCGCCCGGCGGCGAGGTCCCGACGCTGGGCTGATCCTTTCCTGTCCCGTCCGGTCCCGTCCTGCGGATCCTGCGGACGGGAACAACACACCAACGCGCAGGCAACCTGGCGTGCCCGCTTTCCGTCTACTTGAGCGCGGAGAGCGGCTCCGACCAGCCTCTCCGGCATCTGGGGAGATGACAGTACGCAGACGGGGGCCCGGCCCGACCGCTGCGGGGGGAAGCGGACGGAGCACTGGTGAACGACGGAGCTGTCCGCGCGCTGCCCACGGCCGCGCGCGCAAGGGCCGAGGACATACCCGCGGCCGGGGCGCACGGTGACACGGCGACCGCCGGCGGGCGAAGCCGGCCACGCAGGCGCAGTGTCGTCGCCGCGTTGACCGCCCTGGTGGCGGCGGGCGCGGTCACCTCCTGCTCCGTACCCGCCCCGCGCCGGGCCACCGCCACCGCCGACCCCGCGCCCGGCATGCCGATAGCCAGCTCCCGCCGGGCCCAGCTGATGCAGATACTGGCCCACCCGGACGACGATCTGTACTTCATGAACCCGGACACCCAGCGGATGCTGGACGCCGGGGTCCCGCTCGTCAGCGTCTATGTCACCGCCGGCGAGCACGACGGCAGGAACCACATCCCGGGGGAGAAGGACGTCCCCGCGGACAAGGCCGACTACTCCTCCGCACGCCACCAGGGCCTGCGCCAGGCGTACGCCGCGCTGATAGGGCTCGACAAGTTCGCCGACTGGACCAAGGGCGTCGTCTCGCTGAACGGCGACCGCCAGGCCGAGATCAACACCCTCACCAACGGCAGCCGCAGGGTCGAGCTGATCTTCCTCAACCTCCCCATGCACACCGCCCGCCGCTACATGGCCCTCCCCAGCCTGTGGCAGGACCGCGCACTCGGCCTGAACACCGTCGTCGCCGCGGACTCCCGGCTGCGCAGGACCGTCGCGTACGACTACGACGCGCTCATCGACGTACTCGTCGGGCTGATGGAGCAGTACCGGCCGACCGTGATCCAGACCCTGGACCCCGACCCGGACATCCAGCACAGCGACGAGGCGACCCGCAAGAAGGACAGCGAGCAGCACGGCTACTCGGATCACGCCGACCACACCGCCGTCGCCTCGTTCAGCTGGGCCGCGATGGTCCGCTGGGTCGCCCACGCCACCAAGGACGACGGTGAGGTGCCCGGCTTTGTCGCCACCTCGTTCCGCGGCTACTACAACCGCCACTGGCCGAAGAACCTCCCGGTCCCGGTCCTCAGGGAGAAGGCCACGGGCCTCGTCCCGTACGGCGGCGACCCGGACTGGGAGTGCGGCAACCCGGCCGGCTGCGGCGACTACAACGTCGGTGGCATCCGCCCGCTCAGGAACAGGAAGGGCTGGGTGCGCTCCACCCACTACCGCTACCCCGGCGCCCGGCCCGTCGTCGCCGCCGAGCCGTCCGGCCGGCTGGTCGCCTATGGCGTGCTCGGGCTGCGTACGGTCCGCTGGCGCGAGACACGGCCGGGCAGCGGCCGGTGGGGAGCCCCGGACGACCTCGGCGGCGGCCCGCTCGCGCCCACGCTCGGCGCGGCGACCCTGAGGGACGGCCGTCAGCTGCTGTTCGCGCTGCGCTTCGCCTCGATCGGCGGCCACGGCAGCACCAACCGCCGCGAGATAGTGCTGCTGGAGCAGCGCTCCCCCGGCGGCGAGTTCCTCGCCTGGGACGGTCTCGGCAACCCCGAGCGGGACGACGACCGGGGGCGGCGCATAGGCGTGCCGGTCGCGGTCGCGGCCCCCGACGGCCGGGTGCATCTCTTCGTACGCAACGCGGACAAGGGCATCAGTACCCGCATACGCGACACCGACGGCAGCTGGGACCGCTGGCGCGACCTCGGCGGCGCGGAGATCCAGGACGGTCTCTCGACGGTCGTGGACGGCGCCGGGCGGGTCCATGTCTTCGGCGCAGGGCGGAAGAACGTGCACCACTGGACGCAGGAGACGATGGGGCTGCCGCTCACATTCCGCTCGGACGGCGAGCTGCCCGTGCCCGGGGACCAGCCGGCCCCCGTCCGGACGCGCGACGGCGGTATCGAGCTCTTCTACCGCAGGCCAGCTTCCTCACTGGTGCTGGCCGTACGACCCGGTGGCGCCCCCTCGCGACCCCGCAAGGAGGGCTTCGAGGGCTACGGTCTGCTCAGCGCGGCCGCGGCTCCCGGCGGCCCGGTGCTGCTCGGCAAGGACACCCGCGGCCGGGTCCAACTCCGCACCGGCAGACAGCTTCTGACACGCACTCAGGGCAACGCGGCGCTGGACTCCCCCGCCCTCCACCTGCGCGGCCCGCGCGGCACCGCCACGGCGGTGGGCATGGGCGCGGACGCACACCCCTGGATCTGGTCCCCGCAGTCCGGCACCGCAGGCTGACAGCGCCGACTGACACCGTCGGCTGACAAGAACCTCATCCCGCACAACGCGAAGGGCCCCGCACCGAAGTGCGGGGCCCTTGCTGTTGCTTCAGGAGCAACCAGGTCAGATCAGCAATTACTTGTTGATCTTGGTGACCTGGCCGGCGCCGACGGTCCGGCCACCCTCACGGATGGCGAACTTGAGGCCCTCCTCCATGGCGACCGGCTGAATCAGCGAGACCGTCATGGTGGTGTTGTCGCCCGGCATGACCATCTCGGTGCCCTCGGGGAGGGTCACAACGCCGGTCACGTCCGTGGTACGGAAGTAGAACTGCGGGCGGTAGTTGTTGAAGAAGGGGGTGTGACGACCACCCTCGTCCTTCGACAGGATGTAGGCCTGGGCCTCGAACTCGGTGTGCGGCGTGACCGAACCGGGCTTGATGATGACCTGGCCGCGCTCGACGTCCTCGCGCTTGATGCCACGGAGGAGCAGACCGACGTTCTCACCGGCCTGGCCCTCGTCGAGCAGCTTGCGGAACATCTCGATGCCGGTGACCGTGGTGGTGGTCTTCTCCTGCTTGATACCGACGATGTCGACGGTCTCGTTGACCTTGAGGACACCACGCTCGATACGACCGGTGACAACGGTGCCACGGCCGGTGATCGTGAAGACGTCCTCGATCGGCATCAGGAACGGCTTGTCGACGTCACGCTCGGGCTGCGGGATCGACTCGTCGACGGCCTTCATCAGGTCGAGAACGGTCTGGCCCCACTCGGCGTCGCCCTCGAGCGCCTTGAGCGCCGAGACCTTGACGACCGGCAGGTCGTCGCCCGGGAACTCGTACTCGGAGAGGAGCTCACGGACCTCGAGCTCGACGAGCTCCAGGATCTCCTCGTCGTCCACCATGTCGGCCTTGTTCAGGGCGACAACGATGTACGGAACGCCGACCTGGCGGGCCAGGAGCACGTGCTCCTTGGTCTGCGGCATCGGGCCGTCGGTCGCGGCAACCACGAGGATCGCGCCGTCCATCTGCGCGGCACCCGTGATCATGTTCTTGATGTAGTCCGCGTGACCGGGGCAGTCGACGTGCGCGTAGTGACGCGACTCGGTCTGGTACTCGACGTGCGCGATCGAGATCGTGATACCGCGCTGGCGCTCCTCAGGAGCCTTGTCGATCTGGTCGAAGGCCGAGGCCTCGTTCAGGTCCGGGTACGCGTCATGCAGCACCTTGGTAATGGCGGCCGTGAGGGTCGTCTTACCGTGGTCGATGTGACCGATGGTGCCGATGTTGACGTGCGGCTTAGTCCGCTCGAACTTCGCCTTCGCCACTGGGGTCCTCCTGTGGAGTGGTTCTGTACGCCTTACTCATCGGCGCCAGGTGATCTTTGCTGGGATGCCGGGGCCCGGGGCACTCCATCCGGGATTCGGGTGGAATGCCCCAGCGGGCTCCGGTGACAAGCCTAAAGCGTGTACTCGGGAGAGTTACTCGCCCTTGGCCTTCGCGATGATCTCCTCGGCGACGTTCCGCGGAACCTCGGCGTAGGAGTCGAACTGCATCGAGTAGCTTGCGCGACCCGAGGTCTTGCTGCGGAGGTCTCCGACGTAGCCGAACATCTCCGACAGCGGAACCAGGCCCTTGACGACCCGGGCACCGCTGCGCTCCTCCATGGCCTGGATCTGGCCACGGCGGGAGTTGAGGTCGCCGATGACATCGCCCATGTAGTCCTCGGGCGTGGTGACCTCGACGGCCATCATCGGCTCGAGAAGCACGGGGGACGCCTTGCGGGCACCCTCCTTGAACGCCTGCGAACCGGCGATCTTGAACGCGAGTTCGGAGGAGTCGACCTCGTGGTAACCACCGTCGAGAAGGGTGACGCGGACGCCCACCATCTCGTACCCGGCCAGGATGCCGAACTGCATGGCTTCCTGCGCACCCGCGTCCACCGAGGGGATGTACTCACGGGGGATGCGGCCACCGGTGACCTTGTTCACGAACTCGTACGACGCGTCGCCGCCCTCGATGGGCTCCAGCGCGATCTGCACCTTCGCGAACTGACCGGTACCACCGGTCTGCTTCTTGTGCGTGTAGTCGATACGCTCGACGGCCTTGCGGATCGTCTCGCGGTACGCGACCTGCGGCTTGCCGACGTTCGCCTCGACGCGGAACTCGCGCCGCATGCGGTCGACGAGCACCTCAAGGTGAAGCTCGCCCATACCACCGATGATGGTCTGGCCGGTCTCCTCGTCGGAGTGGACCTGGAAGGAGGGGTCCTCCTCCGCGAGACGCTGGATGGCGACACCCAGCTTCTCCTGGTCACCCTTGGACTTGGGCTCGATCGCGACCTGGATGACCGGCGCCGGGAAGTCCATGGACTCCAGGATCACCGGGTTCTTGTCGTCGCACAGCGTCTCACCGGTGGTGGTCTGCTTCAGGCCCATGACGGCGACGATGTCGCCGGCGCCCACCGACTCGATCTCCTCACGCTTGTTCGCGTGCATACGGTAGATCTTGCCGATGCGCTCCTTCTTGCCCTTGGTGGGGTTCAGCACAGCGGTGCCGGACTCCAGGCGACCCGAGTAGACCCGGATGAAGGTGAGCTTGCCCAGGTGCGGGTCGCTCGCGATCTTGAAGGCCAGGGCGGACAGCGGCTCGTCGTCGGACGGCTTGCGCTTGACGACCGTCTCCGGGTCCTTCACGTCGTGGCCCTCGATGGCCTCGACGTCCAGGGGAGAAGGCAGGTAGCGCACGACCGCGTCGAGCAGCGGCTGAACACCCTTGTTCTTGAAGGCGGTGCCACAGAACACCGGGGTGACCGTGGTGCCGCCGCCCTTGCCGGACGCGATGGTGATACGACGGATCGCGGCGTACAGCTGCTCCTCGGTGGGCTCGACGCCCTCCAGGTACAGCTCCATGACCTCTTCGTCGTTCTCCGCCACGGTCTCGATCAGCTTGCCGCGCCACTCCTCGGCAGCCTCGGTGTGCGTGGCCGGGATGTCGACGACGTCGTACATCTCGCCCTTGGTGGCCTCGGCGGACCAGACCAGAGCCTTCATACGGACGAGGTCGACGACGCCCTTGAAGTCAGCCTCGGCGCCGATCGGCAGCTGCATCACGATCGGGGTCGCACCAAGGCGGTCCACGATCATGTCGACGCAGCGGTGGAACTCCGCGCCGGTGCGGTCGAGCTTGTTGACGAAGCAGATGCGGGGCACGCCGTAACGGTCGGCCTGACGCCACACCGTCTCGGACTGCGGCTCAACACCGGCCACACCGTCGAACACCGTGACGGCACCGTCGAGCACGCGGAGCGAACGCTCCACCTCGACCGTGAAGTCGACGTGGCCCGGGGTGTCGATGATGTTGATGGTGTGATCGACGTCCTCGAGCGGCCAGTGACAGGTCGTCGCGGCGGACGTGATCGTGATGCCGCGCTCCTGCTCCTGCTCCATCCAGTCCATCGTGGCAGCGCCGTCGTGGACCTCACCGATCTTGTAGCTCACACCGGTGTAAAACAGGATGCGCTCGGTGGTCGTCGTCTTGCCCGCGTCGATGTGGGCCATGATCCCGATGTTGCGGACCTTGGCCAGGTCAAGCGAAGTGGTGGCCATAAGGCTCAATCTTCTCTCGGTCTCGATGTGGGTAGCGACTACCAGCGGTAGTGCGCGAAGGCCTTGTTGGACTCGGCCATCTTGTGCGTGTCCTCACGCTTCTTGACCGAAGCGCCGAGGCCGTTGGAGGCGTCGAGCAGTTCGTTCATGAGGCGCTCGGTCATGGTCTTCTCGCGGCGGGCGCGGGAGTAACCCACGACCCAGCGCAGCGCGAGGGTGGAGGCGCGACCGGGCTTGACCTCGATCGGCACCTGGTAGGTGGCGCCACCGACACGGCGGGACTTGACCTCGAGGGACGGCTTGACGTTCTCGAGAGCGCGCTTCAGCGTGATGACCGGGTCAGCGCCGGTCTTCTCGCGGAGGCCTTCCATGGCGCCGTAGACGATCCGCTCGGCAGTGGAACGCTTGCCGTTGAGCAGGATCTTGTTGATCAGCGACGTGACAAGAGGAGAACCGTAGACCGGGTCGATGATGACCGGGCGCTTCGGGGCGGGGCCCTTACGAGGCATTCTTACTTCTCCTTCTTGGCGCCGTAGCGGCTGCGGGCCTGCTTGCGGTTCTTGACGCCCTGGGTGTCCAGGGAACCGCGGATGATCTTGTAACGAACACCCGGCAGGTCCTTCACACGGCCACCACGCACGAGCACGATGGAGTGCTCCTGCAGGTTGTGTCCCTCACCCGGGATGTAAGCCGTGACCTCGATGCCAGAGGTCAGACGCACACGCGCGACCTTACGCAGCGCCGAGTTCGGCTTCTTCGGGGTGGTCGTGAACACACGCGTGCAGACGCCGCGACGCTGAGGGGAACCCTCGAGTGCGGGCGTCTTGTTCTTCTCGACCTTGTCCTGCCGGCCCTTCCGGACCAGCTGCTGGATCGTAGGCACTACTTCTCCGGTTTCTGTGTGCCGTTCGTGAAGCTAACCTGGAACGTCGCCGACCCACGCGGTCGGGTGTGTCGAATACTGCAGGCTCCTGCCGCAAGGCAAAGAGAGCGCAGATTACGGTGGCCGATTTTTCAGGCTCGCCATGCGGTTGAGGACACGCACACGAGCCCAGGCACACCCCAGGCACAAGGTCTGAGCGTACCTACCTCATGGACTTCGGTCAAAACAAATGGAAGGGCGCCGCGACACGCCGGACTGCCCACCCCGCTACCGCACCATCACGGCGCGGTCAATCCATTGGCGCATTCGCGCCCACGAGACCCCACGCCTTCAGTAGCTTGACCGGTCTGCTGTGACAACCGGGGGAGCCATGACGGCGGTGAACTTACCCGACGACGGGGGTCTGGACGACCGCGTGCCCTTCCTGGCACGCCTCGAGACCGAGGACCGGCAGGCGCTGCTGGCACTCGGCCGCGAGCTGGGCTTCGCGCCCCGTGTCGTCCTGCTGCATCAGCACGAACCCTCCTCCCACGTCCTGTTTCTCACCCAGGGCTGGACCAAGGTGACCGCTGCGGCCGCCAACGGCTACGAGGCGCTGCTGGCGCTCCGCGGCCCCGGCGACATCATCGGGGAGTCCGCCGCGCTGACGGGCCGGCCGCGCTCGGCGACGGTGACCGCGCTGGAACCCGTACGGGCGGTGGCGGTGGAGCACGAGCGGTTCAAGGAGTTCCTCGCCCGCTCCCCCGATGTCTCCTTCGCCCTCCTCGGGCTCACCTCCGACCGGACCCGCGCCGCCGACCGGCGCCGTCTGCAGTTCGCCTCGATGAGCGTGCGCGAGCGTTTCGCCGCGCTGCTGCTGGATCTGGCCCGTATGCACGGCCGACGTACGAACGCGGGGATCGAACTGGCCGTGCCGCTGAGCAAACAGGAGCTCGCCGGGTCGGTGGGGGCCTCCCGCGAGATGGTGCAGCGGCTGCTCAAGGAGCTGCGGACGCGCGAGGCGGTGGCCACCGGGCGGCGGGCGCTGCTGATCACGCGCCCGGACGTGCTGCGCCGGATAGCCCGCTCGGAACAAGCCGATCCCTGACCGCGGCGCCCTCCGCCGTCCTCCTTGCTTCCGCTTGTTCCGCGGCGCGGTGCCCTCACTCACGGTGTCCGCATGCTTCCCAGGAGCGACTCTGTGCACACGGTCACACTCCGAGTGCGTCATCGTTCCTCACCGCCGACGGCAGCGGGCCAGCAGTCTTTCTGCCACCCCGTGCGGCACCCCATCGAAAGGTGACCATGACCGATCCCGTGAGCCGGACGATCCTCCTGCTCGACATCGAGAAGTACAGCGACCGGGACGATGTCGAGCAGGCCTACCTGCGTCGCATGCTCTACGGCATCACCGACAGCGCCCTGGAGGCGGCAGGCGTCGACGAGACCCTTCGGCTGCGCGCCGACCGCGGCGACAGTGTGATGGAGCTGATCGACGCCAATGCCTCGGTGACCGCGCTGCTGCGCGCGCTCCTGTCCGAGGTACCGGCCCAGTTGCGCGCGGTGAACCGGATGGCGTCCAGCTCCGCGCAGATCCGGCTGCGTGGAGTCGTGGCGACGGGATATGTCGCGGTCGACGGGCACGACGGATGGGTCGGCTCCGATCTCAACCACGCCTGCAGGCTCCTCGACGCGGAACTGCTGCGCGCGGCGCTGCGTCAGCGCACCGACGACTTCGCTCTGTGCGTCTCGCAGAGCGTGCACGACGGGATCGTGCGGCACAGCCACCCGGGCATCCCGGCCGAGGACTTCCACGCCATCACCGTCAGCAGCAAGAACGGCCCGCTCAAGGCGTGGCTGCACGGGCCGGTGCCGAAGGAGGGCGGGAGCCCGGAAAAGGACCAGGGGGATGCGGGGACGGGGGGCGGCCCGGTGCCGGAGCAGGAGGGGGGCTCCGGCACCGGGCCGAAGCAGGGCGCGGACCCGGGATCGTCGCAGGCCGCGGCTCCCGGGTCCGCGGCTCCCGGGTCCGCGGTCTTCAACTTCAACGGCGGCGCCCCCGGCTTCGGCGGCTCGCTGGTCGGCGGCGACCAGCACGGGGTGTCCGGCGGGCAGGTCACGGGCGATGTGCACCTCGGCGGCTCGGGCCCGGGCTCCGCGTCAGGTTCCGGCTCCGCGTCGGGTTCCGGCTCCGGGTCGGGCCCGGTCTCCGGCTCTCGCGGTCCGGAGCAGGGTGAGCCCGCATGAACGTACCCCCGCGGGCCGACCACGCCCCCGGCGCCGTACCACCTGCCCAGCAGCAGTCGCCGACCCCGGACCCCGGCCCGCCGGCGGCGGAAGCGGCCGAGCCCGAGGAGCAGTCCCAGGAGGCACGGGCCGCGCAGCGTGAACTCTTCGCGCACGCACCGGGATTCATCCTCGGTTCGGCCGCGGCCTTCGGCGGCTCGCTGGTCGGCGGTGCCCAGCACGGGGTGTCCGGCGGGCAGGTCGCCGGTGACGTCTTCATGGGCGGCAAGACCGAGATTCACCATCACGGTCCGGCGGCCGGGTCCGCGTACGCCTCCGGGGAGATCCCACGCGCACGGCTCGACCGACTCGCCGGCGTCTTCGTGGAGACCCCGGCCTTCACGGCTGCCCTCCAACGGCTGTGCGACGAGCGGGTCCTGGTGCTGTCGGGCGCCCACGCGACCGGGCGCAGCGCGGCCGCGCTGATGCTGCTGCACCGCCTCGGCGTCCCCGCCGTACGCGCTCTCCAGCCCGAGACCAGCCCGGCGGCGCTGGCCGCGCAGCTCGCGCAGCCGGGCGGCCACGTCCTGCACGACATGCCCCTGAGCCGCAACAAGCCCCTTCGCGACACCCACCTGTACTCAGCCCGCGACCAGCTCAAGGCGTCCGACGGCTATCTGGTGATCACCGTGGAGAATTCGCCGTATCTGTTGGGGGTCACGCCTTCGCCGTGGGAGCCGCCGGAGGCCGAGGCCGTTCTGCGGGCGCATGTGGCGGCCCTGCGCGCCGAGGACGACATCGAGTCGCTGCTCGCGCTCGCCCCCGTACGGGACTTCCTGGCGCACGGCCACCACCGGCCCGCCGAGGCCGCCGACTTCGCCGAAGGGCTCGCCGCGTACGACGGGAGTGAGGAGGCGCTCGGGCGGCTCGCGGGGTTCGGTCTCGCCGCGGTCGAGAAGCAGTGCCGCACGTGGCTGAGCGACCCTGCGCTCGGGCTGCGGGACAAGGCCTTTCTGATCTCGCTCGCGGTGTTCGACCACGCGCCCTATGTGCTCGCCGCCGAGCTCGCCGACAAGCTGTTCGTCCACTTCCAGCGACTCCAGCACCCCGAACAGCCGCCGGAGATCCCCGTGTTCGGTCCCGCGGTCACCGACCGGCTGGGCCTCGCGCGGGCCGGCGGCGAGCTGCGGCACGAGACGACCGAATGGGGTCCCGTCCCCCAGTACATGGCGCAGTTCAGCGAGGACCGCACCCCGCGCGCCCTGCTCACCGAGGTGTGGACGGGCCACCCCTCGGCCCGGCCCGCCCTGGTCGACTGGCTCAAGCAGCTGGCCCGCGACGGCCGCCCGCTCGTACGGACCCGGGCAGCCGCAGCCACCGCGCTGCTGGCCGCCGCCGATCTGCCCTCCACGATGGCGCTGCTGCTCGACGGCTGGGCTCTCTCGCGTTCCTTCGGGCCCCGGGTGACCGCCGCGAACACCCTCACGCTCGCCCAGCTCCTCGACGCCCCCGTGATCCTGCGGCTGCTCTCACAGTGGTGCACCGACCCGCACTGGGCCCGCCGCTGGACCGCGATCCGCGCCTTCGCGCTGCTTGCGCCGCTGCGTCCCGATCTGGCCGGGCCCGCCCTGGACGCGCTCGCGGCACGGGCCCGGGCCGACGACAGCAGCGAGGCGGAGCGCCACAACCTCGTCGAGTCCACGGCTCTGCTGCTGTCCGCGGGCAGCCGCAGGGAGATGCTTTCCGAGCTGGTGCGACTGCTCTACCTGGACACGCCGGCGGTCCGCGCACTCGCCCTCGCCGCGTTCGTGCGCGCCTGCGACAACGCCGAGGAGCACGGACTCGTCGAGTGGTACACGGAGTACGGCATGGACGACGCGGAATCCGCCCGCGATCTCGCCACGCTCTGGCGCACCGCTCTGGGCGACCGCACCCACACCAAGCAGGCGATGGAAGCGCTGCGGACCTGGCTGTACGTCGCCGAGCGGCGGGCCGACACGGCACAGGCCCTGGAGCTGCTGCTGCCCGCGCTGGTCAGCACGGCCGCCGACCGCGACCGGCTGAGCCATCTGCTGGACACCCTGCGCGCCGAGGACGGCGGGCCGCGGCCCGCGATCGCCGACCGGCTGCTGAAGGTGCTCCACCCCGCGCGCCCGCCGGCCCCGTCCCACTGATCCGAGATGCACCTGCCCGATGTCCGACCCACCCGTCCCTGAACCGTCGAGGAGTTGACCCATGGCGGACTTCCGCCGTCAGCCGGAGTGGCAGCAACAGGCCGACCGGCACAGTACGTTGATCGACCCGGTGCTCACCGTGCGGCCGATGTCGCGGTTCGACTACACGGCCCGCAGGCCCGTCACCGCGATCGACCACGCACTGGTCTTCGCCACCGCCAAGGGGACGTACGACGTCTTCGTCCCGCCGCACCGGCCGAGCCGCGCAGACGCCGCGGCCCGGCGCTACGCCTCCGTGTACGAGGTGGACATGGGCACCCACCCCGTACAGCTGGGGCTGCAACTGCCCAGTGACGACGACGCGTTCTCCTTCGGGGTCACTGCCGATCTGACCTGGCGCGTCTCGGATCCGATCGCCTATGTGGCGGGGGGCGAACGCGACGTACCCACGCGACTGACCCGCGAGCTGAACCAGTTGGCGCGGCCGGTCAGCCGCCGCTTCTCGATCGAGGACAGCCCGGCGGCCGAGGCCGCAGTGCAGCAGGCGGTCGAGAGCGGAGGCTTCGCGGCGGGCATCGGACTCGCGGTCACCTGTGTGGTGCGGCTGCGGCTCGACGACGAGGCGATCGCGCACCGGCGGCGGCAGCGGAGTCTGCGGTACGAGAACGAGATGCTCGAGCCCGAGCACCAGTTCCGGCTGCGGATGGCGCACCAGCAGCACGAGCTGGAGGTGCTGCGCCAGCAGCAGTCGCACGAGCTGGTGGCGCAGAAGATCGCGTTCTACCAGTACCACTTGCAAAACGGCGGGGTCGGAGTGTGGGCGCTGCATCTGGCTCAGCACCCCGAGGACACCCAGCTGGTCATGAACAGCATCAGACAGGACCAACTGGCACTCATCAAAAGCCAGTTGGAGCTGATCGGCGGGGACGCCCTGGAGGACTACCAGAAGGCCGAGTCGGCGAAGCACGCCCTGAGCGCGGTCAACGACCTCATCCGTCAGCACGGGCTCACCTCGCCGATGCCACCGCCTCCGGCCGAAGAGCGGGGCGTGCTGCCGGCCGGATCGGTTCCGCAGCAGCAGCCGTACGGCGATCAGGCGCCGCAGCAGCCGTACGCGGGGCAGACCCCCGGAGCCGTACCGCAGCAGCCCTACGCGGGTCAGCCGGCCGGCGCGGTACCAGCACCGGCACCACCGCCGCCGTACGGGGGTCAGGCTCCTGTGGCCGCACCCCCGCAGCCGTACGGCACCCCACAGTTCTACGCTCCCCCGCCGTACACGCCGCCTCCGCCGGGGGCCGAACCACCGCCTCCCCCGGCGCCTCCGCAGAACGCCGCGGGTTCAGGCTCCTCATGACGGCGCCGGACACCGCTGACGGCACCAAGACCGCCGAGCGGCTGCTCACCGAACTGCGGGCCGAGATCGCGCGGGCCGACAGCAAGGCCGCCGTGCTGGTGGCGGCGCTGGGCATGACCGCGGGTGTGTTCAGCGCACTGCTCGCCGGGCGCCACTGGGCGCCCGGCACGCTCTCCATGTGGGGCACGGCCGCCTGGTGGCTGGGGGCGTCGACGCTCGCTCTCGCCCTCTTCGCGCTGCTGCTGGCCGTACTGCCCCGCTACCGCAGCGGCACCTGGGCCCCCGGACAGCCGCTCTCCTACTTCGGCGACATCCAACAGGCGGCACGGCAGGGCCGGTTGGCGGCCGCACTCGCCGAGACCGAACGCGACCCCGCCGCCGGCCTGACGGCGGCCCTCACCGAAACCAGCCGCATCGCCGCCCGCAAGCACCAGTGGATCCGCACGGGGCTGATCGCGTTCTGCGTCGGCACGGTGCTGCTCCCCGCATCCCTGCTGATCGGCTGACGTCCCCAACGATCCGAAGGAAGTCCCATGTCCCAGCCACCGGGCCCCACCTACCCGGAGCCCCAGTACCCGGGGGCGGACACCGCGCCTCCGCAGTACCCGAGCGCCGCGCCGTCCCCGGCGCCGCAGTACCCGGGGTCCGCGCCGTCCCCTGCCCCGCAGTACCCGGAGGCCGCCGAGCCCCTGCACTACCCCGCGCCCACTCCCACGGCGGCGCACTACCCCGCGCCCACGCCGCCCGCCCCGCAATACCCGGAGGCGGCCGCCCAGACGCCGCAGTATGCGGCCGCCGCGCCTCCGCCGGCCCCGCAGTATCCGCAGGGAGCAACCCCGTACCCCCACCCCGCGACGGCCGCGGCCCCGCAACAACCCGCCCCCGTCCCCCACCAACCCCCCGCCGACGACCTCGATTACCGCCACCGCGGCTCCCGCGTCCACGTGGCGGCCCACCAGCGCGGTGCCGACGCCACCGCCATCGGGCGGCTGGCGATCCACGTACCGGGGTTCCTGGTGAGCCTCGCCGCGGTCGCCGCGATCTCTCAGGGGATATTCGGCACGGTCGGCGGCTGGCTCGTCGTGCTCGCCTGGCTGGCATCCGGCGCCCTGGTCTTCCACCGCCCCACCGAGCTGGCCTACGCCCGACGAGTGCTCAAGCTGCGGCCCCCGCTGGCGGAGGAGCGGGCCAGGCTGGAGCCGGTCTGGCGCGAGGTCACCGCCCGGGCGGGCGTCGAGAGGCACACGTACGAACTGATGGTGGAGAGCAGCACCGAGCTCAATGCCATGGCCGCCGCCGGGCACGTCGTCGGGGTCACGACGTACTCGCTCAACCGGCTGTCCAGCAGCAACCTGGCCGCCGTACTCGCCCATGAACTCGGCCACCACACGGGCGGCCACGCCTGGGCGGGCCTGCTCGGTTACTGGTACTCGCTGCCCGGGCGCATGGCCTGGTCCGTGGCCCGGGGATTCGCCCGGATCGCGCTCTTCATCGCCAGGCGGCTTTCCTTTGCGGCGTACGGCATCCTCATCCTCTTCTTCGGGATGCTCGTGACAGCGGGTCTGCTCGGCGCCTGGTTCATCACCATCCCCTTGGTCATCGCCCCGTATCTGCTCGCCTACGTGGGCCGGCAGGCCGAACTCCGCGCCGACCAGCAGGCCGCGGCCCTCGGCTTCGCGCAAGAGATGGCCGAGGTGCTGCAGCGGCTCCAGGCCGAGGAGGACGCGGACAAGGCCCGCGCCGCCGCAGCCGGCCAGAAGCTCAACGAGCCGGGCACGCTGGCCAAGCTGCTCGACACCCACCCCGACCACGCCACCCGGCTGCGCGCCCTGGAGCCCTACCGCCGGCTCGGCCGCTGAGGCCCAGAAACGCCGGGCCCAAGAACGCCGAAGGGCGGCCACCCCGTGCGAAACGGGGTGACCGCCCTTCGTCAGACCTACGCCTTACTGGTTGTACGGACCGTAGTCGTAGTCCTCCAGCGGAACGGCCTGGCCGGAGCCGGTGCCGAACGGCGAGTAGTCGATGTCGTCGTAGCCGACGGCCGAGTACATCGCGGCCTTGGCCTCCTCGGTGGGCTCCACCCGGATGTTGCGGTAGCGGGACAGACCCGTACCGGCCGGGATGAGCTTACCGATGATGACGTTCTCCTTGAGGCCGATCAGGGAGTCCGACTTGGCGTTGATCGCCGCGTCGGTCAGGACCCTGGTCGTCTCCTGGAAGGACGCCGCCGACAGCCACGACTCGGTGGCCAGCGAGGCCTTGGTGATACCCATCAGCTGCGGACGGCCGGAGGCGGGGTGACCGCCCTCGGTGACCACACGACGGTTCTCGGTCTCGAACTTCGAGCGCTCGACGAGCTCGCCCGGCAGCAGTTCGGCGTCGCCGGACTCGATGATCGTCACACGGCGCAGCATCTGCCGGATGATGATCTCGATGTGCTTGTCGTGGATCGACACACCCTGCGAGTTGTAGACCTTCTGGACCTCGCCGACCAGGTGGACCTGGACCGCGCGCTGACCGAGGATCCGCAGCACGTCGTGCGGGTTGGTGGCACCCACGGTGAGCTTCTGGCCCACCTCGACGTGGTCGCCCTCGCCCACCAGCAGACGGGCACGCTTCGAGATCGGGAACGCCGTCTCGTCGCTGCCGTCGTCCGGGGTGACGACGATCTTCTTGGTCTTCTCGGTCTCCTCGATACGGATGCGGCCTGCCGCCTCCGAGATCGGGGCGACACCCTTGGGCGTACGAGCCTCGAAGAGCTCGACGACACGGGGCAGACCCTGGGTGATGTCGTCACCGGCCACACCACCGGTGTGGAAGGTACGCATCGTCAGCTGAGTACCGGGCTCACCGATGGACTGGGCGGCGATGATGCCGACCGCCTCACCGATGTCGACCAGCTTGCCGGTGGCCAGCGAACGGCCGTAGCAGAAGGCACAGGTGCCGACCGCCGACTCACAGGTCAGGACCGAGCGGGTCTTGACCTCCTCGACACCGGCGCCCACCAGGGCGTCGATGAGCACGTCACCGAGGTCGACATTGGCCGGCGCGATGACCTTGCCGTCGACGACGACGTCCTCGGCGAGCATCCGCGCGTACACGGAGGTCTCGACGTCCTCGGTCTTGCGCAGCGTGCCGTCGGCGCCGCGCTCCGCGATCTTGAGCTTCAGACCGCGGTCGGTGCCGCAGTCCTCCTCGCGGATGATGACGTCCTGCGAGACGTCCACCAGACGACGGGTCAGGTAACCCGAGTCGGCGGTACGCAGGGCGGTGTCCGCGAGACCCTTACGGGCACCGTGCGTGGAGATGAAGTACTCCAGCACGGACAGACCCTCACGGAACGACGCCTTGATGGGCCGCGGGATGGTCTCGTTCTTGGCGTTGGACACCAGACCACGCATACCGGCGATCTGACGCATCTGCATCATGTTTCCGCGAGCACCCGAGTTGACCATCATGAAGATGGGGTTGGTCTTCGGGAAGTTCGCGTTCATCGCCTCGGCAACCTCGTTGGTCGCCTTGGTCCAGATGGTGATGAGCTCCTGCGTGCGCTCCTGCTTGGTGATCAGACCGCGCTCGTACTGCTTCTGGACCTTCTCGTCCTGCGCCTCGTAGCCCTTGACGATCTCCTTCTTCGCCTCGGGAACGACGACGTCGGAGATGGCGACCGTGACACCGGAACGGGTGGCCCAGTAGAAGCCCGCCGCCTTCAGGTTGTCGAGCGTCGCCGCCACGATGACCTTGGGGTAGCGCTCGGCGAGGTCGTTGACGATCTCGGAGAGCTGCTTCTTGCCGACCGAGTAGTCGACGAAGGGGTAGTCCTCGGGCAGCAGCTCGTTGAAGAGCGCGCGGCCCAGGGTCGTACGCAGCCGGAAGCTGTCACCCTGCTGCCACTCGCCCGCGGCGATGTCCGAGCCCTCCTCCGCGACCGGCGGGGTCCAGCCACGCGGCGGGATCGTGCCGACCGGGAAGCGGATGTCGACCTTCGCCTGGAGCGAGAGCTCCCGGGCGTCGAAGGCCATGATCGCCTCGGCGGTGGAGTTGAACGCACGGCCCTCGCCGCGCACCTCGCGCTCCTCCTCGTCCGTGGTGAGGAAGAAGAGGCCGAGCACCATGTCCTGGGTGGGCATGGTGACCGGACGGCCGTCGGCCGGCTTGAGGATGTTGTTCGAGGACAGCATCAGGATGCGGGCCTCGGCCTGCGCCTCCGCGGACAGCGGCAGGTGCACGGCCATCTGGTCACCGTCGAAGTCCGCGTTGAACGCGGTGCAGACGAGCGGGTGGATCTGGATGGCCTTGCCCTCGACCAGCTGCGGCTCGAAGGCCTGGATGCCGAGGCGGTGCAGCGTGGGCGCACGGTTCAGCAGCACCGGGTGCTCGGCGATGACCTCTTCGAGGACGTCGTACACGACGGTGCGGCCGCGCTCGACCATGCGCTTGGCCGACTTGATGTTCTGCGCGTGGTTCAGGTCGACCAGACGCTTCATCACGAACGGCTTGAAGAGCTCCAGCGCCATGGCCTTGGGCAGACCGCACTGGTGCAGCTTCAGCTGCGGGCCGACGACGATGACGGAACGCGCCGAGTAGTCGACTCGCTTGCCGAGCAGGTTCTGACGGAAGCGACCCTGCTTGCCCTTGAGCATGTCGCTCAGGGACTTCAGCGGGCGGTTACCGGGACCGGTCACCGGGCGACCACGGCGGCCGTTGTCGAACAGCGCGTCGACGGCCTCCTGCAGCATCCGCTTCTCGTTGTTCACGATGATCTCGGGGGCACCGAGGTCAAGGAGACGCTTGAGGCGGTTGTTGCGGTTGATCACACGGCGGTACAGGTCGTTCAGGTCGGAGGTCGCGAAGCGGCCACCGTCCAGCTGCACCATCGGACGCAGGTCCGGCGGGATGACCGGCACGCAGTCCAGCACCATGCCCTTGGGGCTGTTGCTGGTCTGCAGGAACGCGGAGACGACCTTGAGGCGCTTGAGCGCACGGGTCTTCTTCTGGCCCTTGCCGGTACGGATGATCTCGCGGAGACGCTCGGCCTCCTCCTCGAGGTCGAAGGACTCCAGGCGCTTCTGCAGCGCCGCGGCACCCATCGAGCCGTCGAAGTACGTGCCGAAGCGGTCACGCAGCTCGCGGTAGAGCAGCTCGTCACCCTCCAGGTCCTGGACCTTGAGGTTCTTGAAGCGGTTCCACACCTCGTCGAGACGGTCGATCTCGCGCTGCGCACGGTCGCGCAGCTGCTTCATCTCACGCTCGGCGCCCTCGCGCACCTTGCGGCGCACATCGGCCTTGGCACCCTCGGCCTCGAGCTCGGCCAGGTCGGTCTCGAGCTTCTTGGCGCGGGCCTCGAGGTCGGCGTCGCGGCGGTTCTCGACCTGCTGGCGCTCGACGGAGACGTGCGCCTCCAGCGAGGGCAGGTCGCGCGTGCGGCGCTCCTCGTCCACGAACGTGATCATGTACGCGGCGAAGTAGATGACCTTCTCGAGGTCCTTCGGCGCGAGGTCGAGCAGGTAGCCCAGGCGCGACGGGACGCCCTTGAAGTACCAGATGTGGGTGACGGGCGCGGCCAGCTCAATGTGGCCCATCCGCTCACGGCGCACCTTGGCGCGGGTGACTTCGACGCCACAGCGCTCACAGATGATGCCCTTGAAGCGGACACGCTTGTACTTGCCGCAGTAGCACTCCCAGTCCCGGGTCGGACCGAAGATCTTCTCGCAGAAGAGTCCGTCCTTCTCGGGCTTGAGCGTGCGGTAGTTGATGGTCTCCGGCTTCTTGACCTCGCCGTGCGACCACTGTCGGATGTCGTCCGCGGTGGCCAGGCCGATCCGCAGCTCGTCGAAGAAGTTGACGTCGAGCACTTGTCGTCAATCCCTCTTTCGGGGTCGTGTCTCAATCATGGTCTGTACGGGTCCGGGGCAGGGCCGGGGCCTCACGAGGAGGTCCCGGCCAGACCCGTCAGACCTCTTCGACGCTGCTCGGCTCGCGCCGGGACAGGTCGATACCGAGCTCCTCCGCAGCGCGGAAGACGTCCTCGTCCGTGTCGCGCATCTCGATGGACATACCGTCCGAGGAGAGCACTTCCACGTTGAGGCAGAGCGACTGCATTTCCTTGATGAGCACCTTGAAGGACTCGGGAATGCCGGGCTCGGGGATGTTCTCGCCCTTGACGATGGCCTCGTAGACCTTCACTCGGCCGGTGACGTCGTCGGACTTGATGGTCAGCAGCTCCTGGAGGGCGTACGCGGCGCCGTATGCCTCCAGCGCCCACACCTCCATCTCACCGAATCGCTGGCCACCGAACTGAGCCTTACCACCCAGCGGCTGCTGGGTGATCATCGAGTACGGGCCGGTCGAGCGGGCGTGCAGCTTGTCGTCGACCAGGTGGTGGAGCTTGAGGATGTACATGTACCCGATCGAGATCGGGTCCGGGAACGGCTCGCCGGAGCGGCCGTCGAACAGGTTGGCCTTGCCGGACGGCTGGACCAGCCGGTCACCGTCACGGTTCGGGATCGTGGCCTCGAAGAGACCCGCGATCTCGTCCTCGCGCGCACCGTCGAAGACCGGGGTCGCGACGTTGGTGCCGGGGGCGACCTGGTCGGCGCCGATGGCCTGCAGGCGCTGGGCCCAGTCGTCGGCGAGACCGGAGACGTCCCAGCCGCGGCTGGCGAGCCAGCCGAGGTGGATCTCGAGGACCTGTCCCGGGTTCATTCGGGACGGGACACCGAGCGGGTTGAGGATGATGTCGACAGGGGTGCCGTCCTCCAGGAACGGCATGTCCTCGATCGGCAGGATCTTCGAGATGACGCCCTTGTTGCCGTGACGGCCGGCGAGCTTGTCACCGTCGGTGATCTTGCGCTTCTGCGCGACGTACACGCGAACCAGCTGGTTCACGCCCGGCGGCAGCTCGTCGCCCTCCTCGCGGTCGAAGACCCGTACGCCGATGACCTTGCCGGTCTCGCCGTGCGGCACCTTCAGCGAGGTGTCACGGACCTCACGCGCCTTCTCGCCGAAGATCGCGCGGAGCAGACGCTCCTCCGGGGTCAGCTCGGTCTCACCCTTGGGCGTGACCTTGCCGACCAGGATGTCGCCGGCGACGACCTCGGCACCGATACGGATGATGCCGCGCTCGTCGAGGTCGGCGAGGACCTCCTCGGAGACGTTCGGGATGTCCCGGGTGATCTCCTCGGGGCCGAGCTTGGTGTCACGGGCGTCGACCTCGTGCTCCTCGATGTGGATCGAGGAGAGGACGTCGTCCTGCACGAGGCGCTGCGACAGGATGATCGCGTCCTCGTAGTTGTGACCCTCCCACGGCATGAACGCGACCAGCAGGTTCTTGCCGAGCGCCATCTCGCCCTGCTCGGTGGCCGGACCGTCGGCGAGGACCTGGCCCTCGACGACCCGGGCGCCCTCGTCCACGACAACCTTCTGGTTGACCGAGGTGCCCTGGTTCGACCGGGAGAACTTGGCGATGCGGTACGTGGTGTACGTGCCGTCGTCGTTGGCGACGGTGATGTAGTCCGCGGAGACCTCCTGGACAACACCTTCCTTCTCCGCCTTGATGACGTCACCGGCGTCGACCGCGCAGCGGTACTCCATGCCGGTGCCGACCAGCGGCGCCTCGGCCGTGATCAGCGGAACGGCCTGGCGCATCATGTTCGCGCCCATGAGGGCACGGTTGGCGTCGTCGTGCTCGAGGAACGGGATCATGGCGGTCGCGACCGACACCATCTGGCGCGGCGAGACGTCCATGTAGTCCACGTCGGAGCCCGGGACGTAGTCGACCTCGCCGCCACGGCGGCGGACCAGGACACGAGCCTCTGCGAAGCGCATGTCGTCGGTCAGCGCGGCGTTGGCCTGCGCGATGACGAACCGGTCTTCCTCGTCGGCGGTCAGGTAGTCGACCTCGTCGGTCACCTGGTCGTCGACGACCTTGCGGTACGGCGTCTCGACGAAGCCGAACGCGTTGACCCGGCCGTACGAGGCGAGCGAGCCGATAAGGCCGATGTTCGGGCCTTCAGGGGTCTCGATCGGACACATGCGGCCGTAGTGCGACGGGTGCACGTCACGGACCTCGAAGCCGGCCCGCTCACGAGAGAGACCACCCGGGCCGAGCGCCGACAGACGACGCTTGTGGGTGAGACCCGACAGCGGGTTGTTCTGGTCCATGAACTGCGACAGCTGGCTGGTGCCGAAGAACTCCTTGATGGAGGCGACGACCGGCCGGATGTTGATCAGGGTCTGCGGCGTGATCGCCTCGACGTCCTGAGTCGTCATGCGCTCACGCACGACGCGCTCCATACGAGCCAGACCCGTGCGGACCTGGTTCTGGATGAGCTCGCCGACGTTGCGCAGACGACGGTTGCCGAAGTGGTCGATGTCGTCGGTCTCGACGACGATCTGGGTGCCACTCTCGCCCACGGTCTCGGTCTCACCGGCGTGCAGCTTGACCAGGTACTTGATGGTCGCGATGACGTCGTCGGTGGTGAGCACGCCGGCGTCCAGCGGCTCGTCGGCGCCGAGCTTCTTGTTCACCTTGTAGCGGCCGACCTTGGCGAGGTCGTAGCGCTTCGGGTTGAAGTAGAGGTTCTCGAGCAGCGTCTGAGCGGCCTCACGCGTCGGCGGCTCGCCCGGACGGAGCTTGCGGTAGATGTCGAGCAGCGCGTCGTCCTGGCCCTGGGTGTGGTCCTTCTCCAGGGTGGCGCGCATGGACTCGTACTCGCCGAACTCCTCGAGGATCTGCTCGGTGGTCCAGCCGAGAGCCTTGAGCAGGACGGTGACGGACTGCTTGCGCTTGCGGTCGATGCGGACACCGACCATGTCGCGCTTGTCGATCTCCATCTCCAGCCAGGCACCCCGGGACGGGATGATCTTGGCCGTGAAGATGTCCTTGTCGGACGTCTTGTCGATGTTGGAGTCGAAGTAGACACCCGGCGAGCGGACCAGCTGCGACACCACGACACGCTCGGTGCCGTTGATGACGAAGGTGCCCTTGTTGGTCATGAGCGGGAAGTCGCCCATGAAGACCGTCTGGGACTTGATCTCGCCGGTCTCGTTGTTGGTGAACTCGGCCGTGACGAAGAGCGGGGCAGCGTACGTGAAGTCGCGCTCCTTGCACTCGTCGATGGAGTTCTTCGGAGGCTCGAAGCGGTGGTCGCGGAAGGTCAGCGACATCGACCCGGAGAAGTCCTCGATCGGAGAGATCTCCTCGAAGATCTCCTCCAGACCGGACTTGGTGGGGACGTCCTGTCCGCTTTCGAGAGCCGCCTCGACACGAGCCTTCCATGCGGCATTGCCGAGCAGCCAGTCAAAGCTCTCGGTCTGCAGCGCGAGGAGGTTCGGAACCTCGAGGGGCTCCTTGATCTTTGCAAAGGAAATGCGCAGCGGGGCGGTGCTGGCGCCGTTGTTCATATTCGCGGTCGAGGCGTTGCGCGAGGCGGCCAAGAGGGGGTCCTTCCGAGGGCTCGGACTCACTACGCGCGTACCGGTCCCACCATGGGCACGGAGACAGACGCTCCTGATTGGTCAAGTGACCAGGTCAGGGATGCTTCTATCAACGATGCTCATACGTGGGGATGCCCCTGGTGACGGGCAGGGGGCAGTTAACAGGCAGCGCAAAGGGTCAGTGTAGCCACTTGGCACACTGATGTCCAGTGCGGGTTTTCGAGACCCTCGTTGTCCTCAACTCCGCGGAACCCTCGCGCCGTGTGGCGCACATCGATACTGCCCGTTCGGTCGTCGATCCATGCCTCGGATACGGATCGTTGTGACGACGCGTCCTGAGAATTGCGCGCTGCGTGCGGTTCGTCAAGGCCCCCCAACCCAAACTGGCTGCTGAGATCGTCACTGACCAGGACTGACCAGGGTCTGGAGCGCACGGCGAAGATCACCATACTCGCCGCCCCCGGAAGAGCAAGGGAGGCCGTCACAACGCCGAAGGGCGACCACCCGGATGGGTGATCGCCCTTCGCTGTGTCCCTTGTGACCCCTTGCGGAGCCACGAGTCAGAGACTCAGATCACACGCCGGCAGGCGCGCGTCGGACTTACTTGACCTCGACGGAGGCGCCGGCGGCCTTGAGGGACTCGGCAGCCTTCTCGGCGGCCTCCTTGGCGACCTTCTCGAGGACCGGCTTCGGGGTGCCGTCGACGAGGTCCTTGGCCTCCTTCAGACCCAGCGAGGTCAGCTCACGCACGACCTTGATGACCTGGATCTTCTTCTCGCCGGCGCCGGTGAGGATGACGTCGAACTCGTCCTGCTCGGCCTCGGGCTCGACCGGAGCGCCCGGGACGGCAACGCCGGCGGCGGCGACCGGGGCGGCAGCGGTGACGTCGAACTTCTCCTCGAAGGCCTTCACGAACTCGGAGAGCTCGATGAGGGTCATCTCCTCGAACTGCGCAAGCAGGTCGTCCTGGCTGAGCTTCGCCATGATGGCGGTCCTTCCACTAATTCGGCTGGTGCCGGATGTATATGTCGGCGGGCGTTCGGCCCGCTGCGACCAGCGCCTTCAGGCGGCGCTGATCAATGCGCGAGCCGAATTACTCGGCACCGCCCTGCTCGGCCTTCTTGGCACGAAGCGCCTCCGCGGTGCGGACGAACTTCGAGGGAAGCGCCTGGAAGAGCGCGGCAGCCTGGGACTGCTTGCCCTTCATGGCGCCCGCCAGCTTGGCGAGCAGAACCTCGCGGGACTCGAGGTCCGCAAGCTTCTTGATCTCATCGGCGGACAGCGCCTTACCGTCAAGGACACCGCCCTTGATGATGAGGTTGGGGTTGTCCTTGGCGAAGTCACGAAGACCCTTCGCCGACTCCACCGGGTCACCGGTGATGAAGGCAACCGCCGTCGGACCCGCGAAGAGGTCGTCCAGCGTGTTGATCCCGGCCTCGTTGGCCGCAATCTTGGTCAGCGTGTTCTTCACCACGGCGTACTGGGCGTTCTCACCGAGCGAACGACGCAGTGTCTTGAGCTGCGCCACGGTGAGACCCCGGTACTCGGTCAGCACGGCGGCGTTCGAGCTGCGGAACTGGTCCGCGAGCTCGGCTACCGCGGCAGCCTTGTCGGGCCTTGCCATAGAGCGTCGGCCTCCTTCCGGGTGATGAGGACCGCTCAGAAGGGGCTGGACAAAACGAAACGCCCCGGCGCAGGCGCACGGGGCGTAGCTCAACCGGAGCGAATCCGGGAACTTTCCACAGTCACCTGCGCAGGACGTCCGCAGCTAGCGGATCCTTCGGCCGCTGCACCCTCTTGCGAGCGCACAGCAACGACCAGCGGTCTTTGGCTTCTGTGGAAGAGTACGGGACCGGATCCCGGTCAGGCAAATCGGGCCTTGCGCAGTCGGCTTCCGGCCCCGCCATCCTGCTTCATGGCGCCCGCCACGGTGCCGCCGACGTACTTCGGCTCCCCGGGGCCGGTGGGCCCGCCCCCAGGCCGCCGGCGAGCCCACCGCGGTCACACCGGCGCCCCGGGCCCGCTTCCTGCCGGGCAAAAGAACCGGCCCCCGCGCCTCGTACGAGGTGCGGGGGCCGGCTCCAGTGCGCGAGAGACGCGACTGCCGTCAGATTCAGACGGCGGCCGGGTCCTCCTCGACGAGGAGGTTGCGGGTGCGGTTGGAGTCCAGCGGGATGCCGGGGCCCATCGTCGTGGTCAGGGTCGCCTTCTTGATGTAGCGGCCCTTCGCGGCGGACGGCTTCAGACGGAGGATCTCCTCCAGCGCCGTGGCGTAGTTCTCGACCAGCTTCGTCTCGTCGAAGGAAACCTTGCCGATGATGAAGTGCAGGTTCGAGTGCTTGTCGACACGGAACTCGATCTTGCCGCCCTTGATGTCGTTCACAGCCTTGGTGACATCGGGGGTGACGGTGCCGGTCTTCGGGTTCGGCATCAGACCACGCGGACCGAGCACGCGGCCGAGGCGGCCGACCTTGCCCATGAGGTCCGGGGTGGCGACGACGGCGTCGAAGTCCAGACGGCCCTTCGCAACCTCGTCGATGAGCTCGTCGGCGCCGACGATGTCGGCGCCCGCGGCGCGCGCGGCCTCGGCACGGTCACCGGTCGCGAAGACCAGGACCCGGGCGGTCTTACCGGTGCCGTGCGGGAGGTTCACGGTGCCACGGACCATCTGGTCGGCCTTGCGCGGGTCAACGCCCAGGCGGAAGGCGACCTCGACGGTGCCGTCGAACTTGGTGCCTGCGGTGTCCTTCGCAAGACGGACGGCCTCGAGCGGGGCGTAGTTGCGCTCCCGGTCGATCTTGGCGTCCGCGTTGCGGAGAGCCTTGCTGCGCTTCACTTCTTCTCCTGGTGGTTCAGGTATGGAGTCGTGGTGCGGACCAGCGCGTGGTCCTGCCACTGAGGTCTACGGCGCCATGGGTGCTGCCGACGCCGAGTGGGGGCTGATTCAGCCCTCGACCGTGATGCCCATGGAACGGGCGGTGCCGGCGATGATCTTCGACGCGGCGTCCAGGTCGTTGGCGTTCAGGTCGGGCATCTTGACCGTGGCGATCTCACGGACCTGGGCGCCGGTGAGCTTGGCGACCTTGGTCTTGTGCGGCTCGCCGGAGCCCTTGTCCACACCCGCGGCCTTGAGGATCAGCTTGGCGGCCGGCGGAGTCTTGGTGATGAAGGTGAAGGAACGGTCCTCGTAGACCGTGATCTCCACCGGCACGACCATGCCACGCTGCGACTCGGTCGCGGCGTTGTAGGCCTTGCAGAACTCCATGATGTTGACGCCGTGCTGACCCAGCGCGGGGCCGACCGGCGGTGCCGGGTTGGCCGCGCCGGCCTGGATCTGGAGCTTGATAAGCCCCGTGACCTTCTTCTTCTTGGGAGGCATTGCTCTCTCCGGGTCCTAGTGAGAGTTTCCAGCGCTCCAGCCGATCATCCGGATGGAGGCATACCGCACAACGATAACGGGTATAGCTGCGCGGCCAAAAACCGAGCAGGTCAGAGCGGCTGCGAGAGCCGTTCTGACCTGGTCGGAGGCTTATGTTCCAGAGAGGGTGTCAGTTCTTCTGGATCTGGTCGAAGCTCAGCTCGACCGGAGTCTCGCGGCCGAAGATCTCGACGAGGCCCTTGACCTTCTTCGAGTCGGCGTTGATCTCGTTGATCGTGGCCTGCAGCGTCGCGAACGGGCCGTCGGTGACGGTGACCGAGTCGCCGACCTCGAAGTCCAGCACCTGGACCTCGACCTTGCGAGCCGGAGCCGGCTTGCCCTCGGCCTCTGCGGCCTCGCGGGCGGCCTTCTCCTCGGCCTCCGGGGCGAGCATCTTGAGGATCTCGTCCAGGGTCAGCGGGTACGGGTCGTAGGCGTTGCCCACGAAGCCGGTGACGCCGGGGGTGTTGCGGACGACGCCCCAGGACTCGTTCGTCAGGTCCATACGGACGAGCACATAGCCGGGGAGCTTGTTCTGGCGGACGTTCTTGCGCTCGCCGTTCTTGATCTGGACGATCTCTTCCTCGGGCACTTCGGCCTGGTAGATGAAGTCCTCGACGTTCAGCGAGACGGCGCGCTGCTCAAGGTTGGCCTTCACGCGCTTCTCGTACCCGGCGTACGTGTGGATGACGTACCACTCGCCGGGCAGACCGCGGAGCTCCTCGCGCAGGGCCGCGACCGGGTCGACCGAGGCCTCGGGCTCGGCCGGCTCGCCCTCTTCGAGCTCTGCGGCGGCGGCCGGGGCGGCCTCCTCCACGGCGAGCTCGTCCTCATCGACCTCGGCCGCCTCGCCCTCGACGTGCACCGCGGCCGCATCGGCCGGGGTACCCGCGTCGGCGTCGGCAGCCTCGGCCTCGTCAGGCTCCACAGCGTCCGCCGCCTCAACGATGTCGAGCTCGTCCTCTACGGACTCGACCGACTCGCCGGCGTCGTTCAGGTTCGGGTCAGACACGGTGGCTGCTTCTTCCTGGATACAGATGGGGTGGAACATGCGAAAGGGGCGCCGCTGCCGGCGCCCTCCGCGGGATCAGCCGAAGACGTACTTGACGGCTTCCTGGAACCCATAGTCAATCACGGTCACCAGACCAATCATGACGACTACGAAGACAATCACCACTGTGGTGTACGTGGTCAGCTGGCTGCGAGTGGGCCAGACGACCTTGCGCAGCTCGGCGATGATCTGTCGGTAGAAGAGCGCGAGACGGCCCAGGGGGCCCTTCTTTCCGCGCTTGCCACCCTTGCGGGACTTCTTCTTCGACTCCGGCGCCTCGTCCTCGGCATCAGGCATGTCGATGGAGCCCACGGCGTCCGTCACGATCTTTCACCTGGTTCCGGGTCGTGGCCGTGCCGCACCCGGTGGAGCCGCACGGCGGTTCATTGAATGTACGTACATGCGCACACAACCTGGCGGAGGTGTGTGTAGCAGGGCCGGAGGGACTTGAACCCCCAACCGCTGGTTTTGGAGACCAGTGCTCTACCAATTGAGCTACGACCCTTTGTGGTTTCCCCAACCTACCCCATCCCACGATGTGGTTGGTGAGGGCCAACGACGAGTGAGTGTACGTGGTCATGGGCCCGGCGTCGAACAGATAGCTCCCGAGCGCTTTCGGTCCGCTACCCGAAAGCTTCCGGTCCGCTCCTCGAAACACGTGTGCCGGGCGCGACAGCCGTCTGGGACGATGGACCGCATGAGCGCTGCAACCTCTCCCACCGAGCGCCGGGTCTCCGCCCGCATCGGCGCGATCTCCGAGTCCGCGACCCTCGCCGTCGACGCCAAGGCCAAGGCCCTCAAGGCCGCCGGGCGCCCGGTGATCGGCTTCGGCGCCGGTGAGCCCGACTTCCCGACGCCCGACTACATCGTCGAAGCGGCCATCGAGGCCTGCAAGAACCCCAGGTACCACCGGTACACCCCGGCCGGCGGGCTCCCCGAGCTCAAGGCCGCCATCGCCACGAAGACGCTCCGCGATTCCGGCTATGAGGTCGAGGCCTCCCAGATCCTGGTCACCAACGGTGGCAAGCAGGCGATCTACGAGGCGTTCGCAGCCATCCTCGACCCGGGCGACGAGGTCATCGTGCCGGCGCCGTACTGGACCACCTACCCCGAGTCGATCCGGCTCGCGGGCGGGGTCCCGGTCGACGTCGTCGCCGACGAGACCACCGGCTACCGGGTCTCCGTCGAGCAGCTGGAGGCGGCGCGCACGGAGCGTACGAAGGTTGTGCTGTTCGTCTCGCCGTCCAACCCGACGGGCGCGGTCTACAGCAGGGCCGACGCCGAGGCGATCGGCCGCTGGGCCCACGAGCACGGCCTGTGGGTGCTGACGGACGAGATCTACGAGCACCTGGTGTACGGCGACGCCACGTTCACCTCGCTGCCGACGCTCGTGCCCGAGCTGCGCGACAAGTGCATCGTGGTCAACGGTGTGGCCAAGACCTATGCGATGACCGGCTGGCGCGTGGGGTGGATCGTCGGCCCGAAGGACGTGGTGAAGGCCGCGACCAACCTGCAGTCGCACGCCACGTCGAACGTCTCCAACGTGGCGCAGGTCGCGGCGCTGGCAGCCGTCTCCGGTTCGCTGGACGCGGTCGCGGAGATGCGGACCGCCTTCGACCGCCGCCGGCAGACGATCGTGCGGATGCTCAACGAGATCGACGGCGTGCTCTGCCCGGAGCCGGAGGGCGCCTTCTACGCGTACCCCTCGGTGAAGGCACTGCTCGGCAAGGAGATCCGCGGCAAGCGCCCGGAGACCTCGGTGGAGCTGGCGGCGCTGATCCTGGACGAGGTCGAGGTGGCGGTCGTACCGGGCGAGGCCTTCGGTACGCCGGGCTATCTGCGGCTGTCGTACGCCCTGGGCGACGAGGATCTGGTCGAGGGTGTGTCGCGGCTGCAGAAGCTGCTGGCCGAAGCGCGCGACTGACCTACTGCGGCAGTCCGCCGCAGTCACAGCAGTCACAGCAGTCCAACGACGGCCCGGCGAGGGTCCGTCGGGGTTCGTCGGCAACGGAGACCACCGGCTCACACGAGTCGGTGGTCTCCGTTTCTTCGTTCGGGCAAGAACCCGATCGGGGAAAGGGGCTGCCGCGCGGCGGGCGGGTGCGGCAAGATCCTGCAATGGAGCGCGTACGAGATCTCAGCCTGCTGCCGAAGGCCCACCTGCATCTGCACTTCACCGGCTCGATGCGGCCCACCACGTTGCTGGAGCTCGCCGACAAGTACGGCGTCCATCTGCCCGATGCGCTGACCAGCGGGGAGCCCCCCAAGCTGCGGGCCACCGACGAGCGCGGCTGGTTCCGCTTCCAGCGGCTGTACGACATGGCGCGTTCCTGTCTGCGCCGGCCCGAGGACATCCAGCGGCTGGTGCGCGAGGCCGCCGAGGAGGACATCAAGGACGGCTCGGGCTGGCTGGAGATCCAGGTCGACCCGACCTCGTACGCGCCGCGGCTCGGTGGGCTGATCCCGGCCCTGGAGATCATTCTGGACGCGGTGGAGACCGCGGCGCGGGACACCGGCCTCGGGATGCGGGTACTGGTCGCCGCGAACCGCATGAAGCACCCCCTGGATGCCCGCACGCTGGCGCGGCTCGCGGTGCGGTACGCGGAGCGCGGCGTCGTCGGCTTCGGCCTCTCCAACGACGAACGCCGGGGCATGGCACGGGACTTCGACCGCGCCTTCGCGATCGCCCGGGACGGCGGGCTGCTCGCGGCGCCGCACGGCGGCGAGCTGACGGGCCCCGCGTCGGTGCGGGACTGCCTGGACGATCTGCATGCCTCGCGCATCGGCCACGGGGTGCGGGCCGCGGAGGACCCCCGGCTGCTGCGGAAACTCGCCGAGCGCGGGGTGACCTGCGAGGTGTGCCCCGCCTCGAATGTGGCGCTGGGTGTGTACGAGAAGCCGGAGGACGTGCCCCTGCGGACGCTGTACGACGCGGGGGTGCCGATGGCGCTGGGGGCCGACGACCCGCTGCTCTTTGGCTCACGGCTGGCGGCTCAGTACGAACTGGCGCGCAGGCATCACGGCTTCACGGACGAGGAACTGGCGGAGTTGGCGAGGCAGTCGGTGCGGGGGTCGGCGGCGCCGGACGAGGTGAAGGCCAAGCTGAAGGCCGGTGTCGACGACTGGCTGGCCGGTTAGCCGATTCCGCGCAGGAGGGTGCGGGCGAGTCCGGCGGCGAATTCTTCGACGGGCTGCGGGGGTTTCCCGTCCTCGGTCATGTCGTACGCGAAGGCGCGCTGGGCACAGGCGCCGAGGAGCAGGGACGCCGCGGCGTAGGTGTCGGCTTCGGGGCTGATACGGCCGGCGGCCTGCTCGGCGCGGAGGTAGGCGTCGAGGCCCCGGATGGGCATGTGCGGGCCTCTGCCCATCTCACGCAGGGCGGCGTCGTGGCGCTGCTTCAGCTTGGGCTCGGCGTAGAGCGAAGCGGCGATCGGGAAGCTCTGGGCGTAGAAGAGGGCGGCCTCGCGGGCGATCTCGGTGAGGTTCTCCTCGACACTCCGCTCCCCCGGGTCCTCGGCCAGCCGGCTCAGCAGCGGATTGAGCCCGGGCAGCCGCTCCTTCAGTACGGTCACGAACAGGTCTTCCTTGCTCGCGAAGTACTTGTAGAGCGCCGCCTCGGAGCAGCCGGCCGCCTTGGCGATCTCCTTGGTTGTGGCGCGGGCGAGGCCGATGGTGAGTATGAGCTCATGGGCGGCGTCGAGGATGCGGACGCGGGCCGGTTTCTGCATGGATCCTCCGACCGGGAGACCTGGACTTGACGGGTGGGTGAGTGTTTACCCACTCTAGGGGTGAGTGAACACTTACCCACCTTGGAGGTGCGGGCAGATGAGGCTCACGGTTTTCGGTGCGACCGGCGGCATCGGACAGGAGATAGTGCGGCAGGCGCTGGCGTCGGGACACGAGGTGACGGCGGTGGTGCGCGATCCGTCACGGTTCCCGATCACAGGCCCTGACCTGCAGGTGTTCAAGGCGGACCTGAAGGAGGGCGAGTCGTTGCGGGCGGCTGTCGCCGGGCGCGACGCGGTGCTCTCGGGTTTGGGGGCACGGCGCCGCGCCGACGCCGGGATCGCGGCGAAACTGACGCGCTCGGTGCTGTGGGCGATGGAGGCGGAGCAGACCCGCCGGCTGCTGGTGGTCAGCGCGGGCCCGCTCGGTCCGGCCCCGGAGCGAACGCCGCTGCTCGACCGCACGATGCTGGCGGTGATCAACCTGCTGCTGCAGGACGTGTACGCCGATCTGCGGGCCATGGAGGAGGAGCTGGCCCGCAGTGCGACGGACTGGACGTCGGTGCGCCCGCCGCGGCTGCTGAACAAGCCGCTGACGGGCTCGTACCGGACGGTCGTCGGGGGAAATCCACGCAGCGGGCGGACGATCGGGCGCGCGGATGTGGCACACGCGATGCTGGCGATGGTGGACGACCCGGCGACGGTCAAGCAGGGGGTCGGGGTGGCGTACTAGCGCCCCGGGTCAGGCGCACATGGGCGGCTTCTCGCCGGGTCCGGCGGGCCGGAATTCGATCGGAGCGCCACCGGCGTACTCGAATCGGAGTGTGTCCCCGGACATCTTCGCGAAGCCGCTCACGATCGTGAACCGTCCACTCCCGTCCATGCCGGTCTCCTTCGTGTAGTCACGCACGGTCGTCCACAAACGGCTGTCGAACGTGGCGTAGCGGAGGCCGCAGTGGACGTAGAGGCCGTATGGATACCAGGCCCCCTCCTGGGCCTTCAGAGGCGCGAGTTCCAGGACCGGCGGCTTGGCCGGGTTCGGTGCCGGGTTGATGGGGCAGTTCCCGCCGCCCGTCGCCGTGCGGAACGTGATGGGGCCTCGCTTGGATCCTGGCGGGAACTCGAAGCGTGCGGTGTCCTTCGACGTCAGGGTCATGTAGCCGGATACGTGGTCGGTGGCCCACCTTGCCTTGCTGTTCGATTCCGTGGTGCTGACCCAGTTGCTGTCGCCGAAGGTGGCGAAGCGTAGATCACAGCTGGTGACCAGGTCGTAGGGGTACTTAACCCCGATCTTCGGGTCGGGCGGCCCCAGTCGCAGGGACCGCTCCGGGGCTGGTGTCACCCTGGACGCGAGCGGGTCCGGGGTACGCGGCGCGTGGTCCGTCAGCCGCAGGCCGAGGTCAACTCCCCCTGCAACCAGGACCGTCGCGCAGCAGACCGCCGTGGCGCGGCGCATGTGGCGGGTCCGGCGGCCCCGGGTCACCAGGGCGTCGACCGCGGGCGGCCCCGTGGTGCTGCCGGATTCGGCCAGCTCATGCAGGCCCCGCCTCAGCAGGTCCTCGTCCGAGTGAGTCGTGTCGCTCATCGCGTGCCCCTTCCCGCGTAACCGGCCAGCGCCCCCGTCGCGCGCAGCCGCTCCAAGGCCCTGTGGGTACGGCTCTTGACCGTCCCGGGCGAACAGCCGAGCAGCTCGGCCGTCTGTTCCACCGACAGGTCCTCGTAAAAGCGGAGCACCACCACGGCGCGCTGGGCACGGGGCAGCGCGGCGAGCGCACGGCCCAGTTCGAGCCGTGCTTCCGCGCCGCCCGCCATGTCGTGACCGTCCGGAGCACTGTCCTTCTCCGGGCGGACGACTTCCGTGTGCCAGCGGCGCCTGCGCCAGGTCGCGTAGAGATTGACGACCACCTTGCGCGCATACGCCTGGGGTGAGTCCCAGCCCGCCGAGCGGCCCCAGTGCAGATAGACGCGCACCAAGGCGGCCTGCACCAGGTCCTCCGCGGTGTGCGGATCGCCGGTCAGCAGACGGGCGGTCCGCAGCAGCGACATATGCGCCGCCGTCACGAAATCCGCGAACTCCAGGTCGCGTGCCGAACCGCCGTCGCCCACAGGCGCTCCCCCCGAGGAGTGTGGTCCTGAAGGACCCTGTCACCCACTCGACAACATGGCAGGCTCGGGGGGTTCCATCGGTTCTGCGGGCGGTCTTTACAGGCTGACGCCGACCGTCACCGGCTCATTGACCAACGTGACGCCGAATGCCTCGCGCACACCCGCCACGACCTCGCGGGCCAGTGCCAGCAGGTCCTCGGTGGTGGCTTCGCCGCGGTTGGTGAGGGCGAGGGTGTGCTTGGTGGAGATGCGGGCCGGGCCGGAGCCGTACCCCTTGGTGAAGCCGGCCCTGTCGATCAGCCAGGCCGCCGAGGTCTTGGTGTGGCCGTCCCCCGCCGGGAAGGCGGGCGGCACGACGTCCGGGCCGAGGCGGTCGCGGACCCGGGCGAGGAATGCCTCGTACGCGGCCTGGTCGAGGATCGGATTGGTGAAGAACGAGCCCGCCGACCAGGTGTCGTGGTCCTCGGGCTCCAGCACCATCCCCTTGCCGGCGCGCAGCTTCAGGACGGTCTCGCGGGCGGCTGCGGCGGGGACGCGGTCACCCGCCTCGACGCCGAGGGCCCGGGCGGTCTCGGCGTACTTGAGTGGTGCCGAGAAGCCGTTCGCGTCCTCGAGCTCGAAGCGGACGCGCAGGACGACATAGCGGTCCGGGTCCTGCTTGAAGCGGCTGTGGCGGTACGAGAAGGCGCACTCGGCGTTCGGGACGGTGACCGTCTCGCCGGTGCGGCGGTCGTAGGCGACGACCTCGGTGATGGTGCTGGAGACTTCCTGGCCGTACGCGCCGACGTTCTGGATCGGCGTGGCACCGGCCGAGCCGGGGATGCCGGCCAGGCACTCGATGCCCGCGAGTCCTGCCTCCACGGTGCGGGCGACGGCGTCCGTCCAGACCTCGCCGGCGGCCAGCTCCAGCCGCGTGCCGTGGAGTTCGAAGCCCTTCGTCGCGATGCGGAGGGCGGTGCCTTCGAAGCCCTTGTCGCCGATGACCAGATTGCTGCCGCCGCCGATGATCAGCAGCGGGGTGCCGGCGGCGTCCGCCGCGCGTACGACGGCGACCACCTCGTCGTCGGTGGTCGCCGTGACGAGTCGGGTCGCGGGGCCGCCGAGCCGGAAGGTGGTCAGGGGGGCGAGGGGGACGTCGTGGAGTTCCTGCACGGGGACAAGGGTACGGTCCGTGGCCCGCCGCTCGGACGGGACCACGGACCGTGGACGTGTACCTCTTCTCATACGGCTCATGCGGCGACTTTCGTACGCCTTGTCATGGGCCTTGTCATGCGCCTTGATCCGGCGCTCGGGTCCGGCAGCGGTTCACGCGCCTTGTCACACGGCGACGGACTGGGGCTCCTCGGTGACCTGGGCAGGCGCCTGGGACGCGGCCTGCGCGGCCTGCTCCATGCGGCGGCGGCCAGGGATCAGCAGGGCGACCAGCGCCGCGAGGGCCACCGCACCCGCGCCGATCCAGAGCGCCGGGACGGTGCCGTCGGTGAAGGCGTCCGGCGTCTCGTATCCGCCCTGAGCTGCGAAGACCGCACCCAGGACCGCGACGCCCAGGGCGCCGCCGACCTCGCGCAGAGCGTTGTTGGCGCCGGAGGCGATGCCCTGCTCGCCGGGGCGGACGCTGGACATGACCACGCTGGCCGCCGGGGCGAAGTACAGGGCCATGCCGACGCCGCTGAGGATCAGACCGGGGAGCTGGACCGCGTACGACACACCCGGCTCGAGGACCAGGGCGAAGAGCCCGAGGCCGATGGCCTGGAGGGCGAGGCCGGTGGCGACGACCGGGCGGCCGCCGATCCTGTCGGAGAGTATTCCGGCGATCGGCGCGACGATCAGCGGCATACCGGTCCAGGGGAGCATCCGCAGCCCGGCCTCGGTGGGCGAGTACCCGGCGACGCCCTGAAGGAACTGGCTGAGCAGGAAGATCGAGCCGAACATGCCCAGGAACATCAGCAGGCTCGCGATATTGATCCCGAAGAAGGCGCGGTCACGGAAGAGCCGCATGGGGAGCATCGGGTTCTTGCTGACGAGTCCGTGCCGGACGAAGGCGACGAGGAGCAGGGTGCCCAGGATCAGACCAGCCAGGATCGGGGTGCTGGTCCAGCCGTCGGCCTGGCCGTTGACCAGGGCGTAGACGATCCCGAAGAGCCCGCCGCTGACGAGCAGGGTGCCGGGTACGTCGAGCCGGGCGTTGGGGGCGTACGACTCGTCCAGACGCAGCCGGGCCAGAGGCAGCAGAGCCAGGCCGACCGGCACGTTCAACCAGAAGATCCATCCCCAGGAGATGTGCTCGGTGAGGCTGCCGCCGATGAGCGGACCGCTGGCGACGGCCAGGCCGGTGACAGCACTGAAGATGCCGAGGGCCGCGCCGCGGCGGGCCGCCGGGACGGCCGCGGTGAGCAATGTCAGCGTCAGCGGCATCATGATCGCGGCGCCGACGCCCTGGACCGCGCGGGCGGCGATCAGCGCGTCGATACCGGGCGCCAGGGCGGCTGCGGCGGATGCGCCGGTGAAGACGGCCAGGCCCGCTATGAAGAGCCTGCGGCGGCCGAAGCGGTCGCCCAGCGCGGCACCGAGCATCAGCAGGACGGCGAAGGTGAGCGTGTATGCGCTCACCGTCCATTCGAGGTCTTCCAGCGCGCCGCCCAGGTCCTTGCGGATAGAGGGGAGGGCGGTGGTGACGACGAGGTTGTCGAGGGCCGCCATGAAACCGGCGACGCTGGTGATGACAAGAGCCCAGGCAGCGCTGCCGCGGCGGGCTGTTTGCTGGTTCATTGCTCCCCCAGAGGATTAGTTATTGATGACTAACTTTTGCGGGTACAACTCACCCATCCCCGAGGGGACGGGATCGCGCTTCTAACGCGGAGCCTTGAGGTCGGACATGTCGAGTCCGGACCAGACCCGGTGATCCTCGGGGAAGCCCAGCGCCACCAGAACGTTGATCAGCATGCCGCAGCCGAGGAAGTCGGTCGTCTCACGCGCGTCCCCGGCGAAGGCGACCTGCGCCAGGTCCCAGATCTCGGCCCAGGCGGCCCTGATCTCTTCACCGAACTCGTGATCGCCGGCCGCCTCGGCGGAGGCCACCGCGACATACGTCTGCATCTGCATCAGCAGCTTGTCGCTGTCGTTGATCATCCGCATGTACGCGGCCGCCATCGCCTCGAGCGGCGAGCTGTCGGGGCGCTGCTCCAGGGCGTCGGCGAAGGCTTTGGGGGTCTCCTCGAGGCAGCGGAGGGCCGCCGCGAGGAACAGCTCCCGCTTGTTCTTGAAGAGCCGGAAGAGATACGGCTGCGACACTCCGACCCGCTTGGCGATCGCCTCGGTGGAGGTGCCGTTGTAGCCACCGCGCGCGAACTCGGTGATCGCGGCGCGGATGACGCTCTCACGTCGCTCGTCTGCGCTCATCCTGACCATGTGAAGTAAGTTAGTGGCCAATCACTAATGAAGTCAAGGGCTGACGAGAAAGTCCCGCACGAAGCGCACGAAGTAGGGGGCACCCGCCACTGACGGGTGCCCCCTACTCGTATCCGCACTGCTCAGGACTCGTACTGCTCACGATTTGTACCGCGCAGGACTCGTACTGCTCAGGCGAGCTGTACGACGGCGCGGGACATCCCCAGCACCTTCTGCCCGGCGCTCATCGCCGTCAGGTCCACACGCACCCGGTTGTCGTCCAGCTTCACCGCAACCTTGCCGCTGACCTCGATCAGCGCACCCTTGTCGTCGTTCGGCACCACGACGGGCTTGGTGAAGCGCACGCCGTACTCGACGACCGCGCCCGGGTCACCCACCCAGTCCGTCACCACGCGGACCGCCTCGGCCATGGTGAACATGCCGTGCGCGATCACGTCCGGCAGCCCGACCTCGGTGGCGAACTTCTCGTTCCAGTGGATCGGATTGAAGTCGCCCGAGGCTCCCGCGTACTGCACCAGCGTGGCGCGGGTCACCGGGAAGCTCTGTGCCCGCAGTTCGGTGCCGACCTCGACGTCCGCGTAAGAGATCTTCGCCGTCATGACGTCTCACACCTCCTCGGCGGCGCGCGCCACCAGCTTCGTCCAGGCGGTCACGACATGCTCGCCCGCCTCGTCGTGCACCTCACCGCGGATGTCCACGATGTCGTTGCCCGCAAGGGACTTGATGCTCTCGATGGTCGACGTGACCGTCAGCCGGTCCCCCGCCCGCACCGGCCGGGTGTACGCGAACTTCTGGTCGCCGTGCACCACCCGGTCGTAGTCCAGCCCCAACTGCGGGTCCTGAATGACCTGTTCCGCCGCCTTGAAAGTGATCGCAAAGGCGAAAGTCGGCGGAGCGATCACATCGGAGTGGCCGAGCGCCTTGGCGGCCTCCTGGTCGGTGTACGCGGGATTGGCGTCACCCACCGCCTCGGCGAACTCGCGGATCTTTTCCCGGCCGACCTCATAGGGCGAGGTGGGCGGATAGGTCCGCCCCACGAAGGACTGGTCGAGCGCCATGGGCTGGCTCCCTCCTGCTGGATTGACCTGACGGCGTTGGCCTGATCGATTGAACTGATGGCCTGGTCTGACGGATTGGCCTGTCGGATTGGCCACAACAAACGACACGAGGCCGCCCCCAGTGGGGACGGCCTCGTATACGAGCCTGATTCAGCGCGTTTCGCGGTGCGCCGTGTGCGAGTTGCAGCGCGGGCAGTGCTTCTTCATCTCAAGACGGTCCGGGTTGTTGCGCCGGTTCTTCTTGGTGATGTAGTTCCGCTCCTTGCACTCCACGCAGGCCAGCGTGATCTTCGGGCGGACGTCGGTGGCAGCCACGTGAGTGCTCCTTGGACGGACGGATGAACGGATGAACGCATAAAAGAGTAGCCGATCGGAGGACCGACCCCACAATCGGCTACTGTGTGTAGCGGTGACCGGACTTGAACCGGTGACACAGCGATTATGAGCCGCTTGCTCTACCGACTGAGCTACACCGCTGCGATACCGGATCCCCTCACCCGAAGGTGAGGATCACCGACATCAGAGCCCCAATACGGAATCGAACCGTAGACCTTCTCCTTACCATGGAGACGCTCTACCGACTGAGCTATTGGGGCGAGCGATGAAGACATTACACGGTCGGTCGCCGATCGCCCAAATCCGTTTCTCCGCCCCCCGACCGGTCTGCGCCCCGCCTGTCCCGTACGCCACTCGTGGCCACACCGGTACGACTATTGCGCTCCTCCTCGAAGCACGCTCGACGCGCCCCTAGGCTCGACTCACGCTGCGTGATCTTGCCCTTCGTCACGCCGCCCGAGCCCCACCGCCCGACGCAGGAGCGCAATGCCCGACAGCCAGCCGCAGCCGCCCGACGGCGCCACCGCGGACACCACCGCGCTGCTGCTCTGCGGCGCTCGGCTCACTGACGGCCGCACCGTCGACGTACGACTCAGCGGCGGCCGCATCGAGGCGGTCGGCACCGCGGGCAGCCTCACCCCGTACTACACGCGCGTCGACCTGAGCGGCTATCTGCTGCTGCCCGCGCCGGCCGAGCCGCACACCCACGGCGACACCGCTCTCACCGCCGACTCCCCCGGACCCGTCTCGTACGACATCGAAGAGGTCCAGCGGCGTGCCACCGAGGCCGCGCTCCTGCAGCTGGGGCACGGGGCGACGGCGCTGCGCTCGCACGTACGCATCGGGGATGTGCAGGGTCTTGGCCCGCTGGAGGCGGTGCTGCAGGCCCGGCGCTCGCTGCGCGGGCTCGCGGATCTGACGGCGGTCGCGGTGCCTCGGCTGCTCACGGGCGTGGCGGGGGCGGACGGTCTGGCGATGCTGCGGGACGCGGTGAAGATGGGCGCCGGGGTTGTGGGCGGCTGCCCGGACGCCGACCCCGATCCCACCGGGTACGCGGAGGCCGTGCTGGAGGTCGCGGCCGAACACGGCTGCCCCGTCGATCTGCACACCGACGGGGACGACCCGGCCAGGCTCGGGCGGCTTGCGGCGATGGCGGGCGGGCTGCGGCCGGGGGTGGTGATCGGGCCGTGCGCGGGGCTCGCCCGGCTGCCGCGCGAGGCCGCCTCCAGGGCGGCCGACCAGCTCGCGGCGGCCGGTGTCACAGTGGTCTGCGTGCCGCAGGGCGGGTGCGGACCCGTCGAACACCGGGGCAACGCGCCGGTACGGCTGCTGCGTGCGGCCGGCGTACGGGTCGCGGCCGGCAGCGGGGCGCTGCGGGACGTCTCCAACCCGGTGGGCCGTGGCGATCCGCTGGAGGCCGCTTATCTGCTGGCTTCGCAGGGCGGGATGCGGGCGCGGGACGCGTACGGGGCGGTGGCGGGGGCGGCACGGGAGGCGATGGGGCTGCCCGAGGTGCGGGTGGAGGCGGGTTTTCCGGCGGAGCTGCTGGCGGTCCGCGGCGAGCGGATCTCGGGGGTGCTGTCGCTCGCGTACAGCCGGATCGTGATTCACCGGGGGCGGGTGGTGGCGCGGACGAGCGCGGTGCGGGAGTACTGCGACTCGGCGGCGGCGGTCGCGCTCGAGCTGCCGCGGCAGGGGCGGCCGGATCCCGGCCCCTGAGCGCCGAGCGCGCTCGGGACGTACCGTCGTAGTCATGCGTATTGTCATCGCCGGAGGACATGGACAGATTGCACTTCGCCTGGAGCGGCTGCTCTCGGCGGGTGGACACGAGGTCGCAGGCATCATCCGCACACCGGAACAGGGTGACGACCTGCGCGAAGCGGGAGCCGAACCGGTTCTGCTCGACCTGGAGTCGGCCTCGGTGGAGCAGGTCGCCGCGGTACTGCAGGGCGCGGGCGCCGCGGTCTTCGCGGCTGGGGCGGGTCCGAACAGCGGTGCCGCTCGCAAGGAAACGGTGGACCGCGGCGCCGCGGTGCTCTTCGCGGACGCGGCGGAACGGGCAGGCGTACGGCGGCACATCGTCGTTTCCTCGATGGGCGCCGACTCTCAGCATCCGGGCGACGACGTGTTCGACCTCTATCTGCGCGCGAAGGGTGCTGCCGACGACTACGTACGGTCCATGCCGGGCCTCGACTGGACGATTCTGCGGCCGGGCATGCTCACGAACGACGCAGGAACCGGTCTCGTAGCCCTGAAGGCATCGACCGGGCGCGGGACGGTACCGCGGGACGATGTGGCGGCGGTACTGGCGGAGATCGCGGAGACGCCGGGCACGGCGGGGCTGACGCTGGAGCTGATCAGCGGGTCGGTGCCGGTGACGGTCGCGGTGAAGGCCGTGGCAGGGAACTAGCCGAACGTGGCTCCCTCTTCGCTTTCTTCTCTCTCTGCGATTTCCTCTCTGCGATGAATTCCCGGTCTCCGTACGGTCCTTGATGTCATGAGGGAACAGATGCCTGAGATCCAGCCCGCGGTCGTCGAGCGCGGAGAGCAGCCCTACGCCTTCATCCGCGGGTCCGTACGGATGGACGCCTTCGCCCCGATCGCGGACCGGCTGCCGGAGTTGATCCGTTGGCTGGCCGGCCGTGGGGCAGAGTTCGCCGGTGCTCCCTTCTTCCGTTTCAACAGCATTGACACGGAAGGGGAGTCGGAGGTCGAGGCAGGCATGCCCGTCGTGTCCACGCCGGAGCCCGAGGGTGACATCGGCGTCGCGGTGCTGCCGGCGGGCCGGTATGTGACGGTCACTCATGTCGGCCATCCCGACCGGCTGCCCGGGGTCATCACCGCCGTACGGGAGTGGGCGGAGCGGCAGAGCCTGGAGTGGGACATGACGGTGGTCGACGGTGTTGAGCGCTGGGCGTGCCGCCTGGAGTCGTATCTGACCGATCCGAGGGAGGAGCCGGACATGTCCAAGTGGGAGATCGAGCTGGCGTTCCGGCTGGCCGACTGAGGCCGCACTGTTCCGGGTGGCCCAGCAGCCAGTACATACTCGCCGAGCCTTCGGGGACGGCCTATAGGCTGCCGAAATGACTTCGTCGCCGCGCCTGGAGAAGGTCACACCGGACAACGTTCTGGCCGCGTGCCGGTTGAAGGTGCAGCCCTACCAGGAGCGCCTCGTGGCTCCGGTCGCACGGTCTCTGGCCGAGGCATATGTGCACCCTGAGCTGGCCTGGCCGCGACTGATCTTCGACGGTGAGCAGCTCGTGGGCTTCGTCATGGGTTTCTTCGAGGCCAATTTCGCATCGGACGGCTCTGACGACGATTTCCGCTCCGGAATCTGGCGGCTGAACATCGCCGCCGGTCAACAAGGACGCGGGTACGGCCGCTTCGCCGTGGAGTCCGTGTGCGAGGAGGTCCGCAGGCGCGGGCACACACGCGCAACGACGACATGGGCGCCCGGAGAGCACGGGCCGGAGCGGTTCTACCTGCGGCTAGGTTTTCGACCGACCGGAGAGAAGAGCGGCGATCAGACCGTGGGCGAGCTGGACCTGACCGGGGCCTGAGAGTCCCGGACCGCTTGCCGGCACACAGCAGAGGCGGAGCGAGACCGTGCGCTCGGCCGACGGCAGACAACGACGATCCGGATCTTGCCCTCGGCCTGCCGCTCGCCCGTGGTGGCCGGCCCGAGGGCCGTGGCGCGGCTCAGGGCGTCTTTGTGGTGGACCGCTTCGCGCGTGTGCTCCTACTGGTGCCGGTGCTGCTCCGCCTGGGCTTGGCGGGCGCACTCTTCCGCCTCTTCGGGGTCTCTTTTGTGCCTGCTACCGCCTGCGATTGCGCTGTTCGGGTGAGTGCCGGCCACTTGAACTCGATCTCCAGCTCGATCTCCCCGTCGCCGACCTCGACCTCTATCTCGCTGCGAAGGTCGTCGGGGATCCGCAGGCTCAGCGTCCCGGGGCCGAGTTCCAGTTCGGCATCCCCACCTTCCCTCAGCGCGGCCGCGAGCGCCATGAGCTGATCAGCCGCCTCAAGGCGTGACAGCGAGCGCTTCTGCTCAAACTTGAGGTCCTTCATGGGCTGGCTCCGATCCGGCAGAAACAGTAGATAGCGCCAATTCTGATGCCATGCACTGAATCGGACATCCTCATGGCCGGGTGAAGAACCGGAACGACCGACGACTGGTCAAGGTGCCGTCCGAGCTCCCCGGGAGGGCTTTTGGAGCATCCGTTCTCGTGGGGGCGCTGGTGACCGGTGTGTGTCGTCGATGGACACGTTCGGGCCTGTCTGATTCGGAGGGCAGCTCACGTGGGTTCGTGCGACGGAGAAGGAGTGGTGCTCGCAACCAGGCCCTGAGGAAGGAATGCCGCCGCGGCGAGGCCGGCGAGCCCGAGGATCGCCAGCGTGATCATCGCGGCACCGTAGGCGTGGGCAGTGAGGCCGGCGACGAGGATGGTGCCGGCGACTGCAGTGCCGAGCGAGGAACCCAGGTTGGACACGCTGCGTGACAGCCCGGAGATTTCGCCTTGCTGCTCCTCAGGGAAGCTTGACTGCACGACGTTGACCGACGGGGTCAGCATCACACCGAGTCCCAGGCCGATCAGCAGCAGTCCGGGCGCGAAGGCCCAGGCACTCGGAGAGCCGCTCACCATGGCCAGCAGGACGCCGATTCCGGCGATCGTCACGACGAAGCCCGTCATGATGAGGGTGCGCTGGGCGCGCCGCTTCGCCAGGCGTGCGGCGGCCAGTGACGACACGAGCAGGCCGAGCGTGGCCGCCGTGAAGATCACGCCGGTCTGGATCGCGTCGTATCCGCGCACGACCTGGAGATAGGCCGCGACGACGAACGACGTCCCCATGAGCAGCAGCCACTGAACGTTCTGTGTGACGAGACCGAGATTGGAAGTGCGGTTACGGAACAGGCTCGTCGACAGGAGCGGCTCCTCGCCGGCCCGCTCCTTGGCTCGTACTGATCGGAAGAACCACAGCAGCACGAGCGCACCGAGGGCGAGCAGACCGAGCATCAGCCAGATGTTGTTGTCGGCTGCCAGGATCCCCGTGACGATGAGGATGAGGCCGACGGCCGAGAGGATCGCTCCGCCGGTGTCGAAGCGGCGCGTGGGATCTGGTGGCAGGGGGTCCTGGATCCGGCGGCTCAGCATGACGATCAATGCGATCACCAGGGCCTGGAATACGAAGGCCGCCCGCCAGCTGATGCCCGAGGTGATGAGTCCCCCGATCAGCGGCCCCGCGGCGGCGCCGATTCCTCCGAGCGCCATGATGGCCCCGAACGCGCGGGCACGTGAGGTCACTTCCGTGAAGAGAAGCGTCGTGAGGATGTAGACGGGCGGGATGAGCAGCGCCGTGCCGACACCCTCGAGGATCGAGTTGCCGAGGATGAGGACACCCAGGCCCGGGGCGGCCGCGCTCAGTAGGGCGCCGACGCCGTATACGGCGAGACCGGTCAGGAAGCACCGCTTGCGGCCGTAGCGGTCGGTCAGCTTGCCGCCGGGGATCATCAGCGCCGCCATGACCAGAAGAAAGATCGTGATCGCGACCTGCACTCCCTGCACGGTCGTGTCCAGGTCCTCGCTGATGTCGTTGATCATCACGTTCATGTTCGAACCGGCGAAGCTGCAGATGAACTGCGCGAGGGCGAGTGGGGCCAGCACGCCGCGCGTTGCACTTGGCGTTCGTCCCGGGGTATCCGCTTCAGCCACCGGCGCTGCCCCCTTCTGCCGCGTCGAGCTGCTCATCGAGGGCGATGGCCGCGGCGATCAGTGCGAGGAGTGCGGAAAGCCGACAGTAGCCACCACACTCGCTGTCGAGGGGCGAGGCGAACACGCCGGGGGAGTCGAAACGTGGCGTACACCACCAGTCGATCGTCCCCTCGGAGGACACCAGCGCGGCAGTCCGAAGGTCGCCGACCATCCCGTGATCGGCGACAGGCGGGCAGGCGTTCACAGGAGGCTCCCTCGCCCGAACCGGGATCCGGCACGTTCAAGAGCGCTTCCCGACCCGTGTCCCGGTGCCGCGGCAGCCCATGAGCGCCTGGGTCTGCGGTGCCCCGGGCTGCCACCGTGCTGCCTTGCCTCAAGCCTGCGCCGCGGCTGTGCTCACCGCACCTCGGACAAGGCGGCTGTGCTCACCGCACCTCGGACAAGGATAAGCCGGCGCATGCCCGGACGGCCGACCTGCCGCGGTGGCTCTCCCTGGTCAAGCACCTGTCGGTCCAGGGGACTCAGAGGTGAACTAAGAGGCACAGCTTCCGGGCAGGTAGCTGTAGCCGTCGAGGAAGAGGAGAGGTCCCAGGACGGGGTCCTGGACCACTTCCCAGGAGGATACGAAAGGCGACTCCCCCGGCACGTGGAAGGTCATGGATCGGGAGTCGCTGACGACGACACCCGAGAAACCCGCGTTGCCCCTGCTCGCGATGAACTCTCCGGTATTGGAGAATTGATACGTCCAGTGTCCTTCGGCGTTGCTGCCGCCGCACCAGACGCCGACGACGCTGTCGGGGACCGACCCCTCGACGAGCCCGCTGCTCTCCGTGGGTTCTTCGGTGGGTTCCTCGGTGGGCTCCCCTGTGGGTTCCTCGGTGGGTTCCTCGGTGGGTTCCTCGGTGGGTTCCTCGGTCGGCCCTTCGGTCGGCTCCTCCGTGGGCTCCTCGGTCGGCGCCTCCGTGTATTCGTAGGTCGTTCCACCGGAGTCGTTCGGCGAAGGGCCTGGCCCGCAGGCACTTGCGGTCAGCAGCGCGGCTATGAGAATCGCTGAACACGCGGCGCCGCGGCGGGTGGCATTCGTGGTGGACGGCATGCGGGGGCCTCCTGATGTGCGAGGTCGGACAGGGATGTGGTTCCGATGGCGCGGGCGCCTGCGGCGGGGGGGGGACCCCCCCGGGGGGCCCCCCCCCCCCCCCGGGAGCGGAACCATTGGCGGGGCCCCCCCAGCAGTCCCCGGGCGGGGGACACCCAAAAAAACCCGGCCCCCACCCCCCCGG